>NZ_JBIKSG010000024.1:0-14721 GCF_044348745.1 Candidatus Planktophila sp.
CGAGCTTGTATGGAGCTCACTTACCCGTCTCCTTTGGCTTGGTTGCAGGTGAAATCTTAGGCAATTGCATAGGTGGCTTTCCTTCAGGGAACAACGCCGCGCCAGGAATAATTTTATTACCTGAGACTCCAAAGAGTGCTTCATAAATCTGTCGAACACCAACACCAGATGTTGAAGCACCAAATCCACCTTGCCCAACCATCATGACAACTGCATATCGTGGATTATCACTTGGTGCATACGATGCAAACCAAGAAGTGTCATCTTTTAAAGATCCATCAGGATTTTTTCCAAAGACCTGACCTGTTCCAGTCTTACCGCTGATCTCAATTGGAAAACCTGCAAATGCTCCTGCACCTGTTCCGCTAACAACAACTTCTCGCAGTGATTGCTGTAAGAATTTAATTGTTGATGCTTCAACATCTAAAGTGCCAAGTTTGGCTGGGGTGAACGTCTCGACCACAGTTCCGTCAGTTTTAACAACCGCCTTTGCAATACTTGCCTGCCAAATAGTTCCACCGTTTGCAATTGCCGCATACATCTGGGTTAACTTAAGTGGAGTAACAACGGTGTCACCTTGACCAATTGAAAAATTCACCGCATCTCCTGCGCGGATCTTGTCCCCATCCACACAGTTTTCAGCAGCTAACTGCAATAGAAATGGTGTCTGCTGCGCCTTAGTAGCGCGATCTTTGTAGTTGCAATAGAAATCTTTATTCTGATCGTGCCATCTCTTTTTGTATGCACGATCAGCAAGTCGAGAACGTGACTCAGATGGAAGATCAATTCCTACCTTTTCAGTGATATCAAAGGCTTGGGCAGCTTTGAAGAAGTAATCATTAGGGTTAGATTTTGGCTTTAACCCACCATCTCGGAGCCATTCATCAAAGGCAATCTGGTACCAAATGGTGTCGCATGAGACAGCAATTGCCTTCTTCATGTCCATTCTTCCTTGATTTTTACTATCAAAGTTTTGGAAGGCTCTGGTTCCAACCTGCACCTGAGAAGGACAGTCATAATTTGCATTGATGTCATATCCAGCATCTGCTGCGGCAACAACTGAGACAACTTTGAAGGTGGAAGCCGGTGCAAACAAGCCCTGAATTGCTCGGTTAAGTGCGGGTACTGACTTCTTTTCACTAAACAAATCTGACGCTTGCTGAACGGTTAAACCTTTTTCCCATGAATTTGGGTCATAAGTTGGGTATGAAGCAAGGGCCAGAATTTGTCCAGTTTTAACATCCATAACAATGGCTGCGCCTGAATCAGATGTGTAGCCATTAGCACGGCCACGTAGAACGGCATCTTTCAAAGCTTTTTCGGTAGCCGCTTGTAAGCGAACATCCAAACTTGTTACAAGGTGATCACCAGGAACCGGTTTTGTATTTTGGCTCTCACGTGTGATGGATTCTTTTCGATCAACAATAACTGTCCGAATACCTGGCTCGCCACGAAGGAAAGAGTCGTATTGAATTTCCAACCCAGACTTACCGATAGTTTCACTACGGAAGTACTGCTTACTGTTTGATTCCAATAAATCTGATTCCGTGAGTGGTCCCACATATCCCAAGACGTGGGCAGCATTTACATCTAAATAACTTGGATAATTTCTAATTGCAACTGGTTGTGCATCAACACCTGGGAATGCATCGGAGCGTTCGACAATTTGAAGTGCAATATCTGGATCTGCAGACTTTGTGATAGGAATCGGTTGGTATCTAGAACCCTGCCAGCATCCAGCTTTCTTTCCCTTAGGAAGTTCGCCACACAGGCGAGTGTTTTGATAAACATCTTCATACTTAAGATTTAAAAGGGCAGCTAAACGCTTCATAACGCTAACGCCTTTATCCTCTAACTTATCAATTGCAATTCGATCGATTGTGATGGCCAGGCCAGCCTTATTCATTGCTAAAGGAACCCCATAGCCATCAACGATTAGACCGCGAGTTGCAGGAGCCACCACATCTCGGCTTTGGATACTCAGCGCCGCTTCCCGGTACTTGGGACCTGCCGCAACTTGTAGATAAAACAGACGTCCAAACAGTGCTGTCATCAAAGAGATAATAAGTATCTGAACGACTAGTAAGGAAAGACGTGATTTGTTGTTCATAGCGCTGACCGAGAATCAAAGATCATTGCGTGTAATCGAGTAAATGCTGGGAGCATAAGTGGAGAAATCAGAAGTGTCCAAATACTCATTCCTACCAAGGTGATCAGAATCTGAACAAATGAACCTAATGAGACACCAAGAAGTGCCGCAGTCGCTAAATAGGCAACTTCCACTAAGAAATTTGCGATGACTACAAAAAAGATAATCCCTATGGCATTTGCTTGAACATTGTCGTCACCAAAACCGATATAGGAAATTGCATAACCGGCAAGCAACATAATCAGCGTCCATTGACCAAAAGGACCAGCCGCGGTCTGAGATAAGTCCATTAAAAAGCCAGCTGCAAAACCAATGACCGCTGCAACTTCTGTTTCACTTAACACAGCCCAGGTCAATGCAAAAATTAACAAAATGGAAAAGCCACCACCAGGTAAGCGAAGCTGAGAGACAACCGACTCCTGAATAACATAAATCATTAGGAGGACGGTGGAGGCTACTGATATTTGACGAATCGACATGGCGTTTACTTAGTAGGTGTTGGTGATGGGGTTACAAAAACCGTCACAGTAGGAATTGGAGTAACACGTGGCTTAACTGGAACAAGTGCATCTCCTGGATTTGATCCAGACGCGCTGAGGACAATTGCAACCACACCTAAAGAGGAAAAGTTTGTGTAGTAACGAATAGTTGCGGTCTGGGCTATTGCTCCAGCTGAATTATCAACACTTGTCACATACCCCAATGGAACACCTGGAACAAAGGGACGGTTGGCGATACTGCCGCGAGAAAGCAGAATGTCGCCTTCTTTAACGTTAGTCGAGTTATCCAATAATTGCAGGCTTGCAGACTGGGTTCCACGTCCTGTGAGAATTCCTATTTGTTGCGTACCTGCAATACGTGCACCAATTCTAAAGCTTGGATCACTTGCCAATTGAATTAGTGCTGAGTTTGGATAAACATCTTTCACAACACCAGCAATTCCATATTGAGACAAGACGGTCATATTCTTTTTAATGCCCGCATTACTTCCAATATCAATCGTTACTGTTTGCGAAAAGGATTGACTTGAGCCTTGGCTAATTACTTTGGCGTTAACTATCTTGTAGCCAGCAGTTCCTGCTAAATCCAAAATATCTTTAAGTTGCTCTAGCTGTGCATCAGCATTCTGACGATTTATGAGTTCAGACCTTAACTTTGCGTTCTCAGCTTCAAGTTTCTCAATTTGATTACGGGTTCGTCCTAAATGTGTAACATCTGAAAGGAAGTTCTTTACCGGAGTCAGTACTGCACTACCTGCTCGTTGAAAAGGAGACATAACGGTCTGTGTGGCCTGCTTGAAGCCGTCAATCACCTTAACGCCGCGCAGGTCCAGAGTTATTAGGAACAAGGAAGTGACAATCAAAGTCACCAATAACAACCGTGCGCGTCCTCCGTTACGCATTTACGAAAGACCTTATCGACGAGGCTCGGAGATTAGAACCTTCTCAAGTGCTTCAAACTCTTCAATGCACTTTCCGGTACCAATAACAACAGCGCGTAGCGGATCATCTGCCACGTGGATTGGAAGACCAGTCTCTTTGCGAAGACGTTCATCAAGACCCAAGAGAAGTGCTCCACCACCGGTAAGAACAATTCCGCGATCCATTAAATCTGATGCGAGCTCTGGAGGTGTCTTATCCAAAGTGTTCTTAACTGCATTAACAATTGCATTTACGGGCTCTTCCAGTGCCTTGCGAATTTCAGCAGCAGTAACAACGATTGTCTTTGGAAGACCCGTTGCTAAATCGCGTCCTGGAATCTCAGCATCAGGTTCATCAGCAAAATGATAAGCAGATCCGATGCGCTTTTTGATTTCTTCTGCTGTGCGCTCTCCCAAAAGCAAGGAGTATTCGCGCTTAATCCAATTGATAATCGCTTGATCTAGGGCATCTCCACCAACTCGAATAGATCCCGTTGTAACGATTCCACCCAGTGAAATAACAGCTACTTCAGTAGTACCGCCACCGATATCTACAACCATGTTGCCCGTTGGCTCATGAATTGGAAGTCCAGCACCAATTGCTGCAGCCATTGGCTCTTCAATGATGTAAACCTTGCGTGCACCCGCGGCATAACCCGCATCTTTAACTGCGCGCTGCTCAACACCTGTAATGCCTGACGGCACACACACGACAATTCTTGGCTTTGCCAAGTAACGACGACGGTGCACTTTTTGGATGAAGTAGCGCAACATACGCTCAGTAGTGTCGAAGTCTGCAATAACGCCATCCTTGAGTGGACGGATAGCAACAATATTGCCAGGAGTACGACCGATCATTTTCTTAGCTTCAAGACCGACAGCTAAAATTCCGCCAGTATCGTTGTTGATTGCAACAACAGATGGCTCATCTAAAACAATGCCACGCCCACGCACATAAACAAGCGTGTTTGCAGTTCCTAGGTCAATGGCCATATCGCGACCAATGAAAGACATTCTGCTTCCTTGTGACATCTTTACTCCTTGTACTTATTGCGGGGATTACTTATTGGGGAAGAAAATTTCAATTTCACGTGCAGCTGATTCTGGTGAATCAGAGCCGTGAACAATATTCTGCACAACTTTGGTTCCTTGATCGCGGGCTAGATCTCCACGGATAGTTCCTGGTGCTGCAACAGTTGGATCTGTTACTCCAGCCAATGACCGGAATCCTTCGATGACTCGATTACCAGAAGCAACTATTGCAACGATAGGTCCAGACATCATGAACTCAACTAATGGTTCGTAAAATGGTTTACCAATATGTTCGGCGTAATGCTTTTCTAGTAATGCACGATCCGCTTGGAGCATGCGCAAAGAATCAATTGCATATCCTTTTGCTTCAATACGCGAAATAACCTCGCCAACTAAACCGCGGGCAACGCCATCGGGCTTAACGAGGATAAGTGTCTTTTCTGTACTCACCCGCTCAGTCTATTAGGGTTTTTTCGGACCCGCAGCCAGCAAGGCAGCGCGAGCGGCCTCACCCTTACGGCCCACAACGATGGCTGCCACCCAAAGACCAATCAAAACCACCCCAATTATGAAGAAGGAGGGCTCGATGAAACCGAAGGCAATCATCGCAATTTGCATCAATGATCCAAATACAAATCCTCCGGGCCGGCGCACAAGAGCTGCAGCCACAAATAACAAGAATGAAACCATGCAGCCATAAATGATTGCGGCCTGGGATTGGTCTTTCATTGCAATGAGTATTGCAAAACCCATGGTCATGCTTTCAGCAATCAAAACTGATGCTCCGAGAATTTTCATTTAGAAAACTTCTTCCGCAGATATGTTCGTGCTTCGCCAACTGTTACGACAGAACCGGTAACGATTATTCCGACCGTGTCTTCACTCAACGGTCTGACAGCATCTCCAACCGCTCTATCTAAGGCTGTAGCTAAATCTGAAACTTCAAAGACACGATCGGCTCCAAAAATCTTTGAGGCAATCTTTTCCAATTCAGAAGATGGCATTGCTCTTGAAGACGAGCTTTGGGTGACAATGACATGGTCAACGATCTGTTCTAGTTCTTGAAGTATTCCAGTGGCATCTTTATCTCCAAATACACCCACAACAGCAATAATTTCATCAAAGTTGAATTCATTGAGCAAGGTATCAGCTAGTGCTTTTGCACCATGTGGGTTGTGTGCGGCATCTAGAATGACAGTTGGTTCACGATGAACAATTTCGCATCGTCCAGGTGATGTGACAGCGGCAAAGCCAGCACGAACTGCTTCAATATCTAGAGGTTGATCTCCAAAGAAGGCTTCCACTGCAACCAGTGCTGATGCGGCATTTGCTGCTTGGTGACGACCATGTAGTGGCAGGAAGATTTCATCGTAAGTATCGTGAATACCTTGAATAGTTAACAACTGTCCTCCGACAGCAACTGCGCGTGAAGCAACTGAGTATTCAATGCCTTCACGAACAACATCTGCGCCTACCTCAGCAGCCTTTCGGATTAACTCTTTTGCTGCCTCATGCTCTTGCTGGGCTAGGACTACAAAGCCGCCCTCTTTGATAATTCCTGCTTTGGTAGAGGCAATCTCATGCAAAGTGTTACCCAGGTACTCCATATGATCAAAACCGATAGGCATGATTACTGAAACATCAGCATCGACAACATTGGTTGCATCCCACTGTCCGCCCATGCCAACTTCAATTACTCCCACATCAACTGGGTGCTCTGCGAAGGCCGCAAAAGCTAATGCAGTGATTGCCTCAAAGAATGAAATGGGATGCTCAAATTTTGTGTCGACTAAATCTAGGTAGGCAGCAATATCGTTATAGGAAAAGATTAATTCCTTAGGATCAATTGGCTCACCGTTAATTGCAATACGCTCCCGATACGTTTCAAGGTGCGGACTCGTAAAGCGCCCTGTGCGAAGTCCATGTGCAAATAGCAAAGAATCAATCATTCGTGTTGTTGTTGTCTTGCCATTTGTTCCACCGATGTGAATCGTTGGATAGGTTAATTGAGGAGATCCTAAAAGATCTACGAGTGCAGCAATGCGTTCTGTGGTCGGCGCAATACGTGTTTCAGGCCAACGCGCAAGTAATGCCTGCTCAATGGCATCAACTCTTTCTTGATCATCTGGTGAAATCATCATGATTGTGGCAATGCTGCTAATGCGGCAGATACACGTTCTATATCTGCAGTTGTCTTTTCAAGACGTTCGCGAATTTCAACAACAACTTCTGCTGGTGCTTTAGCCATGAAACCTTGGTTATTCAACTTCACTTCAGCGGTTTGCTTATCCTTTTGGGCTGTAGCAAGGTCCTTTTCAAGTCGAGCGCGCTCTGCTGCCACATCAATTGATCCTGTTAAATCAAATTCAATAGTGACTCCTGCTGCTTCACATTTTGCACTCGGTGTGATGTCCCCAAGCTCCATTCGAACTACAAATGCCACCGCTGATGCATATTGTGCAATTTCACCTGTTGCCAGAATGCGGCCAGGAATCTTGAGTGAAGTTTTAATACCTTGATCATTACGGAAGCGGCGCACCTCAGTGATGATCTCTTGAAGCTCAGAAACAAGCTTTTCTGCCTTTTTATCAATATGGGCAGCATGGGCTTGTGGCCATTGCGCAATCACTAAGGACTCTCCCCCGGTCAGCGTGGTCCACATCTGCTCTGTAATAAAAGGCATAACTGGATGCATTAAACGGAATAGTTGATCGAGTACATATCCCAATACTCGCTTACTTGATTCAGCATTACCTGAAGCAAAAGCTTCTTTAGAAAGCTCTAGGTACCAGTCACACAGGTCATCCCATGCGAAGTGATACATCAACTCGCATGCCCGAGCGAATTCATACTTTTCCAAGAGATCGGTTGCTTCTTGAACGGTTTCTGAAAGACAACTAAGAATCCACTTATCGATTGCATTCAAGGAATCAACAGGTGGGAGATCACCGGCAACTGTTGCGCCATTCATCATTGCAAAGCGAGTTGCATTCCATAACTTAGTTGCAAAGTTACGTGATCCACCGATCCAGTCTTCTGCAAGTGCTTGGTCTGTCCCTGGATTGGCACCGCGTGCCAAGGTAAAGCGCAACGCATCTGCGCCGTACTTATCCATGAATTCAATTGGATCCACAACATTTCCACGACTCTTGGACATCTTCTTACCAAATTGATCACGTACCAAACCGTGCAACATGATTGTCTTAAATGGTGCAACACCATCCATTGCAAATGTTGACATCATCATCATGCGCACAACCCAGAAGAACAAGATGTCATAGCCTGTAACAAGGACAGATGTCGGATAGAACTTTGCAAGATCTGCTGACTTTTCTGGCCAACCAAATGTTGAAAATGCCCATTGACCAGAGGAGAACCAGGTATCTAATACATCTGGATCCTGTGTCCAACCAGCAGGTGCGGTCTCATCAGGACCTACAACTTGTACTTCACCATTTGGTCCATACCAAACAGGAATTCTGTGACCCCACCACAACTGACGCGAAATACACCAGTCGTGCATGTTGTCGACCCACTCAAAGTAACGAGGAGCGAGTGCTTCAGGTTCAATTGTTACTTCACCACTTCTAACAGCATCGGCAGATGCCTTTGCCATAGGTGCGACATTTACAAACCACTGCTTTGATAAACGTGGCTCAACGGTTGTATCGCAACGAGAACAATGTCCAACTGCGTGCATGTATGGACGCTTTTCAGCAACAACTCGGCCCATTTCCTTTAACTTTGCAACTACGGCTACGCGAGCATCAAAACGATCCATGCCATCAAACTCTGTGCCAGTTCCATCCATTACGGCGTGTTCGTTCATGATCACAACAAACGGAACGTTGTGGCGCATCGCCATCTCAAAGTCATTTGGATCATGTGCTGCAGTCACTTTTACTGCGCCTGTTCCAAAGTCAGGATCAACTAATTCATCAGCAATAATCGGAATCATTCGGTTAACTAAAGGCAGTAAAACTTCAGAACCGATCATGTGTTTGTATCGAGGATCATCTGGGTGCACGGCAACTGCGCCGTCTCCCAACATTGTTTCAGCTCGGGTAGTTGCAATCACGATGCTTTGCTCACCCTCGCCATAGCGAATCTGAACGAATTCACCTGCATCATCTTGATGCTCAACTTCAATATCTGACAAGGCTGTCAAACACCTTGGGCACCAATTAATAATTCTTTCAGCGCGATAAATAAGTCCTGCGTCATACATCCGCTTAAAGATCGCAACAACTGCTTTGGACATTCCTTCATCCATGGTGAAGCGTTCTCTTGACCAATCAACTGAAGATCCCAAGCGCTTCATCTGTTCAAGAATCGCGCCTCCTGATTCTTCTTTCCACTCCCAAACTTTTTTAACAAACTCTTCACGACCAAGATCGTGGCGTGACATGCCGCTAACTGCTAATTGTTTTTCTACAACGTTTTGGGTTGCAATGCCCGCATGGTCCATTCCTGGTAACCATAAAACTTCAAAACCTTGCATGCGCTTCATGCGGGTTAAACAATCCTGCAAAGTTTGATCAAGTGCGTGGCCAATGTGTAAAACGCCAGTGACATTAGGTGGAGGCAAAACTATGGAAAATGGTGGCTTGCTAGAAGAAGCATCAGCTGTGAAATATCCGGCCTTCATCCACTTTTCATACAGCGCAGATTCGATCTCGTTTGGCGAGAAAGATGAGGCTAATTCACGGCTTGAAGACATAGTGCGCAGTCTAGATTATGCGCTCTTCTCTTCAGTACCTTTTGCTGCTCGTGCGCGCTTTGGGCCTGTGTGATTTACCAATGTTGGCTGGCCACCAGATGTGATGCATTCCTTGGTAATAATCACCTTTTCAATGTCTGTGCGGCTTGGAACTTCATACATCACCGAAAGGAGCACAGATTCCATGATTGCTCGAAGTCCACGAGCACCCGTGCCACGTTCCTGTGCGAGATCTGCAATTGCATCCAGTGCTTCTGCATCAAATTCAAGTTCCACATGATCAAGATTAAATAGTCGCTGATATTGCTTCACAAGAGCATTTTTTGGCTCAGTCAGAATCTGCATTAAAGCTGGCTTATCTAGGTTCTCCACACTTGTAAGAACTGGCAAGCGACCAATGAACTCTGGAATCATTCCAAACTTCAAGAGATCTTCTGGCATGACATCTGCGAAAATGTCTTTGCGGTTCTTCTCAGAAGCATCTTGCAAAGTAGCGTTAAACCCAACGCCTGACTTTCCAATTCTACTTTCAATGATCTTTTCAAGACCAGAAAATGCTCCACCAACAATGAATAAGACATTTGTTGTGTCAATCTGAATAAATTCTTGATGTGGGTGCTTGCGACCGCCCTGAGGTGGAACAGATGCAACTGTTCCTTCAAGAATCTTCAGCAGTGCTTGCTGAACACCTTCGCCTGAAACATCTCTAGTAATTGAAGGATTTTCTGATTTACGTGCAACCTTATCGATCTCATCGATGTAGATAATTCCCGTTTCCGCTTTCTTCACATCATAATCTGCAGCTTGCAAAAGCTTAAGCAAAATGTTTTCAACATCTTCACCAACATAGCCAGCCTCAGTAAGGGCGGTTGCATCTGCAATTGCAAATGGAACGTTTAACATGCGAGCTAAAGTTTGAGCCATAAGTGTCTTGCCGCAACCAGTTGGTCCGAGCATCAAGATATTTGACTTTGCTAATTCAATAGCGCCTTCACCCTTTGACTCACCGCTCTGCACGCGCTTGTAGTGGTTATAGACGGCAACAGATAAAGACTTCTTTGCTCGATCTTGCCCGATTACATATTGATCTAGAAATTCAAAGATTGCCTGTGGCTTAGGAAGTTCAGAAAGGCCAAGAGATGCGGCTTCAGTAAGTTCTTCGACGATGATCTCATTACAAAGCTCAATACATTCATCGCAGATATAAACGCCAGGACCGGCAATCAACTTCTTAACCTGCTTCTGGGTCTTGCCGCAGAAAGAGCACTTGAGCAGATCGCTTGTTTCACCGATTCTTGTCATGCCCAAATTTTACGTTCTTGTGTGAATTCGTGCTTGGTTTTTTAGGCTTACTTCTGTTCGCCGTGAGAATAATCAGTAGGGGTATTTGGCATTTTCATATCCTTAACGCCAGGGACTCGAAGGATTGCAAAGCTGATGAGCACATGGAAAATTGAGGCGCCGATTAACAACTCTTTCTCGCCAAAAAAAGCAACAGCAGGACCAATCAATGCCATACCAATGGGCATTAATCCGGCCGAACCCATGTGGTCGATTGAAAATACCCTGCCTTGTAAATGTTGTGGAACTTCTCGTTGCACTGCAGAAGACCACCAGGCTTCCCATGGTCCAACTGAGAATCCCGCAAACAAATATGCAACAACTATAAATGTGCCTGACACAGGAAACGCCAACGAAAGTGGAGCGATGATGATGAACATCCACACAAAGATCGAAACATAGCCTTCGTGCTTTACCTTAATCTTGACGCACAGCAACGCTGAAAGAATACCGCCAAGTGAAAAGGCGGCCGCAGCCAATGCGAATGGCGTATTTGAATCAAATTCTCTGCGACTAATTACTGGGAGCAAGACAGTTTCGGCGGCAATAACAACCATTAACTGAACTGAAACCATCAGGATGAATGCGCCAATCCACGGAATATCTCGCACTGTACGCAAGCCTTCGCGAAGTTCCACCATGAATGGTTCTTGTTCGCGCTTCTGGCCGTTGATATCTTCTTTAATTTTGGAGAGAAAGTACGTTCCTAATACAAAAGCAACAGCTGTAAAAATAAAAGTAAATCTAGCCCCAACCAAGAACACTGATGCGCCACCTATACCGGGGCCAACAATTGATGCACTTTTGACCACAATACCTCGAGCAACATTTGCTGCAGGTAGTTTTTCGTCAGGAACAAGACTTGGGATTATTGCCCCAGCCGCGGCAGCACCAAATGCATCTCCTGCACCCATAAGGAAAACGGCTAACCCCAAAAAGATATGAGGCATGGTAGGAGTAGAAACAAAAATCATTACAACAACAAGTGCAGATCTAAATAAGTCTGCACCGATCATTACATATCTGCGAGGCAACCTGTCAGCCCAAACACCTGCAAATGGGGCAAAGACAACACCTGATAAAACACGTGCACCAAGAATTAGCCCTAATGAAGTAGCGGTTCCACCTGCATCAAGAACTGCTACGGCGAGTGCAATCGGAAATGCTGATGCACCCAAAACGAAAATTGTGTTTGAAAACCAAAAGAGCCGGTATCCCTTATATGACCAAAGGGAACCCGGCTCAAATAGTTTCAATTATTTGTAAAGAAGAGTTACTTCTTTGCCTTTCGTGATGCAAGTACTTGATCAATGATTCCGTATTCAACAGCTTCTGCTGCTGTAAGAATCTTGTCGCGCTCAATATCTTTGCGAATCTCTTCAGATGACTTCACCACATGGCGTGACAAAAGGTCTTCTTGCATGCGTGTGATGCGATCGATTTCTCGTGCTTGAATCTCAATGTCAGATGCCTGTCCGCCACCTTCTGAAGAAGGTTGGTGGATCAAAATGCGTGAGTGCTCAAGTGCATAACGCTTTCCCTTTGCACCACCAGCAAGAATCACAGCTGCTGCAGATGCTGCTTGGCCCAAGCAAATTGTGCTGATATCTGGGCGCACAAACTGCATGGTGTCATAAATCGCTGTTAGTGCAGTGAAAGATCCACCAGGTGAGTTGATATAGATCATGATGTCACGATCTGGATCCATAGATTCCAAAGTTAAAAGCTGGGCCATGACATCGTTTGCAACTGTGTCATCAATTGGCTGGCCTAAGAAAATAATGCGCTCTTCAAATAACTTTGTGTATGGATCTTGTCGCTTGTAGCCATAGGCAGTCTTTTCTTCAACTGTTGGAAGAACGTAGCGTGCATTAATCTCTTGAATAGTCATTACGCTTTCCCTCCAGTGATTTGTCCCAATGAAGTAACAACATGATCAACAAAGCCATAATCTTTTGCATCAGTTGCATTAAACCAGTTATCACGGTCTGAGTCTGCAAGGATCTTTTCTAGAGATTGCCCTGTGTGCAAAGCATTTAACTCTGAAAGAGTTTGCTTAGTAATAGCCATTTGCTCTGCCTGAATACGAATGTCAATTGCAGTTCCACCAATGCCACCGAGTGGTTGGTGCATCAAAATGCGAGAGCTCTTTGTTGCATAGCGCTTACCCTTAGCACCTGATGTGAGAAGGAATTGACCCATTGATGCAGCCATTCCGAAGGTAACAGTTGCAACATCGTTAGGAATCAACTGCATCGTGTCATAGACAGCCATGCCTGCAGTCACAGATCCACCTGGTGAGTTGATGTATAAGAAAATATCTTTCTTGGCATCTAGTGATGACAGAAGAAGCAACTGCGCACAGACCATATTGGCCATATCGTCGCGGACTTCACCTGACAAGAAAACAATGCGCTCTTCAAGCAGGCGGTTATAAATCTGGTCCTTCATCTTGCTATCTGTGTCCACGTCAATTGCCTCCCGTTTTTTACCTGTAGTGACCTTAACAATTAAGAAGGCCAAATGCTTCCCGATTATGGGAAATACATGCGTGAACCGTGCTGTGTTCGCTGTGGGCAGAGCGAAAGGAGAGGAATTAAGCCTCTTCGACTAGATCTGCAGGGTTTGCCTTAGGTGCCAGAGCTTCCAGGTCAATTACCTTGCCTGAGGCATCCTTAACGGTGATGCGACCCAAAACAGATGCCAGCGCCTTTGCTCGAGTCACTTCTGCAACTAGTTGCTGAATCTGTCCTGCTTTTTGGAGCTCTTCAGCAAACTGCTGAGGAGCCATTCCATAACGCTGAGATGTGCGGACTAAGTACTCAGTCAACTCGATCTCTGTGACCTGAACATCTTCGGAGGCAACGATTGCATCTAGAAGGAAATCAGATTTCAGAGATGAACGAACCTGACCATCAACCTCTGCGCGGTGCTCGGCATCTTCTAAACGGCCTTCGCCCTCAAGGTGGTCATTTACTTCTAGTTCAACCAGATTATCTGGAACCGGAATCTCATTATCTGCCAATAGTTTTTCAACTAGACGATCGCGTGCCTGTGCACCTTGTTCCATCTTCTTCACGCGCTCTAGACGTGCAACAAAATCTGTCTTTAACTCTGCAAGGGTGTCGAATTCAGATGCAAGCTTTGCGAATGCATCATCTACTGGTGGAAGTTCACGTTCTTTAACCGCCTTAACAGTTACCTTGACTTCACCCTTTTCGCCTTCTTGCTGGCCAACAAGTTGTGTTTCAAAAGTCTTAACATCTGTGGCCTTCATGCCGATCAGGACTTCATCAAGACCATCAATCATCTTGTCTGATCCAACTTCGTATGAGATGTCATTAGCTTGTCCGCCATCAACTTCTGCACCATCAATAAAAGCAGTCATATCAAGAGTAGTGAAGTCACCATTCTTAACTTCGCGCTCAACTGTTGTGAGTGTTCCAAAACGTGTGCGCAATGATTCAATCTGCTCATCAACATCAGCATCTGCAACTGTCACATCATCAACTTCAATTGTGATCTTTGAGAAATCTGGCAAAACAACTTCTGGGCGAACATCTACTTCAACAGAGAAAACAAGCTTCTCGTTATCTACAAACTCTTTCACATCAACTTCTGGGCGACCGATCACAGCAACTGTGTGCTCACGAGCAGCTTGACCATAAAAGATTGGAAGAGCTGTGTTGATTGCCTCATCGATGACAGCTCCGCGACCAACACGCTGATCGATCATTGATGCAGGAATTTTTCCCTTACGGAAACCAGGAATGTTTACCTGTGATGCAACCTTTTTGTATGCGTTAGCTACATGTGACTCAAGCTCAGAGTAAGCAACTTCAACATCTAGACGAACACGAGTTGGAGATAGAACTTCGACTGAACTTTTCACTAATTGCTCCTATAGGGATTGAAGAAGAACCGAGACAAACTGGTCGGGGCGGGGAGATTCGAACTCCCGATCTCCTGCTCCCAAAGCAGGCGCGCTAGCCACTACGCTACGCCCCGAGGCGCAAAGCGAGAGTCTAAACCAGATTTCGTACTCTGATTACCGACCCA
>NZ_JBIKSG010000050.1:0-4326 GCF_044348745.1 Candidatus Planktophila sp.
GCGAAGGGGAGTCCCAGCCATCCATTCCAGGAAGTTACGCATAGAGTCGCTCATAATGACGAGACTTTATCCAAATCTTTACCTAAAAGCCCCATTGAAATACCCACGAGGTCGGGTGTTTTGGTGCAAGATAAACCAATCGGTGCCAGCCAGGCGCTAGATCGGGAGCGATATATGTCGCGCACACTTGTTTTAAATGCCACCTATGAACCACTGGGTGTCATAACAGACCGTCGCGCGCTGATCCTTGTCTTAAATCACCGAGCAGTGATGGTTGAAGATTCTGGCGAGATTTTGAGATTTGCTGGTGGCCAAGTTTCACTTCCAGCAGTTGTGCGCCTTACAAAATTTGTTCGTATTCCATATCGCCATTCAGTTCCTTTATCTCGCCGTGCAATCTTTGCTCGCGATGGCGGTCGTTGTGTTTACTGCGCAGCACCTGCAACATCTATTGATCATGTCATTCCACGCAGTCGTGGTGGTGGGCACAATTGGGAAAATGTTGTCTCTGCCTGCCATAAGTGCAACCATGTTAAGGCTGATAAGCACCTGAAAGAGTTGGGATGGCGCTTGCGCACCTTGCCTCGCGAACCGGTGGGGGCGGCATGGAGAATCTTGGGAACAGGTCGCACAGATCACAGATGGTTGCCGTACTTGCAGCCATTTGGTGTGGCAGCAGCAACTGCATAAGTAATTTACACTTACGCCATGACTATTTTTGAAGGCCCAGTAACTTCAGCTCCAGGATTATCAGTACTGGAAACAATTGTTACATTCGTAGTAATTCCAACAGCATTATTTGTTGTGATATCAGTACTTACTTATGCTGCCACTGCCACACGGCAGAAGAAGTCTTCAGCAATTACTTCAATCGAATAACAACGCTACACAAATTACTTATCTAGTACCTGCACCTTAAGAGCGCGGATTAATCCATCCTGTGACTCTTTGACAAGCTTTCGCAAGACAGCAGGAGCATCTTTTCCTGTGCCAGCTAGCCAAGCATTAGTCAGATCTACAGTTGATTGCTTCACAACCCATGATGGATAAAAACCTGTCACATACTTTGCTGCAGGTTCATAAGATTTTGATTCCCAAACTGAAATGAGATTATCAAAGTAGAGGTTTACAAATGGCTCTAACAACTTGCCCTGAATAGGACGCTGGAAACCAGCAACTAAAGCGGTTCGAACAGAGGTTGAAACCTCTTCGTTGAGAACCTTGTTAAATGCATATGCCTTAGCCTCATGATTTGGCATTGCTGCTAAACAAGTCTCGTAGGCAAGGTTTCCAGTAGTTGTGTTGTCCTTTGCAAGTTCAGCATCTAGTTCTGCCTTTGTTGTTGCACCGCGCTCTGTTAGAGCAATCAAGAAGTACCAACGAAGGTCGGCATCAACCTTTAGCCCTGGAGCAGATCCATTCAGAAGTGCGCGAATGTTTGCAGTTTGTGCATCTGTGTGCGCATTAATTGCAAAGGCGCGGGAGATCAAAAGCTGTAGATCGCTAGCTGGAGCGCAACTGTTTGTCAGTGCCCACAAACCATCAGCCAACTTTTCACGGTAGGCATCACGGTTTGCTTCCTTTGTATAGGCCTCAACAGATGTGCCTAATTGCGAAAGCACAATATTGACGATTGCATCATCACTTTCTCCAGCAAGACCGTTAAGTGCGATTTCTAGGAAGTCAGAGGATGAAATTTCAGCATCTCGATGCATATCCCAGATTGCTGCCCAACACAAAGCGCGAGCAAGAGCATCATCAAATTTTCCAAGATGGGTTTTGAGTGTTGCAATTGAACGATCATCAAAGCGCAATTTTGCATATGACAGGTCGCGATCATTGATGAGCAATAGATCCGCAACATTTTCACCTGCAAGATCAGTAACAACTGTTGAAGCACCGGCAACGTCTAACTCGACACTCTTGCGAAGCGTCAAGGAATCGCCACTGATGTCATAGAGACCAACAGCTAAACGGTGGGGGCGTAGTTCTTTAGAACCAACTGGAATCAATGGCACTTCCTGTGAAATTGTGACGCTCTTATAAACTCCCGCATCAATATCTAAAACAGGGCGCAAGGTGTTTACACCTGCTGTTTGCAACCAGGTGTTAACCCAAGCATCAAGTTTGCGTCCACTTGCCGCTTCTAGCTCTACCAACAAGTCATTGAGCGTTGTGTTACCCCAAGCATGCTTAGCAAAGTATTTCTGAAGGCCTGCAATAAATTGCGGGCGTCCAACGTGAGCTACTAATTGGTGGAGAACTGAAGCACCCTTTGCATAGGTAATTCCGTCAAAGTTTGCATTGACCGCTTCCATATCGACCATGTCAGCGATGATTGGGTGGGTCGAAGAGAGTTGGTCTTGGCGATAGGCCCAGTTTTTGCGGGCAGAGTTAAATTCTGACCATGCTCCCTTAAAACGTGTTCCTTCTGAAAGGGCTAAGTAGGAAGACCACTCTGCAAATGATTCGTTGAGCCATAGATCATCCCACCAGTACATGGTGACCATGTCACCAAACCACATGTGAGCCATCTCGTGCAGGATTGTGTTGGCACGTGAGAGGTATGCCTTATCTGGCATGTGGCTGCGGAAAACCAATACATCTTCACGGAAAGTAACTGCGCCGGCGTTTTCCATTGCACCAAAGTTAAAGTCAACCACTGCAATCTGATCATACTTTTCAAATGGATATGCCAAACCGAAGGTCTTTTCAAAGTATTCAAAACCTTGCTTAGTGATGAGGAAAATATCTTCAGGATCTAAGTACTGCATCATTGACTTGCGGCAGTAAATACCAAGTGGGATTTCCTTCTCACCTTTATACACATCATGCACATGCGAATACGGTCCGGCGATAAGTGCATCTAGATATGTAGTGATGCGTGGAGTCGTTGAGAACTTCCATTCAACAAGATCTCCCTTTGCAACCTTTGACTCAACGGGATTGTTTGAAACAGCTTCCCAGTGACCAGGTGTTGTGACAGTTAAAGAAAAAGTTGCCTTCAAAGAGGGCTGATCAAAGCAAGGGAACATGTTGCGGATGTGGGCGGTCTCGCCTTGAGAGTATAAATAAACCTCACCATCAGATGGATCAACTGAACGCTGCAGACCTTCACCTGACTTTGAGTACTCAGCTTCAATTTCAATGACGAGAAGATTCTCTGCAGCTAGACCAGTAATAAAGATCGATTCGCCGTCAAAGTTACTTGTATCAACTGCAACTCCATTGAGGGTCGCACTAATTACTGAACGGCCTACCGCGTCAATAAATGTGGAATAACCAGGCTTATTACATGTAAAGGAAACTTCAGACTTTGAATAAAAGGTCTCTTCGCCCTTTGTTACATCAAGGGTTACTACATAGCTGTTTACATACAGATGGTCCGCACGATCTTTTGCTTCCGCACGGCTCAAATTTAGACCTGGCACTTGTTACTCCTTTGAGGGTTTTGTAGGTTCCAATCCAACCATGACAGAGTTACCCCATGGAACGCCCATCGGTACGCAGTTACAGCATTCGTGGATCACGCATAACTGATGCCCAAAGGCAGGCAAAGACAGCCCTGCAGGCCATTCATGGAATTGAATTTAAGCAAGAGTTAATAGAGGTTAAGGCAATCTTTCCTAACAGCCAATCAATCATTATGGAGATTGGTTTTGGAATGGGTGAGGCAACGGCAATCATCGCTAAGAATCATCCCAACAATGGATATATCGCAGTCGATGTCCACCCACCAGGAATCGGTAAGTTGTTGGCACGCATAGTTGAAAACAATCTAACTAACCTAAAAGTAATTGAAGATGATGTGCATGTGGTTTTGCAGCACATGATCCCTGATGAATCACTTGATGGAATTCATTTGTACTTTCCAGATCCTTGGCCCAAGAAGAAACACAACAAACGCCGTATTGTTAATGAAGGTTTTCTTGCTTTGATTCACCCAAAGATTAAAAAAGGTGGCTTCATACATATTGCAACTGATTGGGTTCCTTATGCAGAGAGCATTCAAGAGGTTTTTGCAGCCTCCACATTATTTACTGGGGGAGTAATCGATAAACCAGAATGGCGACCAGTAACTCGTTTTGAAGGTCAAGGTATTGATAAAGATCATGCCGTTAATGACATGTTATATACAAAGGTTTAAAGCGAACCCTCATATTTAGATATCTTGTTAATTCTGCGCACATGACGCTCATCATTTGAAAAGGGCGTTTCAACAAATGCATCAATGATTGATTTGCACTCTTCAATCGTGTGCATCCGGCCGCCGATACCAACAACATTTGCATTGTTGTGATCACGTGCCAGCTTTGCTGTTTCCAC
>NZ_JBIKSG010000051.1:0-4301 GCF_044348745.1 Candidatus Planktophila sp.
TGGTTATAAGAAGAAGTAAAAATTCTCAAATAAGAGATCCCGGTGCCCGTATGGGCGCCGGGATTTTTTATGGGGTAAAGACTTCTCCATGACCATTAACTTGATAACTGCGAACCCAGTCAATGCTCATTGTTGATGATTGCAAGTTTTGCCATGATCCACTAAATCCTGCATTAACAGCGTTATTAAGAATTAAGAAGAACTTGCTGTTAAACACCCACAGGCCACCCAGATTTGATGGAGTTGTTGTAGAGATCAAACGATTATCAACGTAATATGAAATTGAGTTAGGCATCCAGGCAACAGCGTATGTGTGATATCCCGCTGAGGTGTCAGCTCCGACGCCAAGTGCTGCAACCTTGTATTGGTGATTGGTACAACAAGTATTGGGTGAATTAATTGTTGAATAATGTGTTGCAGATGTAGTTGTTGTTGGTTCATTGCTATGGATCTCAGTAATGTCCATCTCACCTGAATATGGCCAACCTACTTGATTTATATTGTCGCCAAGCATCCAGAAAGCAGGGTGGTTTCCACTACCTGCTGGCATCTTGATGCGGGCTTCGATAAATCCATACTGAAATGCAACTTTGCCATGTGTATCAAAACGACCGCTTACAAATGCGCAATAGCCAGTTAAGCACTTGCCAGCATCACTAGGTAGTGCTCCTGTAATTCGCGTCGTTGTAATGACTGCGGCGCCGTCTTCGCTGCCATCTAATTTGATTGCAGATGGAGCGTAATAAACAACTTCACTATCAAAGCATGCGCCGCCGCCCATGCCGGTAGGCACTCGGTGACAATTGCGCGCGCTCCAATTGCTGGAGTTGATTGAAGAGCCCTTTGCGCCGACAAAATCATCACTCCACAAAAGCTTGCCGATTACTAGTCCAGCAACTTTTGGAACTTCTGCAGCCGCTTTGGCAGCCTTGGCATCTGCAGTCGCTTTGGCAGCAGCCTCTTGCTGAGCTTTTAATTCTGCTGCTTGCTTAGCCAATAACTCTGCAGCAGCTTTTGCTGCACCATCTCGGACATCAGCAAGTTGTTGCCAAGTGGGTCCATTAATTGGAAATGGTGCAAAATCAGAGGTGTTGTCATCTGTTAATTGCCAGACTAATTTGTTGCTTACTTTTGCGCAGGTGTAGAGATCGCGATCTTGTAATTGTCGCAACCCGAGCTGCTTACAACTCGTTCCTTCAATGTTTTTTGTTGCGGCAGAGGTTGAAGATATCGCGAGAAAGATTGAAAAAACAAAAACAACTAAAAATGCCGGTGATCTCTTCACGAGGTGATAGTAGCGGAGGCTTTGATTAACTATGAGTGGGCCCAGACGGGCTCGAACCGCTGGCCCACGGATTAAAAGTCCGTTGCTCTACCGACTGAGCTATAGGAAATAACCCCAGGGTTGCGGTATCAAATGAACATTTATAGGTATTCCGGGAATGTTTGACAGATTCTCTTCTATTCAGCCCACCAAGAAACTACATTTAGCATGCTATGAAAACTCTCACAGTCTTGGTCCCATTTTTCAATGAGGAACGAACAATTCAAGAGCTCGTAACCCAGCTCGCTCTTCTACCCGAAGGAACTGTGGACCAATACATTTTTGTCGATGACGGGAGTACAGATAATTCCGTGGCCATTTTGAATAATGCCCTGGAAACTTATCGGCTACCCCACCAAGTTATAAGGAAAAAGAATGGTGGAAAGGCCAGTGCTATACGTGCTGGCTCTACGGCACTAAAAACTTCTCATGTTGTTATTCTCGACTCAGATCTAGAATTAGCAACTTCAGATATCGTAAGGATGTGGGCCGTTGTGCAAACGAATGGATGCGATTTTGTTTTTGGGTATCGCAAATTTCTAGCGCACTCATCTTTTACATGGAGATACGCCCGAGGAAATCAACTGATCTCAAATTTGTATGGGCTCTTCTTCAATGAGGTAATAACGGACATCATGTGTGGGTACAAACTGATTCCTTCAATTAATCTGAAAAATCTCCCCTATAGATACAAGAAGTTTGGTCTTGAAATAGAGATCCCTATGCACATGTGGCGATTTAGACAGCGACCTTTTGAGATTGAGGTTTCATATAGAGCAAGAACTAGAGCAGAAGGAAAATCAATCTCGGTAGTAGATGCCTTCGCAGTAATAGTTTCAATGGCAGCCTTCCGACTTACACATCGGCGACAAAAATGATCTCAAAAATCACAAACGTAGATTTTAAGTTTTCACTTATGCGAAATTCTCTTTTTCTCATTGCTTGCTGGGTTATTTTCTTTCCAGGGTTTTTTTCGGGGGATTCGTTTGCGGCTGTTGAAATGGCAAGGACTGGCAATCTCACAAATTCATTCACAGCTTCCTGGGCTATATATGTGAGGCTCTTCTCGTTTTTTGGAGATGCCATAGGACTGCTAAGCCTTTTAGGGGGCTTGCTGCTTGTATTTGCTTCAACTCAATTCACTTATTCAATTCTTACTAAAAAAACCGCTGCTATTTCATCCTTCTTGATGACCCTAACTCCATTAATTTGGGGCATGGGATTAACTCTATGGCATGACATTCAAATGACGGCAGGTCTTTTACTTGTCACGGCCTTTATGGTCAAAATTCGTAGAGCGGAATTAGTCTCAAAGACTGACATAGCTACGCAACTGTTCTTAGGATCCTTGTTGCTTTCTTTTCGACCAAATGGATTACCCACACTTCTTGTATTTTCGGTTCTTTTTTTACTTTTGACTCGAAAAAAAGTTGTCTTCACCTATCTGCTGACGGCTATTTCTTCTACCGTGCTTATCACGGTGATTGGATCAAATCTCATTCTTGGAATGAGCCCCATAAATAATTACTATGCTCAGGAGTGGATGCGAAATGACATTTCATGTTTTGCTAATTTACCTGAAGGCGCAGGGTTTGTAGAGGAAAATATTCCTGGTGTTGGAAATACCGAAACTTGGAGTTCAGAGGCAGCGTGTACTTTTTTAAATCAGGCAAAGGTGTCGGCTGAAGAAAAAATCTTGTCGCAGGAGTTTGTTCCTGCCGCTTGGGGCACTTTGGCCAAACAAGCGCCCTTGTTTATTCTAAACACGCATGTCAAAAGAAATGCATACCTAGTTCCGTTCCCAATCAATGGTTTACCAAGCCCACCATTTCTGCACAGCACAATCGAATATGAAAACCAAGGAATTGAATGGGTATTCCCTGAGATTGCGGAAAAAGCGCGAGCGCCCATGCGCTTATGGAATGCGCTACACGGCCTTACCGCTTGGGCTGGGCTGTGGAGTGTGGTGACGTTGATCCTGCTTCTGGGTTTCAAACGCAGAGAACTATTTGCACCATTCCTCATGTCCATTTCATTGATGGGGGTCTTATTTGTCTTTGCGCCCATCCCAGATGGCAGGTATAGCTTGTTTGTTCTTATCGTTGGCCAAATCGCCTTGCTTGGAAAGCTAATCGAGTGGGCCCAGACGGGCTCGAACCGTCGACCCACGGATTAAAAGTCCGTTGCTCTACCGACTGAGCTATAGGCCCCACTGCAGCATTATCTGCGGACGTAATCGTATCGGAGATTTAGATGACCCACTTCACGCACAAAAGCGGCATGAAATTGGGACCAAACGATGTTAGACAAGCACAAAGCCATCACGCTCATTGCTAGCGTGATGGCTTTGTCTGTGCTTCTTAGCCCTTGGCTTGGTGAGCCTTCATTAACAAGTAGTCAAAAATGATTCGGTATCCAAACATTGCTACCGCGCCAACAACTCCCGCGATGATGCCCATGAGGAAGTAAGTTGATGGAGCTTGTGCACCTGCAACAAAGACGAACCCAATAAATGGTCCACCAATTAAATAGATCCAACCTAAGACGGTGAAAATATTTCTAAAGACTCCACCCCAACGAATAATTGAATCTGCATACTTTATGACTGCTTGATTAGTGTGCTCGCTCATGAACTGCTCCATTCTTAGGTACCAGTATTGGTATTTGCAATAATTATGGGGTTCGATAAATCCAAGTTATTGCTGTGACCCACCTGTGAATGGTCAAAAGTGAAAAACTTGCGTGAGCCTATACGTGGGGCTTAGTCATGTGGTGGGGTGCGCAAGAACAGCACCAGGGCCGATAACCAGCCTGCAGCAAACACATAGATCAGCGCTGATCCGAAAGAGCCTGAGTATCTGTAAATTCCAATTGCCACCAATGCGCACACACCAGATGCCGCCCACAGCGCAATGGCAGCCATAGGCCGGGTTAATCCTGCTCTCACTAAACGATGGGAGAGATGATCTTTGCCGCC
>NZ_JBIKSG010000025.1:0-13608 GCF_044348745.1 Candidatus Planktophila sp.
TGTCCAACGCGTTCTACCCAAGGTGCCCGAATAAACACCGCATGAACTGGATCTGTTGAACCATCACTAAATGCAATATCTGATTCAAAGGAATCAACTTGGCGGCCAAAGGCATTTCTACGAACTGTTATGTCTAATCCGCCAAAACTCTTTTGACCTTCCTTGGCATCTAGAATTTCATTAGCCAACAAGATCATTCCAGCACATGATCCATATACCGGCATGCCGGCTGAAATACGATCTTTGATCTGATCAAAGAATCCAAAGCTTTCAGCTAACTGAGCAATTGTGGTTGATTCACCACCCGGTAGAACCAAAGCATCAATCTGATCAATCTCTAATGAGCGTCTAACAGGTATTGGACTAACTCCACAGGCAATAAGAGAGCTGATGTGCTCTCGAACATCACCCTGGAGAGCTAATACCCCAACCTTCATTTGCTAAACAATTACCAACCGCGTTCAGCAAGACGATGTGGCGCAGGTAGATCTGCAACGTTGATTCCAACCATCGCTTCACCTAAGCCACGAGATGCATCTGCAACAACTTTTGCATCATCCCAAAATGTTGTCGCCTTAACGCAGGCAGCAGCGCGTTGGGCAGGATTGCCAGATTTGAAAATACCCGAGCCAATAAACACGCCATCTGCGCCCATGCTCATCATCAACGCGGCATCAGCAGGAGTTGCAATACCGCCGGCAGTAAAGAGAACGACAGGAAGTTTTCCGGTCTCTGCAACCTCTTTAACAAGTGCGTAAGGTGCCTGTAATTCTTTTGCTGCAACATAAAGTTCATCTTCACGCATCGATGACAGACGACGAATCTCTCCGCCAATCTTTCTCATGTGCTGCATTGCATTTGAAACATCGCCTGTTCCTGCTTCGCCCTTTGAGCGAATCATTGCTGCACCTTCGTTAATACGACGCAGGGCTTCACCTAGATTTGTCGCACCGCAGACAAAAGGAACTGTGAAGCCAAACTTATCGATGTGATTTTCATAATCTGCAGGAGTTAAAACTTCTGACTCATCGATGTAGTCGACTCCCAGTGACTGTAGAACCTGCGCTTCCACAAAATGACCGATGCGCGCCTTAGCCATAACTGGGATTGATACAGCGGCTTGAATCTTTTCGATCATGTCAGGATCTGACATACGTGCAACGCCGCCTTGTGCGCGAATATCTGCTGGCACGCGCTCTAGTGCCATGACCGCGACAGCACCGGCATCTTCGGCAATCTTTGCTTGTTCGGCGTTGACAACATCCATGATGACGCCACCCTTGAGCATCTCAGCCATTCCGCGCTTAACGCGAGCTGTGCCAGTTACTTCAGACATGTCCATTTACTCCGCTTCGATCGAAAGATAGGTAGTAATCCTACTTCGTCTTTGGCGGAGGTGGCGAGGTGAAATCAGGCTCACGATCTGTTAGCGCTATCCAAATCTGGCCCGGATCGAAGTTCATTACGGTTCCATCTGCGAAGGTGAAGGTTGTCCCTGCCTCGCTAGATGGTCTGTTCCATGTCGTCACAAACCTTTGGCCATTTCGTAATACATAGGCCTTTCCTGTCCCAACAGTTTGTGACAGTGGGGTTACTCCCCCAACCTTGTCTTTGTACTCTGATGGAATTATCGAAACCATCTGAATGACTAATGTCGTTGGACCGAGAACGACTCCAGATTCTGCATAGTTAATCGAATCATTGTGCGAGAGTAGCCATCGGGAGTCCTCCTGTGACCAAGTCGCAGAATAAGTTGCTGCCGGCCAATGCATGACCGCTTTATCCGTTAGCGCTCCGCCTTCGGGTAATTCGCCAAATTTGAAACCAACATCTTTGGCTGAATCAATTTGGTAATTGTTTTCTGCGATCTTCTCCATCAATAAATCAGCACGCAAAATCATTGCATATGGAGGAGTTCGATTTGGGTCGGTTGTAAATATTGTTGGACTTTGTCGCTGCGCTCCTAAGTCTTGGAGATTAGCTGAGGCAATAACAGGTAGCAACTTACGTTGCGCACCACTGTATGCAAATGCCACTCGTCCATATTGCGCCAATATATCGATGTCGGAAATACGTGCACTTCGCACAGGTCCGATACGTTGTGGAATAACAGATGAGAAGATCGCAGCTAAACGAGTCAGGCCGCCTTCGACTTGTTCGATATAGACAACATCGGCATCTTCCAAACCAACCTGTGGGTGTGCCTGCGTCGTGTCATCTATTTTGACCACCAGAACCGGACCATTAATTCCTTCGCGTCCACTAATTGCATTTGTAGGAACTGCTTCTGGCAAAATATTCGATATCGCTGCGCAGCTAGTGAGTAACAAGCTCAATAAAAGCCCAATGGCAATCCTGCGTTTAGAGAACATCAGACTCAAATTCGTAGGTAACAGGCAATGGAGCGCTACCAGCTAAGCGGAAAATTCTTACGATTATCTTTCTGCGCACCATCTGTGTTCTTGTCACCGCATCTTTGTGAAGAGCAATAGCTACCCGTATTTTGTCTGTTAAAGCAGAAAGCTCTGTAAGTAGGGCATTATCAGCAGCGGTAGCAAGATGCTGAGAATCTTCAAGAAGTAAGCCCAATGCACCTGATAATCCGCTCTCAGCCGCTGATCTACTTTGAATTTCTGCATCTCTGGCTTGATAGGCAGCTCCTGTTAGTAACAGAGAGGAGGCTGGATCTGCAATGTCGCTATGTGCGATCTCTAATGCGACTGAGGCTCTCTTCTGCAAAAGCACATCTAGATTGGCCCAACTAGTTTCGACTCGGTGATGCAAGCGATCAAGACGTGTTGCCAAAAAAGACAAGTACCACAACGAGATAAGGAGAACGAAAACTGCCAACACCCAATTAGTCATTACTTATCATCCTTTGAGAGGAAGCGATTCCAGGAACGTGTATCAGATGCCAGTTTAACTTTTTCGCTTCCTACGATTGACATTTCATAAACGGAATATATTTGTTGAGCAATCACATTCCAATCAAAACTTTGGCCTCGTAGGCGGCCGGCGCGTGCTAACTCTTCTCTTTTCTTTTCATCTCGCAATAAATCAATAACGACTTTAGCCAAATCTGTTGAATCTTCGGATTTGAAAAGCCCACCAAATTCACCTTGGCCTAATAGATCATCAAATGCTGGGATGTCACTTGCAACCACACACGCTCCTCCGGCAAGTGCTTCTGCCAAGATGATGCCGAATGACTCACCGCCGGTATTGGGTGCGACATAAATTGCAATTGAAGACATGAAATTGGCTTTTTCCTCCTCTGAAATCTTTCCTAAGAATGAAAAGCGATGTCGTAACTGAGGATCAATCCCCTTCTCAACTTCAGTGGGATCCCCTGGGCCTGCAACGAGGACTTTGACGTCGGGTGCAAATCGCGCAATAACGGGCAAAGCATCAAGCAGAATACTTAAGCCTTTTCGAGGTTCTTCGAATCTTCCAATGAAGCCGATCGTATTTCCTTGCCATTTTTCCTGAGGTATTCCTTCTAAATATCGAGATGCGTAAATACCGTTTGGGATGACCACTGCATCGGTGTCTAGATGATCGGTCAGAGTAAGGCGCGCGGCCTCTGACACAGCAATCCGAGCTGACAACTTCTCTATGGCCGGCTCAAGAATCGGTCCTATGGCAAAAATAATCTTTTGTCGCTTTGCTGCCGCATGGAATGTGCCGACCATTGGTCCATCTGCTGCCCAGCAAGCAAGCAATGAAATGGAAGGAATCGCCGGTTCATGCAAGTGCAACAAATCAAATTCGCCTTGCGCAATCCATTGACGTACTCGGGAAAAGGCAACAGGCCCAAACAAGACTCTTGCTACTGCGCCGTTGTATGGAATCGAAATTGGTTTACCTGCATGCACCACATAGGAAGGCAAATTTTCTTCATCCATAGCAGGAGCTAAGACAGAAACCTCATGTCCGGCTTTAATCAAAAATTCTGCTAGATCACGAATATGGTTTTGAACACCACCGGGAGTGTCCCAACTATACGGACAAACAATTCCAATCTTTAAAGATCTGGTCAGCATTAGGTGCGCTCCACAAAATCACCATCGGTCCAAATGCGTTGAAGCATGTGCCAGTCCTCTGGATGTTTGGAAATTCCTACTTCGAAGTGTTGTGCGGTCGTTTGCACGATCTGATGAATTTTCTCATCATCACTTCCAGTGCTAGGGATAAGCACTTCATTGAAGTCGATATGGATGCCCGATTCGGTGTAGGAAACAAAGGCGGTTATCAGTGGCGCTTTAGTTTTGATGGCCAACAACGCTGGACCTGCTGGCATACGAGAAGGCCCACCGAAGAATTCAACTGCTATCCCAGAACGTGATAAATCACGATCAGCAACCAATGCCACTAATGCTCCCTGGCCTAATCTTTGAGCCAAAGTGCCCATGACTTTTCCATCTAAAGGTAGAACTTCCATACCCATAGCTTGGCGGTACTCTAAAAACTTCAAGAAAAGTTTTTCTGGTTTAAGACGTTCCGCAACCGTTAAAAGATTGATTCCTTTAGCGCAGAAATACGCACCTGCATGATCCCAGTTACCAGCATGTGGCAAGGAAACTATGACACCAGTCTTGGCTGCAATTGCATCCAACAAAAGATGCTCATTGTTTACCGAAACTGTTGCGCTAACTCGCTGGGCAGACCAATCGGGAAATCTGAAAGTGTCGCACCAGTAGCGCATGTAAGAACGCATCGCTTTAGAAACCAAAACATCCAATTGCGCAGATGAGATGCCTGGTTGAGTTCGACTTAGATTGGAACGCAAACGAGATACGCTTTTTCCATTCCTCTTAGTTAAGAAATCTGCTGCCCAGTAGGCCAAACGGTATGCAGTTTTTTCGGGCAACCAGCGAACAAGTCTCCAACCTGCAAAATAGGCATAGGCGGCAAGATTGTCTTTCACTTATATGGCTCGCTTAACAATTAACATTCTTTGAATAACTGTATACGTCCCAAGTATCGCCAATAACCACATTCCGATAGCCAAAACGTATGGAACGCCTAAGCCATCAAATCCAATAGCAGCTAAAGAGATAATCAATCTTTCAGTTCTTTCAGCAATACCGCCAGAACATGAAATACCAAAACTTTCTGCTTTCGCGCGAATATATGGCACTAACATTCCTGTAACCAAGGTGACCATGACAACTAGAACGAGAGAGTCATCTTTATCGATTAGGTATAACGAAACCCCAACGAGAATCGCAGAATCTGTGACTCGATCTATAGTTGAGTCAAGAAAGTTGCCCCACTTGCTAGAACCTTTTTGTGAAATACGTGCCATGGTTCCGTCAAAGAGGTCACTCAAAGCCATCACGCTAATAATCAAAGTACCGATGAAGAATTCACCTCTTGGGTAGAAATACAGTGCCGAGGCCACCACAGCAATCGCCCCCACCCAGGTAACGGCGTTGGGCGTGATTCCTATACGCAAGGCGAATCTAGCCACTGGGGTAATTACCCGAGTAACCACTGGCTTCAAACGTGCACTTAACATCAAGGACCATCGTAGGCTGAGCCAGTGCAATCTCAAATAAACGACCTGCGGATTCATGTCTACGGTCACCAAAGCGCAGATCCAGCCCAGGTTGCCGCTGTTTTCAACGCTCAATATTTAGAAACGGCTGAACCTGAATCAGATCTAGCTATTTTTGCCATTGATCCCTCTGCTGGAATAGATCAAGCGACGATTGATCTATGGCAATCATTAGATGAATATCAGGTTCCGCGCCTTGTAGTGGTGACTCACTTAGAAAAACTTGAAGCAGATTTTGATGACGCGGTGATGATTGCAACCCGAGTCTTTGATCAAATGATCACCCCATTCTTAGTGCTCCACGATGAAGGAGGTTTGCCAGCCGCACTCATTGGCTTGGCCGATCTTCAAATAATTGATTACTCAACAAATCCTGTTACCAAGAAAAGTTGTGAACCAGAACATCAGACCTTGGTTCAAGAGTTCCGAGATGAGTACTTGGAACTAATTGCTTCCTTAGGAGAAGACTCATTCAAGGCTGGCTTGATGTTTCCCGCTATACCTTTGTGGATCGAACGTGGAATCGGAAAAGACATCGTTGAGGAGTACATTCAACAACTTATCCAATAACTACCAAGCGGCGGATATCTCCGCGCGAGTTAAAGTTAATAGTTGCGGCATTACCTTCGTTTTACCAATGATCGGCATAAAGTTTGCATCACCACTCCATCTTGGAACAACATGCTGATGTATGTGTTCTGCAACCCCAGCTCCTGAAATCGCGCCCTGATTCATTCCTAGATTGAAACCTGCCGGTTGTGAAACTTTTCGAATGATTTTCATTGAGTGGGCGGTCAATGCGCTAATTTCATTACGTTCTTGCTCTGTTAAATCAGTCAGATCTGGCACGTGTCGGTATGCACAAATCAACAAATGCCCTGGGTTATATGGATAGAGATTCATGACCACAAAAGCTGTCACACCCCGATGGACAATCAGTCCTTCTTCATCCTGCAAAGTCGGTATTCTGCAAAATGGGCAACCAACATCATTTCCTTCTAGCGGCCGGTTCTCGCCTCGCAAATAATCTAATCTGTGTGGGGCCCAAAGCCGTTGCCAGCCGTCAGGCATTCCCACTCCATCAATGTGCCCGGCCACTGATTAAACCTGGGTTCGTTCCTGTACTACCTTTTTAATTTCCGCAATGGCTTCCTGGATAGGTATTCCATTCTTTTGCTCGCCATTTCGATAGCGAAAAGAAACAGCCCCGGCCTTTTGATCTTCTTCTCCTGCGATAACCATGAACGGTATCTTCTGCATTTGTGCGTTGCGAACCTTTTTCTGCATACGATCATCGGATGAATCAAGTTCTGCGCGAATTCCAGCTTTGCGCATTTGCTTGATCACATCTCCGAGGTAGTCAGCAAAAGTGTCTGCCACGGGGATGCCAACTGCTTGAACAGGTGCAAGCCACGGTGGGAATGCTCCACTGTAATGCTCGGTAAGAACACCAAAGAAACGTTCGATGGATCCAAACAAAGCGCGGTGAATCATCACCGGACGCTGACGAGTTCCATCTGTTGCTGAATACTCCAATTCAAAACGTTGAGGCAATTGAAAATCTACCTGGATCGTAGACATCTGCCACGTGCGACCAATGGCATCTTTCGCTTGGACTGAGATTTTTGGACCATAAAAGGCAGCGCCACCTTCATCCAAAACAAGTTCGAGATTTTGCGCCGTTGCAGCCTTGCGAAGTGCCTCTGTTGCTTCTTCCCAATCTGAATCTTCTCCCACGAACTTTTCAGGGTTCTTGGTTGAAAGTTCCAAATAGAAATCATTGAGTCCGTAATCGCGCAACAAATTTAAAACGAAGGTGAGCAAGGAATCTAACTCACCAACCATCTGTTCTTTTGTGCAATAGATATGCGCATCATCTTGGGTAAAACCACGTGCCCGAGTGATGCCGTGTAACACTCCTGATTTTTCATAACGATAGACAGTTCCAAATTCAAACAAACGCAATGGCAGTTCGCGATATGAACGTCCACGGGATCTGTAGATGAGATTGTGGAACGGACAGTTCATTGGCTTCATGTAGTACTGCTGACCGGCACGCTTAACGGTGCCATCAGCGTTGTACTCCTCATCCAAAATCATTGGTGGATACATGCCATCGGCATACCACTGCAGGTGACCGGAGGTTTCAAACAAGGCCGCTTTAGTTAAGTGCGGAGAGTAAACAAACTCATATCCCTCTTCTTCATGGCGAATGCGTGAGTAATCCTCCATCGCGCGACGAACAATTCCACCCTTGGGATGAAAAACGGCCAAGCCAGAACCAATCTCTTCTGGGAAAGAAAAAAGATCTAGCTCTGTGCCTAAACGACGGTGGTCGCGCTTTTCAGCCTCTGCCAAAAGTTCTAAGTATGCGTTCAACTCATCCTGTGAAGGCCAGGCAGTTCCGTAAATGCGTTGCAACATAGGATTCTTCTCAGAACCTCGCCAGTAAGCGGCGGCGGTACGCATGAGTTTGAAAGCCGGAATGTGTTTTGTTGAAGGCAGGTGCGGACCTCTGCATAAATCACTCCACACTGGATTGCCATCGCGCCCGAGATTGTCATAGATAGTTAACTCAGAACCACCAACTTCAACAGATGCTTCTTCACCTGCTGGACCCTTGATTCCTATCAATTCACACTTATACGGTTCATGGGCGAGTTCTATCAAAGCCTCAGCCTCTGTTGTTATGCGGCGCTTGAAGCGTTGACCCTCTTTAATGATCTTTCGCATCGCACTTTCGATCTTTGTTAAATCATCTGGATTGAAGGTGTTCTCTGGATCAAAGTCATAATAGAAGCCATCTTTGATTGGAGGCCCAATACCCAATCGAGTATTTGCATAAACCTCCTGGACTGCCTGTGCCATGACATGGGCAGTGGAGTGACGAAGAACGGCAAGACCATCAGGTGAGGAAATTGAAATCCCCTCAACGACATCACCATCGACTAGCTCGCTCCACAAATCCTTAAGGATTCCATTTACCTTGCAGACCACAATCTCTTTGTTGTCGGCAAAGATCTGGGTAGGACGCTGGTCGGCCTCTACCTGAATCTTCGCGCCATCTACCGTGATTGAAATCTGGGACATGTTCCTAGCCTACCGAAGTCCTAAGCGCCATCGCGTGTATTTCATCCCTGAATTCAGGTGATTGGGATAATTCTCGACCATCGATAGATGCAATCGGCTGAGCAATGCGAAGACTGCCTAACAAAAATGCAGACTCAATCCTTTCTATTTCAGCAACTGGGATAGATCGCACGATTACTTCGCAATTTTCAATAACAAGTGCACGCATGATGCCTGGCAAGACCCCATCAGATAGTGGTGGGGTGCACCACTTTCCTTCAATCTTTACCAGAACATTGCTGACTGATCCTTCGCAGAGTTTTCCATCCGAACTGGTTACCAGCGCTTCATCAAATCCGCCAGCACGTGCTTGTTCCAGAATCTCCAGGCGATGGGTATATGGAAAACTCTTTACTGGAACGCCTTGAATAACCAACGGAACAGAATGTTGGCAAACCTTTGCCGCAGACAACTGCTCCTCATAAGCAAGATGAACCGCGCCCCAATTTCCACTGGCATCAAATGAAACGCGCAATAGTCCAGTTGAGTGAGCTTCTTCTTGAAGTAATAGCGAAATCGCTTCCCGCACTAATTCTTCATTAGGTAGAACAACGCGCTCTTTGATCCCACTATTAACAGCTCTGCGCATATGTCGAGAAAATGCCCAAGGTTTACCATCCACTGTCTTAATGGTTTCAAAGATTCCGGCACCAGAGAGCCACCCAAGATCGGAAATCTGTGATTCTTCTTGAGGGACGAGGAGACCATTGACAATTACTTTCACTACAACTCCCCTCCTGCTATAGAAATCAACCGTCTAGCTTTCAGTTGAGTTTCTTCCCATTCAGCTGCAGAGTCACTACTCCAAGTAATCCCGGCACCCGTTCCAAAATTGATGTGCGAATCCTTCCAAAATGTGCGGATAGCAACAGATAACTCAGCTTTCTCACCCTCTACCCACCCTAGAACTCCACAATAAGGCCCACGATCTATTTCATTCTCGGCAATCACCTGAACCGCCGATGACTTTGGTGCACCACTTACCGAACCAGGTGGAGATAGTGCTTCAAAAATTTCAGACCATGAAATGTCATCTAGCAATTCACCCTTAACATCAGAAACCAGATGCTGAAGACCTGGGTGTTCTTCACTTGAAAGCAATCGCGGCACTTCTACGGTTCCACTCTTGCAAATTCTACTCAAGTCATTTCTCATCAAATCAACAATCATTACATTTTCAGCTTTATCTTTAGCTCCAAAATCCTCGGCATTAAGTGGTTGAGTGCCCTTAATAGGTGAAGTTTTCACAGTATTTCTATCGCGGCTTAGAAAGAGTTCAGGTGAGGCCGAAGCAATCATTACTCCCGAAATTTCAAGATAGCTAGCCCAGGGTGCTGGATTATTTTTCAATATCTCCGTAAAGAGTCCTCGCAGCGATTGTCCGTCATCAGTATGACTCAATCGTCTGCAGGCATTTACTTGATATACCCATCCCTGTTCAATGGAACTTCTTATTGACTCTACATATCCAATGTATTGATTCATATTCAAGGATGATTCCCAAGTTCCTTTTAGAGGAATCCAAGAAGTTGCTGGAAATGGAGCGGCCTGCACTGTGGCGAACTTTGCAGCGGTGAATTGGTTTTCAAAAGTTGTCGATACCGCCCAGAACCCACCATCATCTAAACACTTCGGGTCATCAGAAACCTCGACTAGATCCGTCGCTAGCCGGCCACCCATCCAAAAGAGTGGTGAATTTTCCGCATATGGCACGGGCTAACGCTAACCAATCAAACTCGCTTTGGCGCTTAGGGCTCTCCTGCGATAGATTTGCCCTCCTCGCGGACGTAGCGCAGTTGGTAGCGCGGAACCTTGCCAAGGTTCAGGTCGCCGGTTCGAACCCGGTCGTCCGCTCTGATATTCGCCGTTTAGATAGATCTCTCAGTAGGGAATGAAATCTAACGGCGATATTTCTATGGTCGGGTGGCCGAGAGGCGAGGCAAGGGACTGCAAATCCCTCTACACGGGTTCAAATCCCGTCCCGACCTCCATTATTAGTGGAAGAGTAAGAAGTTCACATAACGGAGGAAAGTGAAAATGGCAGCAGATGATTCAACTAGACCTTGGGGTCGGTATGAAGTTCTGCAGGAAAGTGATTTTCACAAAGTTAAATGCATCTATGTAACACCAGGAACACGTCTGTCTTATCAACGTCATCAAAAACGCCGTGAGCACTGGTTCATCGTCTCTGGCGTTGCAACTGTTGTAATCGAGGGCAAGGTGTTTGAAAAGTTTCCAGGTGAAACAGTCAGTGTTGAAATGGGCCAGCTCCATCGCATTGGTAACAGCGGCAGCGAAGAGTTAGTTTTCGTGGAAATCCAAACCGGAACATACTTCGGCGAGGATGACATTGAGCGTATCGAGGATGATTACGCCCGATAAATCACTGATGTATAGTTTAACCACCTAAGGATCGTTGGCTCAGCGGTAGAGCACCACATTGACATTGTGGGGGTCACTGGTTCGATCCCAGTACGGTCCACTTAGAAAAGCTCAATCACCTCGACAGAACTCTTCTCGTTAAAGTTAAACAATTCCCTAAAGTACCGCGCTGAACTATTCAGTTCCCTTGTTTATCTTTAGGCAATAGGTCAGCAACTTTCCATAGCCACCTAGATCATCGACTACACCGTTGTCCGTTGCGCCTTCCAAGACATCTGCATAAAGCTGAAACTCTGGGTAATCAGGAGCTAGCTTTGCGAATTGCTTACTTGCAACATCGGCATAGCCTGCGCCGCCACGCAAATCACTGACCATAAATCTGTCCATGTATTCTTGAAAGGTCTTGCATGGTTCCACAGCTGCCTCATCGGCAGTTAACTTAGATCCGCAACCGGCAAGGCCAAGTGGAACAACTAGCACTGCTACCAAAAGTAGATTTTTGATTTTCATATTGGGACCCGATCTCTTTGGACTAATGCCGAAAGAATAACTTCATTGAATCTCAAAAACGTGGAATGAGCACCAAGACACAGACCGTGACTAGTCAATCAGGCACCGCAGGGACCCGCGTTCATTGACTGTTGGAATGCTGCACGACCAAAAGGACTAGAGATGCCTCACATTAAGGGCATCTAACCCCCAAATTGCTGATGCCTACTCGCGAGTTCGCCTCTTTGATCTTTACAGTTCAAGCATGGAGAGCTCTGTTAAGTACCCAACGGTTATTCAAGGTGGAATGGGTATAGCCGTCTCTTCTTGGCAGTTGGCAAAACAAGTTGCTATCGCTGGTGAACTCGGTGTTATTTCAGGCACGGCAATTGATTCAGTTGTTGCTCGCCGGCTGCAAGATGGAGATGTATCAGGTGATATTCGCCGCGCGATGTCCCATTTTCCAAATCAAAAAACTATCTCAGAAATCATGGACCGCTTCTATGTCGAAGGTGGTCGCCCAGCAGATAAGCCTTACTTAGATGTTCCAAAGTTGAGTATCAAAGGAAATCTTTTCTCAAATAATCTCTTAGCTGTTGCTAGCTTTGTTGAGGTGTGGCTAGCTAAGGAAGGTCATAGCGGCCTGATCGGTATGAATATTCTAGAGAAGATCCAACTTGCAATTCCGGCACAGCTCTATGGTGCAATGCTTGCAGATGTTGATTACATCCTGATTGGTGCTGGCATTCCTGCACAAATCCCACATCTACTCAATGAAATTTCTATTGGAAATAAAGTAGCCATGAAGGTGGAAGTCGCTGAAACTAAAGAAAAGCACTACTTGCACTTTGATCCAAGAACTCTTGGGATCGAGAACTTTCCGATTAAACGTCCTGAGTTCTTAGCAATTGTTTCATCCCACGCACTTGTTGCATATCTAAACAAAGATGTCGAAACCAAGCCAGATGGGTTTGTTATTGAATACCACGTTGCAGGAGGGCACAACGCTCCCCCTCGTACCAAGAACGCTATTGATGAAAATGGTGAGGCTGTCTATAACGAGTTAGACATACCCAACCTAGAGAAGATCTTGGCATCTGGCTCTCCATTTTGGCTCGCCGGAGGCTTTGCTACACCTGCGAAAGTCGTTGAGGCAATTGCGCATGGGGCGAAAGGCGTGCAGGTCGGTTCTGTATTTGCATTATCAAATGAATCTGGTTTCACAGAAGAGAACAGATCGAGCGTTCTTAACTCGCTTGCAGATCCAAACATGCGAGTACTAACAGATGCCAGCGCTTCTCCCACTGGTTTTCCTTTTAAAGTGATCCAGAACAATCAAACTCTTTCAAATGACAGTCTCTATAAGGAGCGGACTCGTATTTGCGATCTAGGTTACTTGCGCACGATGTATCAACGCGAGAATGGTGGCATCGGATATCGCTGCCCTGCAGAGCCGCTCGATAATTACGAATTCAAAAATGGCCAAGTAGATCAAGCACAAGGATCAAAGTGCTTATGCAATGCGCTGATGGCAGATATTGGTCTTGGGCAGCGCAGACCCGATGGTAGAACTGAAATCTCACTACTGACATTTGGCTCAGATTTAGAAGGTCCTCGCGCTATGCGCCAAAGACATCCAGAGGGATGGAATGCGGTCCAAGCAATTGATTTTCTCAAAGAACTTCTTTAACAAAAGTTAAAAGGGCCCTATTTGGTTTTAGAAGTTAATCCTTCTATAAAGGTAAGGCTATTCTGGAAAATCAACTCTTGGTCATAATCCAAAGTTGCAACGTGGTAGCTATTAACCAATTCAATTCGTGTCTTACTTTGTGAACCAATCTCATTCAAAATAATCTCAGTATTGGCAACAGGCAAAGTGTGATCCTCGACTGAGTGAAACAACTGAACAGGCACTGTGACTTTGCCAAGGTTGCGACGGGTAATTCTGAGCATTTTTAGAAGCTGATGAATACCCCGAGTTGGTAGAGCGTCATAACCCCATTCAGTTATTCCGGGACGTTTAATGTCATCACCAACACTGGTGCGAA
>NZ_JBIKSG010000009.1:0-40714 GCF_044348745.1 Candidatus Planktophila sp.
GGATTCCGGCTAATGAGGTTATTGGTGTTGTGCTGTTTCGATACAAGAAGAGCAGAGCGCGCTGACTCTTAATCACCGGGTCGGGGGTTCGAGTCCCTCACCACCCACTTACAAGCGTGAGTGTGCCCGAGGAATACTTCATTTCAGGTCGATGACCTGGTGAGTAGGAATCGGTAGGTCCTTCCTTATGGGAAGGTTTCAAATGTTAGTAAATGAATGGGTTGAATCTTTTTGGGCAGTTCTTAATGTCCGTCCTAAAACTCTCCACGATTACAAGCGTCTCTACAAACGTCATCTAGCACCCTCTATTGGGGCTTATGAGATTGATGCCGTACCTCCAATGGTGTTACAACAAAAGCTCTTGTCTCTCCCACCTCAGACATCTCGGCATTGCTTGATGCTGGTCAAGACTATTTATCGTGAAGCAAAGCTTTATGGAGTTTGTGTTGTAAATCCGGCGGACGGTCTTAAGACTCCCAAGATTCAAATCGCTGACAAGAAGTTTCTGACCTGGGATGAAGTTAACGCAGTCGACTGGGGTCGCTACAACGAGCAGATTCGCTTCTTAGCTCTCCACGGACTTCGTTGGAGTGAAGCAGCTGCCCTCAGAGAATCTGACATCAGAGATGGATTTGTCTGGGTCTCAAAGACTGTCAATGGTGCCTGCAAATCTAAGAGTAGCGTTCGAAAGGTTCCCTATCTTGGGCACTTTTCGCAACTACCTCTTACCTACAAGCCACTTCAAAAGTGCGCCAATAAACAAGGTGTTACCGTTCATAGCTTTCGTAGAACCTATGCCTATTTACTTAAGACAGAAGGTGTTCATGTGACAACTGCACAAAAGCTTCTTGGTCACTCTGACCCGTTGATGACACTGAAGGTTTATACATCTGTTCTTGATGATGAGATAGATGCGGCAGGAGTTTCGTTAGCGCTACGAATTAAAACTTGACATTACTTTTGAATGTTCCTTTCTAAACCATAAAAATCGATAACAGAAAAGAATTACTTCCATTAGTAGGGACTTTCTGGGATAATTGCTCTAACGGGTTAGGAATTCTTGCCTACTTACGCTATTCAATTAGTCGGTTTATTCTTTTCTTCATGGATGACTAGCCGCTACCAGTTAGTTAAAACTTCCATAGGGTTAACTGACCTGCTAAAAACCAAGGAGAATGAATGCAAGACGATGTAACAGAAGTCCTAACTATTGGTCCCGGAGGGCTGTATTCGCCGCTGCCAATTCCCGCCTATAAGGTTCTGGTGGCTGCGCGTGAGCATGTAGCCAAAGATGTTTTGGTGTGCCTGGTGAGCCACTTGGGAAAGTCAGGAAACAAATCTTTCCCCTCAATCTCTCTCATAATGCGTGAGGCTGGTCGTGGTAGAACTTCAGTTATCGCAGGAATTCGGACACTTGAAGAGTTTGGATTCATTAAGAAGTTCCAGATGCCTATTGGCGATAAGAAGCTTAGAAACATCTATTACCTTCAAGATGCCTGTTGGAATAACGACAGGATGAATCGCCATGCCTTGGCATTTGCGCCAGTCATAGGGCGATGTGGCTGTGGAGCAGCCGTTAAATTAGGAGAAATTGGACTAGGAAAGTATTCGTATCACCATTACGGATGTGGTGACGAAGTCACATTGCTAAGCACTAGAAAAAAGCCAAATTTGAAGGTAGAAGGAGAAATTGAATCTGAAGAGAAGAAGGCCAGTTAATGATTTGTAATGGTACTTACTTACAGTACCTGTGGTGAACCGGTGTGCCTCAGGGGCACCCCAGGACTGATTTCCAAGTAACATAACTTGCAAGGCCCTACGGGCCTTTTATCTAACCTAAGTTATTGAAGGAACTGGGCCGCCGAAGACGGCCAACCGTGACGGAATTTAACGGTTTTCCTCTATAACACTTAAGCGGTGAATGACTATCTGCCCAGGCCCTAACAATCCAATGAAGGTTGAAATGAGCAATTGGACCTTACGGCTCACAGTACTTTCAGTCAGGTCCTAAGTTAGTCGTTCGTTTGCAAGAATCTCGTTGTATTTGGCAATCAATAAATTCAACCGCTCGGCAGAATTATTTCTGCCTGTCTTGCTGTACAAAGAATCGATAAACCTATCCAAGGCATTGTGCGCTTTTCGAAGGTTAATAGGCATTGCAATTGGGTCATACAGGTCAGCAAGAGTTGCGCCAATATTTTCAGCTCTAGCCTGGAGGACGCCCTCGCTAAGCAGCTCTAACTCTTGTTTTTGAACATCGTTCGGAATGATAAAGGGAAATGTGAAGTAAACAATCGCAGGTAGTATCTGAAATCTAGATTCAAGTCGGCCTGAAAATGTTGCCACCCACTCAGTAAATGCCTTGCTCTGCAGGAAGCCAAAAAGCCAAAGTGGTGCATTTGGGAAAGTCAAAACACCATCTCCGGCAATTTCGTCTTCTTCAAAAAATGCACCCGGGATATATTCTCGTTTTTCGCTGCTAACTTTAGGTAATGCGAAGTATCTGCCAGAAGGTTGTCTAATCTGAGTAAACAGCCCCGGAGTACTTGCCTGCTCCTTAACGGAAGTTGTTGGACTTTTTGACCTCACGGCCGCAACTGCTTCAAGTCGTTTCTTTATTATGGAACTGGACCGTAAATCCTGAGGCTTTGCATCCACTAACCAAAGGCAAAATCTCTCTTCATTATACAAAAGTTCTGTCGCTCCAATAAATCTCTTCAGATACCTGCTAGCAACCAAATCCTTCTTCGCCACTTCGAGTTCTTCTCCTTTAAAGAAAAGATTTCCACCGTCAGTTGGTTGGCTTCCTTTGGTGCAGTCAGGAAGCCCTGCGACAATCGGCGATTTCCGCTTAACCAACTCAATTTCAGGTCCATCTACCAGGTAAAAATTAATGTGCTCTGCCTGTTTGCTAATAACTTGCCCATCATCATCATTCACGAAGAAGATGGTTTTGCTCTTTTTTTCTGCTAACTCACTAAATCCGATAATTACAACATGAACGGCAGCGGCGTTAGCTGAATCTGAAGTCCACGAAAAAGTTGGATAGGCAAAATCTATTTCAAATCCAGTATTCACAAAGAATGGTCCAAGCGTTCGCGCTTGTTCTCCTTGAGTAATAGAATTTGTTGAAACAAAGGCACATTTAGTTCCCTTCCCCTTTACTGCAGCAATTGACTTTGCATACCAAGAAGTCACAAAATCGAGTCGACCTGTTCTGGAACTTTCTTCATTAAACTCGAGAAAGCTTGAATTCCTATCGCTCTGTTGTTCTTCAGACATTAAAGACATACCTATGAATGGTGGATTCCCAAGTATGTAGGTGTGCTCATCGATTGCTAGTAATTCATTCCAATCAGACTGAAGCGCATTTGCATTCAAGACTTTTGCATGATTCTTTATGGGAAATCTATTTGGAGTTGCACCCGTTACGCGTTCTAACCTTATGTTTTCCTGATGGTCAGTAAGAAATAAAGCCATGCGCGCTACTTGCGCTGGCCACTCTTCGATTTCAATTCCATAGAACTGATTTAATGAGACAGATAAGCCCATTGAACCGTCAAGTTGCATTGAGTCTTCACTACCCTCTAAGTGATTTAGTCGAGCGATAAGTTCCAGCTCTAATTGTCTTAAGTGACGATAAGAGACAACTAAAAAATTTCCACATCCGCAAGCAGGGTCGAATATTTTGATTTTAGCTAAATCTTGACGGAGCTTCTTAAGCTCTTTCTTGTTATCCCAGGCTCTTGCCAACCTTTCTTGCAACTCATTCATGAAAAGCGGATACACAATTTTATTGATGTTTTCCTCGGATGTGTAGTGCTCTCCTAGTTCGCGACGGGCTTCCTTGTTCTTGATAAGTTGGAAGAGTGAGCCGAAAATCGTTGGATTGATGGTCGTCCAGTCATAGTTCGCAACTTCCACAAGGGCAACGCGCATCTTTTTGTTGAAGTCAATTAGGGAAATTTTTTCCGCAAAAATCCCTCCATTGACAAATGGGAAAGCTCTGAATTCGTTACTGAGTCCTTGTGAACGCATTTCTTCGGAAGTGTTCAGTACCTCAAAAAGAGTGTCGAACTTAGAGCCGACATCAGAGCCATCTTCCCTCGTCCCCATGACAAGCCTTAGAAATAAGTTTTTTTCCCACATTCCAGTGTCATCACCAAATAATAGGAAAAGTAAGCGAATCAAGAAGACACTAGTTTCATGACCTTCAAAGCCGTGAGACTCTAGCTCTAAATACAAGTTAGCCATTAATCTGGCCGCCTCTTGGTCGACTGTTATTTCCTCTTGGGAAATTCGTGTTCGGTTACCCGAAATGATTGCTTCGAAGCGATGAATATTTTCTGGAAGTTTAGATAATGGAAACTCATGCGTTCGGTTCAGAGCGACATCAATTAATCTAAAAGTCTTGAAATCGGAAATGATGATTGTCTTTGGCCGGTAACCAGGAGGAAGACTGAGCCAATAGCCTCGAGCCTGCAACTCTGCCTTATCAAGATTTAATCCTGCAGATTTGTGTTCAATGAGAGCAACGTTTTTCCAGTAAACATCAATATATTCTTGGTTGCCGCTAATGGAACTCTTTACTCGCTTCTGACGTTCAATCCCAGCAACTATTTCATCCTCAACGCCACACAAGTTGCGAAAGAAATCACTCCAAAAACTGTCTGAATATTGTTTTTCTTCAGTGACCCCCTTCCATCTCTCAGCAAATCCCGCGGCAGCATTTTGAGAAAGGTCAGGAATTCTTAGGGTTTCTTTCACTCGCCTACCTTAACTCTCCATGCAGATGAGCAGATGGAAATAACAGAAAATTTTGACGGGACTATATAGATATGAGGCATGCTCGAATTTAATAACCTGGGGTCAAACGCTCAAGATTGTTCACGAACTCGCCTTCCCAGCCACAATCACGACAAATGCGCGTGGGGTCTTTCTCGGAAATGCAACAACCACCTGTCTCGTACAGCTCATCATCAAATGGTTTATCAGGAAGGCCATAAATGATTTCCCTCAGGCCTGCCTGTGAGCCGCACTCTGGACATTGCTTCATGACTGAAATCTAGGTCCTACCCCTGACAAATCGCCCACTGATACTCAGTCATCAGGTTTAAAGAAGAGTCGCCCTAAAAGTCGGAACTCGGAGAGCCAAACTCAGTAATAGTTAGTCAGTAGCTCTAGTACCCAATAATCAAAAGCCCCTTAAGGCGCTTACTTAATCATCATCTTAGGATATTTTGATAAATGTAAAGGTAGGTTGTATTAGCTACGGTTAGCATAAGTAAGGAAATAAAATAAAAGCGTTTGCGCCTGATTGGCAATTGAAGTTTATAAAATCTATCTTTCAGAAATTTATTGTCTTCTTTTCTAATTCTCAGCTTTCTATAAATTTCAACAAATAGAAATAGGGTCAAACTCACAAATAGATTAGCGACTAAATACAATTTTGGGAGTGGGCGATTAACACTTTCTATTGTTAGGTACAAAACTCCAAACAATATAGAGAGTAGAAAATAGGGTGCAGTCCGAGAGATTACTCGGACTATAAGTTCAATCAATGCGGAAATTAAATTTCCAATTCCCCTCAACAAGTTTCTGATAAAATCAATATCATCGACAGTTAATATGAAATCCATTTTTACTGAAACGCAGTTCGCGCAATATTGCTGTCTCACATTCGAGACGCCAAACCCGTTATCCGAACTTCCTATCGGATGTCGTCGGTTATCATAATAAGAAACATTTGTATTCTTAAACCTTTGCTCCCATTGACCAAAAGAATCCGTACCACCACAGCGTGGGCATTGGTAGCGAGGCATCCCAAAAGGGTACACGCGTGCCGTCGGTATTCAAGTTATTAATTAAGGTAATTTTGCGTGGGAAGTAGAGGATAACTGGTACTTAAAGGTAGCAACCGCCGTTGTCTGCGACTGATGGCTTATCAGTGGTAGGAACTAGCGACTCCAAGCTAAGTAATTTGAACCTACTGGACAAACCAACACTTGGCGACAGAAATTTCCCGGCGTCAATGCGTGCGAAGAACCTTGTGAAGCCTCCCAACCCCAAGTATTCATACCAATGAATTGTCCAGAGGTATTAACTAATGGTCCACCACTGTTTCCGGTATCGATTGCCGCATCAGTTACCACTGAGTCTGCATCAAGATTCGAAACAATTCCCACAGATACGGAACCTTCCAACCCATATGGTGCGCCGAACGCAACTACGGTTTCTCCTCGAGCAGGTTTTGTGGGTGAGGGACTTAATGTCTTAACCGCTCCAATTGTATAAACAAGAGCAATGTCATTCTTTATGTCCCAGTTATATGCGTTTCCACCCAAATTTCTTCCGTTTTGTGTAACCGAAACACTACTTCCAAGACAATTTTTAACTACGTGATAGTTCGTAGCTACAACGCCAACGTAGCCTTTTGCTTTTGCGTCAGCATTAAGAGTTATGTCAATTCCAAAACCAGAACCTACAAAACTTCCACAAGTTATGAGATAAACCGCAGGGTCAACAATTTTGCCCAAAGCATCAATCAAGGCTTTTGTATTTGTGCCGTCAGCTCCTTTAGGACCGACAGCTCCTGCAGGACCTTGAGGTCCCTGGGGGCCCTGGGGGCCCTGGGGGCCTTCACTAAAAGTCATTGCTCCTAAATCGAGAGCAGTTGTTCCTGAAGGACAGCTAAATTTGTTTGGAAAAGTTACTACCTTTGTTTTGTTATTTGCGCACAACAAGTATCCATTTTCCGGAGTGTTATCTGAAACATATTTATTAACTGCGATGGCTGAGCCGCTAAACAAAACTGCACCTACGAGCAGACCAGCGAGAAACTTGCTTGTCCCTGAAAATTTGCTCAGCTTCATAGGGAAAATCATTTCACCTAAAGGCTTGTTTGAACAGCGTTGACCGATTAAACTTTCTACTGAAGGACAGTTGGTAGAGCACGGTGACTTACTGAGCGAGTTAAAGCGAGTTCAGTAAGGGCTGTTAGGTAGGTCTGAGCGTGAGCTCGGAATACCAAACACACTCTTAATCACCGGGTCGGGGGTTCGAGTCCCTCACCACCCACTTACGACAGTAAGCCCGAGATCAGAACAAAGCGTGAATTCTGTGAAGGTAATGGTTGGCCAATTTGCTTTAATCATTATAAGTGTCTTGACTTTTAACAATTCTTAAAGCAAACCAAAAGGCGTCATTCTTATCCACAATTCCATACTTGTTTACTATGTCCGCTGATAGGACAGCAATTTTTCTGTCTAAGTTTTTACCAGCCTCATTGTAAGGACCATTCATGTGTTCCATTTGCTTCTGCTGAGCTTCAAAAGCCTTTTGTTGAGACAGATTCCCTCTTTGCCACTCGTTGAAAGTGGTATTGCGTTCCTCAATTAACTCATTTTGGATTTGGGTCTCTGCATCATAGTCAGCGATTGCCTCGATGATTCCATCCCAGCGAGTATCCCCTTCTGCATAGTTTGCGATGTCTTCACTAGTTACTTCTAATTTAAATTGCAAGAAGTACTCCCATAGACCCTGTTCGCGCATTTCAGCTTCAGTAATGTCCAAAACACCTAAAACGCCTCGATTAACGATTTCTCCCAGTAGTTGAAAATCGTCAAAATACTTGCCGCTTATGTACCATTTCAAGTTATCGTCTATGCCGATACAGACTTGAACTACTCCTTCGCTTTCGCGAGACTCTCCCAGCGTTTCGCAACTTCCTGCGTTTTCATAAGGATCGGAAGCACAGCCCGAAATCGTGAACAAAAGAGCAAATGCAAAAATCCCCGATAGAAAGCTCTTCGATCTCATTACACAATTATGCAGGGAGAGGCTTAAATTTCGAGCCAACTTTCCTAACAAATGCCTAACATGCCCAAGGGATCTTGTGAAATTACTGGACACTCAGAGGAGCATCTCACGCTTGTATTCAGGAATCAGGGATAATAAAGGTACGCACAGACACAGATGGGGTCTCACTCTTAATCAGTAGGTTAGGCAGGGCAATATTCTGGTTTGATTAGAAACTAACCCCAAGTGATTCACAGATTGATTGCATCTCAAAGTACTCGTTCATAGATAATCCCACAGGATTCATATTCCAGCTGCGCAAGAAATCCATAAGATAATAAAGGCGTTCAGATTGGACACTAAGCAATCCACTTTCATATGCAACAATCCGCTGTTTATTTAATTCATCAGGCGAATATTGGCCACTTTCCGACATTGCAAATAAGTCGTCAAAAGCAATTTTTACGGAAGAACAAGCAGCAAAATCCGATTTTTCCCCACTTACGTTAGATGATTCATCTGCATTTTCAGTAGCTTCGACAGGGGCAACAGAATTAGAACTTGTTTCAGAAGTAGGCAGTCCGCAACTTGTAAGGAGAGCGGCCACAATAACACCAGCGATAAACTTACTTACACCTGAAAATAGATTTGGCTTCATAGCAATATCATTTCATCTGGAGGCTTGTTTGAAAAGCGTTGACCAGTTAAACTGAGAGAGAAGGACATTTGGTAGAGCACGGTGACTTACTGAGCGTGTGTAAACAAGCTCAGTAAGGGCTGTTAGGTAGGTTTAAGTGTAAGCGAAAAATACCTAACACACTCTTAGTCACTGATCTCGTGATGCCCTACGAATTACCGCTTACGACATTAGCGAATCTTTTGACCATCTATTTCATTGACTCTTGAAAGGATTAGGTCTTATTCTTGAAATATGCAAAAGATCATTGCAGCTATAAAGCGTGGTATTTCTCGCCGTCCCCGAGAAATTGAATCCGTTTTGGCTTTTGAATGTTCAATGAAGTGGGATGAACTTCTCAAAGTAGATGGTGGTGAGTCAGAGCGATTCTGCACCAGCTGTTCTAAGAATGTGTATTTGACTGACTCTGATTTGGCTTATAAAGAAAATGCGAAGAGAGGTCGATGCGTTTCCATTCCTGCGGGTACCGAACTAAACATTGAGGGTAAAGATGTGATTACCGAGAAAATGGTATTAGGTGGTCTGTCAATGTATGACGAACGTGAGCCAAGAGATGATTGGAAATTTTGAACCTGTTTCGTATAGTCATAGCCCTTTAAACCTTATAAGACTACATATCTAGTAATCGTTCAACTCTCTTTTCTGAATCTCCTTGTCGACACATAGCGATAAGGCTATTAGTTCCAAGGAGTGCTGAGCCAGGACCAAAGTTTTCTTTTGATTTCTTCCTTTGAGAGTGCTCGCGAGAGCTCTTCTCCTTTACCCATATCCGTTATTTGCTGCACCACTGTCAAGATTGGGTCTTCTGGGTTTAATCCAAATTTATTGGCAATTGTTGGAAAATCATCTGGCTCAACTGTGTAGTTGAACTCGTAATCGCCTTCGTTTTCGTTTCTACCAAGATACTCAAACTGAAAAAAGAGATTGCCCTCTGAGGTTAATGAAGCGTATAGAACAGGCTCGCCTTCATCTCCGATGATTGAAATCTGAGACATTGGGAATTACCTCCCTAAACAACTTTTTAGCGTGTAAAAGCTTCGAGCAATAATGCTTTTTGCTCATCCTCATGCAAGTGATGGCTACCAGTTGCTGGGGATGCTGTTGCACGACGAGAAACGCGGCGCAAAGTGCGATTACCAAATCCATGGCCGCCATGAGCCTCTGATGTGCGAAGTGCAATGTGTGACCATGGGCCTTGGTTAGCAGGTTCATCTTGAACCCACAGCAAGTTTGCATTTGGATGCTTGTTTGCTTCAGCAACCATTTCATCAACAGGCAGTGGATACAACAGTTCAACTCGAACAATCGCTGTTCCGGTCTCACCCAGTTTTGCACGCTCTGCTACTAGATCGTGATAAATCTTTCCTGAACAGAAAATAACGCGAGAGGCGTTTTGAACTGAGTCATCACCAATAACCTCTTGGAAGAAGCCTGAAGTGAAGTCACTTAGTTTTGAAGCTGCTGCCTTTAGGCGAAGCATTGACTTTGGCGTGAAGACAACAAGTGGTCTGCGCGCAGGATTCTTTGCGTGCCAACGTAGCAAGTGGAAATAATTTGCTGGACTTGCAGGTTGAGCAACAGTCATGTTCTGCTCGGCGCATAGTTGCAGGTAGCGCTCAATACGTGCAGAAGAGTGATCCGGTCCTTGTCCTTCATAACCATGTGGAAGAAGTAGAACAACAGAAGATCGCTCTCCCCACTTTTGAAGGGCAGATGAAACGAATTCATCAATAATTGTTTGAGCACCGTTGGCGAAATCTCCAAACTGGCCTTCCCACAGAACCAAAGCCTCTTCGCGCTCCAGGCTATATCCGTATTCAAAGCCCATCGCAGCGTATTCACTCAATGAAGAATCGATTGCAAAGAATTGATTTTCATCACTAATAAGACTGCGAAGTGGTGTCCACTCATTGCCATTTTCTTTATCAATGATTACTGCGTGGCGGTTTGAGAAGGTTCCACGGCGAGCATCTTGTCCTGCAAGACGAATTGGGTGACCTTCCTTAAGAAGTGAACCAAAGGCCAACATTTCACCAGTAGACCAGTCGATTGATCCGTCATTGAGAGACTCAACTCGCTTTGCAAGCTGTGGAGTTAACTTTGGATGAACGCTAAATCCTTCAGGAACTGCTAACTGTGTTGCAGCAATCTCACGAGCTACAGATTCAGAGATTGCGGTACTTATTGCCTCTGGTTCTGGCGCGACAGGTACTTTGAAGTTTGCATCATGTTCTGGCTCAATGTTATTGACGGCAGCAAAAATAGATTCGAGTTGGGCTTGATAATCACGAGCGATCTCATCTGCCTCTTCTGGTGTTAAATCACCGCGACCAACAAGTGCTTCGGTATACAAAGTACGAGTTGAACGCTTTGCATCAATCATCTTGTACATCAAAGGCTGAGTAAAACTTGGCTCGTCACCTTCGTTGTGGCCACGGCGGCGATAGCAAACCATGTCGATGACGACGTCTTTGTTAAATTCTTGGCGGTATTCAAAAGCCAAACGCGCCACTCGGACACATGCTTCTGGATCATCGCCATTCACGTGGAACACAGGTGTCTGTGTAATCTTTGCAAAATCTGTTGCATATACAGAGGTTCGTGAAGCATGTGGTGAAGTTGTAAAGCCAACTTGGTTATTGATCACGATGTGAATTGTTCCGCCAGTGCGGTATCCAGCAAGACCTGCTAACTGCAAAACTTCAGCATTTACGCCTTGGCCAGCAAATGAAGCATCTCCGTGCATAAGAATTGGCATTACAGAGTAAGCATTCTTTACATTCATACGGTCTTGCTTTGCGCGAACAATGCCTTCTAATACTGGGTTTACCGCTTCTAAGTGGGAAGGGTTGGCGGCCAGGTAAACATTTGTTGTTGCACCTGAATCAGCAGTAAACACACCTGATGTTCCCAAGTGATACTTCACATCTCCAGATCCTTGAACCTGATTTTCTGTGTAGTGACCTTGGAACTCTTGAAAGATTTGACCAGCTGATTTTCCTGCAACATTTGCAAGAACATTAAGACGGCCACGGTGCGGCATACCGATACAAACTTCATCAAGTCCATGTTCGGCAGCAGAGGAAATAACAGCATCAAGAAGTGGAATTACAGATTCTCCACCTTCGAGTGAGAAACGCTTTTGACCCACAAACTTTGTGTGAAGGAATGATTCAAATGATTCTGCGCTATTGAGCTTACGTAAGACTCGTAATTGCTCATCACGTGGAAGTTTGGCATAACCAACCTCAACCCGGTTTTGAATCCACTCACGCTCTGCGCGATTTTGGATATACATGAACTCAACACCGACAGAACGGCAGTAAGCATCACGTAAAATTCCAAGAATTTTGCGAAGTGTCATAAAGCGTTCGCCACCAAAGCCACCTGTTGCAAATTCGCGATCTAAATCCCAAAGGGTTAAACCATGTGTAACAACATCTAGATCAGGGTGTGATCGTTGAATATATTCAAGTGGATCAACATCTGCCATCAAGTGGCCAAATGTTCGGTAAGACTGAATTAACTGCTGAACACGGGCTGTCTTGCTGATTTCCTCATCACGTGAGAAAGCAAAATCTGTAGCCCAACGAATTGGCTCATATGGGATGCGAAGTGCACTAAAGATTTCATCGTAGAAGTTTTCAGCACCTAACAGGTACTCGTGCATACGACGCAAGAAATCACCAGATTGTGCGCCCTGAATAATGCGGTGATCGTAGGTGCTTGTGAGTGTAATTACCTTGCTAACAGCCATCTCTATCAGGGTCTGCTCGCTTGCCCCTTGGAACTCTGCTGGGTAATCCATCGCTCCAACGCCAAGAATCAAGCCTTGACCTTGCACTAAACGTGGAACTGAGTGAACAGTTCCAATTGTTCCTGGATTAGTAATAGACATTGTGGTGCCAGCAAAATCTTCAACGGTCAGTGATCCACCGCGAGCTTTTTTAATGATGGCTTCGTATGCATTCCAGAACTGTCCAAAATCTAATTCTTCGCAACCCTTAATAGAAGGAACGAGTAGTTGACGAGATCCGTCTGGCTTAGCTAAATCTATGGCAACACCTAAATTGATGTGCTCTGGTTTTCCAATTGCAGGTTTGCCATCAATTTCTCCAAAGAATGCATTCATCTCTGGCATTGCTTTGACTGCCTTAATCATTGCAAATGCAATGATGTGAGTAAATGAAACTTTTCCGCCGCGGCTTCGCTTTAAATGATTGTTAATGACGATGCGATTATCAATCATCAACTTTGCTGGAATTGCACGAACTGAAGTTGCAGTTGGAACTGACAGTGATGCTTCCATTGATTGAACAACACGAGCTGAAACTCCACGGATTGGTTCAAGTGATGATGCTGCTGGAGTAATTAAAACTGGAACTGGCTTAACAATCGGATCTGCAGGAGTTGGTTGCGATTGTGTTGTTTCGCGAAGAACTGGTTGTTGTGGCGCAGGTGTTGGAGTTGGCGCAGCAACGGGTGCAGGTTGTGCAGCTTTTTGTTGCGCTTTAGGAACTGGTGGAACACCTTTACTTGGTGCTGCAGAAGTTGCAGGAGCTCCTGGCTTGTTGTTTTTGAAGTACTCAATCCATGCTGGGTCTACGGAAGTAGGATTCGCCAGATACTGCTCGTACATTTCATCTACGAGCCAATCATTTGCGCCAAAATCCTGTGCCGACACTGGCAAGCTCCTTCTGTATTGATTACAGACATAAGCCTATCGGCAGAAACTGGCCTCCATAAGCACGATTTGACGCTCACAGGGCGAGATTGACCACACTAATTTCAGTCTCCGTTTTAGCCCCATCTGGGGCAGGCTTTACCCATGGCTTTAGCAGTGGTTACCGGGGCAAGCAGAGGCCTGGGTTTTGAAAATGCCAGCTCTCTTGCTGGGCTGGGTTATGACATCGTGATGATTGCCAAGGATTCAGACCGCCTTTCATCGGCGCAGCAATTGCTCCAGCAAAATCACCCCGCTCAAAACTTCACAACCTATCCTGTTGATCTTGAAGATATGCAAGCAGTTCGCAACACAGTCGAATTGATATCGCAACAACACGTTGTTCCTGAGATCTTGATACTTGCCCATGGTGTTATGAGCGAGAAGATGTCTAAGACTTTGAAAACAAGTGATGCTGAATGGCGTCGAGTTATGGCAATTAATCTTGATTCTGTTTTCACTCTTGTTAATGGATTAGCATCTGCCATGGTTGAAGCCAGAACTGGGCGCATCATCATTTATTCAGCTTGTCTTGGCCGAATGTCAGGACCTGGTAATGCAGGCGGACTTGCTCCATACCGAATTAGTAAAGCTGGTGTGAATGCATTTGTAAGAAATCTTGCTCATGAAACTGGATTGGGTGCTCGTGGAGTTTTAGTTGATGCTGTTTGTCCTAATCATTCTCGAACCGATATGGGAGGAGCTGATGCACCACGAAGTGCTGAAGAAGGTGCAGCCTGTGCACTGTGGCTTGCAACAAGAGAGTTTAATCCTGGCGATACCACTGGTGTTTTATGGGAAGACAATCAGATTGTTGAGTGGTAACTCAAACTCACAAAGCACATTTCTTATGAATCCGTTGGAATAGCGCGCAATACTGAAATCAAAGTTGTTCCAGCTAATGCTGCCAAAGGAATAGCAACGAACCAGAGGTGCGCTTCAATTTGATAAGAGACAACGCCAAGTGCAATCAAATTAGCTAAAACGGCAGGTGCGCGTCCGTAGTACTTGCCACTCTTATAGAACAGCCCACACAAGAGAAGCCCACCCCCACCGAGCAATGCAAATAGCAGCACGCCAAGTAATGGCAGAAATTCAAAAGAGTCAGCGGTGAAGGTGAGCACAATTAACCAAGCCGCAATAGCCAGTACTACGCCTGCCTCAACAAAGAGTAGGGATGCCACTAGTGCGCGAGCCTTGGCGGCTTTGGCAGGATCTTGATTCATACGAGGAGAATAACTCAGGAAAGGTCACAATGCTCTTTTCTCATGATGGTATTCACGATTCTCAAACTCACTTGGCCTCTCCCTCCTATTTTTATGAACAATTGCGGCGTGAAATTTCATTAGCAACTCGAGCAAGTAAGCCAATCGCATTAGTAAAGATCGTTTTCGATAACCGCGATTTAGATCAAGTACGCGCCTATGACATCTTGCACTTTTCCTATGAACTTACCCAACTAATCCGGCAGGAAGATTGCATAGGTAGGCTGGGGATAAACGAGGTTGTCATCATTGTCCGCGATGGATGCACCAACGCTGAGCCGCTTGTAAATCGACTTCTTAAAGCTACTTCACTCACCGTCGATGACACATTACAAATCAAAATTGCAACCGTCTTTAGCAATAAGGATGAAAACTCTTTACGGCTACTAGAACGATTGGATCATGCAGATTTAGTAAACACATAGAGCGAATTACAACTTTCCGTCTGTAATGTGGCAGCTACTTTATCCACCCCTTTTTTCTGGCAGGAAGATAAATGGGCCTGTCAATCTAGGTTTGCTCTTATGGATCTTGACTTAGACATTACCTTTGGTGCAATCGCTCCATTTATGAGTGACCCCACAATTGAAGAAATCTGGATCAATTCACCAGAACGAATATTCATCGCACGAAATGGTAGAAGTGAGTTAACGAACTTATTGCTGTCGGCAGATGATGTGCGAAACATTGTTGAGCGGGCCTTAATGTGGAGTGGTAGACGCTTAGATCTCTCGCACCCTTTTGTCGATGCCCGACTACCCGATGGCAGTCGCTTGCATGTTGTCATCCCAGAAATCACCGCTCAACATTGGGCAGTCAATATTCGTAAGCATCTGATGCGCAATTCAAGCCTAAATGATCTGGTCAATCTTGGAGTCATGACCAAGGAAATAGCTACCGCTCTTAGGTACTGCGTGGAAGCTGGACTTAACATTTTAGTCTGCGGTGGCACCCAAGCAGGCAAAACAACGGTGTTAAATGCTTTAGCTGGGGCCGTACCGCGCAGCGAAAGAGTAGTAACAATTGAAGAGGTTTTTGAATTAACTCCTCAGCTTCCAGATGTCGTACAGATGCAAACTCGAAGCGCCAACTTGCAAGGTGAGGGTGAAATTCCATTACGGCGACTTATCAAGGAATCGCTGCGAATGCGTCCCTCTCGAATAATCGTAGGAGAGGTTCGTGAAGCTGAAGCACTAGATCTGTTGATTGCCCTGAATTCTGGCTTGCCTGGGATGGGAACGCTGCACGCGAATTCTCCTCGAGATGCAATTGTTAAGCTGCAAACTTTGCCATTACTGGCTGGTGAGAATATTTCACATAAATTCATTGCTCCTACTGTTGCCTCCGCTATTGATTTGATTGTTCACGCAACCTTGGATTCACAGGGCATGCGTCGCATATCTGAAGTTGCTGCGGTAACGGGTCGATTTGAAAATGATCGTGCAGAAATTGAAATGCTGTGGCGATGGGATGGCAACGCATATGAACGTGGGGTTGGCTCCCTGCCTAATCCAGAAAAGTTTGTGGCAATAGGGGCGCAATTAGATAAGTGGTGGCACAAGTGAAGCTATCTTTTCGTGTTGGAATTTCTGCTTCAGTTTCTACCGCAGCTGTTCTAGTGATCTCACGCTCAGTCTCTATCGCTTTAGCATTTGGAATTTTAGCCTCAGCGATTTCCTTCCTGGCCATACGAACCAAAAACAATATAGATGAGGCAGCTATGACGGCTGCGTGGCCTGAGGTTATTGATCACTTAATGTCGGGCATTCAATCAGGCCTGTCTCTCAATGAATCCTTAGCTGGGCTTTCCACACGAGGGCCTGAGTTACTGCGTCCAGCATTTTCTCAATTTAAGGCCACTTTGTACGGAAGTGGTGATGTAGGCAAAGCCATTCAAGAACTAAGGAGTAAATTTTCACATCACGGAAGCGACCAAATATTTGAAGCATTGATCATCTCTAAAGCACTTGGTGGTAGTGAGTTGTTACAAATACTGAGATCTTTGGGGGATTTTTTGCGACAAGACTTAGCGCTTCGTCGGGAAATAGAAGTCAAGCATGGTTGGGTTAAAAACTCGGCACATCTTTCCGCCATCGCGCCCTGGGTTTTACTTCTAATGCTTTCAACACAACCCAGTACAGCTGCTGCATATTCGACAACTACCGGGGCTGTGATTTTAGGTGCAGGACTCGTGATGACCGGAATTGCCTATTTTTGGATGAACAGACTAGGTCGTTTACCTCAGACTCCACGTGTTTTTGTTGGAGGGTCACGGTGAGTGCAATCTTTCTTGTCACGGCTTTATTGGTTTTTCCAGCTGCATTTTTGATTGTCATTGATGAACAGATTGATTCAAGTAAAGATTTTCAACGTCTTGTCAAAGTTAAAGCAAAGGAAATTAAAGACCGAACATATTTGAGGTCACGACTAGAGGAGCTCGGACGCAACACAGAAAAGGAGTATGTCGATTTTCGTATCAAACAATATGGATATTGTGCATCAGGTGCTGCTCTTATCTTTGTTTTAGCACTCTTTCTTTCTCATGCTCTCTTCATAGCTCTAATCTCCTCCTTACTATTTTCTTTCACGGTTTACTTCTTAATTGATCGAGATTTAACAAAGGCGGTTAAGCAGCGCCGAGAATTGATTGAATCTGAGTTTCCAGCTGTTATTGAATTATTGACATTGGCCATTGCGGCAGGAGAAACCCCTATGGCTGCAATCCTGCGAGTTGCTGACTCAGCAGAGGGACAACTATCCAAGGAGTTTCAAATAGTGATTACTGGCGTGCGTGCTGGTCAGCCCATAAATGAAGCATTAGATGCCTTGGGAAGGCGAGTTAAATCAATCATGATTCGTCGCTTTATTGATGCTTTAGTCACAGCAACTTTGCGTGGTGCACCGCTAGTTGAAGTTCTGTCTCGTCATGCAGTTGAAGCCCGTGCGAATCAGCGTAATCGAGTTATGGGAGCGGCCGGTAAGGCTGAAATCTCTATGATGATTCCAGTGGTGTTTCTTATCCTGCCGATCTCCATCCTCTTCGCACTATGGCCCTCATTAACAAACCTCAATATGTTTGCGAGTTAAGCAGCGCTTTCCTCGCGCTCACTCTTTCCCACGTTGAGTTCAATAAGTTCACCTTCTGGATTGCGTGCAGCAATTTCTTTCAAAGTTGGACGCCCAGCTTTACGCTTCTTGGCAATGATGCGACCTTCTTCAAATAGTTCACCACCCCAAACACCTGCCGGTTCCTGCCGAGATAAGGCACCCTCTAAACACTGTGCTCGCACAGGACATCCGCCACAGAGTGACTTGGCCTCTTGCACTTGCATTTCATCCTCAGAAAAGTAGAGCTCAGGATCTGCTGTGTGGCATGGCAAGTTAAATGATGACCCGTCTGAATACGTGCCAGTTACGGCATCCAAACCGATTTTCTCATCTGCCCAGCCTGGTAGTAGTAGTTCGCTGAAGAGAACGCTCATGTTCTCACCTCTTCTTTCTGTTAGTTCTTGCTTCGGTCTCTTGTGGTTGTCGTTGGTTTTCTGGAGTGAAGTTTGTTTTAGGAAAACAAAAAGGGCTCCGAATCCTTTTGGATTCGAGGCCCTTGGCTTCTAGTTCTAAATCGAATTATTCGATTGAACCACCATTGGCCTCGTATCCGGCATAAAAAGCTGCGTAAAACGCTGGCTTCGTAGCATGCCAAGTAGAAGGCTTATTGGTTGTATGAGCAGAAGGAATTACAGCAGAACGCAATGCGTTTGCTGATACGAATGATGCGTTAGACATATTCGTTCCTTCCATTCATTTTCAACTTCGCCATGAAGTTGAAGCCATAAGGATAAACCATGGCTTGAGGTACTGGCAAGGTAATTAATTCCGGCCATAAATGAGCGTGAATCGGCTAGTTGATCAGGCCAGCTTCTGCCAAGAATCGAGAAGCTTTACCTCTATAGCTCAGGCGAAGATCTGACTTAGCCCGTGTAATTCCAACATAGAACAAGCGACGTTCTTCATCAATAGATGCTTGATCACCTGTGGTGCTGTTGTTTTCGAATGGCAAAATTCCATCACTAACACCGATTAGAAATACACGCTCCCATTCAAGACCCTTAGCCGCATGCAAAGTCGCAAGGGTTGTAACAGGCATTGTTGGTGGATTGTTTTGCTGAACGCGATCTTCGACTTCTCGCAAATAGGCACGCAGGTTCTTTGGTGTAAAGCCAGAGTCACTGTCGAGCTCACGTGCCAGATGAAGAAGAGCTGCAATGCCATCGATCGCTCCCCCTGTTAAAAAGGGTTGAGCTAATGTTCGAAGTTCATCTAACCAAACAACACCTTCGGTAGGAATAACAGATGCTGTGCGAACCTGCTTTAAGAAATCACGAACCTCTTTACGTTCAAAAAAACGTTCGGTATTTCGAACTTGATACGGCAAGTTTGCCGCGTTCATTGCTTTTTCTAATCCATTTAACTGGCTGTTAGTGCGTGCCAGCACAGCAATTTCTTGAGCAGGCGTTCCTTCAGATATTAACTGCGTAATGTCCCGAACTATCCCAGCTATCTCGGCAGACTCATCGCTATAGGGCGTAATTGTTGGCTTACTGCCATGATCATTAATTGCAACTAACTCGTTGCCCATCGCGCCTTTTCGCAAAATGCTATTAGCGGTAAAGATGATTTCCGGGGTTGATCGATATCCGGTTGTAAGACGCACAACTTCTGCTTCTGGAAAGCGTTGTGTGAATGAATTCAGGAATACTGGTGTGGCACCGGCAAATGAGTAAATAGTTTGTGCAGGATCGCCAACAACACATAATTCCTGGCGTGAACCAAGCCAGGCGTTGATTAATCGCTGCTGTAGCGGTGAAATATCCTGGTATTCATCAACTGTGAAGAATCGGTATTGATCTTGCACTCTTTCTCGAACTTCACGTTCTTCTTCAATCATTGCAGTTGTCAGCAACAAAACATCTTCAAAATCAATAGCCCGCTCTTGGTGCTTAACGCTTTCATAAGCCGTATAAACCTTGGCTAATTGCTCAGGATTTATGCGTGGTTTGACGGTGCGCTTTTGAGATTCACTTAGGTAATCAGAAGGTGCGATTTGTGAAACCTTGGCCCATTCAATCTCTGTTGCAATATCTCGCAGCAAATCACGCGAGGAGATCGAGAGCTCACCTTGTAGTTGTGCACGCTTGATCGCTTCAGTGAGAAATCCGCTCTTTGTAGTGAGTAAATCAGGGGTGCGACCTCCAAAAACCTGTGGCCAAAAGAAGGTGAGCTGCTTAAGGGCTGCTGCGTGAATAGTGCGGGCTGCAACGGATGGAACACCAAGTGAGCGCAATCGTGTGCGCATTTCACCTGCAGCGCGCGCGGTAAAGGTAAGTGCCAAAACTTTGTGTGGATCCATGGTGCCAATAGCTGCCGCATATGCGATGCGGTGTGTGATTGAACGGGTCTTTCCAGTTCCGGCCCCTGCAATAACGCAAACAGGACCCCGAGTAGCAAGTGCGACTGCGCGTTGTTCGTTATCTAGTGCCTCAAGAATTTCCTCGGCGCGTAAGTTACCTACGGTCTCCACGATTCACCACCGCGCAACTGATCCCGGGTGTATCCATCAACCCGCGTATACCAAGCTTCGATCATGCGACGTGCAACAGATATTTTTGGAGGCAGCAAAATGTCTTGCGCATCAACAGCTGCTTTCATTTCATCACGAGAAAACCAGCGTACTTCAGTTATCTCCGTGCCATCAGGACGAGCCTCTTCTGGGCGATGAGTAATTGCTTCAAATGCAATCATGATCGATGCAGGAAATGGCCATGGCTGTGAGGTTAAGTACCTAATCTCTGACGCATAAACGCCTGCTTCTTCAAATACTTCGCGCGATACACACTCTTCAAAAGATTCACCTGTTTCAACAAATCCTGCAAAAGTTGAGAATCGCTTCTCCGGCCAGATTGGTTGATGACCTAAAAGGATGCGATCATCTTTATCTTTTACCAAAACAATAACTGCAGGGTCTGTGCGTGGATGATGTTGTGTTAAATCTTCAGGGCAAACACGAACACTTCCACCAAGATCGCTCACAGTCTTGGCACCACATCTGGCGCAATAGGTATGTGTCCAATGCCAGTTAGCTAATCCAACTGCGTGCATTGCAAGTGCTAGTTCGTCAGCATCTAGATTGCCACCAACTTCACGCAAGGCTTTAAAACCTTCATACTTTCGTTTCTCAAACTCTTCGGTTCCATCATCTACAGGTGGATTGATCCAGGTTGTGCGCCAAGCAAAGTAAGCCTGGTTGTCATCTCGACCAACGCCTAAGAAAAAGCGATCACCTTCTTCAAATACCTCCTGAGCCGCAGTCACAGCAGCAGCATCGATAAAGGTCAGTGAATCATCACCAGCGCTCAAGCGAGCATCAACTAAATGAATAATCTGAGCCGTTTTCCAGAGCTGGGCCAATTTGGCAGCATCGCTGCGCAGCTCGCTTTCGCGATTTATTGGTGACAATGCGCTCATAGGGGTGAACGCTACTAGCCTTGGGCAATGCGCGTAACCTCTTGGAATTTGCTGCACGGAATGGCCATTCCCCCAGACCCAACCGTTGATGCCTCGGCCCTTTTAGAGGCAGAAATACTCAATTTAAAGAGCGATGTTATTGGCGTCCAAGAAGTGGACTATTTTCTAGAACGATCTGGAAACCACAATCAGGTTGGAAACATTGCACGGGTAATGGGGGCTGCCAATTGGGCTTTTGCACCATCATTGTTTGGTAATCCTGATGAAAAATGGCGTAAACCTGAAGCGAATGACTTAAAAATTGTGACAGACAAAAGTCAAGAAGGTGAAGCCGGGTATGGAATCGGAATGATTTCGCACTTACCGGTTAAATCTTGGCATCGTTTAGATCTCAAAGGTGCCCCTATTGGTGTATTCATGATGTTTCCAGTTGATGGAAAAATGAAACGTTTTTATGTGCGCGATCATCCACGAAGCGCGCTTGCTGCCCATTTAGAAAATGGCTGGTTGATAATTAACACTCATCTTTCTTTTGTGCCATTTTTCAACTACAGACAATTAGTTCAAATTAAACGCTGGTCACACACACTCGGAGTTGACTCCAGCAAAATACTCTTCATGGGAGATATGAATATTCCATTTAGAAAATTAGTAGAAGGTTTAAAGTGGAACTCTCTAGCCACTGGTAAAACATTCCCAAGCTGGGGACCTAAAGTCGAAATCGATTACATGCTCTCGCAAACCCTTAAACCTGGCGATGTAAAGCAAATTTCCTACACACATGCTGGGATGAGTGATCACTTACCATTGCAGATAGATATTCCGACTGAATAATTTTCGCTACTGGTTTGATTAATCCAACTACTGCTGTAAATCAACTGCAGTAATCAAGGCAATCAAAGCAGCTTCATCTAACAAATCAGCTGGCTGGTCAGTAACTCCCGTTGGCACGTAGTGGAATGCCGCAGAGATCTTTGAGATGTCACAGCCAGATAGTTTTGCCCACGCCAAGCGATACATCGCTAACTGAACCTGCGCAGATTTTCCTAACTGCTTTGACCCAGTCTTCCAATCCACCACCTGGAAACCATCTCCGTCACGATAAATTGCATCAATTCGCCCCCTAATGAGCACGCCAGCGATAGTTGTCTCAAAAGGGACTTCAACTCGGGCTGGTGTGCGATTAGCAAAGCTGCTTTTTAACCAAGCAGCCTTTAGATCCTCTAATTTTGAATCATCATCTAGTGGGTCTAGGTAATCTAAGTACTCATCACCAAATAATGTAGCTGCATCTGTGAATTGACGCTCAACCCATAAGTGAAATGCAGTTCCACGTCGCGAATACTGATCTTGTCCCCGTGGCATTGGGCGGCGAATGTTGAGAGCAAGCTCATGTGGGTTCTCATGCAAGGCGACCAAAGTCGATGTGGAAAGTCGTGTAGGCAAAGCAACCTGAACAACATCTGAGGCACGATTTCGTTGCTCGGTAATTAAACTATGGGCATCCATAATCCAGGAATTGACTTCTTCATCCTGCGAGTCAACTAGTGGATGAACATCAGATGCATTCACTAGTGCGATCGCTGCATCAAATTGTGCGCGCTTATCCCCTAAATAATCTCGTGGCCAAATGGCGGTCAGTGGATTTTCAAGCGTTGGATTCTCTGCATCGTCATCAGGTGCCGCCACATCGGATATCAATCGACCACCGTTGGCACTTGCAGCACCTGAAATCAAAGTAAAGATGTTTGAAGGAGAAACAGAGTTGGCACCATCTCGCCACCAAGAAGTTGTGCAGATCAAATGTGTGCGAGCACGGGTCACGGCAACGTATGCAAGCCGCATTTCCTCGCGCATCTTGATGTGATCAACACATTGGCGCGCAAATTCTTTGATCGCCTTTGCTGCTTCACTGTTTTTGGTAATTCCATCTAATGTAAAACGTGGAAGCTCGTGAGCATCACCACGCAAAGCAAAAGGCACATGCTTTTCATTCTTCAACCAGTTATCCGGGTCAGAGCGATTAACCCCAGGGAAGGTGCCTTCAGATAATCCAGGCACAGCCACCACGTCCCACTCAGCACCCTTTGCCATGTGAACTGTGAGGATTTGGACCACATCTGTGCGTACTTCAGGGGCTCCAACCTTTAAGCCACCTTCTTCATCAGATGCGATATCTAGCCAATCCAAAAATGCTGAAACAGATCCACCACTTCTTTCAAACTTTGAGGCCTCATCCAAGAATCTATCTAGGTGGCGACGACCAGTTTGCGAGCCCTCCCGCAAAGTAATTTCTGATTCAAGGGTTAAGTAGTTTTCAATTTCAGTCACCAGATCTGTGATCTGACCCCCTGCACGAGAACGCAGTCGGCGCAGATCTTGTGCAAATGAAACTAGTCGTTGATATCCAAGATCACTAAATCCACTCTTTTTCGCTGACGTAATCTCATCTAGCGCATCAATGATTGATCCTGAGAACTGATCATCGGCTTCTAGTTGATCAGGGTTGCCTGCAGCAATCTTCTTTATGAAACTCTTGGAGTCAGCATGCATAGCCTTTGCGCGTTCACGACTAAATGCACCAAGTGCAGCAATGTCTCGTGGGCCCAAATTAATTCTGGCACCTGTCAGATGGCGCATCAAAGATGATCCAGCATCAGGATCGGTAATGATTTTCATCAAAGTAACTACATCTGCCACCTCTGGAATGTGAATTAATCCACCAATTCCAATTACCTCAACGGGTAGACCTTGCTCGCGCAGCGCATTTTCAATAGAGACTATTTGACTGCGCTTTCGAACTAAGACGGCAAAGGACTTCTTTTCTTCTGGCTTCCAGAGCGCTTTGAAATACTCAGCAATAGCTTGTGACTCAGTCTCAACAGTTTCATAGATTCCATAAGCAAGTTCTCCATCTCCTGCTCCAGTCCTTGCTTCTAGTTCAACAACTTGCTGCCCGCCTGCTGCTTTGATTTCAGCACTGATGGTGTTTGCCGCAGCCAAGATAATCTTGTCATTGCGGAATGTTCTTGGCAGTGAGAACTCTTCGGTGCCAGTTTGACCCTGCGCCTTAGGAAAGTACTTACTAAATGAAGCCATCGTGCCGGCAGAGGCTCCGCGCCATGTGTAAATGGCCTGCGATGGGTCTCCCACAGCCATGACTGGGTGTCCTGCCCTATAGAGAGAAGACAACATGCGCACCTGAGATTGTGATGTGTCTTGGTACTCATCAAGTAAAACAACGGTGTATTTGCCACGCTCTAAGGTGCCAACATCTTCAAAGTTTTGCGCAATATCTGCAGCCAACGACATCTGATCATCAAATGAAAGTTCCCCGGCTGCTTTTCGACGCTCCATGAAAGCTTCGACCATTGGCAATAGTCCATTACGTTGTCGCATTGCACGGGCAACTGCTCGCGTATCTTCATTGGTATTACCGGCAAGTAGCTGTAGCTTCTCGAGCATGTCGTTGCCGATTGCTTCAATATCTGATGCCTTAACTTGATGTTCTAGCATCAACTTTGAAAGACCAAGCAAATCCTTAATCACTGTGCTCACAGCACTGTCATTTCGATAGGAATCATCTGACCAGTTGCGCACAACATCAGATGCAATCTGCCAAATAGCCGCTTCACCTAGTGGATCTGCATCAGCATCTATTCCATAGCGGATTGCATGTTCACTAAGGAGTTTGCCTGCATAGGAGTGATAGGTAGTAACTGCGGTGCTTGTTGAGGTGATGTGCTTAAACTCTTCAAGTTGGGAAAGCTGACGCAAACGCTTACGTATTCGAACAGAGAGTTCGCCAGCCGCCTTGCGGGTAAAGGTAAGACCTAAGATTTGATCAGGGGTTGCAAGCCCATTAGCAACTAAATACAACACACGGTTGCTCATAGTTTCAGTCTTACCTGAACCAGCACCTGCGATAACGACAGCAGGTTCTAGTCCGCTACTTATGATCGCTGATTGATGTTCAGTGATTGGTTTAATCTCTGAACCAAATTTTTTCTGAAGCTTTTCAATAATCTCTTCAGGTGTGTACTGGGCTTTTGTCATCACTCAATCACCGCCCGACCATCACTTTGAACAGGGCAGGATTTCCTTACTGGGCAGCCTTTACAGCGCTTATTGACGGTGGCAAAGAAGGTTGCAGCACCCATGCCTTCACCAATAGTTTCGATCGTTGCCTTAGTTTCTTCCAGATCTATCGCATATTGCTGTCGAATAGAAGGGCCGGCACTATCAGTGCCCAAATACACAAGTTCTGCTCCTGAAGACTTAGTGCCTTCTGCAAATCCGCCTTCTGCAACTCCTAATTGATAACTGGCAAGCTGCAGATTCTTCTTTGCATCTTCTTTGCTGATTGCAGTGTTACCAGTTTTAAAGTCAATAATAAAGAGTGAGCCATCTGCCTCAACCTCAAGTCGATCCACAGTTCCGATAATGCGCGCACGACCCAACTTCACATCAAAACGTAATTCGGCACCTTTGATTTCTCGCTTTGTTTCCTTATGGTACTCAACAAACTTTTCAAGCATTGTGACCGCAGATTCAAGGTGTGAGGCACTGACCCATCCACTTTCAGGATCAATCAACTTCCAAGAGTTTTCTAGAGACTGAATTAATTGATCTCGGCTTATTTCTGGCTCTTGCACCATCTTGGCCGCAAATGCGTGAATCGCAGAACCCAAAACTTGCGCAGTACTATCGCCATCTGATCCACCATTGTTTTGGAGGAACCATTTCACGCCACATTCCAAAAAGCTTTCAGCACCTGATGGCGAGACAATAACTTCTTTGTCTGGATCAATCACAGGTGCATCAGTACTTAACGGAACAGAACCAATCCAGCTCGCCGGATTTGCTAGGTAAATACCCTCAGCGCTCATCGCCTTTAGTAACGCAGCAGCCTCTTTAGCCTTTGGTCCAGCTAACTGGCCGCGCAGTTCGGCAACCAAGGCAGGTGCTGTAATAGGACGAGGAACATCGGCTAAGACGGGCTCCTTACCCTTAACTGGACTCAACATGACTTCGATCTCTTCAAAAAATTGTGATGGTTCTTCATCTTCACGTTGGACGGCGGTTACGAAAAGTGATTGTTTTGCGCGGGTTAGAGCCACATGAAACAGCCGCTTTTCATCCTGCATGAGGCCATTGGCTGCAATGACATCTAATTGATCTCTTGGTGTTTCTGGATTGCGCTTGCGCTCTACTAATCGTTCAGCACCTAGAAGCGAAGAACGCTGCTTTAAGTTAGGCCAAGTTCCCTCTTGTAAACCTGCGATTGCAACTAAATCCCATTGACGACCTTTGGCGCTGTGCACGGTGAGAATCTCTACAAAATCTGGTCGCACTCCCTTGGCGGTAATAACATCGCCGGCAATGTCCTCTTGTGCCACTTCATTGATAAAGGCAGCTGGACCTGACAATGGAAAGCGTTCAGAGTAACGAGCTGCTGATTCAAACAACTGCATCATTGCATCAAGATCTCGATCAGCAGCTGCTCCCCGGATTCCTGGACGCAACGCTTGATTGCACCAAGCAACAGCTAACTTTTGACCATCACTTGTTTTTGCGTTATCCCAAATAAACCACAAGAGGTCATCGGCCAAAGCGCTTTTATTACGTGCAATTGCTTTGGCACCCTTTAACAGCTCATGAACTCGAAGGACACTGTCGGCACCTTCAATAAACAACTCACCGTCAACTATTGCATCTAGCAATAACTGTGTGCCGGAGCGCTCATCACCTTCTGGGCGGGCGGTAATCATCGCTCTGCGAATACGGCGCAAGGAAATTGAATCAGCGCCTCCAAATTCAGAAAGCAATAGTCGCTCTGCGGTGTCAAGATTAAGTGGTTGTGCACCGATTGCTACACGTGCTAATAACAAGAACGGTGTAATTGCAGGATTGCCAGCTAAGGCTTGAAGTTCAGATGCAACAGGAATACCAACCTGTGAAAATGCCCGACGCAGCGCAGATGCCTGAACTCCTGGTGAGCGCAAGATAACTGCCATGTCACTATATGAAATTCCTTGACGCAGATGTGCGCTGCGGAATTGATGGGCGATAAAGGCTGCCTCTTCCGCCCCACTTCTAAAGCGATGAACCCCAACAAAACCTTGATTTTCAACCGCCGCAGAGCGTTTTCTGGTTACTGGGGATCCCGGAAACTTCTGCACATACTTATGTCCAACTTCAAAGATTGCCTTTGCGTTGCGATAGACATGACCCAAAACAATTTCCTTCGCGCGATATGGGTCTAGCGCTGCTGACAATCCATCAGGATCTGCGCCACGGAATCGGCCCACTGCGCTATCTGCATCAGCACAGATGATTACATCCTTGCCTGCAAGCAATGCCAATAGTTCGCGTTGTGTGGGATCGCTTTCCTGAAACTCATCCACCATGATTGTGGTAAAACGAGTGCGAAGTTCATCAAGCAAATCTGGATTATTGCGTAAGTGGATCGATGCGCGGGAGACTAACTCTGATGGATCGATACGCAGCTTCGCATCCTGTGCGCTGAACTCACGCATCACCATTGAATTGGTGTATCTCTTCCAGAAAGCAGCTGCTGCTACCCAATACTTCTCACTTTCTTGCAGGCCTAACTCCGCTAACTCATCTGCATCTACTCCACGTTCAGATGCACGCAAAATCAAATCGCGGAGTTCTCGAGCAAACCCATTAGTTGTTAACGCCTTGTGCAGATCTTCCGGCCATTCTTTAAAACCATCTTCGATATCACCTTGCAGGAGTTCGCGGATGTAACTCTCTTGTTCTGGCCCACTGAGCAAAATTGGATCTGGATCCCCCTTTGCCTTCATCTTCAAAATCGAAAATGCCAGCGAATGAAATGTTCTGGCTAATGGCTCAAACATTGTTTTAGTTGTGCGAAGCGCAATGGCATCACGTAATTCAGATGCTCTCTCGCGACCATAGGTCAGCAAGAGAATTGAGTCTGGGTTTTGTCCCTCTTGGATCCGAGCAAGTGCTGCTTCAACTAAAACTGTTGTTTTACCTGTGCCTGGTCCACCTTGCACAACAATGGGGCAACCACGATGAGTAACAGCAGCCAACTGTTCGGGATCCAAAGCCGCAGGGGCAGCCTTAATCACCTGTCGCACAAGGCTGAATGGCTGCTTACTCACAGTGAGCATCTTGCCTCAGAGAGGTGACAAATTGAGGCAGAACATGAAAAAGGCCCGCGTTAAGTGATTAACACGGGCCATTTCCTTTTCAATTAATTAACGTTCAGGTTTGCCTTCTTCGCACGAGATGTAGCACGTGCTCGCTCGTCACCGTTGAGAACAACCTTGCGGATACGCACTACAGCAGGTGTTACTTCCACGCACTCATCTTCGCGGCAGAATTCAAGAGCACCTTCCATGTTGAGCTTCTTAGGCGGAATCAAACGCTCTGATTCATCAGTTCCTGAAGCACGCATGTTTGTAAGCTTCTTTTCACGAACACAGTTAACGTCCATGTCATCGTTACGAGAGTTCTCGCCAATAACCATGCCTTCATACACTTCATCGCCTGGCTCTACGAAAATAGTTCCACGATCTTGTGTTCCATAGAGTGCATATGAGGTAACTGTTCCCATGCGGTCTGACACAAGTGATCCAGTTGCACGCGTGCGAATATCTCCGAACCAAGGCTCGTAACCATCAAAGACGTGGTGGAGCAAACCAGTTCCACGAGTTTCAGTTAAGAACTCAGTTCTAAAACCAATAAGCCCACGTGATGGAACCTTGTAATCAAGACGGATCCAACCGGTTCCGTGATTAACCATTTGCTCCATGCGACCCTTACGAAGTGCCATCAACTGTGTAAGAACACCGAGATACTCTTCTGGTGCATCAATTGTTAAGCGCTCCATTGGCTCGTGAACCTTGCCATCAATCTTCTTGATAACTACCTGTGGCTTACCAACAGTTAGTTCAAAGCCTTCGCGCTTCATGATTTCAACAAGGACTGCTAGCTGTAGTTCTCCGCGGCCCTGAACTTCCCAAGTATCTGGACGATCAGTGTTGAGAACACGCAATGAAACGTTACCGACTAGTTCTGCATCCAAACGTCCCTTAACTTGGCGCGCAGTAAGCAGTTTGCCGCTCTTGCCTGCCAAAGGAGATGTATTAATACCGATTGTCATGGAAATAGATGGTTCATCAACGATGATCAAAGGAAGTGCGTGTGGGTTTTCATTATCAGCCAGGGTCTCGCCCAATGTAATGGTGTCGATACCAGCCACGGCAATGATGTCTCCAGGGTGTGCCTCTAGCGCTGGAACGCGCTCTAGCGCTTCAGTAATAAGTAACTCTGAAATCTTCACGCGCTCCGTTGTGCCATCTGTCTTAATCCAAGTGACGTTCTGACCCTTTTTAATAACACCTTCGCGCACACGACATAGTGCAAGACGACCCAAGAATGGTGATGAGTCAAGGTTTGTAACGTGTGCTTGCAATGGCGCACCTTCATGATATTCAGGTGCTGGAATTGCGGTGAAAATTGTGTCAAACAAAACATCCAAGTTTGTCTCTTCTGGCATTCCACCATCTGCAGGACGAGTCAATGAAGCACGGCCAGCTTTTGCTGATGCATAGACAACCGGGAATTCAATCTGCTCTTCATTTGCTCCAAGGTCAAGGAATAACTCATATGCCTCGTCAACAACTTCTGCGATACGAGAGTCTGGACGGTCAACCTTGTTGATCAACAAGATAACTGGCAAATTCTTTTCTAGCGCTTTACGCAAAACGAAACGTGTTTGTGGCAGTGGACCTTCTGATGCATCTACCAACAAGATAACGCCGTCAACCATTTCAAGACCGCGCTCTACTTCGCCGCCGAAGTCTGCGTGGCCTGGTGTATCAATAATGTTAACGATTGTGTTGCCGCGCTTAACAGCTGTGTTCTTGGCAAGAATCGTAATTCCCTTTTCGCGTTCTAGATCCATTGAATCCATCATGCGATCCTGGCCTTCGCCCTGAACCTTGTGTGCTGCAAATGCACCGGACTGCCACAACATCGCATCAACCAGTGTTGTCTTTCCATGGTCAACGTGGGCAATGATCGCGACGTTACGCAGATCGTCGCGCTTTTTTACTGGCAGGTTTTTTAGATGCTCTTGAATCTTGGCCACGAAAACTACTTTCCTTAGGAAGCCAGCCCTATATAAGGCCTTGCCTCTATCAACGATTTGGTCTTGCAGAGGCCAATTCAATCAGCCGCACGTGTTTATTCTACCTTTTGCGGTGCATATGGACTAATCAGCCCGTTATTTGCGGGATAAATGGGGTGCTTTTCGCACATATTGCAGCACTGGGGATTCTAAGAAGCGCCACGATAATGCTGCGATACATATTGACCCTATGAGAACGATGCTACTTAACACAACCCATTCGGATGTATCAGTGACCGCGTAGTAAACATAATTCTTCCCCGCTTTTCGTTCAATGAATACGATCAACACCATATGCCAGAGATAAATACTGAAGGAAAGCTTGGCGATCCAGGCAAAAACCTTATTGTCCAAAGCTCTATAGGTGTGGGCGCTAAATGCTGATGCAACCAACACTGACGCCATAAGAATTGCATAAAAAGGGGCGAGGTATGGTTGATCAGTTAGGCGATCAGGCGCTCCGACTACCAATCGATCGGCTACCAGCCAAATCGCAGCAAGTGCGAAAAAAATGGCTGCACAATCAAAATAGCGCGACTTTGCAGTTCCCCGAGATCTCAGTGCCACGATAATTAATGCTGCAAGCGAGCCACACAAAAATTGAGCAAAAAAGGTGTTGATATTCCAATACGGAAGCCATTGTTTTGCACCACCAGTTAGTCCGTATTGCCATCCCTTTGAAACATTGCTTGTCATGAATGTATTTATGATCAATGGGTTGAGTAATTGCAGCAGAACAATCGACACCACCAAGCTTGCAATCGCATGAGATAACTTCTTCACGCTTTTGATGATTAAGAAAAGAACAATTGGAAGTAATAAGTAGCAGGAAACTTCAAGACCAATAGACCAGAGTGGGCCATTGATCTCGGCAGGAAAAAATGTTGAGTAGTGGTAGCTATTAATAAAGAAAAGACCTGAGAGAAAGCGCCACCAATTGATATCTTGATTAAAGACCCATAATCCAAGAAAAGTACACACAGTCAAGTTCAGCCAAAATGCAGGGATGATGCGGGCTCCCCGATTGATCAGATAAAGCTTGAGTGAAGGACTTGGTTCTTTGTTAGCAAAGTTATTCCAAAAGGGAAGTGAGAGAAGACAGCCTGACAATACAAAGAAAAGGCTGACACCAACTTCGCCCCGCATGCCAAAGAAGTGGAGCGCTTGAAGCCAGTCTGGTGAATTGGTCGGATTCAATCGCTGGGAGGTGTGGTGCAACACCACCATCAGACACGCAAGTGCCCGTAATCCGTCAGCTCCCGGAATTCTTACGGGTTGCATCTTCATGGAGCGAGGTTATCCGAAGAACTAGAAAAAGTGTTTAATCGTTTTGAGGGAAACCTAAGTTAATTCCACCATGGCTTGGATCTAACCAGCGGCTTGTAACAACTTTGCCGCGCGTAAAGAAGTGAACACCTTCGGTGCCATGTGCATGAGAATCACCAAATAAAGAGTTCTTCCATCCACCAAATGAGTAATACGCCATTGGCACAGGAATCGGAACATTAATACCCACCATTCCAACCTCTACCTCATTCTGGAATCTACGAGCTGCGCCGCCATCATTTGTGAAGATCGCTGTTCCATTTCCATATTGATGTGAGTTCACTAAATTCAATGCTTCGTCATATGTCTTAACCCGAATAATGCTTAGAACTGGGCCAAAGATTTCATCTTTATAGATAGACATTTCTGGGCTCACATTGTCAAACAAGGTAGGGCCCAGCCAGAAGCCATCTCCGGCAATTTCTAGTGTGCGACCATCGACCACAACAGTTGCACCTTCATTACTTCCAGCCTCAATATAGGAAGCAACTTTGTCGCGGTGAACTTTAGTAACAAGGGGTCCCATGTCAGAGCCTTGTGTGCCATCACCAGTTTTAATCGAAGACATACGTGATTTAATCTTTTCAACAAGGGCTGATGCAATTGGCTCTACTGCAACAATTGCAGAGATTGCCATGCACCGCTCACCTGCTGAACCAAAGCCAGCGTTAATTGCGGCATCTGCTGCAAGTTCAAGGTCAGCATCAGGCAGAACAATCATGTGGTTTTTAGCTCCACCTAATGCTTGCACGCGCTTGCCAGCTTTAGTGCCTGTCTCATAGACATAACGTGCAATAGGAGTTGAACCAACAAATGAAACAGACTTTATTCCTGGGTGTGTAAGCAGGGCATCAACTGCCTCTTTATCACCGTGAACCACATTAAAGACTCCATCAGGTAATCCTGCTTCTTTCCATAACTGTGCCAGGAACATAACGGCAGAAGGATCTTTTTCAGATGGCTTAACAACAACTGTGTTTCCACATGCAATTGCAACAGGGAAGAACCACATTGGAACCATCGCTGGAAAGTTAAAGGGAGAAATAATTGCAACTGGGCCAAGTGCCTGGCGGATTGAATACACATCAACACCAGTTGATACCTCTTCTGAAAAACCACCCTTGAGTAGATGTGGGATTCCGCAAGCAAACTCAACAACTTCCAGACCTCGGGTTACCTCACCGGCAGCATCGCTTAATACTTTTCCATGCTCATCGGTAATGAGGGCGGCAATTTTTTCCTTGTTTTGCTGGACTAGCTCACGAAAGGCAAAAAGAACTTGGGTTCGCTTTGTTAAAGAACTATGACGCCAAGACGTGAAAGCTTCAGTTGCAGCAGCTACTGTGCGATCAACTGTTGCTGCATCAGCAAAGGCAACGGTTTTGGTGACCTTTCCGGTTGCAGGGTTAAAAACTTCTCCGCTGCGCGGCGCGGCATGGGTATCAAGGGCGCCATTAATCCAATGCGTTATCTGGGTCATAGGTGCAATCTACTTCAGAGGTTTATGATGGCGCTACTAACTACAAAGGGTTCGAGGACACAGATGAGCGCTCCAATTAATGATCCAGCAAAGCAAGCGGCAGTTAGCGCTGCTGACCATGAATACGTTTTTCACTCATGGTCTGCCCAAGGAGCAATTTCGCCGATGCCCATTGCAAGTGGTGCTGGATCGCGCTTTTGGGATTTTGAAGGCAAGACCTACTTAGATTTTTCTTCACAACTAGTTTTCACAAATATCGGACACCAGCACCCTAAGGTGATTAAAGCGATTCAAGCCCAAGCTGAGGTAATCACAACAGTTGCCCCGCAGCATGCCAATGAGGCTCGCAATGAAGCGGCGCAAAGAATTGTTGAGTTAGCTGGCGATAACTTTGCCAAAGTCTTTTTCACAAACGGCGGCGCCGATGCCATTGAAAATGCTATTCGCATGGCCCGTATGCACACACATAAACACAAGGTGCTTTCAACATATCGTTCCTATCATGGCAATACAGGTGCTGCGATCAATGCAACTGGAGATCCCCGCAGATTTCCTAATGAGTTTGCCTTCGGTCATGTGCATTTCTGGGGACCATATCTCTATCGCACAGCATTCTGGGCAAAGGATGAGGCGGAAGAGTGCAAGCGTGCCTTAGAACATCTTGAACAAACAATTATTTTTGAAGGTCCAAACACTATTGCGGCAATTTTAATTGAATCTATTCCAGGAACAGCTGGAGTGTTAGTTCCACCTAAGGGATATCTAGAAGGTGTGCGTGCGCTATGTGACAAGTACAAGATCATGTGGATTGCAGATGAAGTGATGTCTGGCTTTGGTCGCACCGGTAAATGGTTTGCCTACCAACACTCAAGCGTTGTTCCTGATCTGATTACCTTTGCAAAGGGTGTTACCTCCGGTTACATCCAACTTGGTGGCGTTGTCATCAGTAAAGAAATTTCACACACCTTTGATGACAAGGTCTTTGCTGGTGGTCTTACCTATATGGGTCACCCAATGGCATGTGCAACTGCGGTTGCAACTATTGATGTTATGAAGGAAGAGAAGATGCTAGAAAACGCCACCATGATCGGTGAAACGATTCTGGGTCCAGGCCTTGCTGAATTAGCTAAGAAGCACAAGGTTATTGGCGATATTCGCGGTGCTGGAGTGTTCTGGGGTGTTGATCTAGTCAGTGATCGTGCAACACATGAGCCACTTGCTCCTTATGGTGCATCAAGTCCTGCCATGAATGAGTTAGTTGCAGCCTGCAAGAAGAATGGACTAATGCCATTTAATAATTTCAACAGAGTTCACTTATGCCCGCCATGCAATATCTCTGTGGAAGATGCCAAGCTTGGTCTTGAGATTCTGGATAAGTCTTTAGCTGAAATTGGAAAGTACTACACCGGCGTTTAGACGTTGAATCTAAATTCGACTACATCTCCATCTTGCATGATGTAGTCCTTGCCTTCCATTCGAACCTTGCCCTTTGCTTTGGCTTCAACCATGGTGCCTGCCGCCATTAGTTCATCAAAGCTAACGATTTCAGCCTTAATAAATCCCTTTTGAAAATCTGTGTGAATAACTCCTGCTGCCATTGGCGCGGTGTCACCTTTGTGAATTGTCCACGCGCGAGTTTCTTTTGGACCAGCAGTCAAATATGTCTGTAATCCCAAAGTATCAAAGCCAACACGTGCCAAGGTTGCAAGTCCTGGTTCTTTCAAACCAATTGATTGAAGCAATTCAAGGGCGTCTTCATCACTTAACTCTGCCAACTCTGCCTCTGTTTTTGCATCCAAGAAAATCGCTTCTGCTGGGGCAACTAGTGCTTGCAACTTAGCCTTTAAATCTGAATCATTAATTTCGGCAGCATCGACATTAAATACATACAAAAATGGTTTTGCAGTTAAGAGGTGAAGCTCGGCCAATAGTTCACGATCAATAGGACTCTGTGACAACGGCTTTCCAGATTGCAACCAATCATTGGCAGCCTTTACCGCCTCCAGGATTGGAGCCTTCTCTTTTGCAACACGTGCCTCTTTTTCAAGACGAGGAATTGCTTTTTCAATTGTCTGTAAATCTGCGAGCGCTAATTCTGTGTTTATTGTTTCCATGTCAGATGCTGGATCAATACGGCCATCAACATGGACAACATCGCCATCGCTAAATACACGGATCACCTGGCAGATTGCATCGGTGTCACGAATATTTGTCAGGAACTTATTTCCAAGTCCGGCACCTTCTGATGCACCCTTAACAATTCCTGCGATATCGACGAAAGAGACAACAGCTGGCAGTAGTTTCTCTGAACCAAAGACTGTGGCTAGCTTGGCTAGGCGCTCATCTGGCACTCCCACCATTCCCACGTTGGGCTCAATGGTGGCAAAGGGGTAGTTAGCAGCCAAAACGTTGTTCTTGGTCAAGGCATTAAAAAGGGTGGACTTTCCCACGTTTGGCAGTCCGACGATTCCGATTGAGAGGCTCACTGGGGTAAGCCTACGCGGGATTGTCAGTGGTCACTGCCACCATAGGCCCATGCCCGCATACGTAGTGACCTTAGTAATAGGACTGATCGCAGGATCTGCGATTGGATACCTCTTTTCCTCCCTGAAATCCAAGGATTCAGCAGGTAATCAAGCCCTGCTCGATGATTACAAGATCCAACTGGAGGCAGAACGAGGTAAGACTGAATCTGCCATCAAGTTAAATGCAGAGTTAGTAGCAGTGAAAGAATCAGTTACAAAGCTAACTACCCAGGCCAATGAAGCTAATCTCAGCCGCACACAAGCTGAAGCAAATCTGAATACAACTATTCTAGAAATGCGCCGTGCCTCGGAATCAATCTTTGATGAAACAAAAAAGATCGCTGGAGCTCTTTCTAATGCACAGACCCGTGGCAAGTTTGGTGAGGCTCAGTTAGAGCTACTGCTGCAAGGGGCAGGGCTGCGAGAAGGACATGAATACACCGCGCAGCGCTCAACTACAGATTCTGACTCTTCTGGCATTCCAGATGTAACAGTCAAGATGCCCGGTGGTTCCCAATTATTTATTGACTCTAAGTTTCCTTTTGAACGTTTTCTTGATGCCTTCGCCACAGATGATCAAGCGTTGCGAGATCAACACCTTCAGCAACATGGCAAGGATTTGATGAAGCATGTTGATGCGCTCTCAAAGCGTGGCTATCACAAATCACAGGGTTCACCTGATTTCGTTGTTCTTTTTGTGCCCTTTGAAACTTTGCTCTCTGAAGCCCTTCGCACAGATCCTCAATTTCTGGAAAAGGCCTTTAAAGTCGGTGTCACTGTTGCAACCCCAACCTCAATGATGGCGCTACTTCGCACCATTGGCTATATCTTCACTCGCAACAAGTTAGCTGAAAATGCTGATGAAATTCAAAAGGTGGCAAGCACTTTCTTGAAAAACATCACTTTGCTTCACACAAAGATTGTGGCTGTCGGTAAAGCAATTTCGCAAACATCTAAAGCATATGAAGATCTTGTCCCTACAGCTGAAAAGACTGTATTGGCACCTGCTAGAAGAATCCATAACTTAGGTGTTACTGGAGATAAAGATAAGTTAGCTATTGAGTACCCAGAGGCACCGGGCGCAGTACGGGATCTAAAGAATGCAGAGTTAGATGGCGGAGATGATTACATTGATGCAGAAGAGGTAGATGAGAAATGAGTTCATTACAAAAAATTAAGATTCAAGGCCCTGGCCTAAAGAAGCAAGGAATCGTCATCCTGCAAACCATCTTCATTGGATTCTTTGTTTTTATTGAGATGACATTGCGCTCTGGTGTTGGAATCCTCACGGGTATTGCTATTTGTGTGGGCCTTTATGGCTCACTTCGCTTTGGTCGCACAGGAACAAGCTATGTTTCAGTTGTAACTCCCCCATTGGCTTTTGCTGGATCCGTTCTTGCCATGATTCTTCTTCGTGAAGGTTTCAGACCTTCTCGAGTTGGCATTGATTTCATCGCAGCTCTTGCCTCTGTTGCTCCGTATTTAATTATCGCTGCTGTGTATGGCTGGTTTGTCTTCCTTAATCAAAAAGCCAAGAGCAAACCATCAAAACGTAAGGTTGCTGTAGAACAGGATTAAGCCTGACCTGCCGCCTTCATATCTTTGCGAAGCTCTGGTGGTAGGGCGAAAAGCAGTGACTCTTCTGCCGCGGTAATCTCTTGAACATCCTTAAAGCCGTGCTCGTTCAAAGTAGCTAAAACGTCTTTAACGAGAATCTCAGGAACTGATGCACCACTTGTTAGGCCAATAGTTTCCACGCCCGTAAACCACTCATCTTGAATCTCTTCGGCGTAATCGACCAGATAAGAAGCCTTTGCACCGTATTCCAGCGCAACTTCAACCAAGCGCACTGAATTACTGGAGTTACGAGAGCCAACCACAATTACTAAATCAGCTTGAGGTGCGATTTCTTTGATCGCTTCTTGACGATTTTGGGTGGCATAACAAATGTCATCACTAGGTGGTGCCTGAATATCTGGAAAACGCTCTTTTAAGATTGCAACAGCTTCCATCGTTTCATCAACAGATAAAGTTGTTTGCGATAACCAGACTAAGTTCTTGCCCGGTGTTGGTTGGATTGTGCGAGCACCATCTAAGCCATCGACGATGCGAACACGATCTGGTGCTTCACCTGCTGTGCCCTCAACCTCTTCATGGCCATGGTGACCAATAAGCAAAATTTCAGAATCTTCTGTAGCAAAACGGCGCACCTCGTGGTGAACCTTGGTAACCAAGGGACAGGTTGCATCAATAGTTTTTAGATTACGAGCTGCTGCTTGCTCATGAACAAGTGGTGAAACTCCATGGGCGGAGAAGACAACTGTCTTACCCTCTGGAACTTCATCTGTTTCCTCGACAAAGATCGCGCCCTTTGCTTCCAGGGAGGCAACAACGTGGACGTTGTGCACGATCTGCTTGCGCACATAGACCGGTGCGCCATAGAGAGCCAACGCTTTTTCTACAGTAACAACGGCGCGATCCACCCCTGCGCAATATCCGCGAGGCGCTGCCAGTAGAACTCTCTTAGTCATGGGGTCAGTCTATTAGGCTCATCCCATGTTCGAAACTTCAAGTGAATCCCCGGCCCCGGTTCGGGTCGTCTCTGAAGCGATCAAGGATTACGTTGATCGGCTAGGTCCTATCTGGATCGAAGGCGAAATCAGCGAGTTAAACGAGCGCAGCGGCATGATGGCATTTATGCGCCTGCGTGACACATCGGTAGATATGTCGATCTCGGTCATGTGTCACAAATCGGTGATTGCCACCGTTAAGCCACTGCCCGATAACGCACGAGTTGTTATGTATGCAAAGCCATCCTGGTATACCAAGAATGGTTCCCTCTCTTTTTCTGCCCGTGAGATTCGCCAAGTTGGTGTGGGCGAATTGCTGGCTCGTCTTGAAGCTCTTAAAAACCTATTGGCAACTGAAGGACTCTTTGATTCAGATAGAAAAGTTGCCCTGCCCTTGCTGCCTAAAGTTATTGGGCTGATCTGTGGTCGCAATACCGATGCTGAAAAAGATGTAGTTGAAAATGCAAAGCGTCGCTGGCCTAGTGTGCAATTTGAAATTCGTGAAGTAACTGTGCAAGGCGCAGCTGCAGTATCTGAAGTCTCAGATGCCTTGCGCGAATTAGAAGCCAATAAAGATGTGGAGGTAATCATCATTACCCGCGGTGGTGGATCCTTTGAAGATCTCTTGCCCTTTAGCGATGAATCTTTAGTGCGATTAGCAGCATCGTGCACAACACCAATTGTCTCTGCCATCGGCCATGAAAAAGACTCTCCCCTTTTGGATTTAGTGGCAGATTACCGAGCATCCACACCAACAGATGCTGCAAAGAGAGTTGTTCCAGATATTGCAGAAGAGATTGCAATGATCGGTGCGATGCGTGATCGGGCCCGTCGCACCTTGGTAAATCGCATCAACCTTGAAGCAACCCAAATCGCTAACTTTAAAAACCGCCCCGTCATGAAAGATCCCCAAGTTTTAATCACAACTAGGGCTGAAATCATCGCTGGGCTGCGTGATCGCTCAAATCGCTCCTTTGCCCACCAATTGGAGTTGGCCAAAGAGGAGCTCAAGCAGGTCAAGGCACGGGTGCGGGCGCTTTCACCGCAAGCAACTTTGGATCGAGGGTATTCAGTAGTTCAGTTACAGGATGGGCAGATAGTCACAGATCCAAAGAAGTTAAAGCAGGGCGATTTATTACGTCTTCGTTTTGCTAAGGGCGAGACCAAAGCCACAGCCACCGGCGAGTAAAGAGAGAGTAGATTTAGCACATGAGCGAAGCCAAAAAGATCTCCTATGAAGCAGCCAGAGATGAGCTAGCTGAAGTTGTCGAAGCCCTTGAAGAGGGCAGTGCAACATTGGAAGAGTCATTGAAGTTGTGGGAGCGCGGCGAAGAGTTAGCCAAGATCTGTCAGGAATGGTTGGACGGGGCTAAGAAAAAACTTGATGCGGTAAAGCCGTAGATATCCCATGCCTAATTTTTCATACTCTGATTTATTGCCACTTGGTGCGGACACAACTAAGTACCGCCTCATTGGCACAGAGGGCGTCAGCGTTGTAAAGCTTGGCGATAAAGAGTTTTTGCAGGTTGAGCCTGTAGCACTTGAAAAGTTAACCTCAGAAGCAATCCATGACATCAACCATTACCTTCGCCCAGCACACCTGCAGCAGTTAACAAATATTGTTAATGACCCAGAGGCTTCCCCTAATGATCGCTTCGTGGCGATTGATCTTTTGAAAAATGCCAACATCGCAGCTGGTGGAGTCTTGCCGATGTGCCAAGACACAGGAACCGCATTGGTTATGGGCAAGAAGGGCCAATACGTATTAACGACCGGCAAAGATGAGGTTGCGATTTCTCAAGGTATTTATGATGCCTATACCCAACTCAATCTTCGCTATTCACAAATGGCCCCTGTCACAACGTGGGAGGAGAAAAACACAGGTAACAACCTGCCCGCCCAAATCGAGATCTATGCAGATAGCGATCATCAGGATGAGTACAACTTTATGTTTATCGCCAAAGGCGGCGGAAGTGCTAATAAATCATTTTTATATCAAGAAACAAAGGCAGTTTTAAACCCCACCTCATTTATGAATTGGCTGGATGAAAAGCTGCGCTCGATTGGAACGGCGGCATGTCCTCCGTATCACTTGGCAATTGTCATTGGTGGCACAAGTGCCGAACACACGGTGAAGACAGCAAAGCTTGCCAGCACTAAGTATTTGGATTCATTGCCAACTTCAGGGGATGCAGCAACCGGGCATGGGTTCCGAGATCTTGAGTTGGAACAAAAGGTTCTAGAACTCACCCGCACTCTAGGAATTGGTGCTCAATTTGGTGGCAAGTACTTCTGCCACGATGTTCGAGTTGTTCGCTTGCCGCGACATGGTGCATCACTGCCTATTGCGATCGCAGTTTCCTGTTCGGCGGATCGTCAAGCAAAGGCCAAGATCACTAAGGATGGAATTTTCCTAGAAGAACTAGAGCGCGATCCTGCACATTTCTTACCTGAAACAACTGATGCCCACCTCAATGATGATGTGGTTGCAATTGATTTGAATCAGCCAATGGCAGATGTGTTAGCCCAACTCTCACAGCACCCTGTTAAGACCCGACTTTCACTCACTGGCACCTTAGTTGTGGCCCGAGACCTTGCCCACGCCAAGATCAAAGCGCT
>NZ_JBIKSG010000026.1:0-13066 GCF_044348745.1 Candidatus Planktophila sp.
TGTTAAATATCGCGACCTGACTATCTATGGTCAACCTCCCCCAACTCAGGGAATGATCCTCATGGAAGAGTTGCTCATTAATGAGCGCTTTGACATCACAGCACTTTCAGAGGCAGATCGAATCCACGTTGGCGTGGAGTCTAAAAAGATTGGCTTTGCTGATAGAAATGCAATATTGGGCGATCCTGAGTTCATCGACGTTAATGTCAAGCAGATCTTGTCAAAGGAAAACATCGACGCTCGCACATCACAGATTTCTATGGATACTGCGCTGACTGATATCGCACCTGTTTCTGAAGGCAGCGACACAACTTACTTTTTAGTCGCAGATAAAGATCGCAATGCAGTCTCTTGGATCCAATCTGTATTCCATGGGTTTGGTAGCTCCTGGATAATCCCTGAAACTGGAATTCTCCTAAACAACCGTTTAACTGGATTCTCTCTAGATCCAGCCTCGCCCAACATCATTGCTCCGGGTAAGCGTCCAGCACATACTCTCAATGCATTCACCGTGGTCAATCCTGATGGAACTTTGTTTCTAGTGGGAGGAACCCCTGGTGCCAATATTCAGGTTCAAACGAATCTGCAATTAATCGTCAACGTTGTGGACTTAAAGATGAATGTGCAAGAAGCAACTGAAGCGCCTCGTTGGCAACATTTAAACGCTCCGGGCCAAAGTTCAGATGAGGAAACCGGCACAGGAGTTTTGGAAATTGAAAATCGAGTATCAACCGCCGTGCTTGATGAATTACGCGCGAAAGGTCATGATGTAAAGCCACTTGCAGCATGGGGCCATGGCTCATCGGTTCAGTTAATGCAGGTGCTACCTAATCAAACCTTCGCATTTGGTTCAGATCCTCGCTGCGAAGGCCAGGCCTCAGGTATTTAGAGAGAAGCTAGAGCTTCATCAAGAACGCTTAAGGCATCCTTTAGAAGTTCATCTGTAATAACAATTGGTGGCAAGAAACGAACAACGTTTGAGTATGTACCGGCAGTAAGCACAAGAACACCCTTGCTCTGGCAGTACTTAACAATTGCATTCATCGCTGCAGTGTTTGGTGTCTTTGTGCCTGGAACCACTAGTTCGATTGCCTGCATAGCTCCGCGACCGCGAACTTCACCGATCACTGAGTACTTTGCTTGCATTGCACGAAGTGAATCACCAAGAATCTGACCGATATGGTTTGCTCGAGCAACAAGATTTTCAGCTTCCATTGTTTCCAATGCGCCAAGTGCTGCTGCGCAAGCAACTGGGTTTCCACCATAAGTTCCACCAAGACCTGAAACGTGAACTGAGTCCATGATTTCAGCACGGCCTGTTACACCTGCAAGTGGGAGTCCACCTGCAATGCCCTTTGCCGTTACAACCATGTCTGGGACAACATTTTCATGCTCTACGGCAAACATGTTTCCCGTGCGGGCAAAGCCAGTTTGTACTTCATCTGCGATAAAAATAATGCCGTTATCTGTTGAGTACTTAGACAAAGCAGGCAAGAAACCCTTTGGTGGAACGATAAATCCACCTTCACCTTGAATAGGTTCAATAAGGATTGCAGCTACGTTGTGTGCACCGATTTCCTTATCAATCTTATGTGTAATCATTTCGATGGCATCTTCTGTAATAGTTGCTTGATCGCCAACCCAATGGAATGAATATGGCATTGGAACGCGATACACCTCAGGGGCAAATGGACCAAAGCCTTCCTTGTATGGCATGTTCTTTGCAGTAAGTGCCATCGTTAAATTAGTACGACCGTGATAGCTGTGTTCGAAAACAACTATTGCTTGGCGCTTTGTGTAGTGGCGTGCAATCTTTACAGCATTTTCAACTGCTTCGGCACCTGAGTTAACAAGTAAAGACTTCTTCTTGAATGTGCCTGGTGTTAAAGCATTAAGCTTTTCGCACACTTCGATGTAACCAAGATATGGCGCAACGGTGAAGCATGTGTGTGTAAAAGCTTGAACCTGATCGATCACACGATCAACCACGCGTTGTGCTGCGTTACCAACGTTAGTTACCCCAATGCCTGAACCAAGGTCAATGATCTGGTTGCCATCTAGGTCTAACAAAATTGCATCACTTGCACGCTCAATCACCGCAGGGAAGGCAAGACCTAGTCCCCCAGATGTCGCCTCACTGCGGCGCTGTAGCGCCTCGAGAGATTTTGGTCCCGGTATAGCGGTAACCAGCCGACGCTCTTGAGTCAATGCGGTAAGTGTTGTCATGGGTAAAGTCTAAGCCATCATTTCCTACTCGCGAGTCCATTGGTTAGGCTTAGAAGATGAACTCAGAGTTAAGAAAGAGCGCACCGCTACTGGATGCCTACTTAAGCTACTTCGAATCTGAGCGCACAGCATTCACAATTCCAGGTCACAAGCAAAAGGCTCACAGATTAGATGAGGGTCTTGGCGCAGTGGTTGATTCTGATACTCCGCTTTATGGAGGCTTAGATGAAATCAAGTTAACGCAAGGAACCTTAAAGAAGGCTGAAGCATTAGCAGCATCGTTGTGGGGCTCAGATTACGCTCGTTTTTCAACGGGTGGATCAACTCATGCAAACCAAGCAATCATCTTGGCCCTTGGTAAACCGGGTGACAAGATCGCCATTACACGCACTGCGCATAGATCAGTCTTAAGCGCACTGGTACTCACAGGACTAGAACCAATCTGGTTGACTCCTGAAATAGATGAAGCAACTGGTATTCCAACAGGGATTCCGGTCTCTGAACTTGAACGAGTCTTAGATCAAAAACCTATTGCACTTTTGCTGACTGAGCCTGGTTATCTGGGAACTATTTCAGAGCTGCCCGCACTCATAAGGAAAGCTCATGAAAACTCAATCCCGGTAATTGTTGATGCAGCATGGGGCGGGCATTTTGGGTTTAGTTCGCATCTTCCAAAGCATGTGCTCCAGTTAGGTGCAGATGCTTTAATCACAAGCGTTCATAAAGCATTGCCTGGATATAGCGCATCTGCTTTGCTGTTGGCACAAGGAAAGTTACTTAACCTAGATCGCATTGAACAAAGTTTTGAAACAACTCACACCACTTCTCCTGCTGGTGCCCCACTTGCATCGATTGATGGATGTCGCGCACTGCTTGAATCCAGGGGCGAGGAATTAACTAGAGATTTGATTTCACTGGTTGAATCCTTTAAATCCTCAGTTCAGGCAAATTTTGATGCAACGATATTTCTCGATACAAGTGATTTTCTCCCCCAACGCTTTGATCCAGCCAAGATTGTCTTGCGAGCAAACATTTTAGGTTTATCGGGCGTGGATGTTGAAAGAGAGTTAGGGAAGGCAAACATCCGTGTTGAAATGGCAGATCAAGACACAATTGTTTTCTTAGCGACCTTGGCCGATACTGCAGATGACTTCAAAGTTCTTGAAAACGCACTGGTTCCCATTTTGAAATCACTGCAAGGCCCAACTAGACAAACTCAAACATCACTTAGCTGGTCTGTTGTGCCGACAGTAGCAATGTCTATCCGTGATGCTTACTTTGCAGATACTGAGTTTGTTTCAGCTAATGATGCAATTGGTCGAATTAGCGCTGATTTGATTGCGCCATATCCTCCAGGTGTTGCTGTTGTAGCACCAGGTGAAGTTTTAACGGAACAAATCGTGAATGGATTGGCAACTACACAAAAGGCTGGCGTGCGAATTGCATATGCTAGCGATGCATCTCTTGCGACCTACCGCGTAACAAAATAATTAGTGCAGGTGGGCCTGTTCATTCAAGCTACGTAGTGCCCGTAGGCCATCACTTGGCCAGATGCTCACCGTTGTTATCGAACAAGGCGATACATCAATATGGAAAATACTTTCTGCAGGCGCACCTACAACAACTTTGGCAGCGGATTTGATCGTTCCGTTGTGGGTTACAACTACAACTCTTTGGCCTGGATACTCTGCTGCAATTTGATTTAAAGCCGCATCAATACGCAAGGCCACATTGTCATATGACTCACCTTCAGGAGGTGCAAAACCTGTTGAAGAGATCCATGATTGATAATCTGCTGGATACTTTTCTTTCACTTCATCAATTGAAAGACCATCCCAGATTCCAAAAGAACATTCGATCCAGGATTCTTCAAAAATGATTGGTAGTCCCGTTGCCCGGGAAATGGCCTCTGCCGTTTGACTGGTGCGCTTAAGTGGAGAAGCGATGATGACCTCAGGATTTAGTTGTGCAACAGCTGAAGCTACTTTGTTGGCTTGTTCCAAACCTTGTGCTGTTAACTCTGGATTTAATGGACCATCTCCAGAAAACTTCTTATAAGGGGTCAAGATAGTTTCCCCATGTCGAATCAAATAGATCGTTGTTGCCTTTTCAGTAGATAACAAGCGTTCAGTCAGATAGTTTTGCTGTACCTGAATGACTTCCCCACCACCTGCTTGCTGATCAAGGGCTTTATTGGCCAAACGATCTGCGTGTGAATTCTCATCACGTGGAATCCATGAATAAGAAACTAAAGATGGATTATGTGCAGCTCGGGCAGATTGAGCCAAAACTCTCATATCTGCATGCTTAATCTGCCAACGGCCTGACATCTGCTCGACTACCAGTTTGCTATCCATCTTCACATCAACTGTTGCCGTTGAATCAATCTCATGTATGGCTGTCAGGCCTGCAATCAGACCGCTGTATTCGGCAACATTGTTGGTTGCCACACCAATGAAGTCATAGAGCTCAGCGATGATTTTTCCGTTCTCGGTGATTACTGATCCATATCCTGCAGGACCTGGATTACCGCGGGACCCACCATCGGCAGTTAGATGAAAATGACGAGACATTTAAACTCCACGCACCAAAATGCATCGGCATTCTTCACATCGCACAACTTCATCTTCAGCGATTTCAGCAACTCTCTTTAGCTCAACTGCATTAATTGAAAGGTTGCATCCCGTGCATGCCCCTGCAACAAGTGCTGCTGCACCTGCCCCGCCAGTTGACTCGCGGACTTTGTCATAGAGATCTACTAGCGCTTTATCGATGCTCTGCAGAGTTTGACTGCGATCCTTTGTAATTGCATCTAAATCATTATTAATCGTTGCCATTGCATTTTCTTTACGTATTTCAAGATCAGCAATTACTGCCGCAAGCTCTGCCTCTTCCGACTTCAAAGATGCAATGCGCTCATTGATTGCATCTACCCGCATCATTATTTCGAGCTCAACCTCTTCTAGTTCAGCTCTGCGAGCACCGAGTGTGCCAACCTCATGCTGAAGTTGTTCTAGCTCTTTTGGTGATGCACTACCGCCGATTAGCCTGGCTTCATCCCGCGTAATGCGCATAACGATCTGTTCCACATCACCTTCTGCACGGAGCAATTCTCGCTTCACATCGCTGAGTTCGGTCTCTGCTGCAATTCGCAGATCTCTTGCGTTGTTTGCCTTAGTAGTTGTGCTGGCTAATTCTGCTAGTTCAGGAAGATTTGCTGCCTTATGGCGCAGAGATGTCACCTGCTGATCAAATCGCGCAATATCTAAAATTGAACGCTGGTCGCTTGGAGATGCCTTCATCGTTAATTTCTCCTGACCGCTTATGTAAGTGTGGGTTAAGTTTAGGTCAGCAGGTAGTGAAAACCAAATAACAGCGCAAAAGCCCCACGATTTCTCGCGGGGCCTTGGCTAAAGAGATTACTTTGCTGCGATTGTTGAGATTTCAAACTCAAGCTTGATGTTTTCAGAAACCAGGATTCCACCAGTTTCCAAGGCAGCATTCCATGTGAGACCAAAATCCTTACGATTAATCTCGGCCGCACCTTCAAAACCAAAGCGCGCATTTCCGAATGGATCTGTTGCTGCGCCTGAGTATTCAAATTCGATTGAAATTGGCTTTGTTACATCTTTGATTGTTAAGTTGCCCTCTACGGAAATCTTGTCTGAACCAGATTCCTTAACAGAAGTTGATGCAAAAGTAATCTTTGGGAAACTAGCTACATCAAAGAAATCTGCTGACTGTAGGTGTCCGTCACGATCTGCATTTCGTGTATCCACTGAAGCAACTGTGATATCGATATTGATAGAAGCCACACCATCTGCAACAACTGCTGAGCCTGTGAAATCGTTAAATGAACCACGAACCTTTGTAACCATCGCGTGGCGAGCACTAAAACCTACTCGGCTATGTGTTGGATCGATGTTGAAGGTACCTGCTGGCAAAGTTGATAGAACTGACATGATTATTTCCCTTTATGGTGTGAGATGAACTTTTGGCTTAAATCCGCTTTTGCGGTGTGGCGTAAGCATAACCTAATATAGTTGAACTTTCAACTAAATCCAGATGAACAGGGAAAACCGAAATCTAGGTTGGCGAGGTTAACTTTGCCGTCTTACTTGGCAGGTGAATCTTGGTCTAGATACTTCTTGATGAGAACTCCGAACTGTCTGACCTTTGCCAATTCCTTGGCATGCTCACTCGGGATTTTGAATTGATCACTCTTTAGAGTCTGGGCTAACTGTTCTACATCAGTAATGCAGACCCCGCCGCCATATAGTTTATGGAAGGCAGCGATTTTTGGATCATATGAAATCGCAATGTATGGTCGCTTGAAGGCATAAGCGATGATCGCACCATGCAAGCGAGTAGTGACCACGAAATCAGATTTTTGATACATCTTAAGAATATTCTTTAATGGATACTCTTTAGTTTCGATGTTTTCAGTGAAATTATAATTAAATCCAGCGGCTGTAATAATCTGCTTTATTTCCGGTGTAGTAGAAGTTGGCTCTAAATCCACGTGAGAGCTATGCAAGATGTCCTTGCCCTGACCATTCTTTGAGGCAACCGTGAAGTTGTTATCTACATGAACCAAGGTTGGGCACGCTGTAATTGAAATCTCGGCAGCTAAGCTGTAAAAATCTCGCGTTAACTCATCTCGCACATTGGCATAAACCGCTCTAGAAAATACTGACTGAACGACCTCTTTTGGAACACCTTTAACTGAGTCGTTATCTGGCAGACAAACACCAATACCCCAAATAATGATTGGCAGTTTGCAATTCTTCTCTAGATCTACCCAAAACTTTTCAAAGACAGAGTGAAGCAATCCAGCCCCACCTACTATTACGTGGTCGTAGTTTTCATGGACAAACTCCCAATCAACTGGGGATTTATGAATATTCCAAACATCCAACTCTTGATCAAGCATTTGATGGATTGCCAGGACTGGCAAGTAATTGCCTATATTGCGATTTGCTGAATAAAACTGAAGAGTCTTGCTTTTAACTACGCGCTGACCCTTAGAGATATCGTTTAAGGTAGTTAGGGAATTCCTCGAAAAACGCCATTTTTTAATTGTTGAAAAAATGAGTTCCACCAATCCCTTTCATGTACGTGGGCGGTGAGGGTTTCGAACCCCCGACATTCTCGGTGTAAACGAGACGCTCTACCACTGAGCTAACCACCCGGTATTGCAGACCCAAATCTTAACTTACGAGCCCGCAATTTCCTAAATCACGCTTACAAAGCAGCAATTGCCGCCTTGTAATCTGCATTTTCACGAGCAGCCCAACCATTCTTTACTTCCCAACGAAGAATTCCTTCTTTATCGATCAAGAAACTGCCACGAAGAGCGCAACCCTTTGACTCTTCAAAAACTCCGTATGTCTTTGCAACCGCGCCATGTGGCCAGAAATCTGAAAGCACTGGAAATTGGTAACTCTCATTTTCAGCAAAAACTCTTTGCGTGAAAGGAGAATCGCATGAGATGGCTAAAACTTGCACATCATCATTTTGAAATGATGAAAGATCATCGCGGAGTGCACATAGCTCGCCTGTGCAGGTTCCTGTAAATGAGAATGGATAAAACATCAGCAAGACATTCTTACTTCCCTTAAATGATGAAAGGGATACTGCCTCTCCGTGCTGATTTGGAATTGTAAAATCAGGTGCTGCTTGTCCAATGGTTGTCATTGCGCAAACTTACCTCTTGCTCGCTTTACGTGCCACTAATCGAGTTGCAGACCAATCCCCTGCGAGCGCAATTGTTGAGGTCTGACTAAGTCCTGCAATAGGTGCAGCATCTTGAATATCACTAGGTTCGACATGTAAATCGCGGCCGGCCTTTGGGGTTAATACCCAAATGGGACCAGTTTCAGATAAGTAGGTAAGTGCATCCATTAACTCATCGACCAAGTCACCATCACCATCTCGCCACCACAATATGACTGCGTCAACGACTTCAGATGCTGCATCCTCAAGAAAGGTGGTGCCGGTAATAGCCATGATTTGATCTCGTATTGTGGAATCACAATCTGTATCAAGGCCAACCTCTAGAACCAGGTCATCCTTGGCAAATCCCATCCGTGTAGGCACAGGCTAAGTCCACACAATGCTGGCCCTGAGCGCAAGGGGTAATTAGGCCAATTTCACACCCCCTCAATTTCGACTTACGGGGCAGTACAGACAAGAATAGGCACATGAGCGAAAACTTCGATGCGCCCGATCTCAATATTGAACAACTAGTCGATACCGACCCTGCTGAGTCAGCTGAATGGCGAGCCTCCTTAGATGCCGCCCTGAACGCTGCCGGCCCGGTGCGCGCTCGCTACTTAATGCTTAACCTTTTGCATCATGCAAGAGAGAAAAACGTTGGAATTTCCGCCTTACGTGCAACTGATTACATCAACACTATTGCTCCTGAACATGAAGCTCCATTTCCAGGAGATGAAGATTTAGAGCGCAAGATCCGACGGATTAACCGTTGGAATGCAGCAATGTTGGTGCACCGCGCACAGCGGCCAGGTGTTGGAGTTGGTGGACACATCTCAACTTATGCATCTTCTGCTGCTCTATATGAAGTTGGCTTTAATCACTTCTTCCGCGGACAAGACCACGCAGGTGGCGGAGACCAAATTTTCTTCCAAGGACATGCAAGTCCAGGAATGTATGCACGTGCTTTTCTAGAAGGTCGCCTTTCTGAAAATCAACTAGATGGATTCCGCCAAGAACTTTCACACCCAGGTGGTGGACTTTCTTCTTACCCTCACCCACGTTTGATGCCAGATTTTTGGCAGTTCCCAACAGTGTCAATGGGTATTGGGCCACTGAATGCAATTTATCAAGCACGCTATAACCGTTACCTGCATAATCGTGGCTTCAAAGACACCAGTGATCAAAATGTGTGGGCCTTTCTAGGTGATGGTGAAGTAGATGAGGTTGATGCATTAGGTGCAATTGGTCTTGCTACTCGAGAAAAACTAGATAACTTAACTTTTGTCATTAACTGTAATTTGCAGCGCCTAGATGGACCAGTGCGCGGTAACGGCAAGATTATTCAGGAACTTGAATCAATCTTTGGTGGAGCTGGCTGGAACGTCATCAAGGTTGTGTGGGGACGCGGTTGGGATCCTTTATTGGCCCAAGATCGTGAAGGCGCACTCGTTAAATTGATGAATGAAACCCTAGATGGTGACTATCAAACCTTTAAGGCTGAGTCTGGAAAGTATGTGCGCGACAACTTCTTTGGTCGTGACCCTCGCACTGCAGCATTAGTTGCTAACTGGTCTGATGATCAAATTTGGAACCTCAAGCGCGGTGGGCATGATTATCAGAAGCTTTTTGCTGCATACACAGCTGCAACTGCCAAGAATGGTCGCCCAACAGTCATCTTGGCTAAGACTGTCAAGGGCTGGACACTTGGCTCACACTTTGAAGGTCGCAACTCAACTCACCAGATGAAGAAGATGACACTGGAAGATATTCAAAAATTCCGTGACACCTTGCATCTTGATATTCCAGATTCTAAGTTGGATAAGTACTTACCTCCTTACTACTTGCCAGCACCAGATTCTCCAGAAGCTAAGTACGTTGCTGAGCGTCGCGCCGAGTTAGGTGGATCAATTCCACGTCGACGCACTCAATCACGACCACTGACAATGCCTGATGATTCAGTCTATGAGTCGGTTAAGCGTGGTTCAGGTCAGCAAGAGATCGCTACAACGATGGCATTTGTTCGAATGTTGAAAGATCTCGTGAAAGATCCAGGACTTGGTGCTCGTATTGTTCCGATTATTCCTGACGAAGCTCGCACCTTTGGTATGGATTCATTATTCCCATCCATGAAGATTTACTCACCGCATGGTCAGAAGTACACAGCGGTTGATCGTGAATTGATGCTTTCATATAAGGAATCAACTTCGGGTGTTATTTTGCATGAAGGCATTAACGAAGCAGGATCTGTTGCTTCATTTACTGCTGTTGGTTCTTCATATTCAACACATGATGAACCAATGATTCCTGTTTACATTTTCTATTCTATGTTTGGTTTCCAACGCACAGGCGATGCTTTCTGGGCTGCTGCAGATCAGTTGGTACGAGGATTTGTAGTTGGTGCAACAGCTGGACGCACAACGCTTAACGGTGAAGGTTTGCAACACGAAGATGGTCACTCACTTCTGCTTGCCGCAACAAATCCGGCAGTAGTTGCTTATGACCCAGCATTTGCCTTTGAACTGGGACATATCGTTAAAGATGGTTTGCGCCGTATGTATGGTGAAAACAGTGAAAACGTTTATTACTACCTCACTGTTTACAACGAGCCATACGTGCATCCTGCAGAGCCAGAAAACCTAGATGTTGAAGGCTTGCTCAAGGGCATCTACCTCTATTCACCAGCTACCAACAAGAGAAAGAAAAATGCCCAGATTTTGGCATCTGGTGTTGGAGTTAACTGGGCTCTCAAGGCGCAACAACTTCTAGCTGATGATTGGGGCGTTAAGGCTTCAGTCTGGTCAGTAACTTCATGGAATGAGCTTCGTCGTGATGGTCTAGAAACAGATCGTCATAACCTTCTTAATCCAAAAGACAAGCGCACCGCATACATCACCAAGAAACTCAAGGGTGCACGTGGTCCAGTAATTGCCGTAAGTGATTACATGCGCGCAGTCCAGGATCAGATTTCTCCATGGGTTGAGCAACCTTTTTACTCACTAGGAACAGATGGCTTTGGTTTATCCGATACTCGCGGAGCACTTCGTCGTCACTTCAATGTTGACGCTGAATCCATCGCAATTGCCGTGTTGCAGCAACTATGTAATCAAGGTGATATCAAGCAAAGCATTGTCACAAAGGCGATGGATAAGTATCGTATTCACGATGTCTCAGCTGCAGATGCTGGCAATACAGAAGGCTCAGGTTGATCTCTAGAATTCCAATCTCAGATATCTCCCCCGTTGTTTACTTCGGGGGAGAATTTGTTCCTGTTAAAGCCATTGCAGGAGAGAGCATTTCTGTTAGCGCAACCATCACAATTGAAGGCCATGAAACATTAAGTGCTGAGGTGTGCTTGTTTAATGCTAAGAATAAAATGGTTGATTGCCAGCCGCTAATTGAAAAATCTCCTGGCACTGATCGCTACGAAGGCAGCTTCACAGTACCGGCCGAAGGCGATTTCTACTTCGTGGTTAAGGCTTCAAGCACTTCCCAATATCGCACTGTTACGGGTGAATCAGATAAATACCCTGTGCGCGCAGATAGGGATAGAGCATTAGTTGGCTCTTGGTATGAATTCTTTCCACGTAGTGAAGGTGCAATAAGAAATGCTGATGGCTCAGTAACTTCTGGAACTTTTGCCACAGCAACTAAGCGCTTACCTGGTGTTGCCGCTATGGGTTTTGATGTTTTATATCTACCGCCAGTACATCCAATTGGAATTTCACATCGCAAAGGAAAGAACAACACTCTTGAAGCTAAAGCGGATGACTGCGGAGTGCCATGGGCAATAGGTAATGCCGATGGTGGCCACGATGCGATTAATCCAGCACTTGGAACCATGAAGGATTTTGAAGAATTTGTGAAGGCTGCTGGTAAGCAGGGACTTGAAATTGCAATGGATCTTGCCTTGCAAACATCTCCTGACCATCCTTGGGTGAAAAGCAACCCAGAATGGTTTAACAAGCGAGCTGATGGAACCATTGCCTATGCAGAAAATCCGCCCAAGAAGTATCAGGATATTTACCCCATTAACTTTGATGATGACTACGAAGGCATTCGTGATGAAGTACTTCGAATCATTCGTTTCTGGGTTTCAAAGGGAGTCAAGATCTTCCGCGTGGATAACCCACACACCAAGCCAGTCCACTTCTGGCAAGACTTGCTTGCAATAGTTAATGCCAAATCTCCTGAAGTAGTTTTCCTAGCTGAGGCATTTACCCGCCCGGCCATGATGCATGCACTTGGAAAAGCCGGTTTTCATCAGTCCTACACATACTTCACGTGGCGCACCAGTAAGTGGGAGCTCACTGAATATGCCAAGGAGGTATCACAAACCACTAGCGCGTTCTTTAGACCAAACTTTTGGGTGAACACCCCAGATATCAATCCATTCCATCTGCAGAGTGGAAACCCTGCAATGTTTGCTTTGCGCGCAGTGCTTGCTTCGACTTTGACTCCTTCCTGGGGCATGTATGCCGGATATGAACTATATGAACACCGTGCCTTCAAAGAAGGCGGCGAAGAGTATTTAGATTCTGAAAAGTACGAGATTAAGGTGCGTGACTGGGAAGGAGCTATCAAAAAAGGTCTTTCACTTGCTCCTTACATCGCTCAACTCAATGCAATCCGAAAAGCCCACCCTGCTATGCAGCGATTACGCAATCTCATCTTCCATACAACCGATTCAGATGCAGTTATCGCTTATTCAAAACGTGAAGGTAAAGACTTAATTCTCATAGTTGTTAATTTAGATCCAAACTTTGCCCAAGGAACTACTGTGCATTGGAACATGGATGCTTTAGGTCTTCCGGCACAAGACTTTGAAGTGAAAGACCTTTTAGATGGTTCTTCCATGAACTGGAACCCACACACATATGTTTCATTAAACCCCACACGCCCAGTGGGCAAAGTGGCACATATCGTGCAAGTGAAGATCTAGAAATGGGAATATTCTCAAGGTTTCTTGGAAAAGATAAGAACAGTGAGATAGCTCCGGCGTCATTTTTAAATCCTCACTCCTCACTTGGTGAGTTAGATCTATACCTAATCGGAGAAGGCCGCCATGAACAGCTCTGGAAAGCCCTTGGAGCGCAAGTAAAGCGTGATGAGACAGGAGCATTGC
>NZ_JBIKSG010000027.1:0-12735 GCF_044348745.1 Candidatus Planktophila sp.
ACGTACTTGAACTTCATAACGTCATCACCTGCAGTCAGGATGTCAGTGAAACGGTAGTTGATCTCCATTTGTCCAGCGGTTCCAACCTCGTGGTGTGAACGCTCAACGAGAAGTCCTACCTTGCCAAGTTGCATAACCATTTCATCGCGAAGATCTGCAAACTGATCAGTTGGAGAAACTGGGAAGTATCCACCCTTTACGCGGGTGCGGTATCCGCGGTTCGGTGTTCCATCTGCATCATATTCAACGCCTGTGTTCCAAGCACCTTCATATGATTCAATTTCGTGAACTGCAGAGTTAATTCCTGTCTTAAAGCGCACGCTATCAAAAACGTAGAACTCTGCCTCTGGTGCAAAGAAAGCTGTGTCGGCTATTCCAAGTGAACGCATGTAGTCGACTGCGCGAGCAACAACTCCACGAGGGTCACGGCTATATGGCGTGTTATCTACTGGGTTGTGTACTGAGAAAATAATGATGAGGGTTTTTTCTTTACGGTATGGGTCAATATATGCAGATTCTGGAACTGGTAACAGTTTCATATCTGATTCATTGATTGTTTGGAATCCACGAATAGATGAACCGTCAAACATTAGGCCATCTGTGAACACAGCTTCATCAAATGATTCCACAGGAACATTGAAGTGGTGTTGGATGCCAGGTAGATCGGTAAAGCGGACATCAACAAGTTTGACATCCTCTTTCTTAATGTATGCAAAGATTTCTGCTGCGTTCTTAAACATGCTTCTCCCAATTTCACATGTGATGCGCTGAATCTCTCATCATTGAGCCTTGCGCGCTTTTAGTAGTTGAACCCTAGGTCCATACAGTGAAATTGGCATAACCTGCCTGTTAAATCCATGTTACGTCCAGGCCGATAGCCAGTTACCCTTGCCTCATGAGCTTTGAGTTTAAGCGCGTAAGCCTAGGGCGCCGTATGGCCGCCCTAATGGTGGATTGGCTGGCCTGCTACTTCATTGTTGTGGCTTTCACGGGTGGCCTTGGCGCAATGGCTCCCAGTCGCTCATGGTCGGTCCTGGCTTTGTTCTTTGGCGAGATTGCCATTTTCTCAGCCCTTCAAGGCGCAACTGTTGGCCACAGAATCTTTGGCATCAAGATTGTTCGATTTGCAGATGGGGGAGGGATCTCTCCCATTCAAGCCCTCATTCGATCTGCGCTTTTAGTAACAGTTGTTTTTGCCATAACCTTCGATGAAAATGGCAGAGGTTTGCACGAGCGTTTTAGCGGAACAGTTTTAACTAGAAGTTAGCGAATTTTTGGTGCGCGGGTTGGCATTGGACCTTTAGGAATCGGCATAGACATTCCGCCAACTGCCTTAAGTCGTGCCCGAACTTCGCGCATTTGATGTGGCGTTAACTTCTTTGGAAGTCTGCGCATATGACGTTGTAATTTTTGAATGGGAACACGGCCATCTTCTTTGCCAACAAGAATTTCAATAATCGGAACACCAGGTGCAAAACGTTCAGCTTTCTTCTTTTCATCAGCCAACATCTGTCGCACAGCTTGAGTTCCTTCACCGGTTAGAACAATGCCTGCACGGCCAACACTTCGATGAACCATGTCTTGGTTACGAGATACCGCAACAGCAGGTGTAGTTGTCCAACCTTTACGGATTGCCATCAACACACTTGCTCCTGCACCGATTTGTCCCTCAATTGATGAATAGGCTGCGGTACCAGCTTGACGGGTGAAGAACACCAGAGTTAAGAGCGCAGCTAGAGGTAGAGAAACAAATGCTGCGTAGTAAGGGCTGACAAGCATTCCGCCAAGTGCGATGCCAGCACCCCAGGTGGTAAGAAAAATGCCAGCAAGTGCAGCGGTGATCCATGGCTTTACCTGCTTAGTGACCTTATAGGCATCGCGGAAGACTTGAAAGCGCTGCTTTTTGATTTTCTTTTCTTTAGCTTTTCTCTTAAACATGTTCATTAGTTTAGTGGGGCTGGAGCGGTTCCACCAAGGCGAATTGGGGCCCAGCGCTGGCCGAGGTGGCTATCAGGGTACTTTTCTTGAACTTTATGCAACATCTCAATCATGACATCCCGAAGATGTGCCTCTGCGACCTCTACATCTGTCTCACGGGAATAGAAAATCGGCTCCCCAAATGAGACGCTGATGGGAAATTTGTTTCTCTTGAAATTTGGCTTAACACCCTTTGTGTATACGCGCTGTCCGCCCCACACGATTGTTGGAATTACAGGCACGCCCGCACCAATGGCCAAACGAACGGCTCCTGACTTAAGTCCCTTGATTTCAAAACTTGTCGAGATTGTTCCTTCAGGAAATATGCCAATAATTTCGCCATCTTTGAGTGAACGCAAAGCTGCTACAAAAGAGGCAGATCCGTTACTTCGATCTACGTTGATGTGATGCATTCCGCGCATTAAAGGACCAGCAATTTTGTTGTCAAAGATTTCCTTCTTTGCCATAAAGCGCACATATCGCTTTGCTGGTAATGCTGCAGTGCCTGCTAACGCAAAATCAAAGTAACTTGTGTGATTGATCGCAAGAATCGCACCACCTTTGAGTGGAACATTTTCTTGACCTTGGAAATCAAATTTCAATCCTAGGTATTTCCAGAATGACTTTATGAGAACAATTACTGGGGGATAGACAAGATCAGCCACGGCTGGACTTCTTCTCCATGGCTTGTTTATACAAACGCCCGGCGCGATAGGAAGAGCGAACAAGTGGGCCGCTCATTACTCCAAGGAATCCGATCTGCTCTGCCTCTTGGGCAAGTTCAACAAACTCTTGGGGCTTGACCCAACGTTCAACCGGATGGTGCTTATTTGTTGGTCTCAAATATTGCGTAATGGTAATCAGGTCGCATCCTGCGCTATGTAAATCAACTAGTGCTTGTGAAATCTCTTCACGAGTTTCACCAAGACCTAGGATGAGATTTGATTTTGTAATCAAGCCAAAATCCTGTGCCATTCTGATGACTCGTAATGATTTTTCATAGGTAAAGGCAGGGCGAATTTGCTTGAAAATACGGGGGACTGTTTCCAGGTTATGTGCAAAAACCTCGGGCCTGGTTTCAAAAATAGGGTTGAGCAGATCAGGGTTGGCATTGAAATCTGGAGCGAGCATTTCAACGCCAGTACCAGGATTTAACTCGTGGACCTTGCGAATTGTTTCGGCATAAAGCCAAGATCCTTCATCTTCCAAGTCATCTCGCGTAACGCCAGTGATAGTTGCATAACGAAGACCCATGGTCTTAACTGACATTGCGACCTTAAATGGTTCAGCTCTATCAATCGGCAATGGCTTACCTGTGTCAATATTGCAAAAATCGCAGCGGCGAGTGCATCGATCGCCACCGATTAAAAATGTTGCTTCTTTGTCTTCCCAACATTCAAAAATATTTGGGCAGGCAGCTTCTTGGCAAACGGTATGTAGGCCTTCTGTTTTAACAAGACTATGGAGGCGTGTGTATTCAGGACCCATGTTTGCGCGAGTCTTAATCCATTCAGGCTTTCGCTCAATAGGTGTCTCAGCATTGCGTGCTTCAATACGAAGTAACTTGCGACCCTCAGGTGCCATTGTCATACGCTCACCTTTTTCAATGATTCAAAAATGTGTCTTTCAACAAGAGGTGAAACCTCATCGACTGTAATTGGTCGGCCAAGTTCTAATTGCAATGATGTTACGTCCGCATCTGAGATTCCGCATGGAACTATTTGACCGAATGCTTCCAAATTCGGATTCACATTTAATGCGAAGCCATGCATCGTCACGCCTTTTGCCACACGAATACCGATTGCGGCAATCTTTCGCTCGCCCCTGTCATCGCAAATCCAAACTCCAGAACGGCCATCAACTCGAACTCCCGAAATCCCTAAATCGGCGCAGACATTAATCAGGGCTGACTCGATCTCGCGCACAAAACCAACAAGCTCTGTCGGCTTTTGTAGTTTCACAATTGGATAACCAACTAATTGGCCGGGGCCATGCCAAGTTATACGGCCGCCACGGTCAACATCTATAACTGGTGTGCCATCAGCTGGACGTTCGGCTTCATCGGTTCGGCGACCTGCTGTATAAACTGAAGGGTGCTCCAAGAGCAGGAGAGTATTTGGTCGCTCTCCGGAGGCTACTTCTTCGTGAATTCTGCGCTGCGCATCCCATGCTTTTTGATACTCCACTAATCCCTGCCGGGACAGGGCTATGGCGGTGTTGGCTGAATTCAAAAGAACTGGCACGCCGCTAGCCTAAAGGTAGGCTTGCCTCCTTACCAATTCACCTTCGAAAGGTCTGATTCAGTGTCCTCAACAACCACAAAGAAGAGCCGCCGTCCACTTGCCTACGCCCTATTGGTCATTGTTTTGTGGTTTGGAGCAAGCGGAGTTTTTGGACCACTATTTGGTCAGCTTTCAACGGTTCAGGAGAATGACAATTCAGCCTTTTTGCCAGACAGCGCAGAATCAACACAAGCTGCGAAGGTAATTGAAAAGTTCAATCAAGATCAAAATCAGAATCTGCCTACTCTTGTCCTTTACCTAGGAGAAGTTGATCAAACCAAGATTGATGCATTAAATGCTCACTTGGCTAAATTGGGCTCCACAAAAATTATTGGTACAGATGTACCGTTGTCGAAGTATTTAGCAAAGGGTGAGCAATTATTTGCCTTTCCATCACAAGATGGCAAAGCACTGCTTGTAAATCTTCCCTTTACATCAGAGGTAGGCACAGAGTTACTACCAAATAAAAAACCAGCACTGCCTGAAATCATTGAGACACTTCGGGAAGATTCGGCAGAGTTTGCAAAGAGTATGGGTCTGACTTCTAATGTAACTGGAATCGGTGCTCTGCTAGGGGATCTCTTCGGGGCTTTTGAAGGCATTGACTCTTCATTACTACTTACGACTTTAGGTGTTGTTGCTTTCATTTTGATTATTGTTTATCGATCACCAGTTCTCTGGATTTTGCCGCTTTTCTCCGCGGTCATTGCTCTTTCTACAGCAGGTGGTCTTGTCTATATCCTGACAAAAAACAATGTTATTGATCTCAACGGCCAGTCCCAAGGAATTCTTTCAGTCTTAGTTCTTGGTGCTGCAACAGATTACGCACTGCTCTTGATTTCAAGATATCGAGAAGAGTTGCATCACCATGATCATCCTGCCCAAGCGATGAAGGCTGCACTTAAAGGTGTGTTTGAACCAATTTTGGCATCTGGTGCCACTGTAATTGCCGCACTTCTTGTTTTACTTCTCAGTGATCTTTCCGGAAACCGTGGATTAGGTCCTGTCGGTGCAATTGGCATTGCAGCTGCGGTGATCGTGATTCTGACTTTGCTGCCTGCGCTATTGGTTGCTTTTGGTCGGTGGGTTTTCTGGCCACGAATCCCGAGAAATGATGATGTGAACACTCAACTAACTGGCACCTGGGCAAAGATTGGTTCCGCAGTTGAAAAGCGTCCTCGTAAACTTTGGATAGTTACCGCTGTGGTTCTTGCGGTTCTAGCTGGTTTTTCAACAACATTAAACGCTAGAGGCTTATCAACTGCTGATGCCTTCACGCAACGACCAGACTCAGTTGTGGGCTTAGAACTCTTAGGCCAGCACTATCCTGGCGGTTCAGGTCAGCCAACTGAGGTCGTAGTTCCAGAAGGTTTAGTTGGCCCAGTTTCAGCGGCGCTTTTAAGTGTAGAAGGTGTTTCTTCCGTTGAACCAATGCGCATCTCTCCAGTTATTCCTGGACAGCCATTGTCTGACATCAAGGTTGTTGATGGCACAGTGATATTAAATGCAACACTGGCTCTGAATCCAGATTCAGTTGAAGCGCGCGATATCGTTCCAATCATTCGTGAGGCAGTTCATGCAATCGATCCCGAGATTCTTGTCGGAGGCAGCACAGCAGTTGCATTCGACACAGATGTTTCGGCAAATCGGGACAACCGAACAATCATTCCGATTGTCTTGGTTCTTATTACTTTGATTCTTGGACTTTTGCTCCGGAGTATTTTGTCAGCAGCACTTCTCTTGGGAACTGTTGTGTTGTCATTTTTTGCAACACTCGGTGCCTGCCAGCTTGTATTTGAACACATCTTTGGATTTAAAGGCGCAGATACCTCATTCCCATTGTTTGCCTTTATTTTCTTAGTAGCACTTGGTATTGATTACAACATCTTCTTAATGACACGCGTGCGCGAAGAAAGTGCCAAAATAGGTACTAGAGCAGGCGTCATTAAGGGCCTAACAGTTACAGGTGGAGTTATTACTTCTGCTGGAATTGTTTTAGCGGCAACCTTTGCAGTGTTAGGCGTGTTGCCACTGGTGTTCTTGGCAGAACTTGGATTTGCCGTCGCATTTGGTGTTTTGCTTGATACCTTGATCGTTCGCACTATTTTGGTACCAGCACTTGTCCACGATATTGGTGGAAAAGTGTGGTGGCCATCTAAGTTACAAAACAAGTAAGAATGTCATCGCGCTCAGCTGACGTACTAATTGTTGGTGCAGGTCTTGCCGGCCTGAGCGCTGCTATTCATTGCCAGTCCGCTGGCGTTGATGTCAAAGTCATCGAGTCATCTGATCGTGCCGGTGGTCGGGTAGCAAGTGATGTAATTGATGGCTTCATTTGCGACCGCGGTTTCCAGCTGATTAATGCCAAATACCCCGCTCTGCAAGAGCTAGATGTGATCAAAGAGTTAGATTTCATACAGGCACCGAGAGTTATTGAAGTTTGCCTGGGGGAGAAAAGGCATGCAATCGGTGATCCCAGACAAGCACCGTGGACAGCATTAAACAAAGAGACCGGAACAATTTCAGAAAAGATTGCGCTATTGAGGTTCATCACTGGCAGAGTTAAAGCGGGTCAATCAATCGCAGAAGCGTTGCGAGGTACTGGGAGTTGTTATGACAGAGTTTTACGTCCATTCTTGCAAGGAGTTTTCTTAACTGACCCAGAAAATGTTGATTCAGTTTATGCTCACTCGATCATAAAAAGCTTTGTTAATGGACAACCTGGCGTGCCAAGGAATGGTGTGGGCGAACTGCCTAAAGCTCTTGCAAAGCGAGTAGAAGATATTGTTTATAACACTCAAGTGGAGAGCATTGATCAGGGATCAGTTCACACAAATAATGGAACATTTACCGCAGACAAGATTTTGATAGCAACGGATGCAACCACTGCAACACAGTTACTTGGTTTAAATGAAGTGCCACGGATGGCTGGGTGCATTACTTGGTATCACGCAGCCTCGCAAAATCCTTCTGGTAGCGGGTACCTAGTTGTAGATGGGCAAAGACGAGGGCCAATAATCAATACTCTCGTTATCTCAGACATATCAAAAAATTACGCCCCTACTGGTCAGCATTTGATATCTACCACTACTGATCTAAATGTCACCGAGTCAGATGTTCGTCGTCATTTAGCAACCATGTGGGGGACTAGTACGCATGGTTGGCAGTTCATCGCTAAATATGAAATACCTGCTGCCTTGCCAATCCACACTGTAGGGCGAGCCTTATCCCAGGCTATGAAGATTAACGATCACCATTTTGTAGCGGGAGATCATCGGAGTGTTCCATCACAACAAGGCGCACTATTTTCTGGACGCCTTGCAGCTGAATTAATCCTGAACTAGTTGGGCAAGTGCTTCTGAGATATGTGGGTAATCCCAGGTAAAGCCTGCTTCTTGCAATACGTGTGGCACTACTCGTTTTGAACCAAGAATTTCCGAGGAGAATCCACCGAGTGCGATCTTTAAGGCAATTGCAGGTGCTGGAAAAAGAGCTGGCCGGTGCATCGCGCGTGCTAATGCCGATGTGAACTCTTGATTTGTTACTGGATTTGGCGCAGTGAGATTAACTGGTCCTGAAATTGGATTCTCTAAAGCAAAAACAATAGCTCGTATCTGATCGTGCAATGTGATCCAGGACCACCATTGCTTTCCATTGCCTAACTTCCCGCCAAGACCTAAACGAAACAATGGCAACATCTTTCCAAGAGCGCCGCCTGTTGGGTCTAGAACTAAACCAGTACGCAGTTTCACAGTCCGCACTTCACCCGCAAGGTCTGCAGCAGCTTCCCACTCGCGACAAACTGCTGCTAAGAAATCATCGCCAGCTCTATCTGTTTCGACGACTGCGCGATTACCACTTTCTCCATACCAACCGATTGCAGAAGCTGAAATGAATACTTGAGGCTTTAGTTCTGCAACAGCATTTGCGATTGCCGTTGTGCCAAGTAATCTGGAATTGAGAATCTCACTTTTATATTTCTTGCTCCAGCGCTTGTCTCCAACGCCAACACCAGCTAAATGAATGATCGCATCGACTCCACGAAGGGGTTCTAGGTCAACAAAACCTGTTTGTGGATCCCACTTAACTTCATCAGGTGCTACTGGTGAGCGGCGAACTAGCCGCTGAACTGTGTGGCCCTCACTTTTTAGGTGACCAACAAGTGCTGTACCGATCAATCCCGAAGAACCCGAAATTGCAATGCGTTGTGGAACTGACATAACTAACTTAGAGCCCTAGATCTGACTCGAAAGCGCCACCTTCGAGGCGTTCTTTGAGTGTGACCAGGAATCGAGCTGCATCTGCGCCGTCGACAACGCGGTGATCATATGAAAGTCCAAGATAAACCATTGATCGGATCGCAATTGTTTCTCCACCATCTTCACCGCGAACAACCATAGGGCGCTTAACGATTGCTCCTAATCCAAGGATTGCAACTTGTGGTTGATTGATGATTGGAGTGTCAAACAAAGCACCGCGGCTACCAGTATTTGTCAGCGTGAATGTGCCTCCACCTAATTCATCTGGAGTCACCTTGTTATCGCGCGTGCGAGCTGCAAGATCTGCAATCTTTCGTGCCACACCACCCATATTCAAATCACCCGCATTAGCAATAACTGGAACAAGCAATCCACGTTCAGTATCAACAGCGATTCCGAGATGTTCAGCGCCATGATAGGTGATCTGATCGCCCTCAACTGAAGAGTTCAAAACTGGATGCTGCTTGAGTGCTTCGCATACTGCTACGGCAAAGAAAGGAAGGAATGAGAGTTTCACACCTTCGCGCGCTTCAAAACTTTCCTTTGAGCGATCACGTAGGCGAGCAATCTTTGTAACATCAACTTCAATGACAGTTGTCAGTTGTGCGCTCACTTGTAATGACTCAACCATTCGAGCTGCAATAACTTTACGAAGACGAGACATAGTCACAGTTGTGCCACGAAGTGGAGAGACTGCAACTACAGGTGCCTTTGCAGTTGTTGGCGAAGATGCAACAGGTGCTACTGCAACTGGTGCGGCTGGGCGAGAAAGAGCTTCAACATCTTCTCTTCGAATTCTTCCGCCGATTCCGGTTCCCTTAACTTGCGCAAGATTGACGCCAAGTTCAGATGCCAGTTTGCGAACTAGGGGAGTGACATAGGCATCTGCAGGCTGAGCAACAACAGGAGCTGCAACAACAGGAGCTGCAACAACAGGAGCTGCAACAACAGGAGCTGCAACAACAGGAGCTGCAACAACAGGAGCTGCAACAACAGGAGCTGCAACAACAGGAGCTGCAACAACAGGAGCCGGAGCAGACGCGGCACCATTTGCGCTACCAATTAAGCCAAGACGTGCACCAACAGGAACAGTTGTATCAACTGCTACATCGATTGCAAGAAGAGTTCCTGCAACTGGTGAAGGAATTTCTGTGTCTACTTTGTCGGTCGAAACCTCAAGCAACGCTTCATCTACTGCAACTACATCACCAACATTTTTCAACCATCGGGTAACTGTTCCTTCAGAGACGCTCTCGCCCAGCGCTGGCATGGTAATTACTGTTCCTGCACTAGTTGGAGCAGGTGTCGTTGGTGCGACTGGGGCAGGCGCGGCAGCTACTGGCGCAGCAACAACTGGTTCTGGTTGTGGAACAACTGGCGCAGCAACCGGAGCAGCTGGTGCGGGAACAGGTGTAGCGGCACCATCGGCAATGATTGCCAACTCTGCTCCCACGGGAACAGTCTGATCAATCTGCACAATAATCTTCTGCAGAATTCCTGCAACAGGTGAGGGAATCTCTGTATCAACTTTGTCAGTTGAAACTTCTAGAAGTGGCTCATCAACATTTACATGATCACCTTCGGCTTTTAACCAACGAGTGACTGTGCCTTCGCTAACGCTCTCACCTAATGCAGGCATCGTTACTGAAAATGTCATCTGTTTTCTCCTTGGTTATCCGTGCGCATGAAGCGGTTTGCCTGCAAGGGCCATATGGGCTTCGCCCATTGCCTCCGACAGTGTTGGGTGTGCATGAATCAAAGGAGCCACATCACTTGCACGTGCCTCCCAGTTATAAATCAATTCTGCTTCAGCTAATAATTCTCCGACTCGAGCACCCACCATGTGAACACCAAGAACTGGGCCATCCTTTTGAGCTACAAGCTTGATTGACCCTGCGGTGTTAAGGATTTGCGCCTTACCGTTACCGGCCAAGTCATAAGAGAGTTCCACGACATCATGTCCGCGCTTTTTAGCCTCAGCAGTTGTTAATCCAACTGAAGCAACCTCAGGATCTGAATAGGTAACGCGTGGAATTCCGTCGTAATTGATTGGGCGAGGATTAAGTCCTGCGATCTCTTCGGCAACCAAAATTCCTTCAGCAAAGCCAACATGTGCCAACTGCAAGGTTGGGATTAGATCGCCAACAGCCCAAATCCCTGGAACATTGGTGCGGCACTTGTCATCAACCAAGACATAGCCACGATCCATTGCGATGCCTTGTTCTTCATATCCAATACTTGTTGACACTGGACCTCGTCCAACAGAAACCATAAGGATTTCGGCGGAAAATGTCTTTCCGTCCTCCAAGGTCACGGTGACACCATCTGCAGTCTTAACCGCTGACTGGAATCGAACACCGAGTTCAAAATTAATGCCGCGCTTACGGAATGCTCGCTCTAATTGCTTGCTCGAAGATTCATCTTCGAGGGCAATTAAATGTGGCAGACCTTCAATAATTGTTACTTCTGATCCAAAAGACTTCCAGACAGATGCAAATTCACATCCGATTACTCCGCCACCTAAAACAATGACACTCTTTGGAACATAATTCATTTTTGTTCCATGATCAGAGGTAATGATCTTCTCGCCATCAATTTCTAAACCAGGAAGCGTCTTGGCATAAGACCCTGTCGCAAGGATTACATTTTTTCCGGTGTAGCGAGTTCCATTGACCTCAACGGTATCTTTCGAAACTAACTTTCCATGACCTTCAATAAATGTCACTCCACGAGATTTGACCAAACCTGACAAACCTTTATACAGCTTGTTAATGACGCCATCCTTATAGGAGTTGACACCATTCATGTCGATGCCCTCAAATGTTGATTTCACACCAAAGTGCGCGCCATCGCGCGCGCCATCTGCAATCTCGGCTGCATGAAGTAGCGCTTTGGTTGGAATACATCCACGGTGAAGACAGGTGCCGCCGACTTTGTCTGCTTCGATCAAGGCCACAGAAAGGCCAAGTTGAGAGCCACGTAATGCCGCGGCATAACCCCCGCTGCCACCACCCAGGATGACTAGATCAAATTGAGACAATGCTCAGCTCCTCTCAAAGGCCCTTGTGGGCTAGGTGCCTATCTTGCCTCAGATTGGGCCAAACCTCACAATGGGCGAGCGCAGATTTAGGCTTGTTCGGCCAATGTCACAAGTGAACGGAGGGCTATCCCTGTTCCACCCACCGGGGTGTATCCATGTGGCTTAGCCTCGTTGTAGGCCGGTCCCGCAATATCTAGGTGCAGCCAAGGAAGTTCTGGATTAACAAAGTCCTTCAGGAATAGACCAGCTACCAACATCCCGCCCATTCGGTCTCCAATGTTTGCAAGATCGGCAACTGGTGAATCTAGGGATGCTCGTAACTCTTCAGGAAGTGGCATAGGCCAGAATTGCTCTCCGCACTGTGCGGCGACTTCAAGGAAGCTGTCACTGAACCCTTGATTATTTGTCATAACAGCGCTGGTGCGGGTTCCTAAAGCGATTACTTGCGCACCGGTCAAGGTAGCAACATCAATAATTCCATCTAATTTATTTTTTGAACTTTGCGCCTTCATTAAACCATCAGCAAGAACAAGCCTTCCTTCTGCATCAGGATTAAGCACCTCTACAGTTTTGCCACCAAAGATCGTGATGATGTCACTTGGGCGTGTTGCTGTATCACTTGGCATATTTTCCGCCAGTGGTGCCCAGCATTCGATTGCAACATTTAGTTTTAACTCTGCAATTGCAACAACGGCAGCGCTAACTGCTGCTGCCCCACTCATGTCAGATTTCATCGCTTCCATACCTGCAGCAGGTTTTAACGCCAAACCACCGGTGTCGAAAGTAATTCCTTTCCCAACGAAGGCATATCGCTTTGCAGCCTTACCTTTTGGAGTGTAAGAAATATGCAGTAAACGTGGAGGATTAGCAGAGCCTTGACCCACTCCGATAATTCCGCCAAAACCTTGTGCCTTGAGTTGCTTTTCATCCCAGACTTGAATCTTTAGTCCAGCTTTAGCACCCCCTGCAGTTTTAACAACTGCAGCCATTTTCTTAGTAAATGAATCTGGAGTTAAGTGACTTGGGGGAGTGTTGATTAAGTCGCGCACTAGGTATGTGTACTTAGCAATGATCCCTGCACGTACTACTGAAGCCTTAGCTTCAGGATTAGATGCCAACTTAGAGTGAACAGTAATTGTCTTTAAAGGAGCCTTAAAATCTTCCTTTGTTGATCCAC
>NZ_JBIKSG010000028.1:0-12434 GCF_044348745.1 Candidatus Planktophila sp.
TGACTGTTTTAGCAACTAATTACTTAACGCCTACAGGGCGCGAGGAAGCGTGGCGATTCACACCGCTTAAGCGTCTTCGTGGTCTGCATGATGGCAGCTCGGTGCAGTCTGATCGATCAACATTGATTGCTAAGGACGCACTTCCTACCGGCGTGACTTTTACCCGTGAAAATCTAGAGCCACTTGCTGTGAGCGATGATGTCATTATTGAAAGAGTTCGTTCTTTTTCCCCATCAGTTGCACACCTTTCAATTTCAGCAAATACCGAGGTTTCAGAGCCAATCTTTTTGGGTCGCACAGCTGGCGCTTTAGATTCTGCTGAATTCTCACGTGTTCGTATCTCACTTGGAACCCACGCGGTTGCAACTGTGATTGTCGAGAACACGACTGACACGATCTTGGCTGAGGATCTAGAAATTTCATTGGCTCCAGGTTCAAATCTGAAGTTTGTGACGTTGCAGGAGTTTGAATCCCAGTCTGTTTACACGGCACGTCATCATGCGGTGATCGATAGGGATGCAACGTTCAAGTCAGTTACGGTCACTGTGGGCGGTGATGTAGTTCGCATTTTGCCAACAGTTGAATTCATAGCACCAGGAGGCTCTGTTGATCTTCTCGGGGTTTACTTTGCAACTGCTGGTCAATTCTTTGAGCATCGTATGCATGTTGATCACGCTGTTCCTCACGCAAAATCAAATGTGAATTTCAAAGGCGCACTTGCTGGACAAGGAGCGCACACGGTCTGGATTGGAGATGTTCTAATTCGTGCGGCCGCCGAAGGTACAGATACGTACGAACTCAACCGTAACTTGCTACTAAGTGATGGAGCGCGAGCAGATTCTGTTCCAAATCTTGAAATCGAAACTGGCGAAATCATTGGTGCAGGACACGCAAGTACCACTGGTCGATTTGATGATGAGCAGTTGTTCTATTTGATGTCACGCGGAATAGCTATGTCTGATGCCCGCCGCTTAGTGGTCCGTGGTTTCTTCAATGAGATCGTCTTAGAGATCGGTAATGAAACTGTTCAAGATCGGATCATGGATCGCATTGATAATGAACTAGAGAAAGCTGCTAATAATGGCTGATATATCCCTAGATCAACTCAGCGAAGGTAAGCCAGTTCTCATTGAGAAAAATGGCAAGTCCATTTGCGTTGCACGAGTGGGGGATGAGGTCTTTGCAGTTGATGACACTTGCTCTCATTCAGATGCATCTTTGTCAGAAGGTGATGTGACTGGTTTCAAAATTGAATGCTGGCTACATGGCGCAGAGTTTGACCTTCGCACCGGAGAGGTATTAACCCTTCCGGCCAATATCCCTTTGAAGACCTATGCAGTATCAATCGACGGAAATGCCGTCACGGTAGAGATTTAGTAACGAGAGAAGAGAGAAAAAATGAGCACATTAGAGATCCGCGGCCTCCAGGTATCGGTAGATACAGACAACGGCACAGTCGATATCCTAAAAGGTGTCGATTTAACAATTAAGTCAGGCGAGACTCACGCCATCATGGGCCCAAACGGTTCAGGTAAATCAACTCTTGCTTACTCAATTGCAGGTCACCCAAAGTACACAATCACAGGTGGCTCAGTAACTTTAGACGGCGCAGATGTACTTGAAATGACAGTTGATGAGCGCGCAAAGGCTGGCTTGTTTTTAGCAATGCAATACCCAGTAGAAGTTCCAGGAGTTTCAGTGTCAAACTTCTTGCGTACTGCAGCAACTGCACTCCGTGGAGAAGCACCAAAGCTTCGTACGTGGGTTGGCGAAGTGAAGGATGCCATGGAAGCACTCAACATGGATCCATCCTTTGCCGCTCGTAATGTTAATGAGGGTTTTTCAGGCGGAGAAAAGAAGCGCCACGAAATTATGCAGTTAGAACTTTTGAAGCCAAAGATGGCGATTCTTGATGAAACAGATTCAGGTTTAGATGTTGATGCACTGCGCATCGTTTCTGAAGGAGTCAACCGCGCAAAGGCAGCAAATAACCTAGGTGTTCTTTTGATTACGCACTACACACGTATTTTGCAATACATCAAGCCAGATTTCGTACATGTATTTGCTAATGGCCGCGTTGTTGAGCAAGGTGGACCAGAACTAGCCGACAAACTAGAAGCAAATGGCTATGCAGATTATGTGAGCAAATAAGAAAGTTATGGCATTTAACGTTGCGAAGGTACGTCAAGATTTCCCAATCTTTGAACGTACTATTCGCGACGGAAAAAAGCTTGTCTATCTAGACAGTGGCGCAACAAGTCAAAAACCTCTGTCAGTCATAGATGCTGAGAGCGACTTTTATAAGTTTCACAATGCTGCTGTTCACCGTGGGGCTCATCAATTGGCAGAGGAAGCAACAGATGCCTACGAAGGAGCGCGCCTAAAGGTCGCTAATTTCATAGGTGCCCGAGAAGAACAAATAGTTTTTACTAAGGGTGCAACCGAATCTCTTAACCTTGTTGCTTATGCCATGGGAAACGCTGAACCCGGAACTCGTTTTGCACTGACTTCAAAGGACAAAATCGTTGTTACGGAGATGGAACACCACGCTAATTTGATTCCTTGGCAGCAATTGGCGGCACGCACCGGTGCGCAACTGACATGGTTTGAAGTTACTCCAGATGGCCGCTTGGATCTTTCAAAGATTAATTTTGTGATCACAGATGATACGAAAGTTGTTGCTCTAACCCATCAGTCAAATGTGTTGGGAACGATTAATCCCCTGAAGGAGATAGTTGCTCGCGCGCATGAAGTTGGTGCGGTCGTTGTATTGGATGCCTGTCAATCCGCACCACATATGCCAATAGATGTAACCGAACTTGGTGTTGATTTTCTGGTGTTCTCTGGTCACAAAGCTTTAGGCCCAACGGGTGTTGGCGTGATGTGGAGTTCTTTACTAGATGATTTACCTCCATTTCTCTATGGCGGCTCAATGATAGAAACAGTCACTATGACTTCGGCAACGTGGGCGCCAGCACCTCGAAAATTCGAGGCAGGTGTACCAAATATGGCACAAGCAGTAGGTCTTGGCGCAGCGCTAGATTACTTAACAAGTCTTGGAATGCAGGATGTTCATAACCATGAAGTAGCGCTAACAAAGTATTTGATTGAGAAACTGCAACAAATTCCAGAATTGAAGATAGTGGGTCCCACCAGTCTTGATTCTCGTGGGGGAACAGTTTCATTTACAGTCGGACAAATCCATCCTCACGATTTAGGTCAGTATGTTGATAGTCAGGGAGTTGCAGTTCGCACAGGACATCATTGCGCGTGGCCATTAACTAGAAAACTAGGCGTGCCAGCAACAACTCGTGCCTCTTTATATCTATATAACGATGAATCAGATTGCGATGCGCTTTTTGATGCAATCCTTGGCGCACAGAAATACTTTGCATAATGGAACTAGATAGCCTCTATCAGGAAGTAATTCTTGATCACTATAAGCACCCTTTGAACAAGGGCCTATCTGACACGTATGGAGCACAGGTTCATCACGTGAATCCAAGTTGTGGTGATGAGGTGACCCTTAATGTCACCGCTGAAAACGGAGTGATCAAGAGCATCACTTGGGACGGAGTTGGCTGTTCGATTTCACAGGCCAGTGTTTCCATAGCAAGTGATTTACTGGTCAATAAGAGCTTTGCCGAAGCAGATGCCATTCTTGATGAATTTACCGAACTCATGCACAGCAAAGGAACGCAACAGGGCAATCCTGATGTCTTAGAAGATGCAGTGGCACTTGCCGGCGTATCAAAGTTTCCTGCACGCATTAAGTGTGCACTCTTGGGGTGGATGGCGTTTAAGGATGCAGCGGTTAGAATTAAGACAACAACAGGGGGAGAGTAACTATGGCAACAAGTGTTGATGATGTAACTGAGGCGATGAAGGATGTTGTCGATCCTGAACTCGGTATCAATGTTGTAGACCTAGGGCTTATCTACGATGTCATGGTTGATGAAGCCAACATTGCAATCCTGAATATGACTCTTACATCTGCTGCCTGCCCATTGCAGGATGTAATCGAAGATCAGACTCGCGCAGCACTGGCTGGGATGACAACTGATGTGAAAATCAATTGGGTGTGGATGCCGCCATGGGGTCCAGACAAGATTTCTGATGACGGAAGAGAACAGCTGCGCGCTCTCGGCTTTACCGTTTAATTATGTCAATGCATGCAGCGTGGATGACCCACCGCTCGATGACGGCTGATCCTTCAGTAAAAGAACAAAAGTTAAAGCCAGGCACCGTTAAGCGTATTTTCAGATTTGCCTTGCCGTATAGAACAAACATCATAATTTTTCTTGCCACTGTTATTGTGGATGCTGGGTTAATTGTTACTACTCCGCTCTTGCTAAAACGCTTAATCGATGAAGGAGTCATTCCAAAAGATGGCGCTGTTGTTACTCAATTAGCTTTATTGGTCGGACTAATTGCTATCGCAGATGCTGGCTTTAACATGCTGGGGCGGTATTTTTCATCTCGAATTGGCGAAGGTCTGATTTATGACCTGAGGTCACTTGTCTTTGCCCATGTTCAAAAGCAATCAATTGCCTTTTTCACCCGTACACAAACCGGAGCATTGATTTCTAGAATCAACTCAGATGTCATAGGAGCGCAACAAGCTTTCACGGCGACACTTTCTGGCGTAGTCAGTAATGTGGTGAGTCTTGTTTTAGTTGGTGTCACCATGCTGATTTTGTCCTGGCAAATCACGATTTTCTCACTTCTCTTACTTCCGGTATTTCTCATACCAACCAAATGGGTTGGGCGGAGATTGCAGGCCCTAACTCGGGAGTCATTTAGTGTTAACGCAGAGATGTCTAGCACTATGACTGAACGTTTCAATGTGTCAGGTGCGATGTTGGTTGCTTTATACGGTGAACCTGATCGCGAGCGTGAATACTTCAGAAGTCGTGCCCGACGGGTTGCAGACATCGGCATCAAGATGGCAATGCTCAACAGACTTTTCTTCATCGCACTTACTAGCGTTGCAGCTGTTGCGACAGCTTTTGCCTACGGCATCGGTGGCCACTTAGCCATCAACGGGGGAGTAACTGTTGGAACCTTGCTCGCAATAACTGCTTTGCTTGCACGTTTATATGGACCGCTTACGGCGCTTTCTAATGTTCGCATCGATGTGATGACTTCACTTGTCTCCTTTGAGAGAGTGTTTGAAGTTTTAGATCTTGAGCCGATGGTTAAAAATCGTGAAGGCGCAAAAGTACTAATTACTAAAGAGCCTGAGATTGAATTTGAGAATGTTGATTTCTCATACCCCAGAGCAGAAGAGATCTCACTGGCTTCTCTTGAATCGGCAGCAAAGGCTGAAACAGTACAGAGTGGTCAAGTTCTGCGAAATCTTTCCTTTGTTGCACAGCCTGGCACGATGACAGCGCTAGTTGGTCCATCAGGTGCTGGTAAAACAACTATTAGTTCTTTGCTTCCTCGACTTTATGACGTTACTGGGGGTGCGATCAAGATCGACGGACAAGACATTCGTGAGCTAACCCTTGAATCTTTGCGTGAATCCATTGGTGTTGTGATGCAGGATGCTCATCTATTCCATGAATCCATCGCAGAAAATCTTCGTTATGCAAAACAAGATGCGACTCCTGCAGAGATGCAGGCCGCGTGTGAGGCTGCACAAATCTGGAAGTTGATTGAGTCTTTGCCAAATGGTTTGGACACGATGGTAGGAGAACGTGGTCACCGACTTTCAGGAGGAGAAAAACAGCGGCTTGCTATTGCTCGTTTGTTATTGAAATCTCCTGCCGTTGTCATACTTGATGAAGCAACAGCACACCTTGATTCTGAAAATGAACAGTTGGTCCATGCCGCGCTGCAAACAGCGCTAAAGGGAAGAACAAGCATTGTTATTGCACACCGCTTAAGTACTGTGCGAGAGGCTGATCAGATTCTGGTTCTTGAGAAGGGTTCAATCGTTGAACGCGGCAAGCACGATGAACTAGTGGCAAAAGGCGGACTTTATTCAGATCTATACAACAGGCAAGATCTAACGGGTGCGACGAATCAAGATTCTTCCGTAGAGAACTAATCCGCCAAAGAAAATCCATTGCAGGGCATATGCCATGTGTGGGCCATCGCTTAACTCAGGAAGTTGTGCGGTAACTTCAGGGGTGAGAGATTTTTCTGAGCCAGATAAAAGGTCGATGTAAAACTTCTCGGTATCTAATTGAGATTGCGCATTAAGTTCTGATACAAGCCCTTCACCCTTTCCAGGCAGTGCAAAGAATGAACCTCGTGGCAGTGATGAATCAAGACGGAGTCTCCCAGATATAGAAACTTCACCTGAGGGCAACGCTGTGACAACAGGCGGAGTTGTTGCTGTTGCACCTGCTTGAACCCAACCGCGATCTACCCAGAAGCTCTTCTTATCAGTAGAGGTAAACAAGGTTAGAACTTCGTAACCATACTTGCCATCGTTATAACGATTTCGCAGGAGTATTTGCTTGTCAGGATTAAAGGTTCCCGCTACAACCACGCTCTGCCACTCGTAATCTGCTAAATCACCTTTCACGGTATTGAGTTCAATTGGCGATTGTGCGATTCGTTTTTCAATGATGGCATTACGCGCGTGACGATCAACGCCACGGTGATATTGCCATTGCGAACCCCAAAGGCACAGGATGATCAGAAGTAAAGCAATGATGGACTTGAAAAGAGCCCAAGGCTCCTTAACTTTTTGTTGGGAGCTCATTCTTAATCGAGAGCGAGTGGTTTGTCTTCGACTATGTCAGCACCACGAGTAATAGTTTCCCGTCCGGCATTAGCTATGACAACTGCAAAATACGGAAGAGTGACAGCACCTAACAAAGCAAACCATCTGTAAGGACTTGGCAAGATCACCGTCAAAATGAAGCAGGCGGTGCGAATCATCATTGAAATGAAATATCGTTTCTGGCGGCCAGCTTGATCACGAGTAAGTGCCTTAGGGGCACTGGTGATGTCATAAATCTTCTTTTCCTTGGCCATGTGAGCAAGGGTAGTGCTCGGCGCGGACCTTCGCTTCTTTTGTTTACTCAAAGGTAGGCACTAGGTTTTGGCCATGAGTTCTATTGCCTTAGTCACTGGCGGAAATCGCGGAATTGGATTGGCGATCGCGCACTCCTTAAAAACTGCTGGGCATGAGGTCGTTGTGACCTATCGCAGCGGCAATCCACCTCCAGGATTCAAATCAGTGCAGATGGATGTGACCAGCACTGAGAGTGTTGATGCAGGTTTTGCATCCATAGAGGAGCAGTGGGGTCTACCGGAGATCATCGTTGCAAATGCTGGCATCACAAAAGATGGCCTTGTCATGCGGATGAGTGATGAAGATTTTGAATCCGTGATTGATGCAAATCTCACCGGGGCTTTTCGAGTTGCTCGACGCGCTACTAAGGGATTGTTAAAGTTAAAGCGCGGTCGATTGATCTTTGTTGGGTCAGTAGTTGGTGCGGTGGGTTCGGCCGGGCAGGTTAACTACTCGTCATCTAAGGCAGGATTAGTAGGAATGGCACGATCATTTGCTCGTGAGCTTGGAAGTCGTGGGATCACCTCAAATGTGATTGCCCCTGGTTTTGTTGAAACAGATATGACTTCAACTTTGGATGAAAAGCGTCGCAGTGAAATTGCTGGATCAGTTCCTCTTGGGCGTTTTTGTACAGCAGAAGAGATAGCCGATGTCGTGACTTTTATTGCATCACCACAAGCAAGTTATATCTCTGGTGCATTAATTCCAGTTGATGGCGGATTAGGAATGGGGCACTAAATGGGAATACTCGAGGGCAAAAAGATCCTTGTTACCGGTGTTTTAACCGATGCATCGATTGCATTTCACATTGCTCGCCTTGCACAAGAACAAGGCGCAGAGGTTATCTTGACGGGTTTCGGGAGAGCGTTGTCATTAACGACTCGAATTTCTGGGCGCTTGCCAAAGCCATGTCCCGTTATTGAATTAGATGTGACAAGTGAGCCTGATTTAGCCGCACTTGAATCACGTGTTCGTGAACATTTTCCAGAGGGTCTAGATGGAGTTGTGCACTCCATTGGCTTTGCACCAGAGGCAGCCCTTGGCGGAAACTTCTTAAATACCCAATGGGAAGATGTTGCAACGGCTGTCCAAGTTTCAGCCTTTTCCTTAAAGTCTTTGACAATGGCTGCACGCCCACTATTTAGTGGTGGTGGATCTGTTGTGGGCCTTGATTTTGATGCTCAAGTGGCCTGGCCAAAGTATGACTGGATGGGTGTTGCAAAAGCCGCGCTGGAATCTACATCTCGATACCTTGCACGAGATCTGGGGGCTGAGAATATTCGCATCAACTTGGTGGCAGCTGGGCCTATTCGCACAATTGCGGCCAAATCAATTCCAGATTTTGAGCGTTTTGAGCATCTTTGGGATGAGCGTTCTCCACTGAAGTGGGATGTGAATGATCCAATCCCGGCAGCCCAAGCTGCAGTTGCTCTGCTATCTGATTGGTTTCCTAAGACAACGGCAGAGATCATCCACGTGGATGGCGGCTTCCATGCGATGGGCGGCTAAGCCTGATTTCAGGCTCGATTTCACCTTTCCACCCCTCTACGGGTAATCTTTACCCCAGACCAGTGGCGTTACAACCACTGCAAGAGGAGTTACCGCTCCCACCTTCATCGCCACTAGTGCGGGCTGGTTTGTCGGATAAGAGATTTATTTCTCTTGCCCTTGCGGTTTTCTTTTGCAGCGCTGTAACACCAAAGCGTTAACGAACCGAAGGAGCACAAAGTCACCACTGAACCGCGCATCAATGATCGAATTCGCACACCCGAAATTCGTTTGATCGGTTATACCGGCGAACAAGTTGGAGTTGTAGATATCGATACAGCGTTAAAGATGGCAGATGAAGTTGGTCTCGACCTAGTTGAGATCGCACCAGATGCCAATCCACCCGTTTGCAAGATCATGGACTTCGGAAAGTACAAGTACGAAGTTGCACAGAAGGCACGGGAAGCGCGACAGAACCAGACCCACATCGTGGTGAAGGAAGTGCGTATGACACCAAAGATCGAAAACCATGATTACGAGACAAAGCGTTCTCAGGTTGAAAAGTTTCTTAAAGGTGGCGATAAGGTCAAAGTGACTATGAAGTTCCGCGGACGCGAACAAACGCGACCTGAGTTGGGATACAAGATGTTGCAACGTCTTGCAGAAGACATTGCAGAAGTTGGTTTTGTTGAGTTTGCTCCTAAGCAAGAGGGACGAAACATGACAATGGTTCTTGGTCCAACTAAGAAGAAGACAGAAGCAGTTGCAGAAGCAAAAGCAGCACGCAAGGCGAAAGCCGAAGCTGCTGCAGAAACTACCGAGTAAGGGAACATAACCATGCCAAAGATGAAAACACACAGCGGTGCGAAGAAGACCTTCCGCATCACAGGTTCTGGAAAGGTTATGCACGAGCGCGCAGGAAAGCGCCACTTGCTCGAGCGTAAATCTTCACGAGTAACACGTCGTTTATCGACAGAGTCAGCTGCAAAGCCAACTGTCGCAGTCACAGCCAAGCGCATGCTTGGTTTGAAGTAAGGAGCGGTTAAATGAGAGTAAAGCGCGGAGTCCACGCAGCCAAGAAGCGTCGTACAACTCTAGAACGTGCCAGCGGTTACCGCGGACAACGTTCACGTCTTTTCACAAAGGCGAAAGAGCAAGTTACGCACTCTATGGTTTATGCATTTAATGACCGTAAAGATAAGAAAGGCGATTTCCGTCGTCTATGGATCCAACGCATCAACGCAGGTTGCCGCGAACATGGTCTTACATACAACCGTTTCATCCAAGGTCTAAAGGCTTCAGGTGTTGAGGTTGATCGTCGCGTCCTTTCAGAACTTGCGACAAATGATCCAGCAACATTTAAGACACTTGTTGATGTAGCTCGCAAGAGCCTTGCAGCACTCTAAGTTCCAATAATGATTGAGAGCCTTAACTCGCCACATGTTGTGCGGGTTAAGGCTCTTATTGGTTCCAGGGGAGTAAAGGAAAGAAAAGCCGCCGGCCAATTTGTTGCAGAAGGATTGCAATGTGCCCGCGAAGCGCTGAAGTCAAACAGCGGTCCAAGAATTGAAACTCTTTATCTAACAAGCAATGGACGCAGCAAGGTTGAAGAAGTATCAGATTTATCCGCTTTAAATATTGTTGATGTCAGTGATGAAGTCATGAAGGAAATGTCTGAAACCATCACGCCGCAAGGGATTTTGGCGGTGTGCACGATTCCGCAGGTCACTTTTGATTCGATTTCGCTCAATGGTTCTCGCAGATTCATCTACCTATCCGAGGTGCAAGATCCCGGAAATGCTGGAACGATTTTGCGATCGGCTGATGCCTTTGCAATGGATGCGGTAATCACATCACCAGGCAGTGTCGATATGTATTCACCAAAAGTTGTCCGCAGTACAGCTGGTTCGCTTTGGCATATTCCAGTGTTTGAATCAGTGCCGCTACAGGAACTACTTGATCTCGGGATGAATGCCTTTTCACTGGGGGCCGAAGGTTCAAAGAACTTAAGTCAGTACCAAATGTCGGGGGACACCCTTGCAGTATTTGGCAATGAAGCCCGTGGCTTATCAACTGAACAGAATATGGATTCACTAGATGTTGTAAGCATTCCTATGCCAGGCAATGCTGAAAGCCTCAATCTTTCAGCAGCCGCCTCGATTGTTATGTATCACCTATCAAATATGCGGCCGTAACAAAGGGCTACAAGATAGAGTTCTCCCCATGCATGTAGAGGAAGTTTCTGTCTGGGTTGAAGATGCCCGCAAGGCTTTCGCCTCTGCAACAGATCTTGATTCTCTTAAAACGGCTCGACTGGCCCATTCAGGCGATAAATCACCTATCGCCTTGGCATCTCGCGGACTAGGTGCACTTTCACCGGAAGATAAAGCAAGTTTCGGCAAAATCATTGGTGAAGCCAAGGCAGAGATCGCGCAAGCTTTAGCCGAAGTAACCGCCATTCTTGAGGCAGAACGCGACCGCAAGGTTTTACTTGAAGAGGTTGTGGACATCACTTTGCCAGTAAATCGTTCTCATAGAGGTGGTTTGCACCCGATAACAATTATTAAGAATGAAGTCTCAGATTTCTTTATCGAACAGGGCTTCGCTGTTGCGGAAGGTCCTGAACTTGAGTCTGGGTGGCTTAACTTTGATGCTTTAAATATTCCCGCTGATCATCCAGCTCGCACAATGCAAGATACTTTTTTCATTGAACCGATCGAATCCGGAATGGTGTTACGAACGCACACATCACCCGTTCAAATCCGAACAATGCTGACGCAAGAGCCACCGATTTATGTAGTGTGTCCTGGTCGCACTTTTCGCGCAGATGAGCTAGATGCCACTCACAGTCCTGTTTTTCATCAAGTTGAAGGATTAGTTGTCGATAAGGGAATCACAATGGCCCACCTCAAGGGCACATTAGACAACTTCGCGCGCCACATGTTTGGACCAGATGTCACTACAAGACTACGACCATCTTTCTTCCCCTTCACTGAACCAAGTGCAGAGGTAGACATTTTCTTTAACAATCGCTGGATTGAGTGGGGCGGTTGTGGAATGGTTAATCCAAAGGTACTTGCAACCTGCGGCATTGATACAGATGTTTACAGTGGCTTTGCTTTTGGCATGGGACTTGAACGCACACTAATGGTTCGACATGGCATAACAGACATGCACGACATCGTTGAAGGCGATCTTCGTTTTACCCGTCAGTTTGGAGTGGGCCTGTAATGCGCGCTCCTCTATCGTGGATCAAAGAGTTTGTAGAAATCCCAGCCTCTGTTACCGCCGATCAAATCTCTGATGGCCTTATTCGTGTTGGGTTTGAAGTTGAAGAGATCATCAAGCAGGGAGCTGATCTAACTGGTCCACTTAAGTTTGCCAAGGTTCTATCCATTGAAGAGATCACTGAGTTTAAAAAGCCAATTCGCTATGTTGGTTTAGATTGCGGTGAGGGCGAAACGCGATACGTTATTTGTGGAGCTACAAATTTTGCGGTGGGGGATTTAGTTGTCGCAGCTCTACCAGGTGCGATACTTCCAGGAGAGTTCAAAATTGGCGCCCGTGAAACTTACGGTAAGACCTCTAACGGAATGATTTGCTCTGGTCGCGAACTGGGCATTAGCGATGACCACGCAGGCATTCTGGTCTTTGCTGAAGGAGAAGTCACAATAGGTGCAGACGCGATTGATGTCTTGCAGATCAATGATGTTATTTTTGATGTCGCAGTAAATCCAGATCGTGGATATGCCTTAAGCATCCGCGGCATTGCACGTGAGGTTGCAAGCTCCTTGGATTTGAAGTTCACCGATCCCGTCAATGCATTACGCGGTCTAAAGTTTGCAGAGACTGGCAAGGGTGTTACAGCCAAGATTGGCGAAAAGTCGTCGGCTTCTGTTTTCTATGTTCGAAC
>NZ_JBIKSG010000040.1:0-8245 GCF_044348745.1 Candidatus Planktophila sp.
TTTCACGAGCTTGAGCAGACTTGATCATGGACATCGCAGTTTCAGTTGCGAGAATTTCAAACTCTTCTTTTGTTAAGCCGGTGATGTCGCGACGAGATTTCAAATCTGCAATCTGCGCTTCAAGTTCGCGGATGCGGTCAACAGATGAAGGCAGGCTGGAACTCTCTTCTTCAGTAAAGCCGACCCAGTTAAGGAAGCTCTTTTTCTCCGCCATCATGCACCTCGCTACTCGTAAAACCTTGCGTACAGATGACCTAGGTTAGAGCAAAGGCTTATTTACTGTAAATCGCTACCGAGATGGCTACGTACTGACTTATCCACGCTGCGAGCACAAAGATATGGAAGAGCTCATGGAAGCCGAAGTACTTCGCCGCACGGCCAGGGCGCTTAAGTGCGTAAAAGATTGCACCCACGGAGTAGAACAAGCCACCAATCACGATTGGAAGTAGTACCCACAAACCACCCTCACGATAGAGAGATGGTGTGTAAAAAACGGCAACCCAGCCCAAAACCAAATAATTGGCCACATATAGCCAACGCGGTGCACTTAGCCAGAAAACTCGAAGAGCAACACCGGATGCTGCTCCTATCCACACAACAGTTAACAAGATCACCCGGTCGCGACCTTCAAGCAATGTAACCGCAAAGGGAGTGTAAGAACCAGCGATCAACAAATTAATGTTGGCATGATCCCAGCGTCGCCAAATCTTTTTCTTTTCTGGCACCCATGGAACTCGATGATAAATTGCAGAAACGCTAAACAACATGATTGCTGTAATTGAGTAAATTGCCACTGCAAACTTGAGGGAATTTTTACTCAAAACAAATAAAACGAGTGATGCGATCATGACCGCAGGAGTTGCCCCGAGGTGAAACCAACCGCGTAGCTTTGGTGGTGCAATTGGGGTGAGGCTCATACTGACCAGCCTAGGCTACTTTCACACAATTAGCCGTGGACAAAGGCCAGCACCACTGCCAAACTTCAGCCATGACACATAGATCACCTATATTTGAAATCAGCGATGTTTACATCGATCAAGAAGCAGCTCTTAGCCCAATGGGCTGTACCTATCTTGGAAATGGGCTCAACCAAGACAAACTCGATGATTTTTCAATCGCAGCAGCAGAAGTGAGCGCGAATTTAACTCGCGAGACTTTGAAGAAGCTCTCTGCAATGGAACCAATCGATGAGATTGACCGTATTGCAAAGGCTGTAATGACAGAGCGTCTTGAATCTGGACTTGCATTGCATGATAGCCAGGAAGGATTTGTGCTCTGGAATGTTCTGACATCGCCACCATCGAATGTGCGTTCAATCTTTGAACTGATGCCAAAGAACTCTGATCAAGATTTTGACAATATCGCTAAGCGTTTAGCTGCAGTTGATGCCGCCTATAGCTCATGGTGTGAAACCATCATGACTGTTGCAAAGACTGGAAAAACGACGGCGCAGCGTCAGGTGAAGGGTGTAATTGAGCAGTTAGATAGTTATGCCAATGGCGGATATAGCGCAATGTGCAAAAACTTTGATGGTGCTGGCAAGTATCCAGCGATGCATGAAGCAGCAAAGCTTGCTGAGGCTGCTTCTGCAAAGGCTGCTAAATTCTTACGTGAAGAGTATTTACCAATTGCTAATCCAAATGATGCAGTTGGTGCAGAGCGTTATGCAGTCTGGGCACGCTACTTCACAGGCGCGCAGCTAGATCTTCCAGCCACATATGAATGGGGCAAGAAAGAGCTGAAGGCAATTAACGATCGCATGTGGGAACTTGCAAAAGTAATTAACCCACAAGCAAAGACTCTGCGTGAGGTTGCAGACACCCTTGATAATGACCCTAAATACAAGGTTGTTGGTCCAGAAAATGTAGTTAAGTATTTGCAGGACTTCACTGATGCTGCGATGAAGCGCATGGATGGTGAGTTCTTTGAAATTGATCCCCGCATTGCAATTTGCGAGGCACGTCTAGCACCAGAAGGAAGTGCATCTGCCCCTTACTACAACCCACCATCTGAAGATCTATCTCGACCAGGAACTACATGGATTCCAATGTTGGGTAAGAATGAAGTGAGCAATTGGCATCTTGTTTCTACCTGGTATCACGAGGCAGTTCCGGGACACCATTTACAGGTCGGAACAGCAACGGTTGAAAAAGATCGCCTGACTCGCTTCCAGCGCACATCAGCCTGGATCAGTGGATATGGCGAAGGCTGGGCTTTGTATGCAGAACGGTTCATGAATGAACTGGGTGCATTTGATGAGCCAGGAATTGAAATGGGTTATCTCTCTGCACAGGCATTACGTGCAGCCCGCATTGTTGTAGATATTGGAATGCACCTTGGTTACACAGATGACAATGGTGTTGTGTGGAACGCAGAAAGTTCCCGCAAATTGCTAAACGAGCAAGCACTTCTTGATGAGGATCATTCACGTAGTGAAACTGATCGTTATCTCGGATGGCCAGGACAAGCTATTTCCTACAAGGTCGGCGAGCGCGTCTGGATGGCAGCCCGTGAAGATGCCAAAGCTCGCCTCGGCGATGGTTTCAATATGAAGAGATTCCACAGCTATGCACTCAAGCTAGGACCTATGGGCCTTGACCCATTTGCTGCAGAACTGGCGTTGTGGCAGGGACAGTAAAAAAAGGAACTCCAATAAGTTACTAATTAGTAACCTGTGGAAAAAGGCGATCAGGGGGTAAAAATTCCTTGGTCGCCTTTTTTCACGCTTAAAATCCTGGAAAGTCGATAAAAAAATCTCATAATTTTCCCACTATTTTCATGCAAATTGCTCGCGTTTGCTTCACAATAAACCTTGTCGGAGGTCAAAGGAGTTCCTCGAGGATTCCTTATGGCCGACGAATTCAGAGGCCAAAAGGCCTCTCCACATGATCCTCATGGAGGAATACCTTGAAACTTGATCCAAACCAATGGAACCTAGTCTATAACGTATTTTCATTCGGGCTAATTTCCATGCTTGCTTGCACCGTTTACACACTAGTTTCACAACAGCGTGTATTGGCTAAGTATCGCAATGCTCTCGTTATGTCATCGATGGTTACATTCATCGCTGGTTACCACTACCTACGAATCTTTGATTCATTCAAGCATGCAACAAATGCAACAGAAGATGGTTCCGTTCTTCTAGACGGATCAAAGGATGCATTCAACGAGGCATACCGCTACGTTGACTGGCTATTGACTGTACCTCTACTACTAGTAGAAGTTATTGCAGTACTTGCACTAACAGCTGCAGTTTCAAAGTCACTAATCATGCGCCTTGTTCCAGCTTCAGCTGCAATGATTGCACTTGGTTACCCAGGTGAAATTTCAGATGTACAGGGAACACAGATCACCTACGGTGTTCTATCAACAATCCCATTCCTATACATCCTTTACGTCCTATTCGTAGAACTAGGTAAGTCACTTGATCGTCAGCCAGAAGGAGTTGCAAAGTCTGTTGCTAACCTCCGTCTACTACTGATCGCAACATGGGGCGTTTACCCAATCGCGTACATGTTCAACATCTGGGGTTCAGCAACACCAGAATCATTCGTAGCAGTTCAGGTTGGTTACACACTTGCTGACGTTTTGGCTAAGTGCGTATTCGGTCTAACAATTCTGAAGATCGCTCGCATGAAGTCAATGGCAGAAGGAATGAAGGACGATCACTAATCTTTGATTAGTGGATCTCTTTTAGCTAAGAATCCTAAAAACAGGAGTGTCGCGAAAGCGGCACTCCTGTTTGCTTTCATAGACTAATCACATGACTAACGAGAAGCTTGATAAGTACTGGATTAACAATTATCGAATGGGCGGCTATCTACTATTTGCATGTGGCCTGATTAATCTTCGATATCAGTGGGGTGAACCCGACATCATTTCTCGCAGTGCATTAATTTTTGGTCCAGGTGCAGCAATTCTTGGTGCAACATATGTGCCAGCACTTGTTTCAATCCTTGGGCGACGTGAAGTTAAAGCACTGGTAGCTATTGCTGGTGTTGCACTCATTGCCTTTGCATTCAGCAACTAATTCGCTAAAGAGCTCAGCGATCTAAAGAGTTCCGTCGTGGGCACCATCTATTAACTCGCGATAGATATCTAGGTGACCTGCGTGTCGGGCTGTTTCATCAATCATGTGTAAGTAAATCCACCTAAGCGAAGGCTTAGCATCATCACGCGGCCTTGGCTCGGTTCCAAGCTCATCTAAACTCTTTCCAACACAAACCTTACGAGAGTTCTCGCAGGCTTTGATGTAACCCTCCAAAAGAGATTCCACAGTGTCTGATTCAAGAATCTCGAAGTCACCATTTGGGTTGGCATCGCTGTATCGACCCTCGTTGTATTCAAGACCAGCAAAGTTGATATGAAACCAGCCGTATTCAACCTCTGTTAAATGGCGCAAAATCCCTAGAACAGATGTTGAAGTTGGCCCTAATCTCTTCACGCCATTGTCTTTAGTAATGCCGGTGATTTTATAAATAATAGTTTGACGACAGAACTCCAGATGTTGTTCCAATAGCTCGCGTTCAGTGCCAACGCTTAAGGGATATCGAGGAGATTGCATTTTTCTAGTATAAACAATTACTTCCTAAAGGAAAGATCTGCTTTCTTCATTTCGCTCACCAAAATACGGATCGCATTTGGTCCCATGCCGTGTAACTCTTTTACAGCGGCAAGTGAAGTTTTCCTCAGATCAGATAGTTTGAACAATCCGTCATCGATTAATGCCCGGCATGCCGGTGCTGCTAAACCCAATTCGCGCCATACCTGATCAACTGAGGCGTAATACTCAAGATCAACTTCACTGCTGTCGACATTGGATTGCTGGCTTATTTTTTGTAATCGTTTTTCTTCACGACGAGCCATTGCAGCACGCTTGATTTCAGCGGCCTCTTTTTTAATTTTGGCTGGAGATTTCTTTGCCATGGATAAATCTTAACTTTCAGATCAGTGTGCGGGAGGCGGGACTTGAACCCGCACGTCCGAAGACACAGGTTCCTAAGACCTGCGTGTCTGCCATTTCACCACTCCCGCATGGTTTGAAGCTTTCGCTTCCAACCAAGAGGCAAGATTAGAGGTAAGAGGCAGTTTCACCAAAATGAGCACGATAGCCTTGCTTAGTGTCCACACAGATTGAGATCCTTGAAGAGGCGATTAAGGCTGCAATAGAAAGAGCCATAGCCTCAGGAGCCCTCAGCGGCACCGCGCCAGAGGCCATTAAATTAGATCGGCCAAAAGATCGAGACCACGGCGATTATGCATCCTCGATCGCTCTGCAATTGGCAAAACCTGCGGGGATGAATCCTCGCGATGTCGCGGTGATTATTGCTGAACAATTAAATGTCGTTTCAGATATTTCAAAGGTGGATATTGCTGGTCCTGGATTTATTAACATAACTTTAAATCGTGCAAGCCAAGCTGCACTTGTGGAAACAATTCTTAATGCAAAAAGTGATTTTGGAAAAGGTTCTTCACTATCAGGCGTGAAGATCAACTTAGAGTTTATAAGTGCTAACCCAACTGGGCCATTGCATCTAGGACATACGCGTTGGGCAGCAGTAGGAGATTCTCTTGGTCGTGTTTTGACAGCGGCTGGCGCGCAAGTAACACGAGAGTTCTACATTAATGATCGTGGAAATCAAATGGATCTGTTTGGTCAATCTGTTGAAGCGGTTGCACTCGGTAATTCTGTTCCAGAAAATGGTTACCAAGGGGATTACATTAAGGATCTAGCGCAAGAAGTTGTTGCGCAAAATTCAGAGATAAAATCTTTGCCAGAAGAAGAACGCTTTGTCGAATTTCGTGAAGCAGCATATAAATTGCAGTTAAAGGATCAACAACGAGTCCTAGATACCTTTAATACACATTTTGATGTGTGGTTCTCAGAACGATCTTTACATGAGCAAGGTGCTGTCGATCACGGTATGAAAAAGTTGCAAGCTCAAGGCCATGTTTTTGAAGTTGATGGCGCTGTGTGGCTGCGAACCACAGATTTTGGTGATGACAAAGATCGAGTGATGACAAAAAGCGATGGGTCTCTTACCTACTTCGCATCAGATACTGCTTATTACATCAACAAGCGCGAGCGTGGCTTTGATATTTGTATTTACATGTTAGGTGCAGATCACCATGGATACATCGGTCGATTAAAGGCAACAGCGGCCTGTGCTGGAGATGACCCTGGTTACAACGTTGAGGTGCTCATTGGGCAGTTGGTAAAAATTATGGAAGGCGGCGAAGAGGTCAAACTCTCTAAGCGCGCTGGAACGATTATTACTTTGGAAGAGCTTGTTGAAAAGGTAGGCGTAGATGCTGCGCGTTACACATTAATTCGCTACCCAGTCGACACCCCGATGGTGATGGACATAGATATCTTAAAGAGAAATACAAATGAGAATCCTGTCTACTACGTTCAGTATGCGCATGCTCGCATTGCTGCTGTTTTGCGAAATGCCCTTGAACTTGGTGCCTCATTAAATCTTGCTGAATTTGATCCTTCACAATTGGTTCATAATCGGGAAAATGAATTACTTGCCGCCTTGGCTGAATTCCCGCGAGTTGTGGCAAGTGCTGCAGAATTTCGGGAGCCACACCGCATAGCTCGTTATCTCGAGGAACTTGCCGGCACTTATCATGGTTTCTATAACGACTGCCGTGTCTTGCCTATGGGAGAAGAAAAATTTACTGCGCTCCACACCGCGCGTTTATTACTATGTACTGCAACAAAGCAGGTTGTCCATAACGGTCTAGATCTTCTAGGCGTGAGTGCACCGGAGAGGATGTAGCTGATGTGGTCTTCATCTGTTACAACGGGCACTGAACTTTCCTTGGCAGGAATTACGGCCAAAACACTTGCTAAAGAATTCGGAACTCCAGCATTTTTTATTGATGAGGCAGACTTTCGTGCTCGTGCCCTTGCATGGGATAAAGCGCTCAAAGATGCCTTTGGACCAAATGCAGGCACTGTTTATTACGCATCCAAAGCATTTATCTGCACAGAACTTGCACGCTGGATCAAGGAGATTGGCATAGGTATAGATGTCAGTACGGGCGGAGAAATGGCTGTTGCACTTGCCGGTGAAATTGATCCTTCAAAGATAGAAGTGCACGGAAACAATAAGTCTGTTGCTGAAATTGAGAAAGCCATCTCTGTTGGAGTTGAATCCATTGTGATTGATTCTCTGTATGAGATAGAACGTGTGGCAGAGGCTTCAAGAAAAGCGGGCAAAGTCCAGCGAGTATTGCTTCGCATAACACCAGGTATTCAAGCCCACACTCACGAATCAATCGCAACAGCACATGAAGATGTGAAGTTTGGTTTTTCTATTGCAAGTGGAGCTGCTTGGGCAGCTATTGAAGCAGTTAGCGCTCAGCCAGGCCTTGAGCTGCGTGGAGTCCATGCGCATATTGGTTCACAGATCTTTGGACATAAATCCTTTGAGATTTTGTCAGAGCGTCTGATCTCCTTGCTTGCACAATATCGCGATGAGTATAAGAAGGAATTGCCTGAATTAGATCTTGGCGGTGGCTACGGAATCGCGTATCTGCCAGGAGAAGAAACTGTTGTTCCTGCGGAAGCTATGAGCGCACTTGCTGCTGCTGTTACAAAAAATTGCGAAGCACATAATCTTCAGATTCCAACAGTTTCAATTGAGCCAGGCCGCGCAATCGTGGGTCCAGCAATGTTTACTTTGTATGAAGTAGGAACAGTCAAAGATGTGACTTTGGAAAATGGAACTCATCGTCGCTACATTTCAGTCGATGGTGGAATGAGTGACAATATTCGCCCATCACTCTATGGAGCCGAATACACGACCATTTTGGCTAATCGAACCAGCACTGCAGCGCATGTATCTAGCCGTTTAGTTGGAAAGCATTGCGAAACGGGAGATATTGTCATTCGCGAGATTGATTTGCCTGATGACATCGTTCCAGGGGATCTATTAGCTGTCCCTGCAACAGGTGCATATGGACGCAGCATGGCCAGCAACTACAACCATGTGGCTAGACCGCCAGTTGTTGCAGTAAAAGATGGAAAAGCTCGTGTAATTGTGCGCCGAGAGACTGAAGCCGATCTGCTCAGACTCGATATTTAACGCCGATCTAGTCATCTATGAAAGAATGGCGCTATGAACTCGGGCGTCAAAACAATCACAATTGGAATGCTCGGCTGCGGCGTTGTGGGCACTCAGGTTGCTCGCCTGCTTCAAGATGATGAACAAGAACTTTCAGAACGCTCTGGAGC
>NZ_JBIKSG010000041.1:0-7137 GCF_044348745.1 Candidatus Planktophila sp.
GCCAAATCAATGAACAGTGTTATTAAGTTGTTGGCAATTGCAGAATTGACTGTTAAGGATGAAATTTCAGTCCGTGTTCATCCAGTGATCTTGCCTTTGTCACACCCATTGGCATCTGTGAGAAATGCATTTAATGCTATCTATGTGGAGTCTGAAGCCGCTGGCCAGCTCATGTTCTACGGCCGCGGAGCAGGCGGTGCCCCAACAGCATCTGCAATTCTTGGAGATCTAGTGGCAGTTGCCCGCCATGCTGCATATTCAACAGTTGGTTATGGCGAATCAGATTATGCTGATTTAGATATTGCTCCAATAGGTGCAGTTAAATCTCAATTTTTTGTCCGTCTACATGTTGCTGATAAATCAGGTGTTTTGGCCTCAATTGCACAAACATTTGCCAGTGAGAATGTTTCCATCCAAACAGTTCGTCAATCAGGCCTGGGCGAAGATGCCGAGTTAATTGTTGTTACACACGCGGCATCTGAAGATGCGCTAGATGCTTGTGTTGAAAAACTTAAGAAAATGGAGATTGTCAGTAAAGTCGAAAGCGTTATTCGCGTTGAAGGAGCATCTGCCTGATGGGCCTTTTTACGAAAAAAGTTAGCGGAGCGCATCAATGGCGCGGAGTAATAGAGGAGTACCGTCACCGTCTTCCAGTGAGCGCAAAAACTCCAATCGTTTCTTTGCGTGAAGGTGGAACTCCACTCATCTATGCATGCAATCTTTCAGAGCTACTGGGAAATAATGTTTGGATCAAGTACGAAGGCTTAAATCCAACTGGCTCCTTTAAAGATCGCGGCATGACCATGGCGATTTCAAAAGCGGCTGAAGATGGAGCCAAGGCTGTTATCTGTGCATCAACCGGAAATACTTCTGCATCAGCTGCAGCATATGCAGTTAAGGCGGGAATGCGACCCGCGGTTTTAATCCCTAAAGGCAAGATCGCTATGGGAAAGCTTGCACAAGCTGTAATCCACGATTCAACGATTTTGCAGGTTAATGGCAACTTTGATGACTGTTTAATGCTCGCAAAAGAACTTTCAGAAAATTATCCTGTTGCACTTGTTAACTCTGTTAACCCATATCGCATTGAAGGACAAAAGACTGCAAGTTTTGAAGTCGTAGACATGCTTGGCGATGCTCCAGATATTCACGCACTTCCAGTGGGTAATGCCGGAAACATCACTGCGTATTGGAAGGGCTATAAGGAGTACAACAAAGACGGTCTTTCGACCAAGTTGCCGATGATGTATGGATTCCAAGCCTCAGGTGCCGCTCCTATTGTTAAGGGCAAGATTGTGAAGAATCCGGAAACAATTGCTACCGCCATTCGAATTGGTAACCCTGCCTCTTGGCAACAAGCCGTTGAGGCCCGCGATATGTCAGGTGGAGTGATTGATTCTGTGACTGATCGCGAAATCCTGAGCGCATACCGTTTAATTGCAGCTAAAGAAGGTATTTTCGTTGAGCCATCTTCTGCAGCAGGGCTGGCCGGGCTACTCAAGTACAAAAAGGCTGGCAAGTTGCCGCAGGGAAAGACGATTGTCATCACTGTTACTGGCCACGGCCTGAAAGATATTCCATATGCCTTAGAGGCTGCCAAGAAGCCAGTTATTGTTCCGGTTAATGCAAAGATCGCAGCTAAAGCATTAGGACTAGCGTAAGAAATATGAAACCAACATTTAAAGCACAACCTATTCAGGTTCAAGTTCCAGCATCGAGTGCAAACTTAGGACCTGGTTTTGACTGCCTTGGATTAGCACTAACTATGCATGATCGTTACATGGCACAGGTCATGGATGAACCTGGTGTTGATATTGATGTTACTGGTGAAGGCGCAGAGAGCATTCCAACAACTGATAAGAATTTAGTAATCAAAGCGATGTATAAAGGTTTTGATTTCTTAGGGGGGCGTCCTCGCGGAATTGCATTGCGTCAACTAAATGTTATTCCTCATGGTCGGGGTCTTGGATCTTCAGCGGCAGCAATAGTTGGTGGATTAGCACTTGCTCGTGGTTTAGTTCTTGGTGGCAACGAGCGAATGAGCAATGAAGATATGTTAAACATTGCCAACGAAATGGAAGGCCATCCAGATAATGTTTCAGCTGCCATTTTTGGAAGCGCAAACCTTGCCTGGCAAGAATCTCAACGTGGTCATGTTGTCGCCCAATCATTGAACTTTGAGGTTGATCCACGAATTGGAGCGCTAGCATTTGTTCCGGCTACCGAATTTTCAACATCAAAGGCACGCAAGATGTTGCCAGAATCAATCCCACATAGTGATGCAGTCAAGAATTCAAGCAATGTTGCAGTCCTAGTTCAAGCCTTGCAATCTCGCCCAGATCTATTGCTGGGTGCAACAGAGGATTATTTGCACCAGAGTTATCGCAAGGATGCGATGCCCAACAGTTATGCCCTGATGACAAAACTTCGAAAAGCAGGAGTAGCAGCCTTTATTTCAGGTGCTGGTCCGACGGTCATGGTTCTCCACACAGGCGGAGAGTTAGAGGCAGCTGAATTAGAGCGTGCGGCAGGGGAGAAGTTCCAGATGATTTCACTCGGTATTTCACGCACAGGTGTAAGCCTGATCACCGCCTAATTTTGCGATTTCAAGACTTATCCTGCTAACCTTTACACATCTGAACGGCACATCTAGCGGCCAGTAACACATCAGATATTTTCAAAAACAAAAATCCCAGGTTCTTTAGGATTTAAGCCCTAGAACCAATAGTGAAAAGATATTCATGACAACAGAAATTGAACCAGTTCGCTCACAAAGTCCAGAGCTTGCTGCCATGACCCTTCCAAAGTTAAAGACAGTTGCAACTCAACTGGGTGTCGATGGCGCAGCAAAGATGAAAAAGGATGCACTTGTAGAAGCGATTGCTGACTTACAGGCAAAGAACCGCGAAGCTGCAAAGGCTGAACGCGAAGCACGCCGCGAAGCGCGTAATAACCGTAAGAAGGAATCAAAGCCTTCCAACAACAACCAAGATTCAGATGATGATGGCGATGATGATTCAGCGTCACAGAGCAACAACGATCGTGGAAATGATCGTGGAAATGATCGTGGTGGTCGCAACGATCGCTTTGATCGCAACGACCGAGGCCGTGGGCGTGATCGCAACCGTGATCGCAACCGTGATCGTGGTCCACGCGAAGAGCGCGAGCCAGTTATTGGCGAAGATGATGTTCTAGTGCCCGTTGGCGGCTTGCTGGACATCCTTGAAAGTTATGCATTTATTCGCACAGCCGGATACCTGCCAGGTCCAAACGATGTTTACGTTTCATTGCAGCAGGTTCGAAAGAACGGTCTGCGCAAGGGAGATGTTGTAACAGGCCAAGTTCGCCAGCCTCGTGAGGGTGAAACAAAGCAGAAGTTCAACGCACTTATTACCCTTGAAACAGTTAACGGAATGACTCCGGAAGAGGCACGTAACCGTGTTGAGTTCGGAAAGTTAACTCCGCTTTATCCTCAGGAGCGTTTGCGTCTTGAGACAGAGCCAAATGTTCTTACAACACGTGTTATCGACTTGATTGCACCAATTGGTAAGGGTCAACGTGGTCTTATTGTTTCGCCTCCAAAGGCTGGTAAGACAATGGTTCTGCAATCAATTGCTAACGCGATCACAACAAACAACCCAGAGTGTCACTTGATGGTTGTGCTAGTTGATGAGCGTCCAGAAGAAGTTACAGATATGCAGCGATCAGTAAAGGGTGAAGTTATCGCTTCAACTTTTGATCGTCCTGCAGATGACCACACAACAATTGCTGAACTTGCTATCGAGCGCGCAAAGCGTCTTGTTGAACTAGGTCACGATGTAGTTGTTCTACTTGACTCAATCACACGCCTTGGTCGTGCATATAACATCGCAGCACCTGCATCAGGCCGCATCCTTTCTGGTGGTGTTGATTCCGCTGCTCTTTATCCACCAAAGAAGTTCTTCGGAGCTGCTCGTAACATAGAAGATGGTGGATCACTCACGATTCTTGCAACTGCGCTCGTTGACACAGGTTCTCGCATGGATGAAGTTATCTTTGAAGAGTTCAAGGGAACTGGAAACATGGAGTTGATCCTTGATCGCCGCATGGCTGACAAGCGAATCTTCCCTGCGGTTAACGTTGTTGCTTCAGGTACACGTAAGGAAGAAATCCTTATGGGTTCTGAAGAGCTCAACATTGTCTGGAAGCTACGTCGCGTATTGCACGCGCTAGAACCACAAGCAGCACTCGAATTGCTACTTGAGAAGATGAAGGGCACTAAGTCCAACGTCGAGTTCTTGATGCAGATTCAGAAGACAACTTCGGGTCCAGACGACTCAAAGTAAGCGTAAATTTCTCAAAAGTAGGCTTATCGCTTACCCTTGGGGTCTGTTAACCGTCCGTTTGGTTCACTCAGCAATGAGACCCAAACACGAATATAAGGAATAACCATGAAGCCAGAGATCCACCCAGAATACAAAGACACCCAGGTAACTTGTGGTTGCGGCGAGAAGTTTGTAACTCGCTCAACAGTTGCTAGCGGATCAATCTATGTTGAAGTTTGTTCTGTCTGCCACCCGTTCTACACAGGTAAGCAGCGCATCCTTGATACTGGTGGTCGCGTGGCTAAGTTCGAAGAGCGCTTCGGTAAAAAAGCAGCTAACTAGCTTTCTAAAGAAACCGCATCGTGACCCAGTTGGGTTGCGGTCGCGGTTTTTTTATTTCTCCAACTAAACAAATAGTGGTTTACCTAAGAATAGAAAGGAACAGTCGATGAGCAATGATCGCTTTGCATCAGCACATGAAATGGTGCGCGAGTATGCCGAACTAGAAGCAAAGATGGCTGATCCATCTATACATGAGGACCAAGCTAACGCACGCAAACTTGGACGACGCTATGCCCAACTAGGTCCCGTCGTTGCGGGCTTTAAAGCCTGGAAGTCAACTGAAGATGATTTGTTGGCAGCTGCAGAGTTAGCCGCGGTAGATCCAGAGTTTGCATCTGAAATTCCCGCACTTGAAGCTGCTCGTGATGCAGCAGCAGAAAAGTTAGAAGAGTTATTGCTACCTCGTGATCCTAACGATGATCGTGATGTGATTTTGGAAGTTAAAGCAGGTGCTGGTGGAGACGAATCAGCGCTGTTTGCTGGCGATCTTTTGCGTATGTATATGCGATATGCAGAAAAGCACAATTGGAAAGTTGAAATCATCGATGCCACCGAAAGTGAAATGGGTGGATATAAGGATATTTCCGTAGCGGTTAAATCAAAGGGTGTTGCAGCTCCAGGTGAGTCACCATATGCGCGTTTAAAGTTTGAAGGCGGAGTTCACCGCGTCCAGCGTGTGCCAGAAACTGAAAGCCAAGGACGTATTCACACATCTGCAGCCGGTGTGCTGATTTTGCCTGAAGCAGAAGAGGTAGATGTTGAGCTAAATATGAATGATGTGCGCGTAGATGTTTATCGCTCATCTGGCCCTGGTGGACAGTCTGTTAATACAACTGACTCTGCGGTGCGTTTAACCCACGTGCCAACGGGAATTGTTGTTTCGTGTCAGAATGAAAAGAGTCAGTTACAAAATAAGGAATCAGCGCTGCGCATCTTGCGTGCACGTCTATTAGCTGATGCCCAGGAAAAGGCTGAAGCGATTGCATCTGCAGAGCGCAAGAGTCAGGTCCGAACAGTTGACCGTTCAGAGCGAATTCGCACTTATAACTTTCCAGAAAATCGCATCAGCGATCACCGCGTTAACTACAAGTCAAATAATTTAGATGCTGTCCTAAATGGGGACCTAGATGACATGATCCAAACATTGCTAGATGCCGACAAAGCAGCACGTTTGGCAAACGCTAACTAACATGCTCATCAAAGAGATTCTGCGTGATGCTAAATCGCAGTTAGCTGAATCTGGAATCTCAGAAGTAGATGCAGAGCATTTGTTGGCTCATGTTCTTGGCTTATCTCGCATGGATCTTCACAACTCAGTTTTAGTGGAATCAACCCTGCTTGGGATAGAAGACAAAGATGTACTTGAAGAGCAGTTCTATGAATTATTAGATCGCCGGCTTAACTTTGAACCCTTGCAGTACTTAACTGGGACGGCCGGCTTTAGATACTTAAACATTGAAGTTGGTCCTGGCGTGCTTGTTCCACGACCTGAATCAGAGTTACTTGTTGAAGCCGTGTTACAGCACATCGAAAATTTGCCGGCACCCGTGAGTGTTATTGATCTGGGCGCGGGATCTGGTGCATTGTCTTTAGCGATTGCAACAGAAGCACCAACTACTCGCGTTATCGCGGTTGAAAAGAGCCCTGAAGCATTGGTCTGGCTGAAGAAAAATGTCTCTGTGATCGCAGAAAATGTGCGGGTTGTGGAAGGAGATGTTGCAGATGTATTGCCTGGCATCAAGTGCGATGTGGTGATTGCAAACCCTCCATATGTTCCAGATTCACAACCATTACCTCGAGATGTTGCCGGCTTTGAGCCACACATCGCCTTGTTTGGTGGCCCGACGGGAATGGAGATTCCTAAGGTATTTATCGCAGCTGCAGCCCGATTGCTCAAAAGTGGTGGGGTTCTGGTTATTGAACACACAGAAGAACAGGGCGTTGCAATCACCGATGCTTTGTCAGTAGATTTTCTGGAAATTGCCCTGCATGATGACCTAGTAGGTCGTCCCCGTTGGACTAGCGCAGTTAGGAGGTAGCCATGGCAAAAAATGTTGACTTGAAAAAAGGTGAGCTAACTCGTCATGTGAATAAAGCTGCCAAAGCAATTGCTGATGGTTACGTAATCATCATTCCAATGGAAAATAGTTATGCATTTGCCTGTGATGCATTTAGAGCAGACTCAGTGAGAGCGATGCATGTTTTGCGTGGAGACCCATTGCTCACAGCTGCCCAAGTAATTGTCGGGAGTGTGAAAACAACTGAAGGAATCATTCGGGAAGTTACACCTGAGATTAAAGGTTTGATGAAAAAGTTTTGGCCAGGAATGTTGTCCATGAATTTAAGGCCTCAGTTAGGACTTAGCTGGGATCTTGGTGATGGTAATGAATTAGATCGCGTGAGTGTTCGAATACCGCGAGCAAAGTTTGCAAAAGCACTGGCTACTAAAACTGGTCCTTTGGCGATAGCCAGCGCTGCCCGCAAGGGCATG
>NZ_JBIKSG010000015.1:0-22471 GCF_044348745.1 Candidatus Planktophila sp.
AATGTTGCGGTCTATCAAGCATTTACCAAGCCAGGAGACACCGTTCTTGCAATGTCTTTGGCACATGGTGGTCACTTAACTCATGGTTCTCCAGTTAACTTTTCAGGTAAGTGGTTCAACATCGAGTCATATGGTGTTCGTCAAGATAATGAGTTAATTGATTACGACGAGCTTCGTGACCAAGCAATTCGCACAAAGCCGAAGATGATTTGTTCAGGTGCAACGGCCTATCCATCACTTGTTGATTTTGCAAAGATCCGCGAAATTTGTGACGAGGTTGGAGCGATAATGTGGGTAGATGCTGCTCACTTCATTGGCTTAGTTGCCGGTAAAGCAATTCCTTCACCTGTCCCATATGCAGATGTAGTTTCCTTTACAACGCATAAAGTTTTGCGCGGGCCTCGCGGTGGAATGATTTTGGCAAAGGCTGCACATGCTGCCGCAATTGATAAGGCTGTTTTTCCTGGGATGCAAGGTGGTCCAATCATGTCTGCAGTTGCCGGAAAAGCAATTGCGCTCGCAGAGTGCGCAACACCTGCCTATCAAAAGTATGCAAAAGATGTAATCGTGAATGCAAAAGCACTTGCAGCAGCACTTGAAACAGAAGGCATGCGCGCAGTCTCTGGCGGTACTGAAACACACCTAGCACTTATGGATATTCGAAGCACTGGGGTCACAGGCAAAGTTGCTGATGAGCGTTGCGGAGCTGCCGGAATCGTGATGAACAAAAACTCAATTCCTTATGATCCAGAGAAGCCAGGAATTACAAGCGGTATTCGGGTTGGTTCACCTGCCACAACTACCCAAGGCATGGGTGTTGAGGAGATGAAGCAGATTGCAACTTTGATTTCACGTGCCATCAAAACTGATGATGCAGCAACACATGCTGTTATTAAGTCAGAGGTACATGCACTAACTTCTCGCTTTCCTATTTACCAGGCATAACACCTAGTAATGCGCGAGTACTTAGTGACCCTGCTGATTTCAGCAGCCTTGTGTTATCTAATTACACCCATAGTTCGCACGCAGGCGCTTCGATTCGGGGCAGTTGCCAAAATTCGTGAGCGAGACATTCACAGCACTCCAACCGCGCGTTGGGGCGGGGTGGCGATGTTGGCGGCCATGGCCCTTACCTTTTTGATCGTTAATAATCTGCCACTTGTTGGAAAATCAGTGGGGCAGGAAGCGCAAGGAGTTTTACTGGCTTCGACTGCAATTGTTTTGCTTGGTATGGCAGATGATCGCTTTGAATTAGATGCCCTCACCAAACTAGCTGGCCAAGTTTTCACTGCAGGCATTTTGCTGCTCTACGGTATCCAGATTTTATGGCTACCGATTAACGGTGTCATTACATTGCCACCAAGCATCGGGCAGCTACTGACTGTTTTGATTGTGCTAGTTGTAATCAACGCCGTTAATTTCATTGATGGAATGGATGGACTTGCCGCTGGGGTTGTCGCTATATCTGGAATTGCATTTTTCGCATTTGCTTACCTGTTGGCAGTTGATTATGGCTTTAGCCGTGCTGGCGCACCATCACTGATAACAGCGGTATTAATAGGTATTTGCATTGGATTCTTGCCACATAACTTGAGTCCAGCAAAGATTTTTATGGGCGACAGCGGATCGATGTTATTGGGTCTTTTGCTATCTGTTTCAGCAATTACCCTAACTGGCCAGATTGATCCCAATGCAATTTCGGCTGAAAAACTTGGGCCAACCCTGTTACCACTTTTGCTTCCATTTGCCGTGCTTGCAATTCCATTTTTAGATTTACTCCTGGCAGTCATTCGCCGTGTAAAAGCTGGTAAGTCTCCCTTTGCACCAGATAATTTGCACTTGCATCACCGTTTGTTAAAGGCAGGCAATTCAACAGGTCAAACTGTTTTGATTGTCTATCTGTGGACTGCAACAATTGCATTTCCTGTCACAGTTTTGGCCTTTGCGCCATGGTGGGTGGCTGTTCTAACTGCCCTGTTCTTTGCACTATCAAGTGCGGTAGTTATGAAATCAAAGAAAAAGGTCAAAGCATGAAAAAAGCCAGTAATGAGATGCAACTGCTTCGCGGCGCTTTGATTCCAACGGTAATAACAGGTGTTGTTTCGATAGTTGCCTCATTCGCCCTTGCAGGGTTACCTGGCCTCTATGGGGCCTTTCTTGCTCAATTCATTGTCGTGATCTTTTTTGCGGTGACATTGTGGGTCTCAAAACTTTCTAAGAATCTAGATCCCTTATCAACCATGGGTCTGGCTCTTTTTTCCTATACGACCAAATTGTTGCTTATTGGTGTTTTTCTCTGGGTGCTAACTACCTATACCGATCGCGAAGCCATCAATAGGACCAGTTTTGGTGTTGCAGCAATTCTGCTCTCCCTCAGCTGGCTGGGCGGGGAGATTGCCAGTTACATGAAATTGCGCATACATTTACCCCTGCCCGAGAAAGCCCCCACCCCACCTGAGGAGATCTGATGAGCCGCACAAATGATGGCGCAGCCTGGACCATCGTTGGGTATCTGCTCTCCGGACCTTTGTTCTGGGGTGGAGTCGGCTACGGGCTAGATGCTTGGCTTGGAACGGGCTACTTCCTGGCCTCTGGGCTAATCCTGGGAATGGGCGCTGCCCTCTACCTAGTCTGGCTCCGCTTTGGACGCGAATAAAGAGTCCAATTCCACAGAATTTCGATTTCACCCAAGTCATCTTTTCCCCATAGGGTAAGCCCGAAGAACAACCCCTTTTAACTCATGAGGAGTATGCGTGCGCTCGATTACTAGCTTTCGTGCAGAAGGCAACGAGTTTGTTCCGCCAAGTAGTAAAGACTTTGTTTTGCCTCCCATTTTTGGGGACAACGAGTTCACAACAAAACCAATTTTCTTAGTTCTACTTTCAGTTGTTCTTCTTTCTGTGTTTTTCTTAATGGCCTCACGCAAAGCTGCGATTGTTCCTTCAAAGCTTCAATTCGCTGGTGAATCTGTTTACGCCTACGTGCGAAATGATCTTGGAAAAGAAATCATTGGGCATGAATTTATGCGCTTCGTGCCATATCTATTCACGCTCTTTACATTCATTTTGGTAAACAATTGGTTCGGAATTATTCCGATGTTGCAATTCCCAACAATGTCTCGCATCAGTTTTGCCTATGTGCTCGGAATAATTACCTTCGTAGTTTTCCACTACGTAGGAATTCGTCACCATGGAATTGTTAAATACCTCAAGGACATTTTGTTCATGCCTGGTGTTCCAAAGCCTGTTTATATTCTTTTGACACCGATTGAAGTTGCGACCTACTTAATCGTTCGTCCCCTCACAATTTCTCTCCGTTTGTTCGCAAACATGTTTGCTGGGCACTTGCTGCTCATGATCTTTATCTTGGGTGGAGAACATCTACTCCAAGGTGCTATTGGGTTAAAGCTGGTTAGTCCATTTGCATTCGCATTTGGAATCGCACTGACCTTCTTTGAACTTCTTGTCCAATGTTTGCAGGCGTATATCTTTACCCTGCTAACAGCCCTATATATCGGCGGCGCACTTGCCGACGAGCACTAACTAGAGTTCCACAGCAGTACAAACAAGTACCACCTACTAGAAATACCAACGGAAAGGTAAGAAAAATGACAGGCACACTCAACCTCGTCGGTTACGGTCTTGCAGCAATTGGACCAGGACTTGCAGTTGGAATGATCTTCTCTGCATATATCAATGGCGTTGCACGCCAACCTGAGGCACGCAGCGTTCTACAGCCAATCGCATTCCTAGGATTTGCTATGGCTGAAGCACTTGCGCTGTTCGGTCTCGTACTCGCATTCGTTCTATAAAAATATTCGATAACTAGCTAGAGGAATACAGATGTCATTCTCATTGCTCGCAGCAGAGGGAGCGCCTAATCCGCTCTTGCCTCACACAGCTGAAATTGTTGTCGGCTTCATCGCTTTCGGTTTGCTTTACTTAGTAATGCGCCGCAAGGTTGTTCCGATGTTCGAGAAAGCTTTCACTGCTCGCACAGAAGCAATTCAAGGCGGAATCGAACGTGCTGAGAAGGCTCAGGCAGAAGCTGCCGAAGCACTTGTTCAGTACACGGAGCAACTCTCAAAGGCACAAGCTGAATCGCAGACAATTCGCGAGGAAGCACGTGCACAAGGAGCAGCAATTCTGGAAGAGCTTCGCACAAAGGCACAGGAAGAAGCAGCACGAATTACTGCTGCAGCTCACGCCTCAATTGAAGCAGAGCGTCAACAAGCGGTGACATCACTTCGTAATGAAGTTGGCGCGCTAGCAGTTGAACTAGCTTCAAAGATTGTTGGAGAAGCATTAGATGATCAGGCGCGTCAGTCACGCATCGTTGATCGTTTCCTTGAAGATCTAGAAAAATCAAAGTAATCCGAAGCAAGAATTACAAGTAGAAGTAGAGAGAAAGAAAAATGAGAGCTCATCTCGGAGGCAGCAGTCGTCAGTCATTGTCGGCTGCCCGCACCGCACTTGATGCCGCAGTTAAGGGTGTTGATGCGCAAGCAGCTTCATCTTTGAGTGCCGAACTTTTCTTTATCGCCGATGTTTTGGGATCCAATATCGCTGTACGCCGCGCACTTACTGATCCATCACGTGATGCTCAGGCTAAGGGTGCATTTATCAAGGATCTATTGGCTTCAAAGGTGGGAGCAGCAGCACTTGGTCTATTGACTGAGATTTCTGCACTTCGTTGGTCTGGAGCTAAGGATTTAGTACAAGTTATTGAGCAGTTGGCAATTGAAGCGGAGGCATCAGCTGCCAATATCTCCGGCGAACTCGATCGTGTTGAAGATGAGATGTTCACAGCCGCGACTGCTTTTGCAGGTTCAACAGAGCTGCGCAAGGCGGTCACATCAGATGCCACGAATGCAAAGGCAGCCTTGGTTGCTGAAGTACTCAAGAATGCATCTAGTTCAACCGTGAAGCTAGTTTCACAAATGGTGAATGCATGGAGAGGTCGCAGCATCGAAGCAGCTTTTGCTGATTATCAATGGGCACTTGCTGCACGTCGTAATCGTGTTATTGCATTGGTTCGCGTGGCTACGCCACTGACCCAAGCACAGCAAGATCGTCTTGCAACATCTCTAACAAGCAAGGTTGGGCAACCAGTTCGAATTAACATTGAAATTGATCCTTCCGTTATTGGTGGGGTTTCAGTGAAGTTTGCAGATGAAATAGTTGATGGTTCAGTTTCAAATCGTTTGGCGGGGGCCGCACGCGCTCTTGCCGGAAGCAAATAAAGGGAGAAACACATGGCAGACCTAAAGATCAATTCTGAAGAAATTCAGGGTGCCTTAGCGAACTTCGTTAAGTCATACGATCCAGGCGTTGCAGCTCGCGACGAAGTCGGAACCGTAAGCCAAGCAGGCGACGGAATCGCACGCGTTCAAGGGTTGCCATCAACAATGGCAAATGAGTTGCTGCAGTTTGAAAACGGCACACTCGGCCTCGCACTCAACCTAGACGTCCGCGAAATCGGTACCGTTATTTTGGGTAGCACAACAGGAATTGAAGAAGGAACATCTGTTCGTCGTACTGGTGAAATTCTCTCGGTACCAGTCGGTGATGGTTTCCTAGGTCGCGTTGTTGACGCACTTGGAAATCCAATTGATGGCAAGGGTGAAATCAAAGCTGAAGCACGTCGTGCACTTGAACTACAGGCTCCCTCTGTAGTTCAGCGCCAACCTGTGAAAGAGCCTCTTGCAACTGGTATCAAGGCGATCGATGCGATGACAGCTATTGGTCGCGGACAGCGCCAGCTCATTATTGGTGACCGCCAGACCGGTAAAACAGCGGTTGCAGTAGACACAATTATTAACCAGAAGGAAAACTGGAAATCTGGCGATAAGAAGAAGCAAGTTAAGTGTATTTATGTTGCTATTGGTCAGAAGGGTTCAACGATTGCTGCAGTAAAGGGCGCACTCGAAGAAGCCGGTGCAATGGAGTACACAACAATCGTTGCTTCACCTGCATCAGATCCAGCAGGTTTCAAGTACCTATCTCCTTACACTGGTTCTGCAATCGGTCAGCACTGGATGTATAAGGGCGAGCACGTATTAATCGTGTTTGATGATTTATCAAAGCAAGCTGAGGCTTACCGTTCAGTCTCACTTCTACTTCGTCGTCCACCAGGCCGCGAAGCGTACCCAGGCGATGTTTTCTACTTACACTCACGTTTGCTAGAGCGTTGCGCAAAGCTTTCAGATGAATTAGGTGGCGGTTCTATGACCGGCTTGCCAATCATCGAAACTAAGGGAAATGACGTTTCTGCGTTCATTCCTACAAACGTTATTTCGATTACTGATGGTCAGTGCTTCTTCGAAACAGATTTGTTTAACGCCGGTGTTCGCCCAGCGATCAACGTAGGTGTTTCTGTATCTCGTGTAGGTAGCTCTGCACAGACAAAGGCGATGAAGAAGATCGCTGGTCGTTTGCGTCTTGACCTTGCTCAGTACCGTGAACTAGAAGCATTTGCTGCTTTCGGTTCAGATCTAGATGCTGCATCAAAGGCTCAGCTAGAGCGCGGTGCACGCATGGTTGAACTCCTCAAGCAAGGTCAGTACTCACCATACTCATTGGAACGTCAGATCGTTTCAATCTGGGCCGGTACAACTGGAAAGCTTGATGATGTTGCAGTAGCTGATATTCGTCGCTTTGAAGCAGAACTTCTGGACTTTATTGCGCGCGAACGCAAAGAGATCAACACTGTTATCTCTGAGACCAAGCAGCTAGATGATGAGACTATTGAAAAGATGACTGAAGCTGTTGCAGCTTTCAAGAAGCAATTCAAATCATCAGCAACACATGCTCTCAATGAGGCACCAGCTGAAGCCCTTGATGGGGAAGAAGCAGAACAAATCACAAAGTTCGTTCCTCCGGCGGTGAAGAAGTAACTCATGGGTGCCCAACTCCGCATTTATCGCAGACGTATGCGATCTGTTAAAGCGACTAAAAAGATTACGAAAGCAATGGAGTTAATCTCTGCTTCTCGTATTGTTAAGGCGCAACAACGGGTTGCAGCGTCTACTCCTTATGCAAATGAGTTGACCCGTGCTGTTTCTGCAGTTGCTTCTTACTCTTCAACAGATCATCCTTTAACAACTGCTAATGAGAATCCAAAGCGAGCAGCGATTTTGATTATCTCTGCAGACCGCGGGATGGCTGGTGCGTATTCAAATAACGCAATTAAGGAAGGCGAGCAGTTAACTGCTCTTCTTCGTGAACGTGGACTTGAAGTAAAGCCATATCTTGTTGGACGTAAAGCTGTCGGGTACTACAAGTTCCGCGAGCGTCAGATTGCAGGGCAGTGGACAGGTTTTTCTGATAACCCAACATATGAGGATGCACGCAAAGTTGCAGATGCTCTGATCGAGGCATTCGTTGCAGATTCTGAAACAGATATCAATGGTGTTGATGAAATCCACATCGTCTTTACAGAATTTAAGTCAATGCTTATTCAAAACGCCATGGCAAAGCGCATGCTTCCGCTAGAGGTTGTTGAAAGCGAAGCACCAGCACCTGTTGGATTGCTACCAATGTATGAATTCGAGCCAAGTTCTGAGGTTGTGCTTAACGCACTCCTGCCTCGTTACATCCAGGCTCGAGTATTTAACGCGATGTTGCAATCTGCAGCTTCAGAGCATGCAGCTCGCCGTCGCGCAATGAAGTCAGCAACTGACAATGCTGATGATCTAATCAAGTCGCTTACCCGACTTGCGAACGCGGCTCGTCAGGCCGAAATTACCCAAGAGATCAGTGAAATTGTTGGCGGCGCAGACGCGTTGGCCTCAGCTAGTGCAGGGAGTGAATGATGTCGAACTCAAAAAATGGCCGCGTAGCGCGCGTTATCGGACCGGTGGTGGATATTGAATTCCCAGCCGACTCAATGCCCGCGATCTTTAATGCGCTACATGTGCAGACAACCATGTCAGGTACTACTCGTACCTTGACACTCGAGGTTGCTCAACACATTGGCGATAACCTCGTGCGCGCAATCTCAATGCAGCCAACGGATGGAATGGTCCGTGGCGCAGAAGTTTCTGATACAGGAACACCGATCTCGGTTCCTGTTGGTGATGTAACAAAGGGTCACGTGTTCAACACACTTGGCGAATCACTGGATGTTCCAACCTCTTCACTCGACATTAAAGAGCGTTGGCCAATTCACCGTGATGCACCAGCATTTGATCAGTTGGAATCTAAGACTGAGATGTTTGAAACAGGTATCAAGGTTATCGATCTACTCACACCGTATGTAAAGGGTGGAAAGATCGGTCTATTCGGTGGTGCCGGTGTTGGTAAGACTGTTTTGATTCAGGAAATGATTTACCGTGTAGCTGAAAACTTCGGTGGTGTGTCTGTATTCGCCGGTGTTGGTGAGCGTACTCGTGAAGGTAACGACTTGTTCCTTGAAATGACAGAGACCGGCGTTATCAATAAGACGGCGTTAGTGTTCGGTCAGATGGATGAACCACCTGGAACGCGTCTTCGTGTTGCATTGTCAGCACTGACCATGGCTGAGTACTTCCGCGATGTTCAAAAGCAGGACGTTCTTCTGTTCATCGACAACATCTTCCGTTTCACACAGGCAGGTTCTGAGGTTTCAACACTTCTAGGACGTATGCCATCTGCTGTGGGATACCAGCCAACATTGGCTGATGAAATGGGTCAACTACAAGAGCGCATCACATCAACACGTGGTCACTCAATTACATCTATGCAGGCAATTTACGTTCCTGCTGACGATATTACAGACCCAGCGCCACACACTACTTTCGCCCACTTAGATGCAACAACAGTGTTGTCTCGTCCGATTTCAGAGCTTGGTATCTACCCAGCCGTGGATCCACTTGACTCAACTTCTCGCATCTTGGATCCACGCTATATCGGTGAGCACCACTTCCGTGTTGCTAACCGCATCAAGCAGATCTTGCAGCGTTACAAGGATCTACAGGACATCATTGCAATTCTTGGTATCGATGAATTGTCAGAAGATGACCGCGTACTAGTAGGCCGTGCACGTCGCATCCAGCGCTTCCTTTCACAGAACACATTCGTTGCGAAGGTGTTTACCGGAATCGACGGATCATTCGTTCCACTTTCAGAGACAATCGAAGCATTCGAAGCACTTGCAGATGGAAAGTACGATCACATTCCAGAGCAGGCATTCTTCATGTGTGGTGGTCTTGCAGATGTTGAGCGCAACGCAGCTGAACTAGCAGCAAGCTTGGCGAAGTAATCGATCATGACATTTAAAGTCGAACTAGTATCTCCAACTGCGCGGGTATGGTCGGGTGAAGCAAAATCTGTTTCTGCTCGCACTGTCGAAGGTGACATTGGTGTTCTCACCGATCACACACCACTCTTTGGGGTACTAGTCGACGGTCAAGTAAGCATTCTTGGGATCGACGGAACCACGACAGAGTTCAAGGTATCTGGTGGATTCTTATCTGTTTCAAACAACCGAGTCTCAATTCTTACTGAATCGGTAAATTAAGAGTTACTCCCTAGTGACTTGAGCTCCAAGGCTTTGTAACTGCTCAGCAAAATTTGGATACCCGCGATCCACGTGGAAAGCCTGATCAACGGTTGTTTCACCTTCGGCAACAAGTGCGGCCAAGATTAATCCTGCACCTGCGCGGATATCGTGGGCTTCAACGGGTGCGCCAGATAGCTCTTCTACGCCTGTAATCGAAGCATGATGGCCATCCACGCTTACTTGAGCACCTAATCGACTCAATTCATTAACAAACATGAAGCGGGATTCAAAGACATTTTCAGTTACCAATGAATGTCCATCTGCCACAGAGTTCAGGGCAATAACCATAGGAAGTAAGTCGGTTGGGAAACCCGGATAGGGAAGTGTTGCAACATCAATTGCTTGTGGGCGTACATCCATCTTTACACGGATCCCATCTGGAGTTGAAGTAATAATGGCACCAGCTGATGCTAATTTTTCTAAAGGAAGTTCAAGATGTTCAGGACGGGCGCCATGGATTGTGATGTCTCCACGGGTCATCGCAGCAGCAAAGGCCCAAGTTCCAGTGATGATGCGATCAGTAATTGTGGTGTGATCTGTTGGATGCAGGAGTTCAACGCCTGTGATTGTGATGAGTGGAGATCCAAGCCCTTCTATCTTTGCACCCATGGAAATGAGGAACTCACCAAGGTCCACGATGTCTGGTTCGCGAGCAGCGTTATCAATAGTTGTTACTCCTTTTGCCAAGACTGCAGCGGTCATGATGTTTTCAGTTGCGCCAACACTTGGAAAATCTAATTCAACAGGTGCTCCATTTAAACCGTGAGGGGCTTCTGCAATTACATAACCATGTTCAATGTGGGCTTTTGCACCTAACGCTTCAAGTCCTTTGATGTGAAAATCTAAACCTCTAGAGCCAATTGCATCTCCGCCAGGTAGTGCAACATCTGCCTGACCAACACGGGCCACTAAGGGACCAAGTACGTTGATGGATGCACGCATCTTTCGCACCAAGTCGTAATCTGCACGGTGGGCAGGTTCTTGGGGGACTGTAATTGTGACTGTGTCTGCCCCACGCACCACTGTGCAACCAAGACGGGTCAAAAGATCGGCCATGATGTCAACGTCAGCGATGTCAGGCACGTTGCGAATGGTTGTTGTGCCAGTAGCCAACAAAGAGGCTGCCATAAGCTTTAAAACCGAGTTCTTGGCACCTGTTACGGAGACTTCTCCGCGCAGGGAGGTTCCGCCAACTATGCGGAAGCGATCGTGGGATGCCATAGCGGCAGTCTACTTATAGGCTAGGCACATGGTTAATTTAACGCGCATTTACACAAAGACTGGCGATGACGGAACAACTTCTTTGGGGGATATGAGTCGCACATCCAAAAATGACCCTCGCCTTGAAGCCTATGCCACAGTTGATGAAGCTAATTCGGCGATCGGTGTTGTGCTCTCAACCGATGAATTAACTGATGAGGTTCGTGCTTTGTTAGTGCGTATCCAAAATGATTTATTTGATGTCGGTGCGGATCTTTGCACCCCAGTTGTTGACTCTCCAGCTTTCGAACCACTACGTGTTTTGGAATCTCAAGTTATTTATCTAGAAGAACAGATCGATCACTTCAACTCTGATCTTGAATCCTTGCGCTCTTTTGTTTTGCCTTCAGGAACTCCAGCGGCTGCGCACCTACATGTTGCACGAACTGTTGTTCGTCGAGCAGAGCGTCGTACGTGGGCAGCAATCCATGCTTTCGGTGGTGGCGTAAATCCATTAACCGCAAAGTATTTAAACCGCTGTTCAGATCTTCTCTTTGTTCTTGCGCGTTATGCAAATAAAGAAATCGGAGATCAACTCTGGGTTCCAGGAGCTAATCGCTAAGGAGCAAGGGTGTAAGTAGTTCCAGGAACTTTTTCATTTGGAACATCTTTTCTGCATGAAGCCTTGATGTTTGTTACAAAATGTCGCAACTCAATGGGCTCGCCACTCACAAGCAGAATGGTTGAGTATTTCTTTGCCCCGGTTTCTCCAATAGTTGTTCGAACGGTCCCATAGACTTTCAAGGTTTTGTCCTCTTGCGAGATTGGACCTTTGATATTTGCAGTCACTACCCACCAGGTGCAACCAGTTAAAGACGTAACCTGAACTGCCCCGCACGAATACTTTTCACAGACTGGAACACCATCAATACTCCGAGCCAGGGCTCTAGTTAATGCCTTGTCATTCGAAGCCAGTCCTACTAGCTCTTTTGCTGTCGGAATCTTTACAAAAGTATTTCCATCTTTGCTCTTTGTAAATCCTTTAGGTGGCCACGTTGGAGATGGCGATGGAGTCAAAGTTGGCTTTGCTTTAGCCAAAGATGTCACAGGAGCAGCGGTAGCTATTGGCATACACATCAATAGCGCCAAAAGCAGCGCGATTACTCTCTTAATCACGATCCCACTTAAATTTGCGAACACTAAAGTAGATTCCGATTGCTAACCACACTAAAAGAATTAGAGCGGTCTTGCCTGTTTCCCAACTCTTAGCTACTTCTTGACTAGCAAAAGAGTCTGGGAGAAATACTGAGCGCATTCCTTGGGTCAACCACTTCAAGGGGAAAATAGCGGCAAATTGTTGCATCCAGGTGGGTAGTTGCGTGAAGACAAAGAAAACACCGCTGAAGAATTGCAAGATGATAACAATTGGAGAGACGACCGCTGATGCTCCTCTTCCACTTTTAGGAACAATCGAAAATGCGATACCAAGCGCTGTTGAGCAGGCACTACCCAAAAGAACCAACCAAGTGAAGGTGATCCATTTATTGATATCAGTTGGAAGTTCCACGCCAAAAAACAAGATTCCAAAGCCAAGCAACAAAAGAATTTGAATGACCATGCTGACGAAAATAAGAATTGCTTTACCGATGAAATAGCTAGAAGCAGGCATCGGCGTTCCGCGTAAGCGCTTGAGTGCGCCAAAGTCACGCTCTAATGGAATTGTGATTGCTAGTGCCTGAAAACCTGTGTTTACTAAACCTGAGGCAATCATTCCAGCGAGGAAGTATTGCGAGAAGGTCACACCGGGTGCAATTGTGTCTTTAAAAACTGACCCAAAAATAGCTAGCAAAATAACTGGAAAAAGTAAGGTAAAGACAACAGATTCCCGCTGACGTGCGAATTGGCGAATTTCTAAGCCTCCACGGCGAATGCCTAAGGAAAGCGCGCTTGGAATCTTATTCATGCGTGCCTCCAATCATTTCAAGATAAATATCTTCAAGAGAGGGTCTGGAGACAAGTAACTCAGGAACTTCGCCGGCAAAGTGAGATGAGAGTTTGGCGACTAACTCCGTTGGATTATCTGATTGTTCAGATTTAGTTACTTCACCATCTCGCCAGGAAACTGTGGCCTTTGCTGTTGCGCGTCCACCTAGTTCGCTAGGCGTTGAAATTTCCATGATTACGCCCTTGTTAATCACCGCTACTCGATCGGCTAAAGCTTCAGCCTCATCTAAGTAGTGGGTAGTGAGCACAATTGTGGTTCCGTGGCCTCGTAGATTTTGAATGAGCGCCCAGAATGAGCGGCGGGCCTCAGGATCAAAACCGGTAGTTGGCTCATCTAAAAACAACAGCTCTGGATTTCCAATGATTCCGAGTGCAACATCTAAGCGACGGCGCTGGCCTCCTGAGAGGTTTCTAATCAAGGCCTTTTGTTTTTCAACTAAACCAACGGCGTGGATGACTTCATCTACTTGACGAGGATTAGCGTAGTAACCGCTGAAGTGATCTATTGTTTCTAAAACCGTAAGGTCGCCTGCATCAGTTGAGTTTTGTAAGACGATACCTATGCGATTTCGCCATAATCGGGATTCTTGACCTTTTGATTGTGGGTCAAATCCCAGCACTGAAACAGTTCCGGCATCCCGAGTCCTAAAACCTTCAAGAATTTCTACGATTGTTGATTTACCTGCACCGTTTGGACCCAGCAGGGAAAAAATCTCACCTTGTTGGATTGTGAGATCAACCCCGCGCACGGCATGAACATCGCCATAGCTTTTCTTCAGCCCTTTTACTTCGATGAGGCTCATATGGTTACTTTACTATGAGAAAATACTCCTGTGAGCCCGCGGAGAAACTACCCCAAGAAGCGGGTTAAGCCTGAAGAACCTCGGGAAATCAATATTGCATCCACTGGTGAGAGCAGAGAAGAACATAGTGATGGCACCTATATTGTGCGCCGATTAACTGGTTCTGGTTCTACAAAGCCTTATCGCTGCCCAGGATGCGATCAGTTAATCCCACTGGCAACTCCGCATGTTGTTGCTTGGCTTGAATACGATGAAGATGGTCGACGACATTGGCATACCGCATGTTGGGCAAAGAAAGATAAGCGTCGTCCAAACACAGAGCGCACTCGTAACGCACCTCGCTTTTAGTTCAGATTTTTAACCTAGTCGACCCTTCAAAAACTTTGTAGCTTTAACAACAAGTTTGTCGTCAAATGCGCGACGCTTGAAACTCAAAAACTTCAGTGGAATATTGAATCTAGTACGAACAATTGTGCGTGGATAGGTGTATTCAAGTAATCCTTCGGGTCCATGCACACGCCCATAACCACTATCTTTCACGCCACCAAAAGGAACAGATGAGACTGCTGCAAAAGAAAATGTTGAATTGATTGCCACCATTCCACAGTGCAACTGGGAAGCGATCTTCTTACCCTGACGCTTGGACCAGATGTTGGCACCTAAGCCGTATCGTGATGCGTTAGAGAGTTCTATTGCCTCTTTCATACTTGCTACGCGATTGATGATGATGAGCGGACCAAAGGTTTCCTCACGAACAGCTGCAGAAGATTCAGGCACATCAACCAAAATAACAGGCTGAACAAATGGTGCTTGCACTGACTTTAAAGAACCGTAGGCAAAGCACCCTCCATCTTTAATGGCAGCCTTAATGTGAGAAGAGATTACCGATATCTGTGAAGGCATCGTTGCAGGACCGTAGTTTCCAGTACCAGGTGCACCTGCTTGAATGCTCTCGGCAAGTGCAACCGCCTTAGCAATAAAGGCTTCAGCTACTGTTTCATCAACATAAACACGTTCAGCACCAATGCAGGACTGCCCAGCATTAGCCATGGCTGACCAAATAGTTGCATCCACTGCGCGATCTAGGTTTGCATCGGCAGCAACAATTACTGGGTCTTTACCACCACACTCCAGAACAACAGGAGTCATATGTGCAGCACATGCTGCTGCCACCAATTTGGCTGTCCGTGTTGAGCCAGTGAAAGACAACTTATCAATCGCACTCGTGCACAATGCGTTGCCCGTTTCGCCTAGACCTGTGATTGTTGTAAAGATGTCTGCAAAAGGTGCAACGGAATTGAAACTTTCTTCAAGCCACACACCAACTCCTGGCGTGTACTCACTTGGCTTGAACACAACGGTATTACCTGCTGCTAAGGCGTATGCAATAGATCCGACAGGTGTAAAGATTGGGTAGTTCCAAGGACCAATTACACCGACCACTCCAACAGGTGATCTTTCAACTGTTGCAGACATATTTGCCATTAAAGCACCTGGTGCACGATATGAGGTGCGCATAATGTCCTCTGCATGTCTTGCAGCCCAGCCGATGTGACTTACCGCCAATGAAGCTTCAAGTTTTGCATCGCTAACTGGCTTGCCGGTCTCAAGAGAAACAAGTGCCGCAATTTGGTCAACATGATCGATTATGTATTTGCTCCAAGACAAAAGGACTTTCTTGCGACCTGAAAAACCTAAATTCACCCATGCAGTACTGGCATGCCGCGCGTGAGCAACTACTTCTGAAACTTGCTTCACTGTTTGAATGGGATAAGCGCCTATAACCTCACCGTTAACGGGGTTAAAAGAATTAAATGCTTTAGCAGCTCTTGAAGTAGTGGCCATGTGAATAAGCCTAGTCGGGTATAGATAGGATTTGAAGTATGAGCGAGGTAGTTAGATCTAGTAGCGTCTTTGAAGCCACTCGCACTCCGTTCCACGTAAAAACAGTTGATGGTGTTGATTTAATTGGGGAAGTTGCAGCACCGATCGGCAGTTCCAAAGGGGCAATCCTGTGCTTGCATCCACTGCCAACCGCTGGCGGAATGATGGATAGCCATGTTTACAAAAAAGCTGCCAACCGATTACCGGCGATGGCAGGGATAACTGTTGTTCGATTCAATACCCGGGGCACAACCAGTGAGGCGGGAAGTAGTACTGGAACATTTGATAATGGTAAGGCTGAACATTTTGATGTTGAAGCCATGCTTTCCTACTGTTTTGATGTCCTTCAACTAGAAAATCTCTGGGTAACTGGTTGGTCTTTTGGAACAGACTTAGCCCTGCAACATGCAAAAGACCCACGGCATAAAGGATTAATCCTTCTTAGCCCGCCATTGCGGACAACAACACAAGAGCAACTTGAGTATTGGAATCATGACCCACGTCCGATTACAGCATTAATTCCAGAACATGATGATTACCTAAAGCCAGATGCGGCCTACCAACGATTTGGCGTTGTTCCGACAATCAAAATCATTGCAGTAGATGGTGCTAAGCATTTATGGATTGGCGAGCCATCTGTCCATAGAGTTTTATCTGAAATAAGAAGCATTGTGATAGGTGATCAGGAGCCACTTCCAGTCGAGTTTTAACTGTTATTTGCCCTGGGAATAACCACTTCATCAAGAATCAAAATGATAGATGCCGCTACAGGCACCGCTAACAAGCCTCCAACTAGCCCCAGTAAGGAAGAACCAATCAGGGCTGCGATGATTGTGACTGCACCAGGTACTGAAAGGGTTCGCTTCATGATTCTTGGTGTCACGACGTAGTTTTCTATTTGCACATATACGACGTATGCGGTGAAGGCGATAACTCCAATCCAGACAGATTGGGTAAGTGCAATCAAAGTGACAATGCCACACCCCAAAAAGTGGCCAATGAGTGGGATTAACGCGGCGACCAAGACAATCATTCCAATTGCTACTGGGGAAGGCATGCCTAGGACGAAAGCTAAGATAACAACAAAGACAGCAGCCATTGCTGCAATCAAAATCTGACTTCCCACGAAAGAGCCAACACGTGCAATTATCGCGTGGGTTAAAACGCCCACACGTTCACGACGGCTTGCAGGAACGAGTGAAAGTCCTAGATCAACAGCCTGTGGCAAAGATGTAATGAAGTACAAAGTTAGCACCAAGATTGTTACAGCAGTAAAGAATCCTGAGAGTACAGACTTTCCGACACCAATCACACCACCAAATGTCGAAATCAAAAGTGTTCCATCGGAGGTAATTGATTTTAGTTTTGTCTGCAAAGTATCGATTAGACCAAATTGATTATTTAGCTTGTTGATCGTCTCATTTTGCATCAAATCCTGTAGCAAAGCCGGCGCAGTATTAATCAAAGTGGTTCCCTGACTGATAACAGGGGGGATCACGACAAAGGCAAAGAAAATTACAAAGAGAATTACTGATGAGAAAATAGCCGCAACGGCTGAATTTCTAGATAAGCCCCGCTTTCTCAATGCCTCAACGGCTGGGTTTAATCCAGTTGCGAGAAACAAGGCAATCAAAATCAACACAAATATTTGGCTGGTGCTTGCAAGTGCCCGCATCAAAACTATTGCGGTTAGTGCCCCAAGAGTTGCGATAAACCCGAAGTAAAAAGGATTGGCTCTATTGATTGGCTTTCCCAAAATTCCATAATCAACAGGTGTTTTTGGGGTACGGGTAGTTGCTTTCTTGATTCTTTGGGTAATTGCCATGAATCTATTCTAAAGTGCCTACATCACTCATATTGAGACGTGGTGTTCATGTTCTGGTAACAATTATGAGAGAGAATATCTCCCATGGCGTTACGGATTACAGGCTTAGGCGAGGAGATCGCCTCGGTCACTGGCCTACCTTGGCACTTGCCTTTGGAGGAGTGGCCAGAAGACCCAATCCTTGCTGAAAAACGAGGTATTTCTAGGCACGTGGTGCGCCTAGTCAGAGCCAGTAACAATCCCGACGCCGAGGTCTATGCGGTTAAGGAAACGGTGTCAGAGTTCGCCAATCGTGAATACGTGATTTTGCGCCAGTTGTCACAGATGAATGCCCCGTGTGTTGAGCAAGTAGCTGTGGTTGAAGGACGAACCGATGCAAATGGCGAAGAGCTTCCTTGCGCGATTGTCACTAGATTCTTACCGTACTCACTTCCGTATCGAGTTGTTCTCTCTGGTGCTGTGACTGCTAATGAGATAACCATGATGGCAAGCGGACTTGCATTGCTTTTAGTTCGATTACATCTTCTGGGCTTTTGGTGGGGCGACTGCTCTTTGTCAAACACATTGTTTCGACGGGATGCAGAAGGATTTGCTGCCTATTTGGTAGATGCCGAAACGGGAGAATTTCAAAAAAGTTTGAGTGATGGGCAACGCGAACATGATCTGGAGATAGTTCATTTCAATGTTGCCGCTGAACTTGAAGATCTTTCACTTTCTGGAGTTTTGTATCCTGGCATGGATCCAGTTCGCGCAGCAGAAGCAGTGATTCGCCGCTATCGCAGAATCTGGGCCGCTCTCAAAGAACCACAATTATTGGATCCAAAAGATCGCCATGCGGTAGAGCGTGCAATGCGTCAGCTACATGATCTTGGATTTGCTGTTGAAGAAGTTGCTGTAACAATCGATGGTGACACACAAATGCTTTCCTTCCAACCCAAATTAGTTGCAGCTGGATATCACACCCAACGTTTGCGCGATTTAATGGGATTAGAAACCGAAGAGCTGCAAGCAAAGAGATTGCTTGCATCCTTTGATCGATATAGGGCTAGAGAAAACAAACCTGATATTTCAATAAATGCCATGGCCAAGCAATGGTTGGTGGAAGTTTTTGAAACAGTTATTTCTAGAGTGCCAGCAGATATGCGAGGTCGCGTAGAGCGGGCTCAGATGTTCCATGAAATCCTTGAAAATCGCTGGTATTTAAGTGAAAAAGCAGGGTATGACGTGGGGTTAGAAGAAGCAGCAGATAACTACTGCGCGGAGATTTTGCCGTTGCGACGCGACTCAGGCGTGGACATAGTTCTTTCATAGATAGGATGGCACCATGAGTTTGCCACCTAATTTTGGGCAAGCCTTTGATTTAAGTTCAATTACTAAACCAAAGGTAGATCCATCCACACCAATGCCCGGCATACAGGTCACTGTTGAAAATCTAAGTACCGAGATTTTGCCATTGTCACTAGTTCGGCCAGTCATTATTTTAATGTGGAGCCCTCGTAGTCCTGAATCTATCGAGATGGTTAAAACTCTTGGAAAATTGGAAAACGATTACAAGGTGGCATTTTCATTTGCACGCGTTGATGTGGATGCCAACCCAGAAGTTGCTCAGGCCTTTCAAACTAAGTCCGTTCCATTTGCAGTTGCGATAATTGCAGAACAAATGGTTCCACTTTTTGAACAGTCTTATCCTGAAGCGCAGGTCAAAATGGTCATAGATAAGGTTTTGACTCTGTCATCTGAGCAGGGAATCGGACAAGCACCTGTGGAACAGATTGAGCCAGAAGAGATGGAAGCAATGGAGGCACTTGAATCAGGTGACTACATCGCAGCTGAAGCAGCATATAAAAAATGGTTGGCAAGAAAACCTGCTGAAACTTTAGCAAAGCTTGGTCTTGCACAAACTCAACTATTGATACGAACAGAGGGCCTAGATCTAAACGCTGTAGTTGCTGAATCTGCAGCTGAGCCATCTAATATCGATTTGCAAATGAAGGCGGCGGATGTAGAAATAGTAAATGGGGGAGTTGAAGCAGCTTTTGCGCGCCTTCTATCTGCCGTTAGAGCAAGCACGGGCGATGATCGCGCTAAGGTTAAAAACCATCTACTTAATTTGTTTTCTTTGGTTGATCCATCAGATCCACGCCTAACCGCAGCCCGTAAAGAGTTAGCCAGCGCGCTCTTCTGATGCTGACCCAGGAAAAAGAACTCAATGGCCTCAAGGTGATTTTCTTTCTCTTTGGCCTCTCGATCATGAGTTGGGTTCCCAGATTTCCCGAGGTAAAAGCGCACCTAGGCCTTTCTAATGGCGAATTCGGTTCACTCATCAGTTTAGGAGCCATCGGCAACGCTTTCGCACTTTTAACAGTTGGGCATCTTGTCCACAAATATGGCGCACGACTAATAATGCAGATTGCAACAGTTGTTTTTTCGCTGAGCATCATCGTATTGAGCCACACAACATCTTCACTTATCTTTTTGGTTTCCATGATGATTCAAGGCGCAGGAATCTCTGCATTTCATATTTCAATCAACTCGCAAGGTTTTAACTTTCAGGATAGAAATAAGAAACAGGTTATTACCTTACTCAGTGGATACTGGAGCTCAGGGGCACTGATTACCTCTGTCATCGCAGGCATTCTGGTTGATTTAGTTTCGATTGAAGCACACATCGCGGTACTTTCAATTTTGTGCCTTGCAATTATGTTGCGCACGATTAGTAGTATGTCTCCAAACCTGCTCAAGCCAAATGAAAATCCAGATTCAGCTTTAAAGTTGAGCGAAACATTCAAGGGTTTTAACTTTGACGTCCTAGTTTCTGGCGGCCTGCTGTGTGCGATCATGTTGGAGTTTGCGGTGGGAGATTGGTCAGCAATTTTCCTGAAAGAAGACATGGGAATTCTTAGCGGAATCCACACACTGCCATTTATTCTCTTTACGCTAACGATGATTATTGGACGTTTAAACTTCCACCGCTTGTTACCTCGCTATTCGATGCAATATCTGACTCGGGCTGCCTCATTGACTTCAGGTGTTTCATTTATTGCAGGCATTGTGGCGGTAAGTGCCCTAGGCACAAAAAACCACACCCTTACCATCATAATTCTTTCGATTTCCTTCTCGGTGGCAGGCATTGGTTCATCCTTCCTCGGACCCAGCATGATGAATGCAGCTAACTCCAGATCACGGTTTCCGGCCAGCGTAGTAATAGGACAAATCGGGGTAATTAACATTTGTTTAGTATTTGTCATGCGTTGGGTTATTGCGTGGACGGCAGAGGCAACAACTTTATCTATTGCCTTGTGTATTCCTGGAGTTATGTTGCTTCTTGTTCCTTATTTTTCAAAGATTTTTAAGAGCGCTTAAACCAGACAGTTGCAAGTGGCGGAATTCGCACTGTTGCAATTTGTGATTCGCTGACCACAACTTGATCATTTCGAACGCCACTTCCTCCATATGCTGAATCATCTGTATTTAGCATTTCCGTCCAAGTGCCTGCTGTTGGAAATGGAAGCTGATAACTCTCATGAGGCACAGGTGAAAAATTAGTAACACTCACAAGTGGTGAACCATGATCATCCCAGCGAGTAAAGGCGACTACATTTGCAGCCCCATCATTGTTAACTAACCAACTAAACCCCTCAGGGTTAGTATCTTTTTCCCAGAGTGCAGCGGTTTGTTTGTAGAGTGAATTCAGATCAGCAACAACTCTTTGAACTCCTTGATGCTCTGCATACTCTGTTAAGTGCCACTGTAGTCCTGCACTTTCGCTCCACTCATCATTTTGGGCAAACTCACTTCCCATGAACAGCAACTTCTTACCAGGATGGGCCCACATGAATCCATATAGAGCACGTAATGTGGCAACTTTTTGCCAACGATCACCTGGAAACTTATTGACTAGCTGACCTTTGCCATGAACAACTTCGTCATGACTTAACGGCAACATGAAATTTTCACTCCACGCATAGAGGATTGAAAAAGTTAATTCATTGTGGTGGAAGACTCGGTGAATCGGTTCGTGTTGCAAATATTGCAAAGTGTCATGCATCCAGCCCATGTTCCACTTAAAGCCGAATCCAAGCCCGCCATTTGATGTATCTCCTGTAACCCCTGACCAAGCAGTTGATTCTTCAGCGATCATCATGATTCCTGGGTGCGTTTTATAGGCGGTAGAGGTGGCTTCCTGCAATAGCTTTACCGCTTCCAGATTCTCACGGCCCCCATTGACATTTGGAAGCCATTGACCTTCTTCGCGTGAATAATCCAGATATAGCATGGATGCAACAGCATCTACACGCAATCCATCGATGTGATATTCGGTCAGCCAATACAAAGCACTTGCCACTAAAAAGTTGCGAACTTCATTGCGACCAAAGTTAAAAATCAGTGTGCCCCAGTCTGGGTGTTCGCCTAAGCGCGGATCTGCGTGCTCATACAAAGCAGTGCCATCAAATTTTGCCAGCGCCCATTCATCTTTGGGAAAGTGTGCAGGAACCCAATCCAGGATGACGCCAATTCCAGCATTGTGTAGAGCATCAACTAGAAACTTAAATTCATCGGGAGAGCCAAACCGAGAAGTTGGGGCAAAGAAGGATGTGACTTGATATCCCCATGATGGCCCATAGGGATGTTCAGTAACAGGCAAGAACTCAACGTGCGTGAAGCCTTGTTCTTTGATGTAGTCAACTAATTCGACCGCTAATTCTCGATAACTTAACCCGAGTTTCCACGAACCAAGATGAACTTCATATACAGACACAGCAGATCGCCAAGACTGAAATTCTGAACGCTTTTGAATCCATGCTTGGTCATTCCAAGAATATGTTGACTCTTCAACCACAGATGCAGTAAGTGGTGGAATTTCAGTTGCGCGAGCCATTGGATCGGCGTGATCGACCCATCGACCATCAATTCCACAAATAGCAAACTTGTACTTTGTACCAGCTGCTATATCAGCAACAAAAATCTCCCAGATTCCTGAGGTTCCATTGCGATACATCTGATGTGTATTGCGATCCCAGTAGTTATGGTCACCAATTAATGAAACGGCTTGGGCATTTGGTGCCCACACAGAAAAAGCAGTGCCTAGCAATGCTCCTGTCTCATCACGCTTTACTTGCGCTCCAAGGGCTTTCCAGAGCTGTTCATGGCGGCCTTCTCCGATTAGGTATAGATCTAACTCACCAAGTGAGGAGTGAGGATTTAAAAATGACGC
>NZ_JBIKSG010000029.1:0-12314 GCF_044348745.1 Candidatus Planktophila sp.
GTTTCATACTTCTCTTGTAACCAGCCAAAGAGAATCATGGATGCATTAACCCCAAAGATTGCGATGATTGCCGCGATATCTGTGACACCAACGATTTGTGCGATCAAAACGATCATCACAGAAGAGCTAATTGAGTACTCCACCCAGCGGAAGTAATTTCGGTTCTGGGTTAAGCCCGCGCTGTAGCGAGTAAAGAATTGTGGAGATGCGACTAAAAAGTGGAAGAAAGCTGACAAACCAAGGAAGATCGCAACGGTTAGACCAACTGGGGTGTCGAGCACAGTAATTGCTTCGGCAAAGGTTGTGCCTGGTGGGCCTGACATATAGCGAGCCACAATCGGAAGAGTGAAGTCATTGGCAAGTGCCAGGACGGCAATCATCTGGAGTAGGTGGAAAACACCAGCGATGATGTTGTAGCGGCGGATTGTGGATGTGTCGATTGGTTTGCTCATGAGTACAGGGTAAAGGCAAGCATCGCTTTTCCTATTTATTTAAGAAGTACAGAACTCTCGTGGCTATTTTGATGGGCCAGGTGTTTCTGTGAGCTGCGACCCAGCGATAGCCAGTACGACCCAGATTTCCACTCGCCCCTAGAAGAAATGCTGCAGTCTTATTCCCGCGGTGCTGAAGTAGATGCCTAATGGCATCAGCGCCTGAGTAAGTATCAGTACTTGTGATCACATAGAGCTGAGTGGCGCATTGTTCACGGGTTACATTAAAGGGTTGCAAATCTGCTGTTTGAAAGGCTACAGCCTGCACAACTAACTTTCGCTGAAGCCAGATTAGTGATTGCTGGCAAAATTCGCATTCACCATCAAAGATTACAGTTGTACTACTCATGTGCTTGAAAATGAATCTGCTGACCGTCGGTTAATTGTTGGTCAGGCATGCCCTTTAACACATGCACCATGGCATCACCCACTACAACCCAGTGCTCATCCCCACTGCGCTTAACTATGGCGGTTAATTCATCAACTCCAATAAGAATCGAATCATCTGGAACATGTAGCAAAACTTTTGCCGCACTTTCTGGGATCCACTTAAAGAACTTATTGAAGTGTGGAATAACTCGAATTTCTGGAAGCAGGCTTAAACCTTGTGAGGGAGATTTCTTTAGCAAGCGAAAGTTTGGAATGTGAGAGCTTAAAACCATGGCACCTGCACTGCAGCCAGCAAGTGATGCGCCAGTGCGCCAGTTTTCTTTGATCGCATCCCACAATGGTGTGTCCACAAGTGTTTCAGCTAAGTAGTGCGGGTCTCCCCCAGACATATACATCAGCGCTGAATCTTTAATCAGTGCTGCATACTCTGGATTTCTAGCATCCTCACGGGTGAAGATGGGAAGAAAAATTGTATCCACATCTAATCGTTTTGCTTGCTCTAGTCCTAGTTGTTTCCAATACTCAAGGCGATCTGGTGATTCTTTCCCGGCAGCTGTTGGTATCTGAATATAGATCGGTCTTTTCCCGTTTTTGATGCCGTCATCAAGTAATGATCTTTCAAAGCTTGCCATGGCAGGTAAATACTCTCCTGATCCAACCAGGGCGAGTGATCCATTCATGCGGTGAAGTCTAGGTGTTAAACCCTTATCCGGCAGTGCTCACATAATCTTTGAGAGCCTGGCGCTCTGAATCTATTTCACTCACATAATTTTTGACTACATCGCCAATAGAGACAATCGAAAGGAGATTGGCCGCCTCATCTATCACTGGGACGTGGCGAATTCGGAGCTCAGTCATCATGGACATCAACTCTGCGATCGTTGAATCTGGTGTGCAGGTGTGAACATCTACCGTCATGATGTCTCGGACGTGCATGCCAACTAACTGATCTAGTTTGCCAGGCATAGCTCGCACAACATCTCGCTCAGAGACAATGCCATCAATTTTCTTGCCATCACTAGAAACAACAAGTGCTCCAACATGGTGAGTGTTGAGGGCATTGACCAAGTCATGAACAGTTGCGCTTGCTGAAATTGTTTCAACTTTCTTGCCTGCAATAATGGTGCTTACTTTCATCTTCTCCCCCTGTGGTGGTAGGTGAAGTAATAGTGCGCTTATGGCAGATGGAAATCAATAGGTGGAAAGTGAATTACCTCAGCAAGATCAAGATGCCCGCGATGATGAGCGTAAGGGCGGTGATGATGGAGTACTTGGTTCCAAGGCGTTGCGGCAGGCCTTGAATCCCACTCTTCTGATCTTGTTTCATATCTTTGATCACGTTAATAAAGTGTGCTGCCATTCCAAACAGCGCACCTCCCAGCCACATCCACAAAGGCGGGTTTATGTCTTTAGAGATTGCTATTGAGGATGGCAAGACAGCAAATGCAATCGCATATGGAAGTGGAGAGAGAACTGAGAACTTAAAGTAGAAGTTATAGGCGACTCCACACGCGATGCCGAGCATGTAGACAAGCCCACCTTTAATTCCAAGTGGGCCAAGTAGGTTTGCAATAAATGAAAAAGGAACCATGAAGCGCAACCACTTTTGCAAGTACTGCTGGGTTATTAACCCAGAGACAAGAGGTTTGTTTGTCCTCTTATGTGCAACATCATCTTTGTAATCGTAAAGATCATTGCTCCAGCCAACTACTAGCTGTCCCGTTGCCACGGTAAATGCAATTACATAGGCCGGGCCTTCCCACCAGTAATAGGTACCAAAGCCAAATGCAATAGTGGTAACTATTAGGGTTGGCCCAAAGTGAGAGGCTTGTCTAAGACCTTTAAACTTCTTCATTGGTTCACTCTATTGCTAACAATCAAAATCGAGTTGGACTGTGACCTTGTCGCCCACCTTAAGTTCAAGAGGTGAACGAACAGCATTTTTAAGCGGAACTAGATAAGTTCCTTGTTTTGGGAAAAGTGCAGTTTTAAAGGTTTGATTTTTGATTGTTACCATCGCGTGCAGCACGCCCCATCCATAACTCTTGTCAGCTGCAATTGCTTTGATCTCAGAGGCATATTTAGGTGGCGTTTCAATGAAATAGAAAGGCGCAGGACCTCGCCATTCGATTACCTCACCCTTAAAAGAAAAATCCACGCGTAAATTCTAGAACAAGGCCATGGCGATTTCACAGATTAGCCCAGTATCTTTGCTCTGTGAGAAAACTACTAGCAATAGCTCTGATTTCCTCTTTGCTATTTTCCTCAACAACTCTTGCCGTGGCTTCTAGTAATAAGTTTGCAGATGCTCAAACGGGACTTACTTATACGGTCTATAAACCATCAACTACATTGAGTATGCCTGGCAAAGTTTTTCAGTTAATTGATTGCCTACCTGATGAAGAACAATGGCTCTATGCAAAATATGGTGGAACTGTTCGTTATATAGAGATTATGGAAACAAAGGCAGGGGTTAAATGCTCTGATCCCGGGGTGGCAAAGTTGTTAAAGCCTGTTGTAATCAATGGCAGCAAAGCCCAGGTCTATGTTTATTGCGATCCTGCCAAAGCAGCATCTTTTGCAAAATGTGGAACCTCAGACATCGTGCGCTTAGGTGGTTATCTGATTTTTACAGCCAAAGCAGGCAAGGGCCTTAAGCCAACAGAGATTCAGGTTCAGGCAATGGGTGGTATCACTTACGCTCAACTACTTGCTGTGGCAAAGGGGCTAAAGCCAGTCGGTTAGAATTGCCACATGGACTTAGACAAAGTAATTCTGTTTTATGGCTTCACGCCGATAACAGATACTGCTGCCGTAAAGCTATGGCAGAAGACTTTGTGCGAATCCCTTGGCATTAAGGGTCGCATCATTGTTTCACCCCACGGAATTAACGGAACGCTGGGCGGCAAGATGGAAGACCTCAAGAAATATGTAAAGGCAACTAAGGCATATCCGGGCTTTAAGAAGATTGACTTCAAGTGGTCTGACGGTACCGGCCAAGATTTTCCAAAACTAAAGATCAAAATTCGTCCAGAACTTGTTGCCTTCGGCAATCCTGATGAGATCAAAGTTGATGAAAATGGCGTGATCGGTGGCGGTGTTCATTTGCGCCCGGAAGAAGTGAACAAACTTGTTGAAGAGCGCGGAGATGACGTTTTCTTCTTCGATGGCCGTAACGCATTTGAAGCTAAAGTTGGAAAATTTAAAGACGCAGTGGTGCCGGATATTGAAACTTCACATGACTTTGTGGCTGAAATTGAAAGCGGTAAATACGACCACATGAAAGATAAGCCAGTAGTTACTTACTGCACTGGTGGAATTCGCTGTGAAATCTTGTCTGTAGTGATGAAAAACCGTGGCTTTAAAGAGGTCTACCAAATTAAAGGTGGGATCGTGCGCTATGGCAATAAATTTGGCGATGACGGCCTGTGGGAAGGCTCTTTGTATACCTTCGATGACCGTCTAACTATTGATTTTAGTGACCACACAAAGTTAATTGGCCAATGTGCTGAATGCAACGGTGCAACTAAGCAGTTTAGGAACTGCCAAAAGCCTGAATGTCATCAACTAGTGCTGCTGTGTGATCCTTGCTATGACACCCATACAGAGCGTCCCTGTAATCATGAGCGTGAAGTAAAGCGAAACCGCGAACTTATTGGCTAATTACTGATGTTGCGTGCTGTGCGCCAGTGGTAAAGATAAAGCGGACCAGCAATCGCAATTGTTGTAAATGATGTGAAGATGCTCTTCAACGCCCGGATCTGATTGTTCTCATCTTGCTGGGCTAGTAATTCTGCAGATGGCATATTTTCTGGCTTTGAATACACATCAATGTAGGCAGGATCTGGAAACACAGCGTTCATGATTGAGTTGATCAAAGACACGGTAGAAAACAAGACAACAAGCAAAGTAATCAAACAAACTGCATAGAGATAGAGCGACCGCCAATCAACACGATCGTTACGAACTTCGACAACAGGTGCTACGGCACGCTTTGCAGGTGCTTTTCTTGCTACAGCCTTTTTTGTCGTTGCCATTTCCATCTCCTTAGTTTGTTATTTGCCTATCTTCCCACACCAGGTGACCAGTTGTTGGTAAAGACTTAACTATTAGATCAGTCCAAACTCTGAGGCTTTTGCAATTAACTCTTCACGCACCGAAGGGTGTGCGGCGTTCTTGATGATATTTATTGCCTGATCATTCTGGCTATGACCAAAGCAGGCCGCGACTCCTTGCTCAGTAACTACATACGAATGTTGAAAGTGAGTGACATTTGAATGCAACCTAGGCACGATTGTTGAAACATTTGCTTTGGGATGCCAGGAAGGCAGAGCGACAAATGATTGACCGCCACGACTGTGTAGTGCACCCACGATGAAATCAGTTGATCCGCCAAAGCCACTATAGATCTTTCCCCGCACATGACTAGCGTTAGCTTGATCAAACAAATCCACTTCAAGTGCGCTGTTTATAGATGTCATCTTGGCTTGTCGAGCAATCTGACTAGGATCATTTGTTCGTTCAGTGCGAAGCATGCGCACCTTTTTGTTGAGATCCAACCACTGATATAGCTCTTGGCTGCCGAAGATAAAGGAGGCGGTAATGAGAATTTCTTCATCTAAACTTCCAGCCATTGAAAGTTCTAGGACTCCATCAGTAAACATTTCAGTCCAGACACGCAAACCTTTGCGTTGCTTAAGTGCCAATAGAACAGCATCCGGCACTCCACCAATGCCCAACTGAAGGGTTGAATTGTCTTCTACAAGTGCGGCAATCCGGCTTCCTATTTCTGCTTGGGCATCGGATATTTCTGTTGCAGGCTTTTCCTGTAGGGGTTCATCAACTTCAACTAAATAATCAATTTCACTGTCATATATCTGCGCATCCCCATAGGTATAGGGCATTTGTTTGTTGGATTGAGCGATGACTAATCCCCCGTGAGCACGCGCAGTTTCAATTGCTCTAGGCAAGATGTTTACTTCAGTGCCAAGACTGACTGTGTCAAAACGTTGTTGAGAGGTGTGAATAAGTACAACATCAGGGCGATAAAAGTTACGAATCAAAACTGGCAAGAGAGATAGCCGTGATGGAATGTATTCCAGTCGTGGGTGATTGCGCATGGCAGGCCCCACAAAAGCTGTCTCGTAGGTAATTCCCTCACGATTAGGAATGCCATCACCATGAGCATTTAGCATGTGAAGTTTGAACTCAGGGATCACTTCATCTGCGATAGCCAAAAGGGTGCGAGGTGTTGAAAAGTTACCTGAAGCAATAATTCGTGGATTACTCGGTAAGTTAGCGAGAATGCTCTTTAGTTGTTCCGTGTTAATTACTCGCATGTGTGCAATCTACTCTCGGATGTAAAACAAAAATCTCTCTTCTCACGCAATTGATGTGTGAGAAGAGAGATATCAGTGGTAGCCCCGAAGGGATTCGAACCCTCGTAGCTGACTTGAGAAGCCAGAGTCCTAGGCCGCTAGACGACGGGGCCATGCTTTTTTATAACTAGGACAAAACATATTCAGTTGTACTTCGGTACTGCGCTGGGGTACCAGGACTCGAACCTAGACTTACTGAACCAGAATCAGCAGGGCTGCCAATTACCCCATACCCCAAGGACGATCCAATACTGGATTGGAAGACCTTGTACTGCAATGGCAAAGAATACCAGCGGTTTTAGAGAGCCAATCCCGCGTTAATACGCAGCAAACAGGCCTCTTTGCCCAGTAGTTCCATTGATTCAAATAGCGGAGGGGAAATCGTGCTGCCAGTCGTTGCAATGCGCAAAGCGGTAAATGCAATACGTGGCTTCAACGCCATTTCCTCGATCAATGATGCACGCAGCACAGCTTCGATGTTTTCGTGGTTCCACACAGAGACGGTTTCAAGCTCTTTAAGTGAGCGCTTCAAGATCTCCTTGGATCCTTCATCTGTAATCTTTGAAACTGATTCAGCATCAACTGCAAAGTTTGCAGTAAACAGGAACTTAAGCATCTTTGGTACTTCATTGAGCATAATGATGCGTTCTTGAATCAAAGGTAGCGCCTTCTTGACTAACTCAATCTCTGCTTCCGTGCCGGTGATGACATCGGCTTTGGTCAAGAATGGCAAAGACCACTTCAGGAAATCATCCAAAGTTAAGGCACGAATCTTGTCACCATTGATTGCTTCAAGCTTCTTCATATCAAAACGTGCTGGTGAACTATGAACCTTTTCAACTGTGAACATTTCAGTCAGTTGCTTCATGGTGATGTTTTCCACATCGTCCCCTGGAGACCAACCTAGAAGTGCTAGATAGTTACAAATTGCCTCAGGCAAGAAACCCATCTCGCGATACCAAGCAATTGATACTTCGCCATTTCGCTTAGAGAGCTTTGCGTTGTCTTGCCCCATAACAAATGGAAGGTGGGCAAACACTGGGTAATCCTCTAGTGCCACACCCATTGCTTGATACACGCGAATTTGGCGGGGTGTTGAGGAGAGTAAGTCTTCTCCACGTAGAACGTGGGTTACCTTCATCAAAACATCATCGACTGCAACAGCTAATGTGTATAGCGGTGAACCATCTGCTCTGACTAAAACAAAGTCTGGAACAAAGTTATGATCAAAAGAAACATCTCCACGAATCAAATCGTTAAAGGTGGTGCTGCCATCTGGCATGCGCATCCGAACAACTGCCCCGCGGCCTTCTGCTTTATAGGCAGCGATTTGATCTGCTGTTAGCTCCCGGCAATGTCCGTTATAACCAGGTGCAACGTTAGCTTTGCGTTGTGCTTCACGCACGGCTTCTAACTCATCTGGTGAGCAATAACAGTGATATGCATCTTTTTGATCCAGAAACTTTTGGGCCCAAGTTGCATAGATGTCTAAACGTTGTGATTGCAGATAAGGACCATTGTCCCCGCCAACTTCTGGACCCTCATCCCAATCAAGACCAAGCCATTTGAGGGTGTCGATAGCTGCATTGATGTATTCATCAGTTACGCGAGTTGTGTCTGTATCTTCAATACGAAACAAGAATGTGCCGCCTGTATGACGGGCATATGCCCAATCAAATAGGGCTGTGCGAATGTTTCCCACATGTAGATCGCCAGTTGGCGATGGAGCAAAGCGAACTTTAACTTTTTTTGTCATTACCTGACCGCCACCTTATTTGTTAGTTCGCCTAATCCTTCAATAGCCATAGTGGCTTTCTCGCCTGCAACCATGGGACCAATGCCGGCAGGTGTGCCTGTCAAAATAATGTCACCTGGTAGCAATGTCATGACCCGTGAGACAAAGTTAATGATCGTTGGAACATCAAAGATCATGTCGCTAATTTGTGCAGATTGCTTTACTTCACCAGCAATTGTTGCTGTGATCTTCTGAGTGCCTGGAACGAAATCTGTATCAACCCAAGGCCCAATGGGGCAGAAGGTGTCAAAGCTCTTGGCACGGGTCCATTGACCATCTTTTTTCTGTAGATCGCGAGCTGTTACATCGTTGGCAATTGTGTATCCAAAAATGACATCATTGACTCGCTCTACTGGAACATCCTTACAAATCCGACCAATAACAATTGCAAGCTCTGCTTCATGATCAATTCGCTCAGACATCTCTGGCCACACAATTGTGTCGTTGGGGCCGATGACGGAAGTGTTTGGCTTTAAGAAAATAATTGGTTCATCTGGGACTATCCCACCCATCTCAGCAGCATGATCGGCATAGTTCTTACCAACGCAAACAACTTTTGAGCGAGGAATAATTGGGGCCAGTAAGCGCACTTTGTTCAGTTCGATAGTTGCTGCAGTCTTTTGGATCCCAGAGTAGATCGGATCTCCGCTGATGATGGAAATGATCCCGTCATCTTCCAGAATGCCAAAGAGAGGATCTTGTCCTAAACCAGCATCTGGGCCTGGGGTAAATCGAACGATACGCATGTGCGCATTCTATCGTTACTCAGCGTCCTCAATCTCTTCAACAAGACGCTCGACTAGTACGGAGGAAATTCTGCGACGGCGCCCCTGTGGGCGTTCTGATGTGATTGCCCATCCATGCCATGAAATAGTCGAACCAGCGATTGGCACGCGGCCAAGTTTTTGCGCCATCAATCCGCCAATGCTGTCAATATCTTCATACTCATCTTTTTCAATCTCAATCTTTAATTCATCAGCTAGATCTTCGATATGCAGAGTTGCTCTTGCTCGGCCCTTATCCGCACTCAACCATGTGAATTCTTCTTCCCCATCGTCAAACTCATCTTCAATCTCTCCCACAATTTCTTCGATGATGTCCTCAATAGTGATAATTCCTGCAGTTCCGCCATATTCGTCCACAACAATTGCAAGGTGAATTTGGTTCTTCTGCATCTCCTTTAAGAGATCATCTGCCATCTTTATCTCAGGCACAAAGTTCGCAGGACGCATCAACTGTTCAATCTTTTCAGTGTGCTCTGCCTCGTGGTGATCGAGTGCTCGCTTTGCTAAATCCTTTACATAAACAATTCCGACAATGTTGTCGATGCCATCACCAATTACTGGAATACGGGAATACCCGCTTCGAAGGGCAAGCGACAATCCTTGACGCAAGCTCTTGTCTTTTTCTACCCAGACCATATCGGTGCGAGGAACCATTAATTCTCTAACCAAGGTGTCGCCTAGTTCAAACACTGAGTGAATCATCTCGTGCTCATCAGACTCCACTAGACCTCGCTCATGTGCCTGATCTACTAGATCCCGAAGTTCTGCTTCAGAGGTGAAAGGTCCGGATCTAAATCCTTTGCCAGGTGTTAGGGCGTTACCAACAGAGATTAGCAACTTCGTAACTGGGCCAAGCAAAAATGCCAATCCATAAGCAACGATAATTCCGTAACGTGCATACTTGTGTGGTTGCTGCTTACCCAAAGTGCGTGGACCAACGCCAACTACAACGTAAGAAAGCACCACCATGATGGCAACAGTTAGCGCCATAGCTTGCGCACTTGAATAGTTACGAAGCAAGATAACTGCCAATAAAACAGTTGCGGTGAACTCACAGAGCTTACGTACTAACAAGATCACATTGAGGTATCTGGCAGGTTGGGCTGTGTACTTACGCAAAAGCACCGTCCCACGCTTGCCTTCAATCTCTTCAATTACAACACGAGAAATTGAAGTTAAGGCAGATTCTGATGCCGCCAGGAACCCAGCAAAGATGAGGAGAGCGATGATGCTGATTATTGCTATGGGGCTCATAAACCTTTCTGCCAATCTCTTACGATTTTTTCTTGGAGGTCAAACATGATTTTCTCTTCAGCTTTATCTGCATGGTCGTACCCAATGATATGCAATAAGCCGTGTGTGGCTAAAATGAAAATCTCATGCTCTATGGAATGTCCTTGTTGTGATGCTTGAGCTGCTGCAACAACTGGGCTAATGACTATGTCGCCAAGTGTGACCGCCTCCCCTGCTGTCTCTGGCATGTCCATTGGAAAGGAAAGAACATCGGTTGTGCCTGGCTCATCCATCCACTTGATGTGAAGCTCAGTCATGTAATCATCATCAACAAAGGAAACGTTAATTTCACATTCAGGGTTTAACTCAAGTTCTAGCAAGGCGAAGGTGAGTAGCGAGTTTATTTCAGTGGCCGGAACTAACTGCCCTGAAGTGTTTGTTACTTCAATTGTCATTGTTGGCGAATTTGTCGCAATTCTTGGCGCGCAACATCAAACTTGTCATAGGCCTTAACGATGTCCCCAATAAGTCGGTGGCGGACAACATCTTCAGCTGTTAACTCAAGGAAGGCGATGTCATCGATATCTTTCAAGATATCTCTAACGATCTTTAGTCCTGAGTTTTGTCCATTAGGTAGATCAATCTGAGTCACATCCCCTGTCACAACCATCTTTGAACCAAAGCCCAAGCGAGTCAAAAACATCTTCATCTGTTCTGGTGTGGTGTTTTGTGCCTCATCTAGGATGACGAAGGCATCATTTAATGTGCGACCACGCATGTATGCCAATGGGGCGACTTCAATAATTCCAGATTGCATTAAACGGGGGATGGAATCAATGTCGATCATGTCATGAAGTGCATCAAAGAGTGGACGCAGATAGGGATCAATCTTTTCGCTCAAAGTGCCAGGCAAGAAACCTAGACTTTCACCAGCTTCAACAGCAGGTCTGGTTAAGACAATCTTGTTTACTTTCTTTGCTTGCAACGCTGCAACAGCCATTGCCATCGCAAGATATGTCTTACCGGTACCAGCGGGGCCAATTCCAAATGTGATGGTGTGATCTTCTATCGCATCCACATAGCGCTTCTGATTTGCAGTCTTTGGTCTAATTGTCCGACCACGATTGCTGACAATATTCAGTGACATGACCTCTGCTGGATGATCAACCGGCTCATGCTCAAGCATTTCGATTGCGCGGTTAACTGCATCAACATTAAGAATGTTTCCACTGCGTATAACGACCATCATTTCGTTAAACAGGTTTTCTAGTCGTGCGCAGTCAGCATGTGGGCCACGTAAAGTAATTTCGTTACCGCGTACTGTGATATTTACAGATGGGAATGCCGCTTCAATTACTCTTAAATTGTCATCATGCGGACCCACAACAGCAACCATTGAAATGGCGTTAGGTACGGTGATCAGCGTTCGCTCCATATGAGGGTAAATCTATCTTTAACCGGGCGGCCATGTCATGGCGCGCCCACCCAGAAGGTGTAGGTGAGCGTGAAAGACGCTTTGTCCGGCCGCTTCCCCGGTGTTAAAAACAGTTCTGTAGCCGTTCAGGCCACGCTCTGTGGCAATCTGGTCTGCGGCCAAGAAAAGATCAGCTGTCATGGTCGCACTGTTGCGCGCAATACCCACGGCATTTTCTGTGTGCAAGGTTGGAATAAGTAACACATGTGTGGGTGCCTGTGGGTTGAGATCATTAAAGGCCACAACATTTTCATTTCGCAGCACAATGTCGGCCGGGATTTCTCCCTCAATGATCTTGCAAAAAATGCAATTGGAATCTAGCGCCACGTAATTACCATACCTTCAAAAGCGCTGATACAGCTGAAACAGCAGCAATACCTGCATGGGCCGAGCGCAAGATTGGTCGTCCCATAAGTGCAACCTTGGCACCTACCTGAGTGAAAGCGGTGATCTCTTCATCGGTTAATCCACCCTCTGGTCCGATGATAATCAACAAATGCTCAACGTTGTGAGATGAAATCTGATCAGATAATTTCTCAGTAGCACTTTCATGAAAAGCTATTGCAAGGTCGCTGAGCTTAATTGCCTCACAAATCTGTGCAGTAGTTGCTAACTCTGTAACTTCAGGGATCCTAAATCGACGCGATTGCTTACTCGCTTCCCGCGCAGTGATTGCAAATTTGTCTGAACCTTTACCAATACTGCGGGTTGAAACCCACGGAACAATCCGATCAACACCGGCTTCTGTTAACAACTCAATGCACTCTT
>NZ_JBIKSG010000030.1:0-12264 GCF_044348745.1 Candidatus Planktophila sp.
TCACAGATTCCAGTGATTGCAGATATTCACTTCCAGCCTAAATATATCTTCGCTGCAATTGATGCAGGATGTGCTGCGGTCCGAGTTAATCCTGGAAACATTAAGCAGTTTGATGACAAAGTAAAAGAGGTAGCAAAGGCAGCAGGAGATGCTGGCATTCCAATTCGAATTGGAGTTAACGCTGGTTCACTGGATCCACGCTTGCTTGCTAAGTATGGAAAAGCCACACCAGAAGCTTTGGCCGAATCTGCTCTTTGGGAAGCATCCCTATTTGAAGAGCATGGTTTTTCAGATATTAAAATTTCTGTGAAGCATCATGATCCAGTAACAATGGTGAATGCTTATCGAATTCTTGCGGCAAAGTGCGACTATCCATTACACCTAGGTGTTACCGAGGCTGGTCCAATTTTCCAAGGAACAATTAAGTCTGCAACAGCATTTGGAATTTTGTTAGCAGAAGGTATTGGCGACACAATTCGCGTGTCATTGTCAGCACCTCCTGTTGAAGAGGTGAAGGTTGGCATCTCAATTCTTGAATCTTTGAACTTGCGTCAACGTAAGCTTGAAATCGTTTCATGCCCTTCTTGTGGCCGAGCACAAGTTGATGTCTACACACTTGCGGAAAAAGTTCAGGCTGGTTTGCAAGGCATGACTGTTCCATTGCGTGTGGCAGTTATGGGTTGTGTAGTTAATGGCCCAGGAGAAGCACGCGAAGCAGATCTTGGTGTTGCTTCAGGTAATGGTAAGGGTCAGATATTTGTAAAGGGACAGGTGATCAAAACTGTGCCAGAAGCGCAAATTGTTGAAACCCTTATCGAAGAAGCGATGCGTTTAGCAGAAGAAATGGAAGCCGCCGGAGTTGCTTCAGGGCAACCTTCAGTTGATGTTCGATAAGGTTCACCCATGTTGAAAATGTCTACGCTATTTTTGCGTACTCTTCGCGATGATCCAGCAGATGCTGAGGTTGCTAGCCATAAGCTGCTTGTTCGTGCTGGATATGTGCGCCGCATCGCAGCAGGTATTTACTCCTGGTTACCGCTTGGAGTGATTACGCTGCGAAATGTTGAGCGTGTGATTCGCGAGGAAATGGATAAGGCTGGTTTTCAAGAGGTTAATTTTCCTGCACTTCTCCCACGTGAAGCATATGAAACAACTAATCGCTGGGAAGAGTACGGTCCAGCGCTATTTAGATTGCAAGATCGTAAAGGTGGGGATTACCTATTGGGCCCAACCCACGAAGAGATGTTTACCTTGATGGTCAAAGGTGAGTATTCATCCTATAAAGATTTGCCACTTAGCATTTATCAAATCCAGACAAAATTTCGCGATGAAGCACGGCCACGCAGCGGAATTATTCGTGGCCGCGAATTTGTAATGAAGGATTCATACTCATTTGATATTGATGATGCAGGTCTTGAGGTTTCATACCAAAGCCATCGCGATGCGTATGTGAAGACTTTTGATCGACTTGGCATGAAGTACAACATTGTTAAAGCGGTATCAGGTGCTATGGGTGGATCTAAATCAGAAGAGTTTTTGGCTCCTTGCCCAACAGGTGAAGACACATATGTTTTGTGCCCAAGTTGTGGATTTGCAGCAAATGTTGAAGCCATGGTTACAAAGGTTCAGGCACAGGATTATTCCAATACTCCAGCACTTGAAGATTTTGATTCACCCAACACGCCAAGTATTGACTCCTTAGTTGAGCTACTTAATGCAAAATTTGGTGGTGGGTTCACTGGGGCACACACATTGAAAAACGTAATGTTGATGGCAGACAACAAAGCGGTGTCAGTGTTAGTTCCTGGAGATCGAGAAGTTGATCTCAAGCGTTTTCAAGAAAATCTCGGTGGAGTTCATGAACTGAGGGTTTTTGAGGATGCAGATTTTGCAAAGTTCCCAAATTTAGTTAAGGGTTACATCGGACCACAAGATGCAAAGAAGTCAGGCATCACTGTTTATGCCGATCCACGTATTGCACCTGGAACTTCTTGGGTAACTGGTGCGAATAAAAAGGATCGTCATGCAAGAAATGTTGTTAATGGTCGTGACTTCACACCAGATGCCTATGTTGAAGCGGCAGAAGTTCGTGCAGGAGATGCTTGTCCAGAGTGTGAAACACCAATAGTTATTGATCGAGCCATCGAAATTGGGCACATCTTCCAACTGGGTCGTAAATACGCAGAGGCACTCAGCCTGACAGTTCTTGATCAGAACGGTAAGTCGCAAGTTGTGACTATGGGTTCATATGGAATTGGTGTCACACGAGCTGTTGCTGCGATTGCAGAGCAAACCCATGATGAAATTGGGCTTAATTGGCCAGCAGAGTTAGCTCCAGCCAAGGTGCACATTGTTGCTGCAGGTAAAGATGATTTGCTATTTGAAACAGCGCTCAAGTTAGGAACTGACCTTGAGGCCCAAGGAATATCGGTCATGTTAGATGATCGACGTGATGCAAGCCCAGGTGTGAAGTTTAAGGATGCTGAGTTGATTGGCAATCCAATAATTGTTGTTGTCGGTAAGGCTTTAGCTGAAGGAAATGTTGAAGTTCGAGTTCGCAAGAGCGGTGAGAAGCAAGAGGTCGCACTTGTTAATGCGGTTTCATCGATCGCAGAACTTCTCAAGTAATCGTGTTTCACGATTTAACGATTGCGACAGCGTTATTTCTTTTGGCAGCATCTTTCTTTGCCGGCTTCATTGATTCAATTGCAGGTGGCGGGGGATTAATCCAACTTCCAGCTTTGCTGATCGGTTTACCTAAATCTGAAACCGCTGAAGTACTTGGAACCAATAAGTTGTCATCTATATTTGGAACAAGTACAGCTGCAGTGTTGTATCGAAAGCAGATCAAGCCTGACCCAAAGGTTTTGCTTGCAATGGGAGTACCGGCCTTGCTTGGTTCTGCTGGGGGAGCGATGCTTGCCTCAAAGATACCCACAAGCAGTATGCGTCCCATGGTTTTGGTTCTATTAATAGTAGTTGCTATCTATACCTGGTTTAAACCAGACCTTGGAAAGTTTGAAAACTTACGCCATCTTCCACGTCGCAGAGTTCAGATTGCCGCTCTTGCAGGAGTCATCATCGGTTTTTACGATGGAATCTTTGGCCCAGGCACTGGCTCTTTCTTGATGTTAATTCTGGTTGCATCGCTGGGTTATGCCTTTATAACTGCATCTGCAATCGCCAAAGTTGTTAATGTCGCGACAAATGTGGGCGCAATATTGGTGTTTGGAATTAATGGCGCAGTGATTTGGCAAATTGGCATAATCATGGGTGTGGCAAATATTTCCGGTGCGATAATTGGTGCTCGTTTGGCCATCAAAGGTGGCTCCACTTTGGTGCGTAAAGTGTTCTTGTTGGTAACGGTGGCGTTGATCGTGAAGGTAGGAATTGCAACCTTCTAATTGTTCGCGTTACAATTAAGGCACAACTTAATAGAAAGAAGATATTCATGGCCCTAAAAGATTCAATCGCCGATGCAATCCGACCTGCTGTAGAAAACGCGGGATTCTTTCTAGAAGATGTCTTTACTAGCAATCCTGGTAACCATCGCATCGTTACCTGCATGATTGACGGAGTCGCACCCCTTAGCCTGGATGAAGTCACAGTTGTGAGCCGTGAAATTTCGGCAATTCTGGATGAATCACCATTGCTTACTGAGGCCTTTACTTTGGAAGTGACTTCACCTGGCATCGAGCGTCCGCTCACTTTGCCTCGTCATTGGACTAAGAATCTGACCAGAATCATAAAGATAACCCTTAATGATGATTCAGAAGTATCAGGTCGCTTAACAGAGTTTGATGAAGTCAGAGCGATTTTGATTGAAAACATTAAAGGTCGAATGAAGACTCATGAAGTTACCTTTGCAGATGTAAAGCGCGCACATGTTGAGGTCGAGTTCAATCGTAAGGATGAGATCTAATGCATGTGGAGATGTCGGCGCTAGCTGCCCTTACAACTGAAAAAGACATACATCTTGAAGATCTTATTTATGCGATCGAAGTTGCTGTCCTTGGTGCTTACAATCAAACCGATACGGCTAAGCGTCATGCCAGAGCGCATCTAGATCGAGAAACAGGTGAGATTTCGATTCTCATTCCTATCTTTGGTGAGGATGGAACGCGGACTGGTGAGGAAGTTGATTCACCTGATGGATTTTCGCGCGTAGCTACATCGACTGCTCGTCAGATCATTAAGTTAAAGATGCGCGAAACAAATGATGCTGAAATCGTTGGCGAGTTCACCGCATCGGTGGGTGATGTGATTTCTGGTGTTGTGCAACAGGGTCGTGATCCAAAAATGATTAACGTCAACCTTGGTCGCGTTGAGGGTCGAATTCCCCCACAAGAGCAGGTGCCAGGTGAGGTTTATAACCATGGTGATCGAATTAAGTGCTTTGTTGTTGAGGTTAAGCAGGGCTTGAAGGGTCCTGAAATTATGTTGTCTCGTTCTCACCCAGCACTTGTGAAACAACTATTTGCATTTGAAGTTCCAGAAATTAATGACCGTATTGTTGAAATCATGGCAGTTGCGCGCGAAGCAGGACATCGCACAAAAGTTGCAGTTAAAACACATCGAGCAGGAGTGAGCCCTAAAGGATCGTTGATTGGACCTATGGGTTCACGTGCACGTGCGGTCATGGATGAGTTACATGGTGAAAAAATTGACATTGTGGATTGGTCAGAAGACCCAGCAGAGTTTGTTGCTGCAGCGCTTGCTCCTGCAAAGGTCAGTTCAGTTGAAATCACTGATCTTGCAACACGCAGTGCAAAGGTGATCGTTCCGGATTACCAGCTTTCTCTGGCCATCGGAAAAGATGGACAAAATGCTCGTTTGGCTGCACGTTTGACGGGCTGGCGCATTGATATTCACCCCGACACAGTTGTGCCCGCTGCCACAGACGCAGCATTATGAGAAGAGGGCTCTAGTTGGATACCATGAGCCAGTTGGATTCAGATTTTCCGGTACGTAGCTGTATTGGCTGCCGAAAGAAAGCGAACCCAGCAGCATTGATTCGAGTGGTTTTGATTGATGGGAAAGTAATCCCAGATATCAAAGGCGGTGCTCCAGGTCGGGGCGCTTGGCTTCACAAGAAATGTGCAGAAGGTGCGATAAGTCGAGGTGCGTTTCGTTTTGCTTTTCAGCATGATGGGGCGATCGATGTATCGGAACTTCTGAAGTTTCTTAATGGCTAATTCAGATTGATAACAAACAACGAATGGATATGAAAGATATGAAACTCAAATGAGCTCGTTAGAACTATGAGGTCGTTCAACTAAGGCTTGCATTTGAGAAAATGCGGGCCAAGACAGGAGAAATGTGTCAAAGGTCCGCGTACATGAGTTGGCAAAACAACTCGGTATGGAGAGCAAGGTTGTACTTGCAAAACTCCAAGAAATGGGCGAGTTTGTTCGCTCTGCATCATCAACAGTAGAGGCACCAGTTGTCCGCAAGTTGATCGAAATGTATCCCGATGCAAAACCGGTCGAGGAAAAGAAGCCCGTTAAGAAGGCTGCTGCAAAGAAGGCTGCGGCAAAGCCCAAGGGTGAAGTCAGCGCTGAGCAAGCAGCTGAGCTAGCCGCAGAACTTGGCGTTGACATCGAAGCGCTCAAGCTAGAGCAAGCTAAATCAATTGCAAACAAAGAAGAAGCTGCAAAGCATGAAGCAGCAGATCGTGCAGCAGACCGTGCAACTGATGGTGCTGCACCCGCAGTTCCATCTGCACCTGCGCCTCGTCCAGGCAACAATCCATTTTCAACAGGTGGCGCAGTTCCACGCCCACCTCGTCCAGGCAACAATCCATTTTCAACAGGTGGCGCAGTTCCACGCCCACCACAACGTCCTCAGGGTTCTCAAGGAACTGGAGCACCACGACCAGGAATGGCTGGTTCGCGTCCAGGTTCTGTTCGTCCAGGATTTGCCGCACGTCCAGGTGCTCCGCGTCCTGCTTCAACAGGTACAGGATTTCCACCACGCACAGGTGGTGCGCCATCGTCTTCTCCTTATAAATCAAATACACCAGGTGCAGGTGCACCAGCAGGTGGTCCGCAACGTCCAGGTGGCGGTCGTCCACCACAACGTGGCGGTGCAGGTGGAGCATTCGGAAAGAATGCAAGTAAGAAATCAGGTCGTAAACAAAAGTCTCGTAAGGCATTGCGCGATGAGTTCGACAATATGCAAGCACCAAAACTTGGTGGTGCTGTTGTTCCTCACGGTGATGGAAAAACTCCTATTCGTATGCGTCGCGGTGCTTCATTGGCAGACTTCGCAGACAAGATTGGTGCAGATCCAGCAGCATTAGTTGCAGCACTATTCCACTTGGGTGAAATGGTGACAGCAACACAATCTGTTGACGCTGACACATTTGAAATTCTTGGTGTTCAACTGGGCTATAACATTGAAATTGTTAGCCCTGAAGATGAAGATCGTGAATTACTACAAGACTTCGACATCGATTTAGCTGGCGAACTAGATGATCTAGATCCAGAGACATTGGTGGCACGTCCACCAGTAGTAACTGTTATGGGTCACGTTGATCACGGTAAGACATCACTTCTAGATGCAATCCGTAAATCAGAGGTCATGAAGGGTGAAGCTGGTGGTATTACGCAGCACATTGGTGCCTACCAAATTCACCATGATCATGAAGGAATTAACCGTGCAATAACATTTATCGATACACCAGGTCACGAGGCGTTTACCGCTATGCGTGCTCGTGGTGCCAAGGTAACTGATATCGCTGTATTAGTTGTTGCTGCAGATGATGGAATCATGCCTCAGACAATTGAAGCGTTAAACCATGCACAGGCTGCAGATGTTCCAATTGTGGTTGCTGTCAACAAGGTTGATAAAGAAGGTGCAAACCCAGACAAGGTTCGCCAACAGTTAACTGAATACAACTTGGTCGCAGAAGAGTACGGCGGAGACACAATCTTCGTAAACGTTTCTGCCAAGGCTGGTATTGGTATTGATCAACTGATCGAATCAATTTTGCTCACTGCAGATGCTGCCATTGATCTTCGCGCTGTTGCAGAAGATGATGCTCGCGGTGTTGCTATTGAAGCTCACCTTGATCGTGGTCGGGGTCCAGTTGCAACTGTTCTAGTTCAGCGTGGAACACTAAAGGTTGGCGATGCAATCGTTGCCGGAAGTGCCTTTGGTCGTGTTCGTGCGATGTTGGATGAGAACGGTGACAATGTCGCTGTTGCTGGTCCATCTCGTCCAGTTCAGGTTCTTGGTTTCACATCTGTTCCAAGTGCTGGCGACACATTCCTTGTTGCTGATGAAGACCGTACTGCGCGCCAGATTGCTGAAAAGCGTCAGGCTGCAGAACGCAATGCACAGCTTGCTAAGGCTCGTAAGAAGGTTTCACTGGAAGACTTCATGGAGCAATCCAAGATTTCAACACTTAACCTCATTCTTAAGGGCGACGTTTCTGGTTCTGTTGAAGCCCTAGAAGATGCATTAATGCAGTTGGATGTTGGCGCAGAGGTTGATCTTCGCGTTATTCACCGCGGTGTTGGTGCAATCACTAAGAGCGATATTACTTTGGCATCTGCCTCTACTGCAGTTGTGATTGGCTTTAACGTTAAGCCAGAACCACAGACTGCAATTTATGCAGATCAAGAAGGCGTTGAAGTTCGTTTCTACTCAGTTATCTATAACGCAATTGAAGAGATTGAGCTTTCCCTTAAGGGCATGCTTAAGCCTGAGTACGAAGAGGCGATCATCGGTAGCGCTGAGGTTCGCGAAATCTTCAAGTCTTCTAAGGCTGGAAACATTGCAGGTTCAGTTGTTAAGGATGGAGTTATCCGTCGTAATGCAAAGGCACGTATTTTGCGCAATGGAGCCGTCTTGGTTGATAACCTCACAATTGATTCGCTCAAGCGATTCAAGGATGATGCCACTGAAGTCCGTGAAGGATTTGAGTGCGGTATTGGACTTGGCAATATGAAGGAAATCGCACAAGGCGACATCATTCAGTGCTTTGAGATGGTCGAGAAAAAGCGAGCATAAACAATGGGTCAATCACATCGCACACTGAAGGTCGCCGACCGCATCAAGGTAGTAGTTGCAAACCTGCTTGAGACAAAGATTAAAGATCCGCGTCTTGGCTTTGTAACTGTTACCGATGCGCGCGTTACTGGCGATCTTCAGCAAGCCTCGGTTTTCTACACAGTCCTTGGTGGGCTAGATGAGCGTGCAGCAACTGCTGCAGCGTTAGAGAGTGCCAAAGGTGCTATCCGATCAGCACTTGGTCGTGAACTAGGACTTCGCATTACGCCGAGCATTGAATTCTTTGAAGATGGTTTACCTGAAAGTGCACTTGCTCTTGATTCCTTGCTTGCAAAGGTTCACGAACAAGATGCACAGGTGGCAGAGCTTCGCAAGAATGCCCAATATGCCGGGGGAGAAGATCCATATAAAGCTCCACGTGTAATCGACGAAGAGTAGCGGCGCAAAATAGTGCATGAGCATGGTTTTCTGGTTGTAGATAAAGAACCAGGTATGACAAGCCATGATGTGGTTGCAGTTGCACGGCGCGCGTTAGGCACTCGAAAAGTCGGTCACGCCGGAACTCTTGATCCAATGGCTACCGGAATATTGGTTCTTGGCTTTAATAACGGCACCCGTTTACTTCAATACATCACAGATGGCGATAAGTCGTATCAAGCCACTGTGGTTTTGGGTGCTGCAACTGTTACCGATGATATCGAGGGTGAGGTAATCAGCACGGCAGATACATCTTCAATTACTGATGTACAGATTCATGATGAACTTTTAAAGATGCGCGGCACAATCATGCAACGACCAAGTTCGGTTTCTGCCGTCAAAATTGATGGTGAACGTGCATATGATCGAGTTCGATCAGGTGAAGAAGTTGTTTTGCCTTCCCGTGAGGTCACAATTTCGCAGCTAGATGTTTTAGAAATTCGACGTGTGGAAAAAGGCGTAGAGATAGACATCGAAGTGACCTGTTCGGCCGGAACATTCATTCGCGCTATTGCCCGTGATTGTGGTGATGCATTAGGCGTCGGGGGACACCTCAACTCGCTGCGCAGATCACGTGTTGCAGGCTTTGGTTTAGACAGAGCGGTTTCATTAGAGAAGCTAAAAAGTGGAGATTTCTCAACCCTGGATTTAGCCGATGTGGCTCGTGCAACATTTCCAGTGCGCGAGATTGAACTAGATGAAAAACACGAACTTTCATTTGGTCGCACCTTGTTGGCTAATCCCAACGATCAGATTCATGCAGGCATTACAGCTGCCAATGAGTTAATTGCATTGTTGAGCAATGTTGATGGTAAAGCCAAGCCGATTGCCGTTTTCGCGGCAGCGCAGTGACTCTGAGACAATAGGCATATGAGCATCGTCGTTATAGGAAACTTTGATGGAGTCCATAAGGGGCACCAGCAGATTCTTAACCGTGCCAAAGAAATAGCCGGTGATGAAAAGATTGTTGCTTTGACCTTTGATCCACACCCTGTATCTATTTTTGCACCGGAGCGCGCACCCACCTTGCTCACAATCTTGAGTGACAAGATTGAACTTTTGAAAATTCATAACGCTGATCAAGTGGCAGTCATTAAATTCACAAAAGAGTTTGCAGCGATGTCACCAGAGGATTTTGTGAAAAAGGTGTTGATTGAGCAGCTCAAAGCTAGCAAGGTGATTGTTGGTCAGAATTTCACTTATGGTTTTAAAGCAGCGGGAAATGTTGGCACTCTTTCTCAAAACACAGAATTTGAAACAATTGTGTTAGACCTTCAGTCAGATGAGGCAGAGACAATCTCATCGACTCGAATTCGCAAAGCAATAATTGATGGTCAGGTTGAATCAGCTCGTGAAATGTTGACTCGTCCACATCGACTAGATGGCATTGTTGTTCATGGAGAAAAACGTGGCCGTGAAATTGGATATCCAACAGCAAACCTTGGAAATATCGAGGGTCAAACAATTCCAGCAGATGGTGTTTATGCAGGATGGTTAACTGTTGGAATTGATAGATGGCCGGCAGCGATTTCAATTGGCACGAATCCAACATTTGAAGGTGTCCGAGGTCGTCAGGTGGAGGCATATGCCCTAGATCAAGTAGGACTAGATCTATATACAAAACCTGCAACTATCGAATTTGGCTGGAGACTTAGAGAGACCTTGAAATTTGATGGTCTAGAGTCCTTGTTGGAGCAGATGGCAAAGGATTGCGCTGAAGCTCGCAGATTGACCGAGCTTTAAGCGGGTAAATCCACCCGATTTCACCTATTCACAGGCTCGCTGGTAACCTAGCCCTTCAGTCGAGATAGCGAATCTTTCGTGAATCAAACCGAAAGAGCCTCGTGCTCAGTAAACAAGGAGAACAAGTAATGGCATTAACACCAGAACTAACAAAAGAAATCATTGCTCAGTACGGTTCTACACCTACTGACACAGGATCACCTGAAGCTCAGGTCGCTCTACTTTCAAAGCGTATTGAACAAATCACAGATCACTTGAAGACTAACCCACATGATCACCACAACCGTCGTGGTCTTTTGTTGCTAGTTGGACGTCGTCGCCGCATTCTTCAGTACCTAGCAAAGACAGACATCAATCGTTACCGCGCAATTATCGAGAAGCTCGGTATTCGCCGCTAATTAAGTAAATCCAATCTGCCGTAGAGCAATGGTCCTCGGTAGTGGTTTCCGCGCTAGAGATTCAAAACGCGTGAACTTCGATCGAAGATTCATTCTCTTGGCAGATTACAAGGTTCGATAATTTTGTCGCGCCTTTCAATCTACAAAGAGGAGGACCCATGGAGGGTCAAGAGGTTCAATCAGCCGTTGCAGTTATTGATAACGGAAAATTCGGAAAACGAGAAATTCGTTTTGAAACAGGACGCCTAGCGCGCCAAGCAGCCGGAGCTGCAGCAGTTTATCTAGATGATCAAACAATGATCTTCTCAGCTACAACTGCATCAAAGACACCAAAGGATCAATTCGATTTCTTTCCTTTAACAGTTGATGTTGAAGAGAAGATGTATGCAGTTGGTCGCATCCCAGGATCATTCTTCCGTCGCGAAGGTCGTCCATCAGAAGATGCAATTCTTACCTGTCGTTTGATCGACCGCCCATTGCGTCCATCGTTTGTTAAGGGACTTCGCAATGAAGTACAGATCGTTGTGACAGTAATGGCACTAGATCCAGATCATATGTATGATGTTATTGCTATCAATGCTGCATCAATGTCTACACAACTTGCTGGCTTGCCATTCTCTGGTCCAATCGGTGGCGTTCGCGTTGCATTGATTGAAGGTCAGTGGGTTGCATTCCCTAACCACTCACAGGTTGCTAACGCAGTCTTTGACATGGTTGTTGCCGGTCGCGTTAACGATGGTGACGTAGCAATCATGATGGTTGAAGCAGAAGCAACTGAGCGCACAATTGAGTTAATCAAGGGTGGCGCACCAACTCCTACAGAAGAAGTTGTTGCACAAGGCCTAGATGCTGCAAAGCCATTCATCAAGATTCTTTGCGATGCACAAGCAAAGCTTGCAAAGGTTGCCGCAAAGCCAACTGCAGAATTCCCAGTCTTCTTGGATTACCAGGACGATGTATTTGCAGCTGTTGAGAAGGCAGCAAAGGATGATCTTGCAAAGGCGTTAACAATTGTTGGTAAGCAAGAGCGCGAAACAAAGATTGATGGAATCAGCGCATCTGTTAAGGAATCTGTAAGCGCTCAGTTTGAAGGTCGCGAGAAGGAAGTTCCTGCAGCATTCCGTTCATTGACAAAGAAGCTTGTACGTCAGCGCGTATTGCGCGACAAGATTCGTATTGATGGTCGCGGACTTCGCGATATCCGTGCGCTATCTGCCGAGGTAGAAGTTATTCCTCGTGTACATGGTTCAGCAATCTTCGAGCGTGGAGAGACACAGATTCTTGGAATCACAACTCTCAACATGCTAAAGATGGAACAACAGCTAGATACGTTGAACCCTGAAAATCACAAGCGTTACATGCACAACTACAACTTCCCACCATATTCAACTGGTGAAACAGGTCGTGTTGGAACACCAAAGCGTCGCGAAATCGGCCACGGTGCATTAGCTGAGCGTGCATTGATTCCAGTACTTCCATCACGTGAAGAGTTCCCTTACGCAATCCGTCAGGTTTCTGAAGCACTTGGTTCAAATGGTTCAACATCTATGGGTTCAGTATGTGCATCAACTCTTGCACTATTTAACGCAGGTGTTCCACTACGCGCACCAGTTGCAGGTATTGCAATGGG
>NZ_JBIKSG010000052.1:0-3582 GCF_044348745.1 Candidatus Planktophila sp.
TCAGTCTTACCAAGTAGTGATGTCACAAGGTTTGCCTTGTCATCACCTGTTGCTGCTACTAGTACTTGGCAGTTGTTCAGGTGGGCGTTATCAAGGGATGTGATTTCACAAGCATCAGCCATCAGCCATTCAGCATCAGGCACGCTCTCCAACTTCAATGCCTTGGGATCCTTATCAATCAAGAGAACCTGATGTCCATTATCCAAAAGTTCGCGAGCAATCGCCCGACCAACATTTCCTGCTCCTGCTATTGCAATTCTCATTGACGTTCACCTTCTGGGCTACTTGCAAGAATTTCTTCGGTCCGAGCTATATCTGCATCTGAAACCATCACATGGATTAGATCACCTTGTTGCAAAACTGTGTGTTCATCAGGGATTAAGCCTTCACCTAGGCGCGTAATGAATGCAACACGTGCAGGGGTTAGGGAATCAATCAAGAGAATTGGACGTCCGTACCAATCATTGTGTGGATTCATCTCGCACAGTTGAACCATTCCTGTTGCATCGCGCCATTCAGATTTAGAACCCTCTGGAGCAAGGCGACGAAGAATTTGATCGGTTGCCCAAAGAACGGTTGCAACTGTTGGAATACCGAGGCGCTGATAAATTTCAGCGCGGCCTGGGTCATAGATACGCGCAACTACATTTTGGACACCATAAGTTTCGCGGGCAACGCGAGCTGCCAGAATATTTGAGTTATCACCGTTGCTTACAGCGGCAAATGCATCAGCATCTTGAATGCCGGCTTCTAACAAGACCTCGCGGTCAAAGCCGACTCCCGTAACTGTTCTGCCCTTGAAGTCTGGACCTAGTCTGCGAAATGCTTCTCGAGCCTGGTCGATGACTGCGACTGTATGGCCGGCTGCTTCCAGTTCGGTGGCGAGTGATGAACCAACTCGACCGCAACCCATGATGACTACGTGCACAGGAGGTAACTTACACCCATAGGCTTACATCCATGGCATCAAACAAGAGTTCAACCCTGAAAACTGGAGATCTGGTGCAGGTCACCATTGAAAAAGTGGCGCACGGGGGACACTTCATTGCGCGTCATGAAGGGGCAGTTATATTCGTTCGCCATGCGATTCCGGGGGAGAGTTGCACCATTCAGATTACGAGCACTGGCTCTTCGTTTAATAGGGCAGATGTTGTTTCTGTGGAGAAGCCTTCAGAATTTCGGGTAGTGGCGCTTTGTAGTTTTGCGCATCGAAATGGATGTGGTGGTTGCGACTTCCAGCACATATTGCCAGAGCATCAGCGAACTTTAAAGTCTGATGTGATTGCTGAGCAATTCTCTCGAATAGCAAAGATGGAGCTTCGGGTGGATGTAGAGGAAGTTGGAACGAGCACGCATTGGCGAACACGCGCCATTGCAACTACTGACCGTAATGGAAAACTGGGATTCTACAAATCCCGTTCTCATTCAATCGCACCAGTGACTGATTGCATTATTTGTGTTGATGGAATTAACTTGAGTGAAGTCGCCAGTCGCGAACTAAAGGGTGATGTTCGAGTTGAAATTAGTGCTTCAAATACTGGAGAGCGTTCGATTGCGTTGGCACCAACTCGAGGTGAAGAAAAGGCTCGATTAACCGAAGGTCCTGCGGTATTACATGAAAATGTCTTGGGCCGAACTCTGGAAGTCAGTCACGAATCATTTTGGCAAAGCCACAAAAAAGCACCAGAGGTTTTGACACAAGCTGTTCTTGATTATGCAGAACTACAAACAGGAGAGCATGTCTTAGACCTCTATGGTGGAGTTGGTTTGTTTTCAGCAGCTATTGTGGATGCAGTTGGTCCTTCAGGACATGTTGATCTCATCGAAGGTAGCAAAGTTGCTACCGCAGATGCGGCTCGTAACTTTGCCTCCTATAAAAACATAACTATTGCTACTGGTGATGTTGCAATGTTATTACCCAGAATTACGGCTGCAGATGTAGTTGTTCTGGATCCACCTCGAGATGGGGCCGGAAAAGAAGTAGTTGCTCAGATCGCGCGATTAGCACCACGTTCGATTGTGTATGTGGCGTGCGATCCAGCAGCGCTGGCCCGAGATACTGCCTATCTTGCAGATCACAGTTATTCACTCGTAAAAGTGCGTGCTTTTGATCTCTTTCCGATGACACATCACATCGAATGTGTTGCCCTGTATACGCGCGCTGAGGTATCTTCAGCACTCTGAAAGCTTCTACGAAAGGCAGATAATGAGTAAAAACTCTTTCAACGCAAGAAAGAATCTAGATGTTGCGGGCAAGAGTTTTGAAATCTTCGATATCTCCCAGATCGAAGGGGCATCAAATCTGCCATTTAGCCTCAAGGTTCTACTGGAAAACCTCCTACGAACTGAAGATGGCGCGAACATCACGGCAGATCACATCAATGCATTGGCTACCTGGGATCCAGCTGTAGAGCCAGATACTGAAATTCAATTCACTCCAGCCCGTGTTGTTATGCAGGATTTCACTGGCGTTCCTTGCATCGTGGATCTTGCAACCATGCGTGAAGCAATTGTTGAACTCGGAGGAGATGCTTCGAAAGTAAACCCACTTGCACCAGCTGAACTAGTCATCGATCACTCTGTTATCGCAGACAAGTTTGGTACCAAGGATTCCTTTGAGCAGAACACAGATATTGAGTATGAGCGAAACCAGGAACGTTATCGATTCTTACGATGGGGCCAGACTGCCTTTGATGAGTTTAAAGTTGTGCCACCGGGAACTGGGATTGTGCACCAAGTAAATATTGAGTACTTAGCACGCGTTGTAATGACTCGAACTGTTGAAGGAACTCTTCGCGCATACCCAGATACAGTCGTTGGAACTGATTCACACACAACTATGGTCAACGGCCTTGGCGTGCTCGGCTGGGGTGTTGGCGGTATCGAGGCAGAGGCTGCGTTGTTAGGTCAGCCAGTTTCGATGCTGATCCCTCGCGTAGTGGGCTTCAAGCTAACTGGAGCATTACCTTTAGGGACAACTGCTACGGATTTAGCGTTAACCATAACTGAAATCCTGCGCAAGGTCGGAGTAGTTGGAAAGTTTGTTGAGTTCTTTGGTCCAGGGGTGACATCGGTGCCTATGGCTAACCGAACAACAATTGGAAATATGAGTCCTGAATATGGTTCGACATGTGCCATCTTCCCAATCGATGAAGAGACCCTGCGCTACCTACGTCTTACAGGCCGAAATGATGATCAAGTTTCTTTAGTTGAACAGTATGCAAAGCAACAGGGTATGTGGCATGACCCGTTAGTTGAGCCACGCTTCTCTCAAGTAGTTGAGCTAGATCTTTCAACCGTTGTGCCATCAATTTCAGGCCCAAAGCGCCCACAGGATCGTATTTCTCTGAGCGATTCAAAGAATGCATACGAAAAGATAGTTCCAACCTATTTCAGCGACAAGACTGATAGAGGCGAAGTAGCTGCAGGATCAACCCGAGTCAAAAACGGCGATGTTGTCATTGCATCTATTACCTCTTGCACAAATACCTCTAACCCTTCAGTCATGATCGGTGCTGCACTTCTTGCTAAGAAGGCTGTTGAAAAAGGTCTCAAATCAAAGCCATGGGTTAAGACCACTTT
>NZ_JBIKSG010000032.1:0-12136 GCF_044348745.1 Candidatus Planktophila sp.
GGGTCGATAAGGCCTCTTGTAATCTCACCGCCGCCAATTGTCAGCACCGAGGTTGTTGTGGCCAAGGTGATTTCATCTAAACCATCATCCCCGCGAAAAACGAAACCATCCACGCCACGATCACTCAGTACCTGAGCCATAACTAAGTGCATGCTTTCATTGGCAACACCAATAGCTGCAGCCTGTGGTTTGGCAGGATTAGCCATAGGGCCCAAGATGTTAAAGACCGTTGGTGTTGCTAATTCTTTGCGCGCAGGACCGGCAAAGCGCATCGCTGGATGGAAAACGGGAGCAAAACAAAACCCAATACCAAGTTCGGAAAATGTCTTTTCAACACCAGTTCCATCAAGGTTAATATGTATCCCTAAGGCTTCTAGTAAATCAGCTGATCCGGACTTCGACGATGCTGCACGATTTCCATGTTTTACAACTTTGACTCCTGCTGCTGCCGCGATGATGGCAGCTGTTGTTGAAATGTTTATTGTGTGAGCACCATCCCCGCCAGTACCAACTGTGTCAACGGCTCTTTCCTTGATCGTAATTGGAGCGCAATGCTCATACATCTGGTCGACGAGGGCTCCAACTTCTAAGGAAGTTTCACCTTTTGACTTCAGAGCAATTAGAAAATCTTTGATTACATCGATTTCTGTATTTCCGGTGAGGATCTCGTTCATGCACCACTGAACTTCTGCCACATCAAGGTCTAGACCAGAACGCAAACGCGAGATGTGTAGCTCCCAGCGCGTGTCAATCATTTGATTAGTTAAGCAGAAACGAGTGTGGTGCCGCGAAGTAATTGCGCAGCTGTTTTTGCAAGAGTGAAAGGATCAATCGGATGAACAACAGATGCCTCAGCCATCGACCATGCAGCCAACCACGCATCCTCTTTTCGGCCAGTAATTACCAAGACTGGCGGGCAATCAAAGAGTTCATCCTTTAACTGTCGAGCAATACCCATGCCACCTTCTTGCGCAGCCTCGCCATCCAAAATAAACAGATGTGCTCGTGCTCCGCCGCCTACGCTTTTGCCATCAACATAAGCACGAAGTGCAGATCCTGTGGCAAATTCGTGAATCTCATGCTCTGGAAGATCAGCAGCGACTCGACGGCCTAGGGCAGAGACAATTGATGCACGAACCGATGAATCATCTGAGTAAACGATGATCTGCTTTTTGGTCTCTGACATGGGCAAAGTCTATTCTCGAAGACCCAAATGGGAAGTACTTTCAGTGGCAGGAGCCACCTCTTTTACAGTGATCCGTTTCACTTTAGATATGCTCAAAATCGACACCCGGAAGGCATCTGTGGGAGACGCCGAGCACTATTTCGGGAATAATCTCCCCTATGTCCAGCACCGTCGCACATCAAAAAATCACACGCCCTAACGCTGTAGCCGTGGGCACGATCGTGTGGCTTGCTAGTGAACTTATGTTCTTTGCCGCTTTGTTTGCCATGTACTTCACTATTCGTGCAGTCCAAGGCCCAGCAATTTGGGCTGAGTCAACAGAGCTACTCAATATTCCATTCGCAGCGATTAACACAACCATTCTTGTTCTTTCTTCTGTTACATGTCAGTTTGGTGTTTTTGCTGCTGAGCGTTTTCAAAATCATCGAACAGGAAATATTTTCCAGGTTAATAAATGGGGAATGCGCGAATGGTTTGCCGCGACATTCTTAATGGGTGCTGTTTTCGTTTCTGGTCAAATTTATGAGTACGCAATGTTGGTCTCTGAAGGAAAAACTCTTTCATCTGATGCTTACAGTTCTATTTTCTATGTGGCTACAGGCTTCCACGGCTTGCACGTGACCGGTGGCCTTATTGCATTTTTGATTGTGATGGTGCGTGTTGCTAAGGCTCGACGCTTTACTCACCAACAAGCAACAACCGCAATCGTTGTTTCATATTATTGGCACTTTGTTGATGTTGTGTGGATCGCGCTGTTCTCGGCGATCTACCTGATTAAGTAGTTAGGAAATGATTTGAAGCGTTTATCTCGCTACCGTCGCCATAAGGCGTCTGGACCTTTTCTACTCTTGCTTGCACTTCTGGCAATCGGTGCCACATTCAGTGTGGCAAGTGCCGTAACTTCTGAAACAACACAAGTTGTAGATCGTTCCGCACAAATTGAAGAGGGTCGCCAGATCTTTCTCAAGGGATGTTCTTCATGCCATGGACTCAATGCAGAAGGTGCCTTGATCGCTCCGTCACTTATCGGAGTTGGCGCTGCCTCAGTTGATTTCCAGGTCGGAACAGGGCGCATGCCAATGGCTGACATGAGCACTCAAGCAATGCGCAAGAAGCCTCTTTACAACGCTGCTGAAACAGCAGCGTTAGCTGCATACGTTGCATCCCTTGCTCCAGGACCCGAAATTCCAAGTGAGTCATCCTTAAATTATGAGCGAGATGGAAACACTGCAGAAGGTGGCGAGCTATTCCGCAATAACTGCGCCATGTGCCACAACTTTGCTGGACAAGGTGGCGCGCTAACACAAGGAAAATATGCGCCGACATTGATGGGGGTTGAGCCAAAGCACATTTACGAAGCGATGGTTACAGGGCCACAGTCAATGCCAGTGTTTAGCGATAAGACGCTCACTCCTGCTGAAAAACTTTCGATCATCAAGTGGATTAAGTTTGCAGAAAATGAACCAAACCTAGGTGGTGCATCCCTTGGACGTGTTGGACCGGTGACAGAAGGTTTGCTCGGTTGGGTACTTGGTTTGGGATTGCTTATCGGTGTTGCTGTGTGGCTAGCGATGAAGGCGAAGTAGGACTATGAGTAATGAAATTGAAGCAATAAAAGATCCAGGGTTGCCAGCACACGTTCACCGTAAGGCTGATACCGATCCGAAGGCTGCAGATCGTGCAGAACGACAAGTAGCAACACTCTTTGGAATCTCTGCGCTTGGGACAATTCTGCTCATCGTTTCCTACGTTTTTATCCCAGATGATGTCTTCATTTTTATCCCTGTCATGGGTGATCAAAATGCTCACCAACTTGGCCTTGGTTTGGGTATGGCTATCTCACTATTCTTTATTGGTTTAGGTGCAATTCACTGGGCAAAGACATTGATGCCAGATACCGAAGTGGTTGCTCAACGACATGAGTTTCGTTCTCCCGATTCTGATCGTAAGGAATTTGTTGCAGCCGTTAAAGAAGGTGCAAGTGCTTCTGGTCTTGGGCGTCGCTCATTAATCAAACGATCATTAGGTGCGGCTCTTGGATTATCTGCTCTATCTCCCCTACTGCTTCTTCGCGATTTAGGTCCTTTGCCAGGCAATGAACTGGAAAAGACAACCTGGAAGTCAGGAACATATCTGGTGACAGATCCTGGAAATCGCCGCATTAAAGCCTCTGATCTAGAAGTCGGCGCTGTTGCCCAGGTTCTCCCAGAAATTGCAGACCCAGAACACAGAAAACTCAGCGACATTGCAAAGGATGCAGTCCTTCTTATCCGTCTTCGCCCACAAGAGTTCAATCTTGAGGCAGATAGATTGGCAATGACTCATGATGGAATCATCGCGTTCTCAAAGATTTGCTCTCACATGGGCTGCGCGGTTGCTCTCTATGAGCAACAGACCAAACACTTGCTATGCCCATGTCACCAATCAACATTTGATGTGACCCGTGCAGCAAAAGTTATCTTTGGTCCTGCAGCTCGTCCTTTGCCTCAACTAGATATCACTATCGATGGCGAAGGTTATCTAGTCGCACGTAAACCATTTTCCGAAGCAGTCGGACCTAGTTTCTGGGAGCGTAATTCATAATGACAACTGAGCAACGTTTAGGGACTGTCGCCAACTATGTAGATGAGCGCACAGGAGCTGCTGCGTGGATGAAGAAGAACCTGCAAAAGGTCTTTCCTGACCACTGGTCTTTCCTGTTAGGTGAAGTTGCCCTCTACTCATTTGTGATCTTGTTGCTTTCTGGAACCTTTCTTACTTTCTGGTTCGATCCTTCACAACGTGAAGTTATTTACGAAGGCAGCTACGAACCGCTAGAGGGAATCAAGATGTCTGCCGCCTATGCATCAACATTGCACATTTCATTTGAAGTTCGTGGTGGCCTCTTGATGCGCCAAATTCACCACTGGGCTGCACTTATCTTTATGGCAGCAATCGTTGCCCACTTGATGCGTGTTTTCTTTACCGGAGCATTTCGTAAGCCTCGTGAAGGTAACTGGATCATCGGTATTGGACTCTTAACTCTCGGAATCGTTGAAGGTTTCCTTGGTTACTCACTTCCAGATGATCTTTTGTCAGGTACTGGAATTCGAATTGCAGAGGCGATAATTCAAGCCTTACCTGTTGTTGGGTCCTACCTTGCCTACTTTGCATTCGGCGGAGCGTTCCCGGGTGAAGCTTTCATTCCACGTATATACATCGTGCACGTATTACTTTTGCCAGGTGCATTCTTAGCCTTAATCACCGCGCACTTAATGATGGTCTGGTATCAGAAGCACACTCAGTACCCAGGTCCAGGGCGCACAGAAAAGAACGTTGTTGGTTACCCACTTATGCCTACCTACATGGCAAAAGCTGGTGGATTCTTCTTCATCGTCTTTGGTGTGACCGCGTTCTTAGCTGCCGTTGCATCTATTAACCCAATTTGGCTCTATGGTCCTTACACGCCCGGGCAAATCTCTGCCGGTTCCCAACCCGATTGGTATATGGGATGGCTCGATGGGTTAGTCCGCATGGCTCCCCCAATAGAAACCTATCTATTCGGCTATACGATCTCTTGGAACATTCTGATTCCTGGCTTAATCATTCCTGGAATCTTGTTCACCGGCATGGCGCTATATCCATTCATTGAAAGTTGGATTACTGGCGACAAGCGTGAACACCACATATTAGATCGCCCTCGTAATGCACCAAACAGAACAGCCCTCGGTGTCATGTCATTGACCTTTGTGTTGGTAACTTTGATAAACGGTGGAAACGACATTATCGCAACCCATTTTGATCTTTCCATTAACCAAATTATGTGGGGCACTCGCTTTGGCGTTCTGATTCTTCCTCCGCTTGCATTTGTCATTACTAAAAGGATTTGCTTGTCTCTCCAACGCGCCGATCGAGAATTAGTTCTTCACGGACGAGAGACAGGAACGCTGCTGCGTTTGCCTCATGGTGAATTTGTTGAAGTTCATGAACCGATTTCTCCTGAGAAGGCCTACCTTCTTACTTCACATGAGCAAGCACCTCCACTTGAGTTGCCACCAGTTGATTCCCGTGGCGTGAAGCGTGCTGGAGCGTTACGTAACAAGCTTCGTTCGCGCATGAGCGTTGCCAATGCAGAGCAGGTCACGAAGGTTTCAGCTGATGATCTGAAGGAAATCGAACACCACTAATTTCTTATAACGAGCCAAACGCCCAAGGCAGTAATTCCTATTCCTAGGAGTCCCTGGATGTTTACTTTTTCTCCAAATAAGAAGAAGGCTTCAAGAGCGGTTGCGGGTGGGACTAAGTAGAGCAAAGATGACACAGAGGCCGCACTGCCTGTGTTTAACAGCCACAGCAATAGCAAAATAGCTCCAACAGATAAGGCGGCTAACAGCCAGATAAAGGTAACAATGAATTCTTGGCTCCATTGAATTCGTGTGCCGCCAGTTGCAATAGCTGCCACACCTAAAACCAAGCCACTTGCAAGGTATTGATAAGCCGTGCCGGAGATAAGTGGCACATCAGTACCTATCTTTTTCTGCAACAAAGTAGCAGTGGTACTTCCCAATAAAGCTACGAGTATTGCAACTACTCCGCTTATTGGCATATCTGCCTTAAATGAAGGAGCCAACACTGATATCACTCCAACAAATCCAAGGAATAACCCCACGATCTGTTTAATTTTGAGGGTCTCTCCTAGCACCTTTATCGCCAACAAGGAGACCAGTACTGGCTGCACGCTAGTTACTACCGCTGCTACCCCAGCTGGCAGTCCCTTTGAAATCGCAAAGAAAACACCACCTAGATAGCAGGCATGAAGGAAAAAGCCAATCAGTGCAGATCTAGATATCGCTGATTTTCCTATTGCAATTGGTGATTTCAAGAGTGCAGCGATTGCAAACAACAATAACGCGGCTATCAAAACTCGAATAGATAAAAAGATGAAGGGGTCGGCATAGGGCAATCCATACTTTGCGCCCACAAAGCCAGTGCTCCACAAAATTACAAAAAGAATTGGTGCAAAACTAGCTAACTTCAAGCCTCGCAAATTGACTTCAATCGGACTAACGATTTCGCCATCCATTTAGGGTTGTGCGCAATAGTTCCGGTGATTTTAAGCCAGTACTTGGCGAAGGTTGGAATATCACTTGCATCAAAAGATTCGGTGACTTGCGTGGAACCATCTCCTAAGTTTGTGAGTTCGTATGTCCAGGTCCACTTCATCAGGTGGCACCACGAAATCTTTTTGTCTTCTTCAAAAGCCACTACCGTGTTTTGAATGCGGTAAGGAAGTTTGATCTTCATTGCCATGGAGAACTTAGCGCCAAGAAACAAACGCTCTGGGCCTGAAATCGCTTTTTGAATAGTCCCAGATCCGTCAAAGAGTTGATGAGATGACGGGTTAGCTAATAAAGCAAAGATTCTGGAAGCCGGTGCATTAACAACTATGCGCGCAGCGGTCTTATTCGGATTATCTGTGGCAAGAATTTCAGCTCTTGGGGTACTCATTAGTGAGAGATATTGTCCGCTGGCTTTTCATATTCGGTAACCATGCCAATAACCGAAATCATGAGCGCGCCAAGTCCAATCAGTGATAGCCACCAGCCGATCAGAAGCCCTAACCCAAGTGTGCAAGCACTCAGTGCTACCGGCAAAGGCCACCATGAGTGCGGGCTATAGAAACCTAGTTCGCCAGCACCATCTGAGATTTCAGCTTCTAGATTGTCTTCAGGTAGTTCAACGCCAATTCTTTTCTGAGTAAACCACACATAGAAACCGATCATTCCCGCTAAGCATGCCGATAGAAGCAAACCACTAATGCCTAATGGCTCACCTCCGATTACTACATAAATGACCGTGACGATCGCATAGAAAACCGCAAGGCCACCAAATAACTTCCATGAGGCTTTCATCTTTTAATGCTTCCCCTCAATTTTCACATGAGGGTGGTGCAGATCAAAGGCTGGGCGTTCGCTTGAAATGCGCGGCATCGATAAGAAATTATGTCGTGGTGGTGGGCATGAGGTGGCCCATTCAAGGGAACTTCCATAACCCCAAGGATCATCAACTCCCACAAGTGGTGCCTTACGAGTAATCCAAATATTGATTGCAAATGGGATCATGGAAAGCGCCAGCAGGAATGAACCAATAGTTGAGACAGTGTTCATGAAGGTGAAGCCATCTCCTGGCAAGTAATCGGCATAACGACGTGGGAAGCCCTTAATACCGAGCCAGTGTTGGATAAGGAAAGTTAGGTGAAAACCAACGAACAATGTCCAGAAGTGAATCTTTCCTAGGCGTTCATTGAGCATGCGCCCTGTCATCTTTGGCCACCAGAAATAGAAACCTGCAAACATAGAAAACACAACGGTTCCAAATAACACATAGTGGAAATGTGCGACAACGAAGTAGCTCGCAGAGACCGCGAAATCTAGAGGAGGGGAAGCCAGAATGATTCCGGTTAATCCGCCAAACAAGAAAGTTACTAGGAAGCCCATAACCCAGAGCATTGGAGTTTCGAAGGTCACGTGACCTCTCCACATAGTTCCTATCCAGTTAAAGAATTTTACTCCAGTAGGTACGCCGATCAGGAAAGTCATAAAGGAGAAGAATGGAAGTAACACCTGACCACTTGCAAACATGTGGTGGGCCCAAACAGATACTGAGAGAGCTGCGATTGCAATCGTCGCAGCAATGAGACCTAAGTATCCAAAGATTGGCTTGCGACTAAAGACTGGCAAAATTTCTGTAACTATTCCAAAAAATGGTAGCGCCAAAATGTAAACCTCGGGATGGCCGAAGAACCAAAAGAGGTGTTGCCACAGCATCGCACCGCCATTGGCCGGATCAAACAAATGCGAGCCGTAAAGTCGATCTGCTTCTAATCCTAAGAAGGCTGCAGCTAGTGGTGGAAATGCGAGTAGTACTAAAATCGAAGTGAGCAATACGTTCCAGGAAAAGATAGACATACGAAACATCGTCATACCTGGAGCACGCATCGTGAAAATAGTCGTAATGAAATTGACTCCACCAAGAATGGTTCCAACACCACTTATTGCTAGGCCAATCAACCATAAATCCCCACCAATACCTGGTGAGTAATCAGAGTTAGACAGTGGCGCATATGCGGTCCAACCAAATGATGCCGCTCCCCCTGGAGATAGGAATCCAGCAAAAGTCATTAAGCCACCGAATAAGAAGAGCCAATAAGAAAACATGTTTAAACGTGGAAAGGCCACATCTGCTGCACCGATCTGCAGGGGCATGATGACGTTGGCAAAGCCCACAAACAATGGGGTTGCAAACATAAGTAACATGATTGTTCCGTGCATTGTGAAAATCTGGTTGTACTGCTCATTACTCAAGAACTGCATACCTGGTCGGGCTAATTCTGCTCTCAAAAATAGAGCAAGGACTCCTCCGATTAAGAACCAAGCAAACGAGGTAATCAAGTACATATAACCGATGGTCTTGTGATCAGTTGATGTAACCCACTTAACGAAGGACTTTCCCTTTGGCGTAGGCGTTGCTCCATTGACGGTTACCGTTGGACGCTGTGCATAAGTTGTCATGCTTGCCCTCCCTTAAGTGTTTCTAAATACGCATCGTATTCGTCAGGTGTAACTACCTTTACGGTAAATAGCATTTGCGAATGGTTACGCCCACACAAAATATTGCAGCGCCCCGGGAACTCGCCTAACTTCTTTGCCGTGAATTCAAGATGATTAGTCACACCCGGAAGGTTTTGCATTTGAATCATGAATGCTGGGATCCAAAAACCATGAACTACATCATTAGAGGTAATCGTGTATCGCACGCGCTCCCCTAATGGCACTACAAGAGTGGGAGTTTGTGTCGGCGTTCCGGTAACAACAGCTTGCGGGCCTGCTTCTGGATAGCCGAACTGCCATGACCACTGAAATCCCTCAACGGTAATTTCATGAGCATAGGTGTCTGTCTTTTCCGTGATGATGTTTTGTCTTTCCATTGTGAAATAGAAAAGAACGGCCACGATAACAAATGGAATAATTGTGTATGCGATCTCAACCGGAACGTTGTACTGCGTTTGCTTAGGAAATTCCGGACCATCTTTCTTTCCGCGATGGAAAACAGCGGGCCATAAAATCAAAATGAGTGTGATTACTCCAACCACGCCTGCAGCGATCCACGCACCTATCCATAAAGACAGTGATGCGTCATTGACGCTTGAAACTCCTTCTGGAAAACCCCAGTCGGTCCCACTTGAACAGCTCGTGAGCAGAAGAACTGGAAGAAACAAGAGAAGTGCTCGCAAGCGCGAGAAGAAAGAGCGAGACATGGGTGTAAGGATAGTTTGAATTGGGCCTATGCGTAGCACGAGCGCATTCACCTGGAGTGGTGGCGCTCCTCACATCTACTTGAGGTGTACTGCAATCTCATCTGAAGCAGATTGCCCATAACTCTCAGCAAATCGCGCAACAAACTCAGCAGGAGTGAAGCGGTATTCCTGGGTACCCAAGGTCTCAATGACATAGGTGGCGATCAAAGCCCCCAGCTGGGCGCAGCGCTCATGAGAAAGACCCCATGCTAGGCCGGCAATAAAACCTGATCTAAAGGAATCTCCAACTCCGGTTGGATCTATCTTCGCCTTCTCCTTAGGGCAACCCACTTGAACAAACTCTCCGGCAGCACTTTCAACCTTTGCCCCCATTGACCCTAAAGTCACGACTCGGTATTTCACGCGCTCGAGAATCTCGCGATCTGTCCAGCCAGTTTTTTGCATGGCAAGTGCCAGCTCGTATTCATTCAAAAATAGATACGAGGCACCATCGATCAGCAGCTTAATTTCTTCGCCTGTCATGCGGGCCATTTGCTGAGAAGGGTCTGCAGCAAATGCAATCCCCTGTTGGCGACAAACCTCTGAATGGCGCAACATCGCCTCTGGATCATCAGGAGAAATAACCATCATGTCTAAGCGTCCAACTTTTTCCATGATCGGAGAAAGTTCAATGTTTCTGGCCTCAGACATCGCACCTGGAAAGAAGGAAGCAATCTGATTGAGCTCTTGATCTGTCGTAACGACAAAATGTGCGGTGTGTAAAGTTGTTGAGACTAATGCGTGCGAGGTATCAACGCCGTGACGTGAGAGCCAGGCATCGTAATCTGCCCAATCTTTTCCAACGGCGGCGATAAGAACGGGATTGAGTCCAAGAACGCCCATTCCAAAAGCGATGTTTGCAGCACAACCACCGCGTCGAACATCCAGGCTATCTACAAGAAAAGAGAGTGAAACTTTCTGCAAAGACCCAGCAACCAAGGAGTCCGTGAACTTGCCGGAGAAGGTCATTAAATGATCAAGACCAACCGAACCCGCTACACCAATTTTCATGTGGGGATACTAGTGCGAAAAGCGCAGTTACTTAGTTAAATGAATCGCCACAGGCGCAAGAGCCCTGTGCATTTGGATTATCGATTGTAAATCCTTGCTTTTCTATTGTGTCAACAAAATCAATAGTTGCACCAGACAAGTAAGGATCACTCATCTTGTCCGTGATCACCTTTACTGCGCCAAACTCGCGGACAATGTCCCCATCCAGATTGCGGTCATCAAAGTACAGCTGATACTTCAGGCCTGAACATCCACCTGGCTGCACGGCAACACGAAGGTTGAGGTCATCGCGACCTTCTTGGGCTAGCAAAGCAGAAACCTTTGAGGCGGCCACATCTGTTAGTTGAATACCTGTTGTTGTCGTTGCTTCAGTTGTCATTATTTCTCTCCTTGATTGACTCCTATCCCAAATCCTACTCCCCTCGTGTCCGGCTAGCGAGTTGAGGGCCGGTTCAACACGGCCTCTATAGTTAAGCCATGAGTTCACATGAAGGTAAAGGTCGACCAACCCCTAAACGCAAAGAAGCAGAGTCAAAGCGTAAGGTTTCATCACTTGCTCCTATCGTCACAAAAGATCAGAAGCGAACATCTAAGGCACAGGCGAGAGAAAATCGAATCGCTCAGCGCGCTGCCTATCTTCGCGGTGAAGAGTCTGCTTTGCCAGCTCGCGATCGTGGTCCTGCCCGGCGATTTGTTCGAAATTATGTAGATTCACGTCGTTCAACAGGTGAGTATTTTCTTCCAACAATCTTCGTTGTCTTAGTTCTCACGCTCATTCGGAATCCTGTTATTCAATTAGGTGCGATCGCAATTATGTATGCGATGCTAATTGTCGCCATCATCGATGGAATTCTTCTCTCACGAAAAATTCGCAAAGCTGTACAAGCGCAATTCCCAGGCACCGAAACAAAGGGCCTTGGAATGTATGCATGGCTTCGTTCAACGCAAATGCGTCGCCTACGTGCGCCACATCCTCAAGTTAAACCCAGTAAGAAGAAAAACTAAGCTCGAGGATTCGGGCTTTCATTTTTCTTTGGATCACGTTCTGGAAGATTGCCTAAAGCTTTGTCAATTGCTTTCATGACATCAGCATCTAACTTTACTCCAGATGCTTTCACGTTTTCCTTGACCTGCTTTGGCTTTGTAGCACCCATGATCGCAGATGAAACATTTGGATTTTGAAGTACCCAAGCAATTGCAAGTTGCCCCATAGTTAGCCCAACTCCATCAGCAATTGGCTTTAAGTTTTGGACCGCTTCAAGTACTTCTTCGCGCATCCAACCTTTAATCATGTTTGCGCCACTTCCCTTATCTGTGGCACGAGATCCTGCAGGTGCTTTCTTTCCTGGCAAGTACTTACCGGTTAAAACTCCTTGCGCCATCGGTGACCACACGATTTGGCCGATTCCCTCTTTCTGAGAAAGCGGGACAACTTCTGCCTCGATTACGCGCCACAAAGCAGAATACTGTGGCTGGCTTGAAACAAAACGGTTATAGCCACGGGCATCTTGAATGTCTAAGGCAGATTTAATCTGAGCAGCGTTCCATTCAGAAAAACCAATGTAGTGAACTTTTCCGGCACGAATTAGGTCATCGAATGCACT
>NZ_JBIKSG010000033.1:0-11687 GCF_044348745.1 Candidatus Planktophila sp.
AAGTGAGCATTAGTTGAAATCAAAAGCTTGCTTGTATTGATGCCCCGCTCATTTAAACCACGAATCTCTTCAAGTAGAACACTTGGGTCAATTACGACGCCATTGCCAATCACAGGAATTACATTTGGGGAAAGAATTCCTGATGGCAATAAATGAAGCGCATACTTTTGATCACCAATTACAACTGTGTGGCCTGCGTTGTTTCCACCTTGATAGCGGACAACATAATCAACGCGATCGCCCAACAAATCGGTAGCTTTACCCTTGCCTTCGTCGCCCCACTGAGCGCCGAGTAATACCAATGCAGGCATGAGTAAAGCCTCTCCGACTAGTTGTTAATTACTTAAGTGAGGTAGTGCCAGTTGAGCGAAGGTCTTCACATGCACGCACAACGCGTGCTGCCATGCCTGCTTCAGCTAGCTTGCCCCACGCACGTGGATCGTAAGCCTTCTTATTTCCAACTTCGCCGTCAATTTTCAGCACGCCGTCATAGTTCTTCAGCATGTGATCTACAACTGGACGTGTAAAGGCGTATTGAGTGTCAGTATCAACATTCATCTTGATTACACCGTAATCAAGTGATTCCCGGATTTCAGAAAGTAGCGAGCCTGATCCACCGTGGAATACCAAGTCCATTGGCTTACTTCCTGCAGGTAATCCAAGCTTTGCTGAAACAGCCTCTTGCAATGTTGCAAGAATCTTTGGTTGCAATACAACGTTACCTGGCTTATAAACGCCGTGGACATTTCCAAATGTTGCTGCCACTAAGTAGCGAGCATTGACATCTGTTCCAAGAGTTTCAACTGTTAGTAGTGCATCTTCAGGTGTTGAGTAGAGCTTTGCATCATGTTTTGCTTCGATGCCATCTTCTTCTCCACCTACAACGCCAATTTCAATTTCAAGAATAGTCTTTGCCGCAACTGACATCGCTAACATTTCCTTAGCGACCTTCATGTTTTCAGGCATATCAACTGCAGATCCATCCCACATGTGTGAGTTAAACAGTGGAGCCTTTCCTGACTTAATACGGTCTGCGCCAAATGCAAGAAGTGGACGCATGAAGCCATCTAATTTTTCTGCTGGGCAGTGATCTGTATGAATGCCAATGTTTACTTTGTAATTCTTTGCAACAACATGTGCGAACTCGGCGAGCGCAACAGCCCCATCAACCATGTTCTTAACTGTTGAACCAGATGCGTATTCGGCACCGCCCCATGAAAATTGAATGATTCCATCTGACTCTGCTTCGGCGAAACCACGAATAGCAGCAGTGATGGTTTGTGATGATGAAACGTTTATTGCTGGATAAGCGAATGCGCCTTTTTTAGCGCGATCCAACATGTCGGCAAAAATTTCGGGGGTTGCTATTGGCATTGCTGACTCCTAAGAACTCGATGTAATTCTTTAGACAGAGCGCTTCGTTGAGTCGTCTAGAGGCTTACGGCCAATCCTCTCACCTTCGCCCATGTGGCACAAAAAGACCCTCCGCAGGGGGTTAGCAGAGGGTCTTTTTGGATTTCAGCTCAGTGTTTTCAGGGCATTGGCCAAGAATCTAGCCAAGGCGGCCACCAAGACGGGGCTGCTCAGTAGTTTGATCAGCATCAATATGAAGGATGTAAGCATTGTTTCTCCTTTCTTTGGGGCATCTTGGGGTCTTAATCGAATTCAGAAATCACTTGCCGCTTTGTCTGTTGATAACAATCCTCAAGAGGTAGCCTCTAGCGTTATGAGCCCCAATCAAGAATCCCTAGAAAACCTGCTCAGCGAAGATCGCCAATTTCCTCCGACCGCCGAGTTTGCAGAACAGGCAAACGCAAAACCAGAACTTTATGACCAAGCTGAATTAGATCGTTTGGCATTCTGGGATGAGCAAGCCAAACAACTGTCATGGCAGACGCCGTGGGAAAAAACACTTGAGTGGGAATCACCCTTTGCTAAATGGTTTGTGGGCGGAAAAATCAATGCATCATTCAATGCGCTAGACCGTCATGTCCTTGAAGGCAGAGGAGATCGTGTTGCATTTCATTTCGAAGGCGAACCAGGTGACACACAAACAATTACATATGCACAGCTACTAACCGAAGTTAAGAAAACTGCCAATGCATTGATTGAACTTGGTGTAGTTGCTGGCGATCGTGTTGCAATTTATATGCCAATGATTCCTGAAGCAGCCATTGCAATGCTTGCTTGTGCACGAATTGGTGCTCCCCATTCAGTTGTGTTTGGAGGATTTTCAGCAGAAGCATTACTGTCTCGAATTCAAGATGCAGATGCGAAGTTAGTTATAACTGCAGATGGTGGATTTAGAAAGGGCGGTGCTTTTGCATTAAAGCCAGCTGTCGATGAAGCTCTTAAGGGCCAACACAACGTAAAAAGAGTTTTGGTTGTTCAGCGCACTAAGCAAGAGACATCATGGAATACAGAAACTGATGTGTGGTGGCACGATATTGTCGGACGTCAATCAGTTGATCACACAGCTGAATTCTTTGATTCTGAACACCCGTTGTTTATTTTGTACACATCTGGGACTACAGCTAAACCAAAGGGGATCTTTCACACAACCGGCGGTTATCTAACTCAGGCTGCATATACCCACCGTGTTGTCTTTGATATTAAGCCGGAAACAGATGTTTATTGGTGCACCGCCGATGTTGGTTGGATTACTGGGCATAGTTACATTGTTTATGGCCCACTCATGAATGGTGCAACACAGGTTATGTATGAAGGAACACCAGATACGCCGCATAAGGGGCGAATATTTGAGTTAATTGAAAAATACGGTGTGACTATTTTGTATACCGCGCCTACCTTGATCCGCACCTGGATGAAATGGGGCGATGAGTTTCCTAATAAGTTCAACTTGAAGTCGTTGCGCTTGCTTGGATCAGTTGGTGAACCAATTAACCCAGAAGCATGGATGTGGTACCGCGAAGTGATTGGTGGAAACCGTTGTCCAATTGTAGACACCTGGTGGCAAACTGAAACTGGTGGAATCATGATTTCACCATTGCCTGGTGTAACGGCAACAAAACCAGGTTCAGCCATGACTGCAATTCCTGGAATTAGTGCAGTTGTTGTTGATGACAACGGACATGCAGTTGCAAAAGGTCATGGCGGATATTTAATTTTAGACAAACCATGGCCTGGAATGTTGCGTGGTATTTGGGGAGAAGATGAACGATACAAAGAAACGTATTGGTCCAGGTTTGATGGAATTTATTTCGCAGGTGACGGAGCAAAATTAGATAAAGACGGTGCAATTTGGCTACTAGGTCGAGTTGATGATGTTATGAATGTTTCAGGTCACCGTATCTCAACAACTGAAGTTGAGTCTGCACTGGTTTCACATGAAGCTGTTGCAGAAGCTGCCGTGGTTGGAGCAAATGATGCAATGACAGGACAGGGAATCGTTGCTTTTGTTATTTTGCGTGGAGGTATCGCTCATGCAAATGGTGAAACCTTGATTACCGAACTTCGAAACCATGTTGCAAAACAAATTGGTGCGATTGCTAAACCACGTCAGATCTTGGTGGTTGCAGAACTGCCAAAGACTAGAAGTGGCAAAATCATGCGGCGTTTGCTCAAAGATGTGGCCGAAAATCGCCAGGTTGGTGATGCAACGACTTTGGCTGATCCAAATGTTATGCGTTTGATTTCAGATGGCCTTAATGGCTCCAAAGATGAGGATTAAAGCTTCACACCCAAATACTTGTTTGTGAGCGTGATGAGTTCGCTTTCATCGGTAATCACCCCTATTTTCTTGCCTGCAACAGATCCGTCTGCGGCAATAAACCAGGTCACTGGAACTCCCATCCCGAAGTACAGACGTGATCGGCCATCTGGGTCATACAAATTTGGCCACGTTATGCCGTTTTCCTCTACAAATTTCCTGCCATCTTCAATACTGGATTCTTCAACGTCAACACCCACGAGGGAAACTTTGTCTTTAGCTTTTTCAAAAAAGGATCTAAAGATCGGTATCTCTTCCTTGCATGGGCCACACCAAGAACCCCACACATTGACAATCATGGGTCCTCTAAGTGTATTTAGTTGCGCGCCCATGGTTCCATCTAAGCAACGAAGTTCAATTCCCGAATCAAGCATTCTTCTTTCTTGGGGTATTGATGAGCAAGAAACAACTTCACCTTTAACAGATAAAGAGGATGGTGAACAAGCTGTTAGTAATAGAACAGCAATTACTCCAACAACCTTTTTCATCTAAAATCCTTATCTGTTTTAACTAACAGTAATGCTTTCTCTTTATTCATCTCACCAATTCCAACACTTGGGCAGATTTTGGCGACAGGACACGCACCGCATGCCGGCTTTCGTGAATGGCAGATTCGTCTTCCATGCCAAATCATTCGCTGTGAAAGGTTTGTCCATTCAGCTTGGGGTATCAATTGTTGAACAACCATTTCAACCTTTACAGGATCGGTTTCTTTAGTCCAACCAAATCGCCGCGATAATCTTCCGAAGTGCGTATCAACAGTGATTCCTGGTGTATCAAAGGCGTGTCCTAAAACAACATTGGCAGTTTTTCGCCCAACCCCCGGCAATGTAATTAACTCCTCAAGGGTTTGAGGAACTTCTCCCCCAAAATCTTCGAGTAATTTGATATTCAATCCTTTAACGTTACGTGCTTTGGCCCGATAAAAACCTGTGGAATGGATTAAATCTTCAATTTCATGCAGATCCGCTTTTGCATAAGCCTTGGGGTTTTTATACTTCTTAAACAATGCTGGGGTAACAGTGTTAACTCTCTTATCTGTGCACTGTGCGCTCAAGACAGTTGCGATTAATAATTCCAATGGATTGGTGAAATCGAGTTCGCAGCGTATGTCTGGATAGGTCTTAGTAAGGATGCGGTATACCGCCCTTGCCTCTTTGCGCATTTCGCTATGGACCACCATGGGTAGTAAAGTACCCCTCGTGCCTATAGATCAAGAAGTAATTCGCAAAGCGCCTCTATTTACCGCGCTGGATGATGCCTCTGCCGCATCGTTGCTCGCAAATATGGTTTCCGTAAAGATCGCAAAGGGATCTGTCTTGTTTGCCGAAGGCGATGAAGGCGATCACTTGTACGTAATCACTGACGGCAAGCTAAAGCTGGGAACTTCTAGTGGTGATGGTCGTGAAAACCTACTTTCGATTCTTGGACCTGGAGAAATGTTCGGCGAACTCAGTCTTTTTGATCCAGGCCCACGTACATCAACAGCAACGGCAGTAACTGATGCGAAGTTGTTGAGTCTTGGACAGGAAAAATTACTTCCATGGCTTGCCGACAATCCAAATGTTGCACTGCATCTGCTTGCGCGTTTAGCGCAACGTTTACGTCGCACAAATGAAGCCGTTGGAGATTTAGTCTTTTCAGATGTTCCAGGACGAGTTGCAAAAGCACTTATCGACCTAGGTGAGCGTTTTGGAAAGCAAACAGATGAAGGTTTATTCGTTCACCACGAACTAACTCAAGAAGAGTTAGCGCAATTAGTTGGTGCATCCCGTGAGACTGTTAATAAAGCACTTGCTGACTTTGCAGGTCGCAACTGGTTAAAGCTAGATGGACGCGCAGTGTTAATCACCGACTTAGAGCGTTTAACAAAACGCGGTAAGTAGTTAGTCGGTAATTTCCACCGTTAATTCAATTTCCACTGGTGAGTTAAGTGGAAGCCCTGCAATTCCAACAGCGCTGCGTGCATGCTTTGCACCATCACCCCAGATTGCTATAAACAATTCAGAGGCCCCGTTGACTACGCCTGGATGACCGATAAAGCCAGAGACTCCGTTTACATAACCAACTACACGAACAATCTTCGTAATCTTGTTTACATCTGCAACCGTTTCAACAGCTGCAAGAGCGTTAAGAGCACATATTTGTGCAAGCTCTTTTGCGCGCTCAGGAGTGATCTCACCATCAACTTTTCCAACGCCAGCCATCTCTCCGCCAGCTAGTGGAAGTTGTCCTGCTGTGAAAACTAAATTACCTGTTCTAATCGCTGGGACATAAGCAGCAACTGGCTTTGCAGCAACTGGCAGTTCAAGCCCAAGTTCGGCTAACTTTGCACGAACATCTACTTTATTCACGCAAGCTGTCTTTTCATGTACGCAACAAGCTGCTCGCCTGTGCCAGGCGCTGGAATAACTTGTACAAGCTCCCAACCATCAGAACCCCATGTGTCAAGGATTGCCTTCGTTGCATGTGAAAGTAGTGGCACTGTTGCATATTCATACTTAATCATTTGTTGAGACTCTCCTTCACTAGTGATGAAACAAGTGCTCCATCAGCCTTTCCTGCAATCTTTCCCTTAATAGCGCCCATTACCTTGCCCATGTCGGCAGGACCTGCCGCACCAGTTGATGCGATTGCATCAGCAATGATCTGCTTGACTTCATCTGCAGTTAACTGAGCAGGTAAATACTTAGCAATAACTTCGCCTTCGGCTTTTTCCAGGGCTGCCTTTTCTGGATGGCCGGCACCTTCAAATGCTTCTGCCGCTTCGCGACGCTTTTTCGCCTCGCGAGACAGCACGACAATTACTTCATCATCACTTAAAACACGAGCTTCTTTGCCAGCAACCTCTTCATTAGTGATGGCAGTCAAAACCATACGGATAGTGCTTGAAGTGATTTCATTGCGACCACGAATAGCTTCGGTTAAATCAGCTCGTAGAGTTTCTTTGATTGTCATTTTGTTAACTCTACCGCCAATAGCTCTGCGATCTGGGCAGTATTGAGGGCAGCACCCTTGCGTAGGTTGTCTCCGCACAAGAATAAATCAAGTGATTTCTTATCATCTGGAGAACGGCGCACGCGGCCTACCCATGTTGCATCGGTGCCTACTGCATCATTTGGTGTTGGAAACTTCTTGTTTTCAGGATCATCAAGCAAGATAACCCCAGCAGCTTTTTCAAGAAGCTTTTGCGCTCCTTTTCGAGTTACCTCGTTCTTAAATGTTGCATGCACCGCTAGTGAATGCGTTGTTAGAACAGGAACACGAACACAGGTTGCCGAAACCTTTAAACGCGGCATCCCTAGAATCTTGCGAGATTCATTGCGAACCTTGAGTTCTTCTGATGTGTAACCATCTTCTTTAAGTGAACCTGCCCATGGCACAACATTGAGAGCAAGAGGTGCAGGAAATGGCCCTGAATCCTTTACGTGCTTTCGAACATCTCCGGTCGCTTCACCAGCAGTTGTTCCTGCAACTGCAGAAATCTGTGCACGCAAGGCATCAATACCAGGTTGTCCGGCACCTGATGCCGCTTGATATGAAGCAACTACTAGCTCCTTCAATTCATACTTCTTGTTTAGCGCACCCATTGCAACAATCATCGAAAGAGTTGTGCAGTTTGGATTAGAAATAATTCCCTTTGGACGCTTCTTTGTGTCTTTTGGATTTACTTCAGGAACAACCAAAGGAACTTTTGGATCCATTCGGAATGCACCAGAGTTATCAACAACAATTGCGCCACGTGAAACTGCAATTGGTGCCCACTCGGCCGAAACTTCATCTGGAACATCAAACATGGCAACATCTATGCCATCAAATGCCTCTGGCGAGAGAGCAACGACCGTTAATTCTTCTCCGCGGCACATTAACTTTTTGCCAGCGCTGCGGGCAGAAGCAATCAGACGGATTTCGCCCCACACATCTTTGCGCTCAGACAAGATGCCCAGCATTACGGTGCCAACAGCGCCCGTTGCGCCGACAACTGCAAGTGTTGGTTTCTTTGCGACTTTTTTCACTTTTTTGCTCATCGTCCTGTGCCTCCATATACAACGGCTTCGCCTTGATCAGCATCTAGTTCAAATGCTGTATGCGCAGCTTTTGCGCCGCGCTCTAGATCGGCCTCACGGCAAATGATTGAGATACGGATTTCAGAGGTTGAAATCATTTCGATATTAACTCCCGCATCAGATAAAGCACCAAAGAATGTTGCAGTCACGCCTGGGTGTGAGCGCATACCAGCGCCAACTAATGACAATTTACCGATTTGATCATCGTATTGAATGGATGCAAAGCCAACTTCACCTTGTAACTTTTGCAAAATTGCAGTTGCTGCAGCGCCTTCTGCCTTTGGCAATGTGAATGAAATATCCGTTAGTCCTGTGGCAGCAGCAGAAACATTCTGCACGATCATGTCGATGTTGATGTCTGCATCTGCAATAGCTTGGAAGATGCGTGCAGCAACACCAGTGCGGTCAGGTACTCCAACAATCGTAATCTTTGCTTCACTCTTATCGTGTGCTATTCCTGAGATGATTGCTTGTTCCATGCTGCCTCCTTCTGGATGATCTTTAACCACCCATGTTCCTTCGTGAGTTGTAAAAGATGAACGTACGTGAATTGGTAAGTTGTAACGGCGTGCGTACTCAACGCAACGCAAGTGGAGAACTTTTGCTCCACTGGCTGCAAGTTCTAGCATTTCATCGTAAGTAACTGTCTTTAACTTACGGGCAGTTGGAACGACGCGTGGATCGGCACTGAAAACTCCATCAACATCTGTATAAATCTCACACACATCTGCATCCAGCGCTGCTGCTAATGCAACAGCTGTTGTATCGCTACCACCGCGACCCAACGTTGTTACATCTTTAGTGTCTTGCGAAATTCCTTGAAAGCCCGCAACGATTGCAATTGCGCCACTATCTAATGCTTCTTTAATTCGACCAGGTGTCACATCAATGATGCGAGCGCGACCATGCGCAGAGGTTGTAATAACGCCTGCTTGGCTTCCGGTGAATGAAAGAGCTTCATGGCCTAAGTTGTTAATTGCCATTGCAAGAAGTGCCATTGAAATTCGCTCACCGGCGGTTAGCAACATGTCTAGTTCGCGGCCCTGCGGAATTGGCGTGATTTGTTCTGCGAGATCAATCAACTCATCAGTGGTATCTCCCATGGCAGAGACCACAACAACAACTTGATTACCGTCCCGCTTGGCAGACACGATTCTGTTGGCAACGCGCTTTAGCCCTGCAGCATCTGCCACAGATGAGCCGCCATATTTCTGAACAATTAGTCCCATGCCTCAATCATGAGGCACAGATTTAAATGGGGCTACCTAGTTTCCTGCATTTCTCAAATTATGAGACGGCAAGCATCTCAATTAATGAGATTAAACATCCCTGCGGCCCTCAAAGGCACGTCCAAGAGTAACTTCATCGGCGTATTCCAAATCTCCACCAACAGGAAGCCCACTAGCTAAACGAGAGACCTTTATGTCCATCGGCTTAATGAGTCGGGATAGATAGGTAGCTGTTGCTTCACCCTCAAGGTTTGGATCAGTTGCCAGGATAACTTCAATGATGCCGACTTCTTCCAAACGAATCATTAATTCACGAATTCGAAGTTGTTCTGGGCCGATGCCATCGATTGGGCTGATCGCCCCACCCAGCACGTGATACTTACCACGAAATTCGCGAGTACGTTCAATCGCAATGACATCTTTGCTTTCTTCAACAACGCAAATAATTGTGTTATCGCGTCGAGGATCACGACAGATGCGACATTCATCTTCTTCTGAGACGTTTCCGCAGACTATGCAAAACTTGACTCGTTCCTTAACAACCCGAATTGAATCTACTAATGCTGATGCAACTTCAGCATCAGATTGCAAAATGTGAAAAGCAATTCGTTGCGCACTCTTTGGGCCAATTCCTGGCAAGCGACCCAACGCGTCAATTAAATCTTGAATTGCACCTTCATACATTCCTGACATCTCTTACTTACCTTCAATTACTTTTGCGCCAAGCTCTTTCGCCAAAAGCGCTGCACCAGATAACTGAACAGGATCATTTGGTGCTTCTGAAGTTCTAGTCTCACGTGCTGCTGGGGTGTTTGTGTCGATCGAAGGATCAACAACAACTGCAATCTTTCGATCTAATCCGACAACATCGATAAATGCGTTGCGCAGGATCACATCAGATTCAGAGCGCTCAAAGCTTTCCTTAGCGCCAGCATTAACGATGCCAATAGTGATTGCATTTTCATCAACTGACAAGACTTGTGCACTTGCTGAAAGTAGTGACCAAGTAAGCCTACGACGCTTCTTCACATCTTCAATTACATCTGGCCACGCTCTACGAAGTGCAGCGATATCAAAGTTGCCAGGAACATGTGCTTTCGGTACTGCAGCAGGTGCTGCTTCTTTTTCTTTCACAACAGGCTTTTCTTCCTGCACTGTTGCAGCAGGTGCTGCCTTTACCTGTGGGACTGCAGTAGTAAGAGGAGCAATGTTTTCTGCACGTTCTAGACGTTCAATACGAGAAAGCATCCCGGCTTCGGTGTTGTCACCAATTGGCAACAAAATACGCCCACAGATGAGCTCAAGGATCAAACGAGGCGCGGTAGCCCCACGCATTTGGGTTAATCCCTCTGCTGCAATATCTGCAGCCCTTGAAAGGTTTGCCGTACCAATTCGATTTGCCTGATTGCGCATGCGTTCCATTTGATCATCTGGCATATCGCGCAAGATTGAATTTGCCGTTGAATCTTTGAGCGCATCAACAATCATCAAGTCGCGAATACGTTCCAACATGTCGCTTGTAAATCTGCGTGGGTCATGTCCTGATTCAATAACACGATCGATTGTCTTAAACAACGTTGCGCCATCATGGGCAGCAATTGCATCGATTGCATCATCTAGTAACGCGCCATCCGTGAAACCAAGTAGCTGAATTGCAATTTCGTAACTAACACCATCTTTGCCTGCACCAGCTAATAACTGCCCCAATACAGATAACGCATCACGCACAGAACCACCAGATGCACGAACTACAAGGGGAATTACGCCCTTATCAACCATTACGCCTTCAGAGTTGCAAACCTTTTCTAAGTGCGCAGCTAATGTTCCTGGCGGAACTAGACGGAATGGATAGTGGTGTGTGCGAGAACGGATAGTTGCAATTAACTTATCTGGTTCTGTTGTAGCGAAAATGAAAATTACATGTGCAGGTGGTTCTTCAACAACTTTGAGCAAAGCATTGGCCGCACCTGGTCCGAGCTGATGTGCCTCGTCAATAATGTAGATCTTGTAACGACTTTGTACTGGTGCAAAGAATGCTTTGTCACGAAGATCGCGGGCATCATCTACTAATCCGTGGGTAGCAGCATCTAGTTCAATAACATCTAATGAGCCTGGGCCGTTTGCAACTAAATCTTTACACGATTGACATTCACCACATGGGTTAGGTGTTGGGCCTTTTTCGCAATTAAGTGAGCGCGCCATGATTCGTGCACTTGAAGTTTTTCCGCACCCACGTGGACCACTAAATAAATATGCGTGGTGTGTGCGACCAGATTCCAAAGCATTTGAAAGTGGAACAGTTACATGTTCTTGTCCGATGACATCTGCAAAAACGGAGGGACGATATTTACGATACAAAGCTAATGACATCGCCGTGCTCCTCTACTGTTCGTCGCAATTTAATAGGACCCCTCGCACACCCGCCAGAGCGGACCTACCCTTGCTGCATTCCTGCCCTGGGGGAGTTCAGTACGGATAACGCCGTACGAGGGATCTGGCGTAATCATAGGGATAGCCACCGATAGAGTTCACCTCCTCGGGAGGATTCGCATAGCGGCCGAGTGCGCACGCTTGGAAAGCGTGTATAGGGCAACCTATCGAGGGTTCAAATCCCTCATCCTCCGCCAGAACGTGGGTAAGTCCCCAAAAGTTAAGGAGATG
>NZ_JBIKSG010000011.1:0-25187 GCF_044348745.1 Candidatus Planktophila sp.
CATCAGAACTACAACGCATCAGTCGACGATGATTTCGTCGATGCAGAGCAGGCCTAGGAGAATCGATAATGCCAACACCAAGTAAAGGTCCTCGTCTGGGTTCAGGCCCATCACATGAGCGACTACTCCTACGCACACTTGCAGAGCAGTTGTTCGAGCACGGCAAGATCACTACAACAGAGGCAAAGGCTAAGCGCCTGCGTCCATTAGCGGAAAAGTTGATTACTTTCGCTAAGAAGGGTGATCTACCTGCACGTCGTCAGGTCATGGCTCAGATTCAGAATAAGAGCGTTGTACACACTCTTTTCACTGAAATTGGTCCACGCTTTGCAACACGTGAAGGCGGATACACACGTATTACTAAGGTCGGTCCTCGCAAGGGTGACAACGCACCTATGGCAGTAATTGAATTACTAACTGAGAAAGATAAGTAAAACTTTCTTTCTAAGAAATAATTATCATGACGGAACCCACTCTCTATCCTGAGAGTGGGTTTCTTCGTTTGCGCCTTGATCTTGCCTACGATGGCACAAACTTTTCTGGCTGGGGCAAGCAACCAGATCGCAGATCGGTTCAAGAAGAGGTAGAAAAAGCGATAGCAAAGATTTCGCAAAGCAAGGTAGACAGCATTGTTGCTGGTCGTACAGATGCGGGTGTTCACGCTACCGGTCAGGTTATTCATGTTGATCTTCCTGAAAGCATTCAACTCGAAGAGCTTGGCTATAAGTTAAATCGAATTTTAGATACCGATGTTCGGGTCATGGATGTCTCCGTAGCCCCACCTGCATTCCATGCTCGCTTTTCTGCACTTCGCCGTCACTACACATATAAGATTTTGGATGCGAATCAAGTTATTTCTCCGCTACACCGGTTTGATGTTGCCTCCTGGTATCGCCCCTTAGACATAGAAGCAATGAATTCAGCGAGCGCACTATTGCTGGGAGATCACGATTTTGCGGCGTACTGCAAATTCCGCGAAGGTGCTACAACTATTCGCCAACTTCAAAAGTTTGAATGGCTCCGAGATTCTGAGGGGTATTTAGTTGGCGATGTTGTGGCAGATGCCTTTTGCTATTCGATGGTGCGCAATTTAGTGGGGGCTGTGGTCTGTGTTGCAGATGGACGCTTTGGTCCGGAATGGATTGCGCAGACTTTGGCCAACAAGGTTCGAATCTCAGATAGTTTGGTCTTTCCAGCCTGTGGCCTGACCCTTCGCCAGGTGGATTACCCTTCAGATGCTGAGCTTTTAGACCGGGCCGCACAAACAGTGGCGCGTCGTGAAGCCCCAGATCAGGAGTAGGGGCGTATAAGCGCCATTTTGACCCCTGAGCCTGACGCGGGTACCCTTACTCCTCTGCGCCTGACAAAGGCGCCGTCATTAATCTCTACAAGAAGGTAGGCAATAGCGTGCGTACATACAGTCCAAAAGCTGGTGATGCAGTCCGTAACTGGCACATCATCGATGCACAAGATGTGGTCTTGGGCCGTCTTGCAACACATGCTGCCGTTCTACTTCGCGGAAAGCACAAGCCAACATTTGCACCACACATGGACATGGGTGACTTCGTTGTAGTTATCAATGCAGAAAAGATTGCATTGTCAGGAAACAAGTCAACCCAGAAGTGGTCTCACCATCACTCAGGTTTCCCAGGTGGTTTAACTTCTACTGTGTACGGAGAGCTTCTAGAAAAGCACCCAACACGCGCAGTTGAAAAGGCAATCAAGGGAATGCTTCCAAAGAATTCACTCGGTCGCCAGATCGCATCAAAGCTAAAGGTGTATGCAGGTCCAGAACACCCACATGCTGCACAAGCACCAAAGCCATATGTATTCACTCAAGTTTCACAAATCGTGAAGTAAAGGAACAGTAAATGTCAGAGAATTTTGATTTGATCGACAACGAAGAAGCTCCTACTTCATACTCTTCATCAACACCTGCACCAGCAACTAACCGTCCTGCAATCAAGGCCCCAGGTGCTGGCACAGGTCGCCGTAAAGAAGCAGTTGCACGTGTTCGCCTAGTTCCGGGAACAGGTCGTTGGGTTGTTAACGGTAAGACTCTAGAAAATTATTTCCCAAACAAAGTTCACCAGCAGTTAGTTTCTGAACCATTCCGCACAGTTGGTGCTGAAAACCAGTACGACGTTTTCGCACGTATCAACGGTGGTGGAGTTTCAGGTCAAGCTGGTGCACTTCGTTTAGGTGTTGCTCGTTCACTCAATCAAATTGATGAAGAAGCAAACCGTCCAGCACTCAAGAAGGCTGGATTCCTTTCACGTGATGCACGTGTTATTGAGCGCAAGAAGTACGGCCTTAAGAAGGCACGTAAGCGTTCTCAATACTCAAAGCGTTAATTCACTTTTACAAAAGGAGCTCCAGTGGCGCTATTTGGCACCGATGGAATCCGTGGCTTAGCCAATCGTGATCTCACCGCAGAACTTGCTTTAGATGTTTCTGTTGCTGCCGCACATATATTGGTAGAAAGCTCATCAAATAAGGATCATCAGCCCACTGCAATTGTTGGCCAGGATTCACGGGCCTCTGGTGAGTTCTTAGAAGCAGCAGTGGTTGCAGGTTTAACAAGTGCTGGAATCAATGTGTATCGAGTTGGCGTGTTGCCAACGCCTGCGATTGCTCACTTAGTTGCTGAATCAAAGGCAGACCTAGGCGTAATGATTTCGGCATCTCATAACCCAATGCCCGATAACGGAATTAAGTTATTTGCTCGTGGTGGCGGCAAGTTAGATGATGCGATCGAAGCGCGCATCGAAGCCCGCATGGGTGAAGACTGGGAGCGCCCAACTGGTCGAAATGTTGGCCGTGCAATCAATGATGACACAGCGGCAGAGCGTTACCTCACGCATTTGCTAGCTTCAGTTCAAACACCACTTAAAGGATTAAAAATTGTTGTTGATTGCGCAAATGGTGCATCTTCTTTTGTTGCACCTGAGGCGTATCGACGCGCAGGTGCTGAAGTAGTTGCGATCTTTAATGAGCCAGATGGCTGGAATATTAATGATGATTGTGGCTCTACACATTTGCACCAATTGCGAGCTGCAGTTATTCGGGAAGGTGCAGATGTTGGTATTGCCCATGATGGAGATGCAGATCGTTGTTTAGCAATTGATGCTCTTGGTAATGAAATTGATGGCGATCATATTCTGACAATTTTGGCTCGTGGATTTAAGGCACGTGGCGTATTAAAGGCTGACACCGTTGTTGGCACCGTCATGAGCAACTTAGGTTTCATGCATGCCATGAAAGATGCAGGTATCTCTGTAGTCACAACTCCAGTTGGAGATCGTTATGTATTAGAGAACATGATTGCAAATGATTACTCATTAGGTGGCGAGCAATCTGGCCATGTGATCATGCGCGATCTTGCAAATACTGGTGATGGAATTCTTACCGCTCTTCAACTCTTGCAAGAAGTTGTTCGCACAGGAAAGACCTTGCAGGAATTAGCCGCAACTATGGTTCGGTTCCCTCAAGTGTTGATTAACGTTAAAGATGTTGCGAAAGATAAGTTGCCACAATCTGCAGTTATTGGGACAGCAGTGAAGTCGGCCGAAGAGCGCTTAGGCGATTCTGGCCGAGTTTTATTGCGAGCATCTGGCACCGAAGCCCTGGTAAGAGTCATGGTTGAAGCCTCCAGTGATAGCCTTGCGCAAGAAGTTGCACAGCAGCTTGCAGATGTAGTTAAAGACGAACTGGGGTAAAAAATGTGCGGAATTGTGGGATATACAGGTCCACAATCTGCTTCGCACCCTCTCATTGAGGGTCTGCGTCGCCTTGAGTACCGTGGTTATGACTCTGCCGGTATTGCATTAGGTACACCAGACAAACTTTTTATTGAAAAGAAGGCTGGCAAGCTTTCAAACCTTGAAAACGCTCTTGATGCATCTTTACCAAATGTTCATTCCGGAATTGGCCACACCCGTTGGGCCACACACGGCGGACCAACAGATAGAAATGCACATCCTCACGTTGATAATGAGGGCAAGCTTGCAGTTATCCATAATGGAATTATTGAAAACTACACTGAACTACGCAAACAACTTGAAGCAAAGGGTCACAAGTTTTCCTCTGAAACTGATACCGAATCGGTTGCTCACTTACTAAGTGATCTACGTAAAGAGCACAATGGAGATTTAACTGCTGCAATGCGAGATGCAGTTAAGGCACTTCGTGGCTCATTCACATTATTGGCAATTCATGCAGATCAACCAGATGTGGTTGTGGGTGTGCGCCGTAACTCGCCCCTTGTTGTCGGGCTGGGTGATGGTGAAAATTTCATGGCATCTGATGTTGCAGCTTTTATTGAATATACGAAGAAAGCAATTGAGTTAGGTCAAGATGAGATTGTGACAATGACACCAACGAGTGTTGTCATCACAGATATCGAAGGAAAGATAGTCACACCTAAGGAATATGAGATCTCATGGGATGCAAGCGCAGCCCAAAAGGGTGGCTTTGCCCACTTCATGTTAAAGGAAATCTTTGAGCAGCCTAAGGCTGTTGCTGATACTTTGATTGGCCGTTTAAGTGATAACAATCAGATTGTGCTTGATGAATTACACATGAGCCATGATGAGATTAGATCATTGAAAAAAATCACAGTTATTGCATGTGGAACCGCCTATCACGCAGGGATGATTGCAAAGTATGCAATTGAAAAGTGGGCAAAGATTCCCGTTGATGTAGAGATAGCAAGTGAATTTAGATATCGCGATCCAATTATTGATCCAAGCACTTTGATTATTGCAATTTCACAATCTGGTGAAACGATGGACACTTTGATGGCGGTGCGCCATGCAAAAGCTGCCGGCGGACGTGTTTTAGCAATTTGTAATACAAACAGTTCTACAATTCCACGCGAATCAGATGCGGTCTTGTATACACATGCCGGCCCTGAAATTGCAGTGGCATCTACCAAAGCATTGTTAACTCAAATCATTGCGGTCTATTTAATTGGGCTGCACTTGGGCCAAGTTAATGGTTCCTTGAAAGATAATGAAGTGCGGGATCTTTATAAGGAACTACTTGAGTTGCCTGGAAAGATCGAACAGATTCTAGAAACTGTAGAGCCACTTCGTGAATTGACCAGAACTTTTGCACAGAACAACACTGTCTTGTTCCTGGGCAGAAATATTGGATATCCAGTAGCACTAGAGGGTGCATTGAAATTAAAAGAGCTCGCCTATATTCATGCAGAGGGCTTTGCCGGGGGAGAGTTAAAGCACGGGCCGATTGCACTTATTGATCAAGGAACCCCGGTTATTGCAATATTGCCTGCGGGCCATGAGCATGCTTTGGATGAAAAAATGTTGAGTAATATTCAAGAGGTTAAAGCCCGCGGTGCTCGCGTAATTGTTATCGCAGAAGAAGGTGCACATGTTGAAGGGGCAGAACATGTTATTCGCATTCCTGTAGCGCCAGCTTTGTTCCAGCCAGTGTTAGCAACGGTTCCACTGCAAGTGTTTGCATATGAAATGGCGGTAGTTCGCGGTAATGATGTTGATCAGCCGCGAAATCTGGCTAAATCTGTAACGGTGGAATAATGACAAACGTGGTACAAAATCGCCGCAGGCAAATGGATCGCGCCTTACGATGGGCCTTTTTGTTGTTTGCTGGATTCATATTTGTAACACATCAGGTTTATACCTATGGGCCACTTGTTAGTTATGACAAGGAAATAAATAGTCAACCAAAGCCTCAATTTGAGGGTTTGGCTGGATTTATCTTGAGGCGCTTAGATGACTTAGGTCTTCGAGGGTTAACTGCAACAGTATTGCTAATTTCAGCCGCCTTTATTGCATATAAATTCAAAACATGGCGCCCACTCAACCTTGCCCTTCTCTCTCTACTGTCATTGAATTTGATTGTTGGGTCGGTGAAGATTTTGTTGGGCCGCACCAAGCCACGAGATGGATTTGATTTACTGCACGCTGGAGGCATGTCATACCCAAGTGGTCATGCAACTAACGCAGTTTTATCCTGGGGGATATTGGCCTATTTGATCTATCGATATGCAAAAGTTGATCGGTATCAAGGCCGTTTAGCAAGTGCAGGAGTTGCCCTAATCAGCTTGACTGTTTGTGTTGTTTCTTTAATCCGTCACACACATTGGTTTACTGATCTATTGGGTGGTCTTTTTGTTGGTAGTGCATTATTGGTAACGATTATTGCAATAGATCGCTATGTTCCCTCAAAAAGCCAGTTGCACTAGACTGCTCTAATGATTGATGGGATCGGAATTGATGTTGTGGACATTGATCGGTTTAAAGCATCTCTAGAGCGCACACCGGGGTTGTTAGAAAAACTTTTCACACCCGCAGAGCGCACGAAGCCACTTAACTCACTTGCAGCACGATTTGCCGCTAAAGAAGCACTTGCAAAAGCACTTAATGCAGGCAAAGGCTTGTCCTGGCATGAGGCAGAGGTTGTTAATTTGGAGAGCGGTAAGCCAGTGTTTTTGTTTAGAGGCGAGATAGCCGATCTCATTGACGGTGCAGAGGTACATCTCTCGCTTTCGCATGATGCCGGCATTGCATCTGCCATGGTGATTGTGGAGCGAGCATGAATCGCGCTGAAGTTCGGATTGATCTTGCTCGAATCACAGAAAATGTAAAGCACCTCAAAAATCTTTCGGGTACCAATGTCATGGCCGTTGTAAAGGCAGATGCCTATGGTCATGGTTTAGTCGAAGTAGCACGAGCGGCAATTGATGGTGGTGCTTCTGCGCTCGGAGTTGCACTACTTGAAGAAGCGATCACTTTGCGCAAAGCAGGAATTACTTCACCGATTTTGGCATGGTTGGTGCCGCCAGGATCTGACTTCAAATCAGCCGTTGATAACGACATTGATTTAGCTGCTTCTTCAATTATTGCATTAGAGCAAATTGGATCAGTTACATCTAAGAATCGTCCTCGGATTCATTTAGAAGTTGATACCGGTATGACACGAGGTGGATTTCTGAGTGAGTGGGGCAAGCTAGATGCCCATCATGTTGCCAATATAGACATTGTTGGAATTTTCTCGCACTTTGCACGAGCCGACGAGCCAGGTCAAGAACAGAATAATCAGCAACGTGAACGATTTAAAGAGATGGTTGCCACTCTAGAATCTTTTGGGTACACAAATATTGTTCGGCACCTATCCAACTCTGCTGCAACGCTTAAGGATCATCAATCGCGCTTCGATATGGTGAGAGCCGGGATTGCAATCTATGGATTAACCCCTGACCTGGAAAACCTTGGAACTTCCGAATCACTGGGACTCAAACCAGCAATGCAGCTTCGGGCGAAGTTACATCTGGTGAAGCAGGTTCCTGCAGGTGCTGCTGTCGGTTACGGCGCAACGACTCACACGACAAGTGAAACTAAACTTGGCATTGTCGCAATGGGTTATGCCGATGGGATACCGCGCATTGCTAAGAATGTGGGAGTTTTTGTTGATGGCAAAAGAGCTCCTGTCATAGGTCGTATATCTATGGACCAGTTTGTTGTTGATTTAGGGGCTGATTCGAGAGCCAATTCTGGGGATTGGGTGATTGTTTTCGGTGATGGGTCTAAGGGTGAGTACACAGCAGATGACTGGGGTGCTGCATCGTTATCAATTAATTATGAAATAGTCACACGAATTGGGCCTCGAGTGCCTAGAATCTACGCACATCATGTCTACTAACAATGCAGCGTTGCGTGCCGAGAGAGTAAATGTCTCCTTCGGCGGACTTCGCGCTCTCAATGATGTCTATTTGGAAATAGGTAAGAATGAGGTTGTTGGATTAATTGGTCCTAATGGTGCGGGAAAGACAACTTTATTTAATGCACTGTGCGGGTTGGTGACACCAGATTCAGGTGATTTTTCTTTACACGGAAACAAACGTGATTTTCCAAAACCCTTTGAACTTGTTGATTTAGGAATTGCACGAACTCTTCAAGGTGTTGGCTTGTTTGGAGATCTAACGGTTTTGGAAAATGTGATGGTTGGCGCACAGCATTTATCAAAGTCAGGTTTGATTTCTGCAGCCTTTGGTAGAAATCGAAAAGATGAAGCCAAGATTCGCGACAAAGCTCGCGTTGCCTTAGAGCGAGTCTTTGCAGGTGGCATTGCTCATCGGCGTGCAGACACCTTGTCTTATCCAGACACAAAACGTGTTGCGATTGCACGTGCTCTAGTTAGTGAACCGACGATATTGATGCTTGATGAACCAGCTGGCGGTTTGGGATCTCAAGATATTGAGTGGATGAACTCTCTCATTAAGAATTTGAGTGCGGACATGTCAGTGTTGCTAGTTGAGCACCACATGGATGTTGTGATGTCTGTGTGTAGCAAACTTTACGTTCTTAACTTTGGAGAAGTTATTGCAAGTGGCGACGCCGAAAAAGTGCGACGCGATCCTGCCGTGATGGCTGCTTATCTAGGTACGGATAGCAATCATGTCGCTTAATGTCTCGAATCTAACTGTGCACCATGGGGCCATCTGTGCCGTTAATCAAGTCTCACTAGCAGTTCCTACCGGAGGTCTGGCAGCAATCATTGGATCTAATGGTGCTGGAAAGACAACTTTGCTGCGAGCATTATCAGGATTGAATAAGCCGACCTCTGGTGTGGTCAATTGGAATGGACAAACAATCACGGCAGAGAGACCTGAAAAGTTAGTTCGCTTGGGGATTTCACATGTGTCAGAAGGAAAATCCGTAATTCCAGAATTAACAGTGAGAGAAAATCTTGAGCTTGGTGCTATCTGGCGCAAAGATGGCAGAGAAATGAAAGAGTCATTGGCGCAAGTAGTTGACATCTTTCCTCGTTTGGGTGAGCGCATCTCTCAAAGATCAGACTCTTTGTCTGGTGGAGAACGTCAGATGCTTGCGATCGGTAGAGCGATTATGTCCAAGCCAAAACTTCTTTTATTAGATGAACCATCACTAGGTTTAGCCCCACTTGTTGTTGAGCAGATATTTCAAACAATTAGAGATTTGACGACCCAAATGAGATTGACCGTTGTTCTGGTTGAACAAAACGCTATGGGTGCGCTCAAAATTGCAGACCTGGGAATTGTGTTGAACTTAGGAAAAGTTGTTGCCGTAGATCACGCACAAGCGTTGATTCAAGACCCTGCAGTCCGCGCTGCATATTTGGGATACTAATCATGCAACTACTAAATACTCTTCTAATTGGAATTACTGCTGGATCAATCTATTCATTAATGGCAATTGCTTTTGTTTTGGTGTGGCGCAGTACTCGAGTAGTTAATTTTGCCCAAGCAGGAATGGCGCTTTTATCAACCTACTTTGGTTATGAAGCTGTCTCACGATTAGGCTCATTTTGGATCGCCCTTCCAGTTGCCATGATTGGCGGCGCATTATTTGCAGCTCTAGTTGAATTAATTCTGATGAGATTGTTAGTCAAGCACGCATCCTCTGGGCCTATTGCAGGAGTGGCACCAATTATTGCAACCCTCGGATTACTGGGAGTGATTAAATCTGTTGTGACAATGATTTGGGGCGGACAGGATTTGAGAATTGTCGCGCCAATTTCTAATAATGGATTTACGGTTAATGGCGAAACTTTGGTTTTCTCACCATTAAAGCTCTTGGTTCTAGTTGTCGTTGTAGTTCTACTCATCATGCTTTCTATTCTTTTCCAAAAAACAAACCTTGGCTTGGCACTTCGTGCATCGGCTCATGCACCTGAAATAGCGCGCCTTTCAGGCGTTAGAGTCGATGCTGTTCGCACTCTTGGATGGGCATTAGCAGGCGCAGCTGGAGCAGTTGCCGGACTTTTCCAAACAGTTAATGGAAATGGAAACTTTTCACCAGATTCAATTGAGTTCTCTTTGCTTCTGGTCTCTGGCTTCATTGCTGCAGTAATCGGTGGATTGGATAGTTTGCTGGGTGCTGTTCTGGGTGGTTTATTCCTTGGGATCTCAATCTCTTTTGTACTGATGTACATCAGCAGTGGACTCTTCTTCATCGCGCCATTTGTAATTTTGCTCATTGTTTTGTTTGTGCGGCCACAGGGAATTATTGGAGTAAAGGCGGGGCGTCGTGCATAAAAGTAAAAAACAAAGTACCCATCTTCCACTCTTTATTCTGATCGGTGTAGTGCTTTTTATCCTTAGTAACTTCATTGAGGAGCTTCGCGTTAGCCAGGGAACAACAATCGCTGTTTATGTGATTGCAATATCTTCAATCATCTTGCTTACGGGTTATTCAGGTCAGGTCTCACTAGGCCACGGGGCATTGATGGCGATCGGTGCATATGCAGCTGCGGTGCTTCGTCTTGAATTTAATCTTCCAATTATTTTGTGTTTTGTTGCAGCAGTTTTAGCTGCCTCTATAGGAGGCCTGCTATTGGGCATGGCAGCAGCACGGCTCTCTGGTCCATATCTTGCTGGCACAACACTGGCACTTGCTATCGGACTTCCTTCTCTTGCAAATCAGTTTCCAATTCTTGGAGGAGAACAAGGTCGTGAGTTTAAAGTTGGACCACCTGATTTTGAACCAGAAGTTGTTGCCGCAACAGGGCCGCTAACGATTTCTGGCAACCTGCTTTCAATTTTGGATAAGTTGCAAACGACCCTTTCAACAGGGGCATGGCCAGGTGCATCACCTATGTCCACGTATAAGTGGTGGTTTTGGATCGCAGCCCTTGCTGCATTGATTTCTATGTGGAGCGTTAGAAACATTCTGAACTCTGCCTATGGTCGATCATGGAGAGCGGGCCGAGGCAATGAGGTCGCGGCTCAATTGGCGGGGATAAACACAGCCCGCTCTAAGGTCCTAGCCTTCACAATCAGCGCTGGAATCGCAGGCTTAGCCGGAGCGCTGCTTGCCATGTCTATTGGCACCGTTTCCCCGAGCGCATTCCCGCTTGCCCTCTCATTTTCTCTGCTGACAGGCGCGGTTCTCGCTGGCATAACTACCCTCGGAGGGGTCATTATTGGGTCAGTGATTTTGGTAGCCATCCCAGAAATCGCCGATGTGGTCGCACACCGCCTCGGTAGTTCTGAGAGTGTTACTACAAATCTGCCAGGTTTAATTGTTAGTGGGTTGTTGATTTTGACAGTTCTGTTTGTTCCAAACGGTCCTGTTGAACAACATCGCGCTCGCAAAGCAAAACATGAAGCAGCACATAGCGGTACAAAGAAGTAAAGAAGTAAAAGCAGTAACTCTCGTAATAACCCTCGATGGAAGGAAACACATGAAAGCACTACAACGCCGTACGTTGCTAGCAGCAACAGCGGTACTAGCCACAGTTGGTTTAGCTGCAACAGCTATTCCTGCTCAAGCGGCTGAAGTTGGCGTCACTTCAACCCAAATCAAACTGGGAATGACATTGCCGCTTACAGGTACTGCATCACTTGGATACAACAAGATTCCGGGTGCAGCAAAGGCGTACTTCGATTACCTCAACGCAAATGGTGGAATCAATGGCCGCAAGATCAATCTTGTTGTTAAAGATGACCGATATGTTCCAACTGAAGCAGTTGCAAAGACCAACGAACTTATCCTTAAGGACAAGGTCATGGCACTTCTTGCACCTCTTGGAACTGCAAATGTAAAGGCAGTTGCATCATCTGTTAATCCAGCCCGTCGTGGAGTTCCAGTGTTGTTTGTGAACACAGGATTTAGTGGATTTGCAGATACCAAGAAGTACCCAACTACCTACACAGTTTTGCCTTCATACATTATGGAAGCAAAGATCATGGGTCAGTACATTAAAGAAAAATTTGCTGGTAAGAAGATTGGTCTTCTATATCAGGATGATGACTTCGGGTCAGATGCTCTTGCAGGATTCAAGACAGCCGGAGTTAACTTCGCTGTAAGAGTCCCATACGCATCAGGTTCACAAAGTGCTGCAGCTGCTGCAGGATGGATTACAAAGTTCAAGGCTGCAGAAGCTGACGTTGTAATTCTCTTCGGTGTATCAAGTGCAACATCTGCAATGCTGGGTACAGCTGCTCAATTGGGCTATAAGCCACAGTGGATGCTTGGTTCAGTTGGTGGAGATGCAACAACAATTAAGTTGACAGGTGTGCCAGCAGGCGTCTTGAGAGGCGCAATTGGATTCTCACCAGTTCCAGCTACTACAGATATGAATGATGAGTACGTAAAGTTCTTCTCAGATATCTATGCAAAGGCAGTTCCTGGTTCAGCATTTGATCTGAACGTATTGCTAGGAATGAACTCAGCATTCATGGCTGCGCAAGCACTCAAGGCTGCAGGTCCAAACCCAACACGTAAATCATTGATGGCTGCTATCGATAGCAAGGGTGCAACATTTGCAAACTCTGCATTAGTTCCACTTGGTTACTCAAAGACAAGCCACGTTGGCCTAACCGGATACTGGGTTGGTGAGTACTCAATAACAGGAGATCTCGAACCAATCAACAAGACATACGTCACATACACAACTGATTCAGGAGCTGGTGCTGTTGTTAAGTCAACATACAAGCGTCCTGCAATGCCAGCGAAGGGATTACCTAACTAATGAAAAAAGTAAGATTACTTTCGCTAATTTCAGTAACAGCACTTATAACAACAGTTCTAGTCACTGCACCATCTGTTGCTAATGCAACACCTGCGTGTGATGGTAAGAGCCCGATCCAAACTTGTGTTGGTGTTACATCAGACGGTGCACCATATGCAATGCAGGTTCCAGCAAACTTCAACGGAACTGTTGCTTTGTACTCACATGGATACCGCTACAACGTAGACATTCCTGCGGGGATTCCTCTGATTGGTGGATACAAGATCACTAATACTCCAGAGCCAGTTCCTGGTGGAAACGCTGAAGTTGCTAAGTACTTCTTTAGCCAAGGTATTGCAATCGTTGGTTCAGGTTTTGCTCGTCAAGGGTGGAATCCAGATTCAGCGATCAAGACAAACGTTGAGCTAATCGGCACATTCAAGAAGCAGTTCCCAAAGACAACCAAAGTTATTGCATGGGGATCATCTCTTGGTGGCGTTATCACTCAAGGCCTCGCAGAAAAGCACCCTGAACTAGTTTCAGCTGTTGCTCCAATGTGTATGGCTGACAACATTTCACCTCAGTTAACTATGGCTGGTGACTTCCTATGGGGAATCAAAGTTCTCTTTGATCCAACCATCAAGGGCGGAAACTATTCACCAGGTGCTGCAGGTGTTGCAGAGTCATACGGTGATCTAGTTAAAGTCTTCACCGTTATGGGCAAGTTGCAAGCAGCTCTTGCAACTGGTGCATGGCCAGATACATCATCTGCAACTGGAAAGTCTCTAGCTGCAGCTGGTGTTCCATCACGAAGTGCATTATTGCTACTTGGTTTGATGGCTGGAATTCCAACTCAATCAGCACACTTTGACTCTGTTTCAGGTCCAGAAGGTCCGTTGAAGCTAACGTTCCCATTGGCACTGAGCCCAGCACTTGCAATCCTTGAAAATGGAACAAATGCTGCAGCACTTGCTGTTCTTGCAACACAAGATGTTGAAAATCAAGTGGGCGGAGCAATCTTTGATAATACAAAGACTGATTACGCAGCACGTATTGATGGAGAGCGCGTTATTTTCAACGCAGCACTTTCTGGTAACACAGTGATTGACGCTCTCTTGGGCGCACTTTCTTCTGCTAACCCAGGTGCACCTCGTGCTAAGGCAGATCCAGCAGCAGTTGCAAAGATGAATGCACTACACACCAACACAGGAAAGATCAATGTTCCTACAGTGTTAATGGTTGGTATGGCAGATCCAATTACACCTGCAGGTGCTTCACAGCGCTTAGTTGATCTATATGCCGAGCAGTACGCAGCTGAAAAGGCTGCTGCTATGAAGGCTTACCAGACAACTCGTGATTACAAGACTCCTACTAACAAACTTTTGATGCTCTGGAATACACCTCCAGCAAGCTACACAAAGTTTAATGAGGCGTCATCACCGATCACATCAACTCCGGCAGCACAAGGTACAAACCACTGTAACTTCACTACAGCACAATTGTTGTTGGTGGCGAAGTCATTGGTAACAGCCTCTAGCACCGGAAAGCTTCCTTCAGGGGGAGCTCTCTACACAGGAGTGCGTAAAGCCGGCAACCTTTCAATTGATAAGGGAATCCGTGCACCATGGTTGAAGTCTTACGGCGACAACTAATACATCGCTCTCAATAATTCGAGGGTAGTAAAAAGCAGGGCCAGGTTATCCTGGCCCTGCTTTTACTTTATCCTTACATAATGATCACCGCTGCTACCGCCGATGAGATGCACCAGTTGGGCGTTCGGCTCTCTGCTCATCTTCGAGCTGGTGATCTTGTACTTGTTAATGGCCCACTTGGCGCGGGCAAAACTGTTCTGGCTCAAGGAGTTGGCGCTGGCCTAGGAATTACAGGCATCACCTCGCCAACCTTTGTTATTTCAAGGGTCCACAAAGCACTTGTGCCTTTTATTCATGTTGATGCATATCGCTTGATTGATTCAGATAATCCCAATCTATATCTAGATGATTTGGATTTGGATATTGCTGGGTCAATTACATTCATTGAATGGGGTGGGACTGAATCTGCGCGACTTAGCCAGGATCGTTTAGAGATCACAATTGATCGAAGCGCAGAAGAAAGAGAAATTGAAATCAAGCCAGTAGGCCCTCGGTGGGCAGGGTTTTCATTGTGAAGACAGTTCTAGCAATTGATACCTCCACCTCACGCACTTCTGTTGCAGTCATTCAAGGTGACAGTGTTTTGTTCAGTGGGCATCGTGATGGAGCAACTGCTCATGGGCCATCCCTGCCTGCGCTAGTTCAAGAAGCGTTAACTGTAAGTGAGGTAGATGAGGTTGTAGTTGGAATGGGTCCAGGTCCATTTACTGGGCTTCGAGTTGGAATCGCCTTTGCGCAAAGTTTTGCATTAGCTCGCCAAGTTCCAGTGCGTGGAGTGTGTTCCTTAGATGCCATCGCTGCACAAATTGAAGAAAAGGATTTCATAATTACTGTTGATGCACGTCGCAAAGAGGTTTATTGGGCTCGCTACACAGATGGGATTCGAATTGGCGAACCGGCAGTTAGTTTTCCAGCCGATGTGTCTGGTGCACCAATTCATGGCGATCTATTTCCAGATATGCAAGCACTAGTTAAATTGACCGGGAACATTGTCGAACCAATTTATTTGCGCAGACCAGATGCTGTGGCAACGGTGGATCGTCCATGATTACTTATCGCGAGGCAAACGCCTTTGATCTTGCGGTTTTTGTCTCACTCGATAAAGAGTTATTTCCATACTCACCATGGTCTGCATCCCAATACAAAGAAGAGTTTTCCAGCCCTACTCGCCACTTCGTTGTTGCACTTGATGAAGAACAAATGATTGTTGGCTATGCAGGCGTATTTGCAGCTGGCGGTGTAGCGGCAGACATTTTGACTGTGGGTGTTGTGCCTGAGCATCGCGGGAAAGGTATTGCTAAGGCACTTATGGCTCAAATTACCGATTGGGCTATATCTGAAGGCTCAACGGCGATGATGCTTGAAGTTAAGACTGACAACCTTGAGGCTATTGGCCTTTATGAAGCCTTGGGGTATTCCAAGCTAAATGTTCGCAAGGATTACTTTGGTAGCGGCCTTGATGCGCAAGTCATGCGATTGGAGCTTTCATGAGTGAGCCAATTGTTTTAGGTATTGAAACATCGTGTGATGAGACTGCCGTTGGAATTGTGCGTGGCCGCACATTGTTAGCAAATGTGATTGCATCTAGCGTGGAAGAGCATGCACGTTTTGGGGGAGTAGTTCCTGAAATTGCAAGCCGAGCACACTTAGAAGCGATTATTCCAACTTTGCACCAAGCACTCAAAGACTCGAATATTTCTTTGAAGGACATAGATGCAGTTGCAGTTACTGGTGGACCAGGATTAGTTGGCGCTTTACTTGTTGGTGTTGGTTCTGCAGCTGGTGTTGCACTTGGTCTGAATAAACCCATTTATGCAGTCAACCATTTAGCCGCCCACGTAAGTGTTGACGCGTTGACACATAGCAACCCACTTGATCCAACAATTGCATTACTAGTAAGTGGTGGACACTCATCTTTGTTGCAAGTTGATGACATCACAGGATCGATCACGAAACTTGGTGAAACGATGGATGATGCTGCAGGAGAAGCATTCGACAAAATTGCGCGTGTTATGAAATTAGGATTTCCTGGTGGTCCTGCCATCGACAACTTGGCAAAGGGTGGAAGTGCGAGCGCAATTGATTTTCCTCGTGGATTGACTACATCTAATGATTGGCAAACCCGACCATTTGATTTTTCTTTTTCAGGATTGAAAACTGCTGTGGCCAGATATTTAGAGGCAACGCCCAACTACGCCAAGGCTGATGTGGCTGCCTCTTTCCAAGAAGCGATCGTTGATGTTTTACTTCTCAAAGCGATTGCCGCCTGCAAGCAATCAGGAATTAACTCACTTGTGATTGCAGGTGGGGTTGCGGCTAATTCAAGGCTTCGCGCTGTGGCCCAAGACCGGTGCGAAAAGGCGGGGATCCAGCTAAGAGTTCCGAGCCCAGGGCTATGCACCGATAATGGGGCGATGGTTGCTGCCCTTGGTTCACTCATGGTGACTGGAGGCCGCAAACCCAGCCCAGTGGCCTTTGACGCTGATTCCAGCCTGCCTGTTACGACTGTGAGCCTGTAAGGCTCAATTTGCTGTGTGAGTGGGGCACGCCTAGAGTTTGCGTTAGCACTCACGGCCCGAGTCTGCTAATTCGCGGTCGCACGAGGACATCAACATAGAAGGAGTCAACCCAATGGCAATTAAGCCACTAGAAGATCGCATTGTTATCAAGACAAACGAGGCTGAGACAACAACAGCATCAGGTCTTGTTATTCCAGATACAGCAAAAGAGAAGCCACAGGAAGGCACTGTTATTGCAGTAGGCCCAGGTCGCTTTGATGATGGCGTGCGCGTTCCAATGGATGTCAAAGTTGGCGATGTAGTTCTCTACAGCAAGTACGGCGGAACTGAAATCAAGCACGGTGGAGAAGATCTACTTGTTCTTTCAGCTCGCGACATTCTCGCTGTAATCGAGAAGTAAATGGGAAAAAGTCTTCAATTTGATGAGCAAGCACGCCGTGCCATGGAGCGCGGTGTCAACATTCTTGCTGACACAGTAAAGGTAACTCTGGGACCTAAGGGTCGCAATGTTGTTATTGGCAAATCTTTTGGCGCACCAATCATTACAAATGATGGTGTAACAATTGCAAAAGAAATTGAACTCTCAGATCCTGCCGAAAACATGGGTGCTCAGTTAGTTAAAGAAGTTGCGACAAAGACAAATGATGTCGCAGGTGACGGAACTACAACAGCAACTGTTCTAGCTCAAGCAATGGTGAAAGAAGGACTACGTAACCTTGCAGCTGGAGCGCAGCCAATGGATATCAAGATCGGTATTGAAGCAGCCGTAGCAGCGGTTTCAGAGAAATTGCGCTCGCAGGCAACTCCAGTTAATGGAAAGCCACAGATTGCAGATGTCGCAACTATCTCTGCTCAGGACCGTGCAATTGGTGAACTGATTGCTGAAGCAATGGACCGTGTTGGAAAAGATGGAGTTATTACAGTTGAAGAAGCATCAACAACTGGACTTGATCTTGAATTCACTGAAGGAATGCAGTTCGACAAGGGCTACATTTCTCCATACTTCGTCACTAATCAGGATCGCATGGAAGCAATTCTGGAGGACGCTTACGTATTGATCTCAGGCAACAAGATTTCAGCGCTGTCAGATCTTCTGCCATTGCTTGAAAAGGTTGCTCAGGCTTCAAAGCCGCTCTTGATCATCGCTGAAGATATTGAAGGCGAAGCACTTTCAACGCTAGTCGTGAACCGTATGCGTGGCGTATTCGCCTCAGCTGCTGTTAAGGCCCCTGGCTTTGGAGATCGCCGCAAGGCAACTCTGCAGGACATCGCGATTCTCACAGGTGGTCAGGTAATTTCTTCAGAACTAGGAATGAAACTTGAAAGCGTAACTCTTGAGGAACTCGGTAAGGCCCGTCGAATTGTTGTGACAAAGGATGCGACAACCATTGTTGATGGAGCAGGCGATAAGGCAGCAGTTGCTGCTCGTGTTTCTGAACTTCGTAAAGAAATTGAAAACACTGACTCTTCTTGGGACAAGGAAAAGTTGCAAGAGCGTCTAGCAAAGCTTGCCGGTGGCGTGTGTGTCATTAAGGTTGGCGCACATACTGAAGTTGAACTCAATGAAAAGAAGCACCGTCTTGAGGATGCAATCTCTGCAACTCGCGCCGCTGTTGAAGAAGGAATCGTTGTTGGCGGAGGCGCAGCACTTGTGCATGCAGCAGATGCTCTTGAAGGCGATCTTGGATTCACAGGCGATAAGGCGGTCGGAGTTCGTTTAGTTCGCAAAGCATGTGATGAGCCACTTCGTTGGATTGCAGAAAATGCAGGACTTGAAGGCTACGTAGTAGTTGCAAAGGTTCGCGCAATGAAGCACAACGAAGGTTTTAACGCTGCCACAGATGTGTATGGCGATCTAGCCGCAGATGGTGTTATCGATCCAGTGAAGGTAACTCGTTCAGCACTAGCAAACGCTGCATCTATTGCTGCAATGTTTATTACAACTGAAGCGGTTGTTTATGACAAGCCAGCAGAACAAGCTGCAGCTGATGCTGCAGGTGGACACGGACATTCACATGGTCCAGGTGGACACTCTCACTAATTAGGAAAGAAAGAAGCCCCGCAGAGAAATCTGCGGGGCTTTTCCCTTTATTGAAATTTAAGAAGCGTGTGAAATGTCTGGGTTGATATCTTTTCCGATGATGGCGAGGCGATCATCTTCTGATAGGCCTCCCCAAATTCCGTAAGGCTCTTGCACTGCAAGTGCGTGTGCCCGGCATGCTGCAATCACTGGACAGGATGCGCAGATAGCTTTCGCTGTGTTCTCGCGATTTCGACGACGGGGACCACGTTCACCATCTGGATGAAAAAACATCTCAGAAGGCAGCTCGCGGCATGAACCTTGGTACTGCCACTCCCATTCATCAGCAACGGGGCGGGGTAAGCGTGAAATTTCGGCCATGGCAGCACTCTACAACCGCGCCATAGGTTGTTCAAGTATTTTCGGGTCAAAAGTTGTTCAAGTGGCGTTTTCGGGTGGTGAGTTGGGCCACTTCACGCCACGATTGAGCCATGGACCAGGAGCTTTTGACCGTAGCCGCGGTTGCTCGCCGCATAGGCGTGGCACCTGCCACCCTTCGGACCTGGGATCGGCGATATGGGCTGGGACCCTCAGCCCACGAGGCGGGTGAGCATCGACGCTATCACCCAAATGATTTAGCAAAACTGATTCTTATGCGTCGTTTGATAACAAGCGGTGTTGCACCCTCTGATGCTGCAGTTAAGGCCAAGGCCCATAGAGGAAAGTTATCGGTTGAGGATTTAGTCGATGAGTTTGAGATTCGTGAAGAAGTTGTTGATGCACTACATCGAGCGGCAAAGTCACTAGACAAGAGTTTTGTAGAAACGGTCCTTCGCAAAGATATTGCAGACAAGGGCGTTATTGCATCGTGGACTGAAGTCATTGTCCCGCTTTTGTTTTTAGTTGGAGATGAATGGGCCGCAACTGGTACCGGTATTGAAGTAGAACACATGCTTTCAGAGGTGATTAAGAGATTGCTACGTGAAGGCGTTGTGGAGATCAAGGATCCTGTTAATGCTCAGCCGGTGTTGCTAGCTTCAGTTGGCGAAGAAGCCCATTGCTTGGCAATACATGCGCTAGCTGCTGCTTTGGCTGAAAAGAAAATTGAAACCTTTTTCTTAGGTGCGAGAACTCCACTTGAAGCAATTTCAGGAATGGTTAAACGATCAGCTCCGCCTGCAGTATTTCTCTGGGCTCAACTGGAACAAAACTCTGACCCGAAGTTTTTCAAAGAGCTCCCGGTTGTTCGCCCCGCACCACGAGTGATCGTGGGAGGACCAGGCTGGGATGAAAAAGCCTGCTCTGATGTTGTAGTTGCGCAGGATTTAACCCATGCCTGTGCTGAAATCGAGCGTGCTGTAGGCCTCTAAAGCCCCGATAGACTTTGGCCTTCAATCGATAGGGGGCCCAATGAGCGATTCAGACAAGGTCGCAATGCTTGGCCTGACCTACGACGATGTTCTTTTGCTTCCAGATGCTTCAGATGTAGTCCCTTCTGAAGTCAGCACAACCACTCAATTAACTCGCAACATTTCTATTGCAGTTCCTTTGATTTCTTCTGCCATGGACACAGTTACAGAATCTGAAATGGCTATCGCCATGGCCAAAGCTGGCGGAATTGGAATCATTCACCGTAACCTTCCAATTGATGCGCAAGTAACCCATGTGAAATTAGTGAAGAACGTTGGACTTGCAGGAGCTGCTGTTGGCGTTGGCGATGATGGATTTGCACGCGCACAAGCATTGATTGAAGCGGGCGTTGATGTTGTAGTTGTTGATACCGCCCACGGTCACCACCGCGCAGTCTTGGATTCGATTGCTCGCATTAAGAAGTTTTCACCAACCACAGAAGTTATTGGTGGCAATGTTGCAACGCGCGCAGGTGCCCAAGCATTAATCAATGCTGGCGCAGATGCAGTAAAAGTTGGTGTTGGTCCAGGATCTATTTGCACAACACGTGTTGTTGCCGGTGTGGGAGTTCCACAAGTGACTGCAATTCTTGAAGCATCAAAGGCTTGTAACAAAGCAGGTATTCCATTGATCGCTGATGGTGGGTTGCAGTACTCGGGAGATATTGTTAAAGCATTAGTTGCTGGCGCTAACTCTGTAATGCTCGGTTCTCTACTTGCCGGATGTGAAGAATCACCTGGCGAACTAATTGAGATTAACGGAATTAAGTACAAGGCATATCGCGGGATGGGCTCACTTGGCGCGATGCAATCACGCGGAGAACAAAAGTCTTATTCGAAAGATCGCTATATGCAGGATGATGTTTTGTCTGAAGACAAACTAGTTCCTGAAGGAATTGAAGGCAAGGTTGCTTTTCGTGGATCTGTAGCTGAAGTTGTCCACCAATTAGTAGGTGGTTTGCGATCAGGTATGGGGTATGCAGGTGCACCAGATATCGAAACTTTGCGTCGCGAGGGTCGATTGATTCAAATTACAGCGGCAGGATTACAGGAAAGCCATCCGCATGATGTGGCACATGTTGCCGATGCTCCCAATTACCAGAAGAAGGGCCGCTCATGAATAACATCGAAATCGCACCTGGAAAGCGTGCTCGCACCGCCTACTCCTTTGATGACATAGCAATTGTGCCAAGTCGCCGCACACGTGATCCTGAAAATGTTTCAACCACCTGGCAAATCGATGCCTATAAATTTGAACTTCCAATGATGGCAGCGCCTATGGATTCTGTTGTTTCCCCAGAGACAGCTATTGAAATAGGAAAGCTGGGCGGACTTGGAGTCCTAAACCTTGAAGGATTGTGGACCCGATATGAGGATCCACGTATTCCACTAGGTGAAATTGCATCAATGCCAGACAAGCATGCAACTAGGCGCATGCAAGAGATTTATAGCGCTCCGATTCGCCCAGAGTTGATGAAGGAACGTATTCAACAAATTCGCGATTCTGGCGTAACTGTTGCAGCTTCACTGTCACCTGCTCGCACTGCTGAATTTCATAAGGCCGTCATTGCAGCTGGCGTGGACATCTTCGTTATTCGCGGAACAACTGTTTCTGCAGAGCATGTTGCCCCCGAAGGTGAAGCACTTAACCTGAAGAAGTTTATTTATGAGCTAGATGTGCCTGTAATCGTTGGAGGAGTAGCGACATCAACTGCTGCGCTTCACTTAATGCGTGCAGGTGCTGCAGGTGTTTTAGTTGGATTTGGTGGCGGAGCAACTCACACAACACGCAAGGTATTAGGTGTTGAGGTGCCTATGGCTTCTGCAGTTGCTGAAGTTGCATCTGCCCGCCGTGAGTATCTTGATGAATCAGGTGGACGTTACGTTCATGTGATTGCAGATGGCGCAGTTGGTCGCAGCGGTGACATTGCAAAGGCGATTGCATGCGGTGCTGACGCAGTCATGATGGGTTCACCACTAGCAAAAGCAATCGCAGCGCCAGGCCTTGGTTGGCATTGGGGATCTGAAGCTCATCACCCAGTTCTTCCTCGTGGAGAGCGCGTCAATGTTGGAACTATTGGAACTCTCGAAGAAATCTTGCTGGGACCATCTCACACATCAGATGGATCAATGAACTTGTTCGGTGCACTACGCCGTGCGATGGCAACCTGTGGTTATTCAGATGTTAAGGAATTCCAGCGCGTAGAGGTTCTTATTCATCGTGGCTGAAACGCGTGGAGTTCTAGTTGTTGATTTTGGTGCTCAATACGCGCAGTTAATAGCTCGTAGAGTTCGGGAAGCAAAAGTTTTCTCCGAAATTGTTCCTTCTTCAATAACCGCTTCCGAAGTTAAAGCAAAAAAACCAACTGCAATTGTTTTATCTGGTGGACCATCAAGTGTTTACGCAGATAATGCACCTAGAGTCGATCCAACTATTTTTTCATTAGGGATTCCAGTTTTTGGTATTTGTTATGGTTTTCAAGCAATGGCTGCAGCACTAGGTGGCGTTGTAAGCCAGACAGGTAATTCAGAATTTGGCCGAACAGAAACAACTGTCCAGCCGACTTCTAAGCTCTTTACGGGAATGCCAGCTCAGCAAAAAGTTTGGATGTCACACGGTGATGCAGTGACTGCAGCACCTGCTGGATTTACTGTGTGTGCCGTAACCGAAGATACGCCTATTGCTGCTTTTGAAGATGCAACAGGACAATTAGCAGGAGTCCAATTTCATCCAGAGGTTTTACATACCGAACATGGTCAAGAAATATTGCGCAATTGGCTAGTCAATATTGCCAATTGTGAACCAACCTGGACTACATCTAATATTGCAGAAACTGAGATAGCAAAAGCTCAACAGATTATTGGTGACAAGCGAGTTATTTGCGGACTGTCTGGTGGAGTTGATTCAGCGGTAGCGGCGGCAATAATTCAAAAAGCAGTTGGAAATCAACTGACATGCGTTTTTGTTGATCATGGTTTACTACGCAAAGGTGAAGCAGAACAAGTTGAACGTGACTTCGTAGCATCAACTGGAGTTCAGCTAGTAGTAGTTGATGCAAAAGATCAATTCCTTAATGCTCTCAAGGATGTAGTTGATCCTGAAGAGAAGCGCAAGATAATTGGCCGTGAATTCATTAGATCTTTTGAAGCAGCAGCGCGAGATATTGCAGCTGGGGGAGATGTTGAGTTTCTAGTCCAAGGCACTTTGTATCCAGATGTTGTTGAATCAGGTGGCGGTACAGGCACAGCAAACATTAAGTCCCATCACAATGTTGGGGGACTGCCAGATGATTTGCAGTTCACCTTAGTTGAACCACTACGCACACTGTTTAAAGATGAGGTTCGACAAGTTGGATTGGAGCTAGGACTTCCCGAAGAAATAGTTTGGCGTCAGCCGTTCCCTGGTCCAGGTCTTGGTATTCGCATTATTGGTTCGGTAACCAAAGAGCGTTTAGATATATTGCGCGAAGCCGATGCGATTGCGCGGGCTGAATTAAAGTTAGCTGGGCTAGATCGTGAGATTTGGCAGTGTCCTGTTGTGCTTTTGGCTGATGTTCGAAGCGTGGGCGTCCAAGGCGATGGCCGAACTTATGGACATCCGATTGTTCTGCGCCCAGTTTCCTCTGAGGATGCCATGACCGCAGATTGGTCCCGTGTGCCCTATGAAGTGCTTGAGAAGATTTCTACCCGCATCACCAATGAGGTCCGAGAGGTTAACCGCGTGGTCTTGGATGTAACTAGCAAGCCACCTGCCACCATTGAATGGGAATAATTTAAGGGTTTTCACAGGTTTACAATTTATGATGAGCCCATGAAAAGAAAAAGGGCAATCTCTGGGGTCATTACCCTTTCCCTTTCTCTGCTTACTGCAACAGTGTTTATTCAACCGGCACAGGCAGATGATGCACCAAAAACTTCTTTAGAGTTTTGTAAGACAGCAAAATCAGTTCCTCATAATCCGATGAAAATGTCTAATCAGAAAAATACTTCTTTTAAATTACCATCAACAATGACAATTGTTACTAACTGTGGAAATATCGAGATTGCATTAGCAACTCAACTTGCACCTGTGACAATTTCAAAACTCACCATTCTTGCTCGAAATAAGTTTTTTGATAATTCACTCTGTCATCGTCTAACGACTTCAGGAATCTATGTTTTGCAATGCGGAGATCCTTCAGCGGGTAAAGGAATTAATCCGGTTGGATGGAAAGAGTTCCAAGATGAAAACCTTCCAGCTGCAACGGAATTTAATTATCCTGCCGGCACAGTTGCTATGGCTAACAGAGGGCCAAGAACAAATGCAACCCAGTTCTTTCTAGTCTATAAAGACAGTACTTTGCCACCGAATTACACAGTGTGGGGACAGATTAAGTCTGGATTAGATATTGTCGTACAAATCGGAAATATTGGTGCGTATCAAATTAATCGCAAGGACAAAAAACCATATTACGTTGGTGATGGCATTCCTATTCAGCCTATAGAAATCAAAAAAGTAATTACTAATTAGTATTTACAATTTTAAAAGCTTCAGCAATTCGACCTTCTGGTAACCCACCAATTCCAGCGTTACGTTGTCCCCACTCACGAACCATGTTTTCTAACTCTTTGTTGTGTGCTGTTTGAGATGCGTGGGCGTGTAACGCTGCCATCTTCAAATCAAAAGTATCGGTGATATCAACCCAGTGGTCAGGTTGGGCAAAACCTGATACCCAGACTTCTTTGACGCGCCATGGCTCAAGGCCTTCTTTTTCAAGTAGGTCAGTAAATGCAAATGGATTACGTGCATCCGGATAAACAGCCTGAATTGTTGCCTCTCCTGCAGCTAGATGATCAGGATGGCTTGCACCGATACGGTCCCAATTACGCTCTGGGCTTTGGCACACAATGCGATCTGGTTTAGAGATTCGAATTTGACGAACGATATCTTTGCGCAATTCGATAGTTGGAACTAAGTGTCCATCAACATAATTCAAGAAAGTAATATCTGTGACACCGATTGCAGCACCAGCTGCCCGTTGTTCACGTTGTCGAATTGCTGGCATCTCTTCTTTCGTAAAGCCTGACTCTTCTCCACCTTGATCGCCGTTAGTACAAAACACGTAAGCAA
>NZ_JBIKSG010000003.1:0-86026 GCF_044348745.1 Candidatus Planktophila sp.
ATATCTGTGACACCGATTGCAGCACCAGCTGCCCGTTGTTCACGTTGTCGAATTGCTGGCATCTCTTCTTTCGTAAAGCCTGACTCTTCTCCACCTTGATCGCCGTTAGTACAAAACACGTAAGCAACTTCGATTCCCTTTTTCACCCATTGGGCAATAGTTCCGGAGGCCCCGAAATCAGAATCATCAGGGTGGGCGTTTACGACCAAGACGCGCTTGATCTCGTTATCTGCGATCGGTTCCATGTAGCAAGACTATTAGACTCCTCCTCATGACTGAAATCGATCCATTACTTGAGGGACTCAATCCTCAGCAATCGGAGGCGGTTACACATTCAGGCGGCCCATTATTGGTCGTTGCCGGTGCTGGATCTGGAAAGACTCGGGTACTTACTCGCCGCATCGCATATTTAATGTCTAGACGTAACGTTGCTCCATATCAAATTTTGGCAATCACTTTCACAAACAAAGCTGCTGGGGAAATGAAAGAGCGTGTTGCAGATTTGGTTGGCCCAATCGCTAAATCTATGTGGGTCTCGACTTTCCACTCAGCATGTGTGCGCATCTTGCGCCAAGAAGCAACGCGCCTTGGGTATAGCAATTCATTTAGTATTTATGACTCGGCTGATTCACAGCGACTCATTACAATTGTTGCCAAGGAATTAAACTTAGATCCCAAGCGATATCCAGCTCGCCAATTTCAATCCATGATCTCAAATGCAAAAAATGAACTTCTAGGCCCACAGGATTACTTAAATGCAGCAAGCAACCAGTTTGAACAGGTGGTTGCTGATGTTTATGCGGTTTATCAGCAGCGCCTAATCCGCGCGAATGCCATGGATTTTGATGATTTGATTCTAAAGACAGTAGAAGTTCTCCAGCGCTACCCTGAAGCAAAGGCACGATTTAGATCTCGCTTTCGCCACGTTTTGGTTGATGAATATCAAGATACAAACCATGCTCAATACATTTTGGTCAAAGAACTTGTTGGCACTGAACTGGAGGGTCAGCCTCCAGCTGAACTATGTGTAGTCGGTGATGCTGATCAATCAATTTATGGATTCCGCGGAGCTACTATTCGAAATATTCTGCAGTTTGAACTGGATTACCCAAATGCCCAGACTGTCTTACTTGAGCAGAACTATCGTTCTACGCAAAACATTCTTAACGCTGCTAACGCAGTCATAACTAAAAACGAAAGCCGCAAAGAGAAGAACTTGTGGTCTGATGCAGGATCTGGGGCACCACTGACTGGATATGTTGCCGAAAGCGAGCATGATGAAGCCAACTTCATCGCAGATGAAATTCGATCTCTTCAGCGTGAAGGGGTTTCAACGCCTGGAGATACCGCAATTTTTTACCGAACTAATGCACAATCTCGTGTTTTTGAAGAAGTATTCATGCGCAATGCCCTTCCTTATAAAGTAGTTGGAGGCCTGCGATTTTATGAACGCCGAGAAGTAAAGGACTTACTGGCATATCTGAGGGTTTTAGCAAATGTTGAGGATGAGATTTCTCTTCGCAGGATCATCAATGTGCCAAAGCGAGGCATTGGTGACACTTCACTTGATTACGTCGATGAGTTTGCTCGCAACAACAACATTTCTTTTTGGCAAGGATTATTGCGGGTGAATGAGAATGGATCTGTGCCAGCTCGCGCAGCCCTGGCGATCACTGAATTCACTTCAATGGTTAGCGCTTTAGCGGTGTTGGTTGAGGCTAAAACTAAACCCTCAGTAATTGTTGAAGCGGCACTTGAACAGTCAGGATTACTTAAAGAGTTAGCCGATAGCACCGATCCTCAAGATGAAGTTCGCGTCGAAAACTTAAAAGAGTTAGTAGCAGTTTCTATGGAGTATGAAGAACGCCCATTTGAGGAACTTGGCGAAGATGAGGAGATTTCATTAGCAGGATTTTTGGAGAAAGTTTCTCTTGTTGCTGATGCAGATGAAATTCCAGAAGGAGAGGATCATGGAGGTGTTGTCACAATGATGACTCTGCACACCGCGAAAGGTCTTGAGTTCCCAACAGTATTTCTCACTGGCATGGAAGATGGAATATTTCCTCACTCGCGTACTCTCGGAGAAAAAGATGAGATTGAAGAAGAACGTCGTCTTGCATATGTTGGTTTAACTCGTGCGCGTCAACGTCTATATATTTCACGAGCTGAATATCGCTCAACATGGGGAGCACCAAATTACAATCCTCCTTCACGTTTTCTAGATGAAATTCCCGAAGAGGTAATTGAATGGCGCAACGAAGGTAGAGCATCTTTGTCGCCATCATTTGTCACACGTACTCGTGTTGCAACCACACCGCCACCAAGAGCCACTGGCAAAAAGAGCGCTGCCATGGAGCTAGCTGTTGGTGAGCGTGTGTCACATGACACATTCGGATTAGGCACGGTAGTAGCCGTTGCGGGGGCCGGGGACAAAGCCGAAGCGACAATTAACTTCGGTCAGTACGGAGAGAAGCGTTTGCTGCTGCGTTATGCACCTGTTGAGAAACTATAGGATTACCCCGTATATATGCCGGCCAATAGATTGTGAGCCCCAGTGGATCTCTTTGAATACCAAGCCCGAGATATTTTTGAAAAACATGGAGTACCTGTTTTAGCTGCAGCAATTGCCACAACAGCAGATGAAGCAGAAAAAGCTGCAACTGATATTGGTGGCAAGGTGGTCGTAAAGGCACAGGTAAAAGTTGGTGGCCGTGGCAAAGCAGGAGGCGTAAAGCTTGCTGAGAACCCACAAGATGCTCGCGAAAAAGCTGGCGCAATCCTCGGCATGGATATTAAGGGTCACACCGTTCGAACTGTAATGATCGCTGCAGCAGCACCTATTGAAGCCGAGTACTACCTATCAATCTTGCTAGACCGTTCAAATCGCACATTTCTTGTCATGGCATCTGTTTCAGGTGGAATGGATATTGAAGAGGTCGCACATACCGCCCCAGAGAAACTTGCAAAGATTCCAGTATCCGCAGTTGATGGAATCTCTTTAGCTAAGGCAAAAGAGATAGTTGCAGCAGCAGCATTTCCTGCAGATGTTGCAGACCAAGTTGCAAATGTTTTACTGAAGTTATGGGATGTATTCCAGGGCGAAGATGCAACTCTTGTTGAAGTCAATCCATTGGTGAAAACAAATGATGGAAAAATAATTGCTTTAGATGGCAAGGTAACTCTTGATGACAACGCTGATTTCCGTCAACCAGATCATCAAGGACTAGTTGACCAAGATGCAGAAAATCCTTTAGAGGCAGCTGCTAAAGAAAAGGGTCTCAACTACGTCAAACTTGATGGACAAGTTGGAATCATTGGCAATGGCGCTGGACTTGTAATGAGCACCCTTGATGTTGTTGCTTATGCTGGCGAAAAACACGGCGGGGTTCGCCCAGCTAACTTCTTAGACATCGGTGGCGGTGCATCGGCACAAATCATGGCTGATGGACTTTCGATCATTCTTGGAGATGCCGATGTGAAGAGCGTTTTCGTTAATGTATTTGGTGGAATTACCGCATGTGACGCTGTTGCAAACGGAATTGTGCAAGCCCTTGAATTACTTGGGCCTAAGGCGACAAAGCCAATTGTTGTTCGCCTCGATGGAAACAACGTTGTCGAAGGCCGTGCAATTTTGGCTAAGGCCGCCCACCCGTTGGTGGAGCAGGCAGACACTATGGATGGAGCAGCAAATCGCGCTGCAGAATTGGCGGCGAAGTAATGTCTATCTTTATCAATGATGCAAGCAAGGTAATTGTTCAGGGAATGACAGGTTCCGAAGGAACCAAGCACACTCGCCGTATGTTGGCTTCAGGCACAAAGATTGTCGGCGGAGTTACTCCAGGTAAAGGTGGACAGGTTGTCGATATCGACGGTCATCAGTTGCCTGTATTCAACACAGTTGCTGAAGCAATGAGTGCAACAGGTGCCAATGTTTCTGTTGTTTTCGTTCCACCTAAGTTTGCCAAAGCTGCTGTCATTGATGCCATTGATGCAACGATGCCACTAGTTGTTGTGATCACAGAAGGTATTCCTGTTCATGATTCTGCAAGCTTCTATGCATACTCGCAGACAAAGGGAACGACGCAGATAATCGGTCCTAACTGCCCAGGATTGATTAGCCCAGGAAAATCAAATGTGGGAATTATTCCTGCAGACATCACTGGGTCAGGTCCTATTGGATTAGTGTCAAAGTCTGGAACCCTTACCTATCAAATGATGTATGAACTCCGAGACATTGGATTTAGCACTGCAGTTGGAATTGGTGGAGATCCAGTTATTGGAACAACACACATCGATTGCTTGCGAGCATTTCAAGATGATCCAGACACAACAGCGATTGTGATGATTGGTGAAATCGGTGGAGATGCAGAAGAGCGTGCTGCAGCATTTATCTCTGAGTATGTAACAAAGCCAGTTGTTGGTTACGTTGCAGGTTTCACTGCGCCAGAAGGTAAAACAATGGGTCACGCAGGCGCAATCGTTTCTGGGTCTTCAGGAACTGCGCAAGCGAAGAAAGATGCCTTGGAAGCAGCTGGAGTTAAGGTTGGCCAAACACCTAGTGAAACCGCGCGTTTGTTACGCGCAATTCTGGGTCGATAACAATGTTCACGCGGGTACTTGGAGCAGCATTGCCCCAGGTCCTGCGTAGCGTTGCATGGCTTTTACTTCCCACATCATTTATTGCCCTTCTCGCTTGGGCTACTGCAGGTAGCGCAACAGGCAATACGGGAGATCCTTTACGTGCAGCGTTGTGGATCTGGATTGGTGCTCACCAGATCCCTTTTTCTTTAGCACTGCCACCCTCTGGCTTAAATGGTTATCTTTCATATCTTCCACTTGGCGCTCTGGTCTTTCCAGTACTTGCAATTCGCAATGGCATAGCGCGCACTATTGAACGACTAGACAATGATTCTTCTTTGGCTGGTCCTGCTCGAGTCATCTTTGCTATCTGCTACACCCTGTTTGCTCTATTGGCTTCATTTTTTTCAAAAACTGAGACAGTAAAGCCAGTTTGGTATTTCGCACTTATTTATGTCTTGCCATTTACGCTTTTAGTTGGCTCTACCGTTGGACGCAAAGTTGCTTTAGGCCAAGGATTTCTATTTGGCTCTCGCATCATCGCCTTGCTCTTAGGTGCATCATCAATCATTCTTGGCATTTGCCTGCTTCTGAATTTATCAATGGTTAAGAACCTGACTATTGCTTTGCAACCCGGCATCTTCGGGGGTCTTCTTTTGCTATTGCTAAATGTTTTGTATTTGCCCAACGCAGCAGTTGCCACACTTGCATATTTTTCAGGAGTTGGATTTGCCGTTGGATCGGGCACATTAGTTTCGCCACTTTCATATCGTTTAAATACACTTCCTGCAATGCCACTGTTAGGCGCGCTACCTCAAGGTAAGTCAACAATCGCATTAATTGGCATCGCCCTTATTGTCTTTGCAGGTGCGCTCCTTGCAAGTTGGACAGTAGCCCTTAACTTTAAGGTTTTACATCAAAGTTTGATTGTGGCAATTCTGATTGCAGCATTTATTGGATATTCCGCAAGCGGTGCGTTGATCACAGAGACTATGTCAGCAGTGGGAGTTTCTACCTGGAAATTCACATTGGCAATAGCAGTCGAGCTAGTGGTAGGTGCTGCTTTAGCGCTGTATGTACCGAGATTTTTCAAGCGGACATGAGAAAGCGCGTTGTAATCCTTGCCTCAGGTGCAGGTTCACTTGCTCAGGCGATTTTGGATGCTCCAGATCTGGATATTCAAGTTGTCGCAGTAGTTTCGGATAAAGCAGATGCGCAGGTCATAGATAGAGCTAAGAAGGCCGCAATTAACACCTCAATCATTGAGTTGAAGGGTGATCGCCAGGCATGGGATAGAGATCTATTTGATCAGGTGAAGAAATACCAACCAGATTTAGTCGTTAGCGCAGGTTTCATGAAAATCTTATCGGCAGATTTCGTAAATTCCTTTCCAACTATTAATAGTCATCCAGCATTGCTTCCAGAATTTCCAGGCGCACATGCAGTTCGTGATGCTTTGGCAGCAGGTGTAACGGTCACAGGTACAACTGTTCATTGGGTTGATGCTGGCGTAGATACCGGACCGATCATTACCCAGATGGAGGTGCCGGTGTTGCCCGGCGATGATGAAGCCACTCTTCATGAGAGAATTAAGAAAGTAGAGCGCGGTCTCATTGTTGCGACCATAGCTTTGATTACACCGACACTGGAGACTATTCCTCGATGAAAAAACAAATTCGCCGTGCATTAGTCAGTGTCTATGACAAGGATCGCCTACTTGAATTGGGTGAGGCTCTTAATTTTGCAGGAATTGAGATTTTATCTACAGGATCGACTGCAAAGAATCTAGCTGATGCTGGGATTGCTGTGACTGAAGTCAGCACCTACACAGATTTTCCTGAAATTATGGGTGGGCGAGTAAAGACTTTGCATCCACGAATTCATGGTGGAATTCTGGCGGATCAAAACAATCCAGAACACTTAGCTGCAATCGCTGATCTAGATATCGCACCATTTGATCTCGTGGTTATTAACTTGTATCCATTTGCATCCACGCTTGCATCAGGTGCCAACTTTGAAGAATGTATAGAACAAATCGACATCGGTGGTCCATCAATGCTTCGTGGGGCTGCGAAAAACCATGGCTCTGTGGCTGTTATTTGCCAAACTTCCCAATATGACCAACTTCTAAATGCAATTAAATCTGGTGGTTTTACAGAAGTAGAGCGTCGTCAATTGGCACTAGAGGTTTTTAGAACAACGGCTGAATACGATTTAGCTATAGCAAGCTGGTTAGGCAAATCAGATTCTCAGGAATTACCTGATTGGTTTGGGCACATATGGCGTAAAGAAAACTCCCTGCGCTATGGAGAGAATCCACATCAAGCTGCCGCAATCTATTCAGGTGGAACTGCCGGGATTGTTGGTGCACAGCAACTACATGGCAAGGAAATGTCATTCAACAATTACACAGATGCAGAAGCAGCGTGGCGTGCAGTGTTGGATCATCGTGATCCTGCTGTTGCCATCATGAAGCATGCAAACCCATGTGGCGTCGCTGTTTGTGAACTGGGGGTTGCAGTTGCATATCAGCGTGCACATGAGTGTGATCCAGTATCGGCGTTTGGTGGAGTCGTTGCAGCAAATCGCACAGTTGATCTTGCAATGGCAGAGCCATTATCAAAAATCTTCACAGAAGTAATCATTGCGCCAGATTACGAAGCCGATGCTCTTGAACTGCTTATGAAGAAACCATCGATTCGTATATTGAAATGCGATGTAACATCGATAAATGCCTTTGAACTTCGCCCAGTTTCCGGGGGAGTGCTTCTGCAATCAACTGATTTAATCGATGCCGAAGGTGATTTGCCTACACATTGGAAGCAAGTAAGTGGCAAGGCAGTAGACATACAGACGATGAAGGATCTTGAGTTTGCATGGCGCAGTGTGCGCTCAGTAAAGAGCAATGCGATCTTGCTTGCAAAAGGCACCGCCTCGGTTGGAATTGGTATGGGACAGGTCAATCGTGTGGATTCCGCACGTCTTGCAGTTTCACGCGCAGGTGATCGCGTTAAAGGCTCTGTTGCTGCAAGTGATGCATTCTTTCCATTTGCAGATGGGCTGCAGATTTTGATTGATGCAGGCGTTACCGCCGTTATACAACCTGGCGGAAGTGTGCGCGATGATGAGGTTATTGCAGCTGCGCAGGCTGCTGGAATAGCCATGTTTTTCACGGGCACTAGGCATTTCTCTCACGCATAGTCGAATAGATAGGCTTTACCCATGAGCGCACAGATTCTAGATGGCAAGGCACTTGCAGCTGTCATTAAGGCCGATCTGACAACTCGCGTACTTGCGCTAAAGCACAAGGGAGTAACGCCTGGCCTCGGAACAGTACTTGTTGGTGATGACCCTGGTTCTCATTCTTATGTCGGCGGAAAACATCGCGATTGCAAAGAAGTTGGGATCAACTCAATCCGTGTTGACTTACCAGAGAGTGCAACCGAGAGAGATGTTCTTGCCGCTATTGCGGATTTGAATTCTTCCAAGGAATGTACTGGTTACATAGTTCAATTACCATTACCGAAGGGTGTTAATACCCAAAAAGTATTGGAAGCTATTGATCCAGACAAAGATGCAGATGGTTTGCATCCTTTAAATCTTGGTCGTTTGGTTTCAGGATACGACGCACCATTGCCATGCACACCGCGTGCAATTGTCGCGCTACTTGATCATTACAACATCACAACCAATGGTGCAGAGATAACTGTTATTGGTCGCGGATTAACAGTAGGACGTCCGCTCGGGTTGCTACTAAGTCGCAAACAAGAAAATGCAACTGTGACACTTACCCACACTGGCACAAAAGATTTATTGCAACACACAAGGAACGCTGACATTGTTGTTGCTGCAATTGGGCAGTCACATTTCCTAAAAGCTGAAATGATCAAAGAAGGCGCAGTAGTAATTGATGTTGGAATATCTAGAACTCCAGAAGGATTAGATGGCGATGTTTGTCCTGGTGTTTATGCAAAAGCGTCATACGTTTCACCAATGCCTGGTGGGGTCGGCCCAATGACGCGGGCCATGCTGCTAACAAATGTGGTTGATGCATGCAGTTAAATAATCGCTTGCTTTCTATAGTTAGTTACCTCGCTGTCCTGGTAGGGGTGGTTCTTGGGGCCTCCGGGATAGTGCGAGGTGGATCACTTTTTATTGCGGCAGGAACCTTGGGCATCGCACTCAAAGCTGGAAATTTCCGCCGCATAGAGTTTTATTTACCCGTTGTTATCGCTTTAGCCCTTTTTGCGCTGGCGATTGCCCTTCCGAACGGGCGATAGAGTTCACCTATTCGCAAATACGCATGAATGGAGTCACGATGGGTGGCAAAGTCACAGTAGTCGGTGCCGGTTTCTATGGTTCAACAACAGCTCTTCGTTTAGCTGAATATGATCTTTTCGACACTGTTGTATTAACAGATATCGTCGAAGGTAAGCCTGAAGGTTTGGCTTTAGATATGAATCAATCGCGCTCGATTGAAGGTTTTGAAACAAAAATTATTGGCGCAACAACCACTGCTGAAGGTGCTGGCTACGAAGCTACAGCTAACTCAGATGTTGTCGTTATTACAGCAGGACTCCCTCGTAAGCCCGGTATGAGCCGTATGGATTTGATTGATGTAAATGCAGGAATCGTCCGTGGTGTTGCAGAAAACATTGCAAAGCACTCACCTAATGCAGTAATTATTGTGGTTTCTAATCCATTAGATGAAATGACCTCACTAGCCCAGATCGCAACAGGATTTCCAAAGAACCGCGTAATGGGTCAGGCTGGAATGTTGGACACAGCACGTTTTACAAACTTTGTTGCAGAAAAACTTGGAGTAAAAGTTGCCGCTGTTAAGACTCTGACTCTTGGATCACATGGAGACACAATGGTCCCAGTTCCAAGCCGTTGCACAGTTGATGGCAAGCCACTAACAGATCTTCTCTCACAAGAAGAGATTGCAGAACTTGTGGATCGCACACGCAATGGTGGTGCAGAAGTCGTTGCACTTCTTAAAACAGGCTCTGCCTACTATGCACCATCTGCAGCAGCAGCTCGAATGGCCAAGGCTATTATTGAAGATTCAGGGGCAGTAATGCCTGTGTGTGCTTGGGTTGACGGTGAGTACGGAATTTCTGGTGTTTATCTTGGCGTTGAAGCTGAAATTGGTCGCACCGGTATCAAGAAGGTTGTCGAAAGCGCATTAACTGATTCAGAAGTTGCAGCCCTTAAAGAGGCAGCAGAAGCAGTTCGTGCAAAGCAAGCAGATGTCCAAACACTCTAGGCAATCTTTAATATACAAATAAAGGAGACTCAATGAGCAAGATCAAAGTTACAGGCACAGTCGTTGAATTAGACGGCGATGAAATGACCCGCATTATGTGGCAGTTCATCAAGGATTCATTGATTTTGCCTTACCTGGATGTGAATCTCGAGTATTACGACTTGGGCATGGAACACCGTGATGCAACTGATGATCAGGTGACTATCGATTCAGCACGGGCTATTCAAAAGCATGGCGTTGGTATCAAGTGCGCAACTATCACTCCGGATGAGGCACGTGTTGAAGAGTTTGGTTTGAAGAAGATGTGGAAGTCTCCTAATGGAACAATCCGCAACATTCTTGGCGGAGTGATTTTCCGCGAGCCAATCATTATCAGCAATGTTCCTCGTTTGGTTCCACACTGGACTAAGCCAATAGTTATCGGACGTCACGCTTTTGGTGATCAATACCGTGCAACAGACTTTAAAGTTCCAGGTCCAGGAAAGCTAACAATCTCATTTGTGCCAGAAGATGGATCTGCACCAATTAACACAGAAGTTTTCAACTTTGAATCTTCAGGTGTTGCAATGGCAATGTATAACGTTGACGATTCAATTCGCGACTTTGCCCGTGCATCCCTTAACTACGGACTTCTCCGTAAGTTTCCTGTCTATCTTTCAACGAAAAACACAATCCTTAAGGCTTATGACGGTCGCTTCAAGGATATTTTTGAAGAGATCTACCAAGCAGAGTTCAAGACACAATTTGATGCTGCTGGAATTTGGTATGAGCATCGCCTGATTGATGACATGGTTGCAATGTCTTTACGTATGGAAGGTGGATACGTCTGGGCATGTAAGAACTATGACGGCGATGTTCAATCTGACACCGTTGCACAGGGTTACGGCTCACTTGGTTTGATGACTTCCGTGTTGATGACACCAGATGGAAAGATCTGCGAGTCAGAGGCTGCTCACGGAACAGTGACACGTCACTACCGTGATCACCAAGCAGGTAAGGCAACATCAACAAACCCAATTGCTTCAATCTTTGCCTGGACTCAAGGTCTTGCACACCGTGCAAAGCTGGATAACAACCCAGAGCTTGCAAAGTTCTGTGCAACTTTAGAACGAGTGTGCATTGAGACTGTCGAGCAAGGAAAGATGACCAAGGATTTATCTCTTTTGATTTCAAAGGATGCTCCGTATCAAACAACTCAAGAGTTCTTGAATTCAATTGATGAGAACCTCAAGAAGGCCATGGCATAAGCGCATTTAGGCAACAAAAAACCCGCGGTGGCCATTGGCTCTCGCGGGTTTTTTACTGATCTAATTAAACGCGTTCTCCAGTTGCTGAGTTGAACAAGTGAACTGCGCCCTTAGCTGCTTCGACAGTGATTGTCTGACCTGGCTTTGGAGGGTTCTTTGGATCCCAGCGAACAATTACTTGCGCACCTTCATCTGCTGCATTAGCAAACTTAACTGATGAATCAGCTGGCTTTCCATAAACGAATGCATCTGAACCAAGCTCTTCAACAACTTCAACTAGTACATGGAAGCCCTTTGATGACGGTGTGAAGCCTTCTGGGCGAACACCGACTGTCACAGATGATCCTGCAGAAGCTGGAACATCAATGGCTAGATCTCCAAGCATCGCCTTACCGCCCACAACAGGTGCGATAAGTAGGTTCATAGCAGGGGATCCAATGAATCCTGCGACGAATGCGTTTGCTGGGTTGTCATAAAGATTACGTGGTGTATCTACTTGCTGAAGCAATCCATCCTTCAATACCGCAACTCGATCGCCCATAGTCATAGCTTCAACTTGGTCGTGTGTTACATAAACAGTTGTGATTCCTAAGCGACGCTGCAAGGCAGCGATTTGTGTACGAGTTGCTACGCGCAACTTCGCATCAAGGTTTGAAAGTGGTTCGTCCATAAGGAAAACTTGAGGCTCACGAACAATTGCGCGACCCATTGCAACGCGCTGACGTTGTCCACCAGAAAGAGCTTTTGGCTTGCGCTCTAGGTATGGCTCAAGGTCAAGCAACTTTGCTGCTTCAAGGACGCGACGTTCGCGCTCTTCTTTTGGAGTTCCTGCAATCTTTAAGGCAAAGCCCATGTTCTCTGCAACTGTCATGTGTGGATACAGTGCATAAGACTGGAACACCATCGCGATATCGCGATCTTTTGGTGCAACATTTGTTACATCGCGATCGCCAATTAAAATGCGACCGCCATCAATTTCTTCAAGTCCAGCCAACATACGAAGTGATGTTGACTTACCGCAACCTGATGGACCAACAAGAACCAAAAACTCTCCATCATTAACGGTGAGATTTAGCTTGTCGACTGCAGGTGCTGTTGTTCCTGGATAGATACGTGATGCGCCATCAAAAACTACTGATGCCATGAGATTTCTCTCCTTCTCCGGGCAGGTACGTGCCCGACGGTCCGAGGATGAAGGTGATGGCCGGTTGGCCAACGGCGCTAGATTACGCACAAACGCCGCTCAAGGGAAGATCTGGCTCAGCGCCACGGCCGGCTTTATGAGATCTCCTGGAGATCGTATACTTCTCACATAATGGAACCTCCCTCGTTGGCTTCACTGCTCGTTGACCTAGCAACCATCGCTGGCCTGATTATCTTGGCCGCCTTTTTCGTTGCTGCAGAAATTGCTCTCATATCTCTTCGAGATAGCCAGGTGCGTCAAATCGCATCCCGTGGAAAACGAGGCGCTCGCGTTGCAGCCCTTGCAGAACACCCCAACCGCTTATTAGCCGCTGTTCAAATTGGCGTGACTGTCAGCGGATTTCTCTCTGCAGCATTAGGTGCAGATCAGCTAGGCGATTATGTAATTCCATGGCTTGAGTCCCAAGGAATTTCAAAGGGCTGGAGTGCAACTATCTCCCTTATTGGTGTGACTCTTGTGATCGCCTATTTCTCTTTAGTCTTTGGAGAGCTAGTTCCTAAGCGAGTCGCGCTTTTTAGAGCTGAAGAAATCGCGATGACTACTGCTGGAACCATCAATATTGTTGCAAATATCTTCCGCCCAGTTATTTGGTTGCTTTCAAAGTCAACAGACTTTGTGGTGCGCGCATTTGGTATTGATCCTAAAGAGCAGCGCAGTCAGATGTCTGAAGAAGAGCTACTCGACTTAGTTGTCGGCCATGCTGCATTGACCGCAGAGGAACGCGACATTGTCGAAGAAGTTTTTAATGCCTCAGAACGTCAGGTGCACGAAGTTATGGTGCCCCGTACTGAAGTTGATTTCATGGATGCCTCATTGACTGTTGGTAAAGCAATTGAACTAGCAGTTGATAAGGCGCATTCTCGCTACCCAGTTGTTCGAGGCTCATCTGATGAGGTTGTTGGATTTATTCACGTTCGCGATTTGTTGGATACCTCCCTTGCATCCAAGGGAACCAAGATTGTTGAGTTAGCTCGAAATATTATGTATTTGCCTGGTACGAAAGGGATTTTGCCAGCCCTAACGGAGATGCGTATGCAAGGGCAGCACCTGGCAATTGTTCTTGATGAATATGGTGGGACCGATGGAATCGTCACCCTAGAAGACTTAGTCGAAGTTCTTGTGGGGGATATCCGTGACGAATATGACGACCATGAGGATGAAATTTCACATGAAGAGCGCACAGGTGATTTCGAAGTAGATGGGCTTATTTCTATTGAGGATTTAATCGAGCAGACCAACCTCGAAATTCCAGAAGGTCCATATGAGACTGCCAGTGGATTTGTCATGCATTTCTTAGGTCGAATCCCACGCGAGCACGATGTAGTGAACGTTAATGGCATCCGAATCACGGTGTTATCAATGGAAGGCAAACGCGCAGGGCAGTTATTGATCTCGCGATCAGCATAGTTGTGAAAGAATTATCGGCATGACACAGAAGCGAGTTCTTTCAGGCATTCAGCCAACAAGTGACTCCTTCCACCTCGGAAATTATCTGGGCGCTCTAAAGCAATGGGTTGAATTACAAGAAGGCAATGATGCTTTTTATTGCATTGTTGATTTACATGCACTCACTGGTGAAATTGAACCAGCGTTGTTTAGAAGGCGGACTTTGGCATCTGCTGCCCAGTTGATTGCCCTAGGAATTTCACCTGAAAAATCAACCTTATTTGTGCAGTCTCATGTTGCAGAACACAATCAATTGGGCTGGATTATGGAATGTCTTGCAGGTTTTGGTGAGGCAAGCCGTATGACTCAATTCAAAGATAAATCAGCAAAGGGCGGAGCAGACACAGCCCGTGTTGGTCTCTTTACATATCCGATGTTGCAAGCCGCAGACATACTTTTATATCAAGCCCATTTTGTTCCGGTTGGAGAAGATCAACGTCAACACATTGAATTAACCCGTGATCTGGCTACTCGTTTTAATTCTCGATTTGGTGAAACCTTTAGATTGCCAGAGGGCTACATCTTGAAAGCAGGAGCAAAGATTTACGACCTGCAAGAGCCAACTTCAAAAATGAGCAAATCCTCGGGTTCGACATCAGGGGTTTTAGAACTAATGGATACTCCTGAAGCCAATACAAAAAAGATCAAAAGCGCCGCAACAGATGCGGGCCGAGAAGTTACATTTGATGAAAAAGAAAAACCAGGCATTAGTAATTTGCTAACTATTCATTCATCACTTTCCGGAACTTCAATTTCAGATCTTGAAACTCAATTTGAAGGTAAGGGATACGGAGACTTTAAGACTGCTGTGGCTGAAGTGGTGGTTGAGCACTTCCGGCCGATCAGGGCTAAGGCACTTGAACTCTTAGAAGATGAAAAGCACCTCATTGACCTTCTCCATGAGGGTGCAGAGAAAGCTCGCAGCGTTGCCTCGGAAACCCTTCAGGAAACCTACAAAAACCTCGGTTTAGTGCGATAAAGGCTTCTTTTCCTCAACCCCAACTTGAGAGTTTTCCAAAACGTTACACCCCCGATACCAAAATAAAGGCTCGCTTGTTGAGTTTAATCATGGGTGAGTTATAGGCTCCCAATTACAGAAACCTTCCGTAATTGCCCTTAAAAGCAGATATTGAAGATCCCCTTGAATCCTTGGAGGAAAATTGAAGAAAGTATTTCGTCTTGTAGCAGTTGTTGCTGCAACTGTTATGGCTGTAACAGCATTTGTTGCACCATCAGCAACAGCAGCAACTAAGGTAAAAGTTGGCCTTGCTTATGACATCGGTGGACGTGGCGATAAGTCATTCAACGATTCAGCAGCAGCTGGTCTAGATCTAGCTAAGAAGAAGTTTGGTGTTACAGCTCGTGAAGTAACAGTTACAACAGGTTCTGATTCAGAGCGTGAAGACAAGCTTCGCTTGCTAGCAAAAGCTGGATACAACCCAATCATTGCTGTTGGCTTCCTATACGCAGGACCAATCAAGAAGGTTGCATCAGATTATCCAAATGTTCAATTCGGAATCATCGATGATGCATCAGTTGACCTACTAAACGTTGCAGGTCTTGTATTCGCTGAAGAGCAGGGTTCATACCTAGCTGGCGTTGCAGCAGCACTTGCATCAAAGTCAGGCAAGGTTGGTTACATCGGTGGAGTTCGTATTCCACTACTACAGAAGTTTGAAGCAGGATTCGTTGCTGGTGTTAAGGCAACAAAGAAGTCAGTAACTGTTGACGTCAAGTACGTCACAGAGCCACCTGATTTCGGTGGTTTCAATGACCCAGCTAAGGCAAAGGTTATTGCTAAGGGAATGATCGATAAGGGTATCGATGTTATCTACTCAGCAGCAGGTGGATCAGGTGCGGGTAACTTCGCAGCTGCAACCGATGCTGCAAAGGCTGGCAAGAAGGTTTGGACTATCGGAGTTGACTCTGATCAGTACCTAACAGCCTCAGCTGCAGAGAAGAAGAACATGCTCACATCAATGATCAAGCGCGTTGACCGTGCTGTTTACGACGTAATTGCAACAGCTGTTGCAGGCTCATCTGTAAACGACATCCTTGACGAGAACGGTATCTACGGTCGCGTATATAACCTCTCACTTGATGGCGTTGGCGTCTCATACTCAGGTGGATACATCACCAAGTACAAGGCACAGATCGATAAGGCTGCTGCTGCAATCAAGTCAGGAAAGATCAAGGTTCCAACAAAGCCATAATCGCTTTTTGGAATAAACGCAATTAGAAAGTAGTGTTTGGCCCAACAATGGAGTTAAATCTCCTTGTTGGGCCAAATGCTTTTCTCACCGCAACAGTCAAAGGAGATTGCCAGTGTCAGTAGCAGTAGAACTGCGACACATCAGTAAGCGCTTTCCTGGCGTAATAGCCAACAAAGATGTCTCACTGAAAGTTCAGACCGGCACGGTCCACGCTCTCGTTGGTGAAAATGGCGCAGGTAAATCAACTGTTATGAAGATCCTTTATGGGATGCAACGCCCGGATGCTGGTGAAATTCTAGTAAATGGTCAACAGGTTCACTTTAAAACTCCTAATGATGCAATTGATGCTGGCATTGGCATGGTCCATCAGCACTTCATGTTGGCTGATAATTTCACTGTTCTAGAAAATATAATTTTGGGTTCAGAGCCACATCACGGAGTCACTATAGATTTTGCTGGCGCACGGGAAAAAGTTGTAGAAATGGCTCAGCAGTATGGATTGGATATAGATCCAGATGTCTTGGTCGAAGAGCTAGGTGTTGGACAGCGCCAGCGCGTAGAAATTTTGAAGGTTTTATTCCGTGGTGCAAACATACTAATTTTCGATGAACCTACTGCGGTTCTAGTTCCGCAAGAAGTAGATGATCTCTTCAAGGCACTCGAAGGCTTACGTGCCCAAGGCATGGCCTTGATTTTTATCTCACACAAGCTTGATGAAGTATTGAGAGTGGCAGATGAAGTCACTGTGATCCGACAAGGTTCCACAGTTGCTGAAGTGAAATCAAAAGATGTGACAGCTCGTCAACTCGCTGAGCTGATGGTTGGAAGTGAATTACCGAAGCCTTCCACACTAGGACATACTCGACGAGAAGAAATCACTTTGGCTCTCAAGGATGTCACTATTCCTACTGCCACTGGCAGCCGAGACTTAATCTCAAATATCACCTTTAATCTCCACGCCGGTGAAGTTATTGGCATTGCAGGCGTTGAAGGAAATGGTCAGGCTGAATTAGTAGAGGCCATTATGGGACTGCGTGATTACACGGGATCGATTGAATTTCATGGCTCATCAATCGATGAGTTAAGTGTTGCTGATAGGCATGATCTTGGTATTGGTTTAATTCCGGAAGACCGTCAGCGACAAGCTCTAATGATGTCCTCACCATTGTGGGAGAACAGAATCCTTGGACATCAACGCAGCAAGCCAGTTATGCGTGGATTTGTTATTGATAAGAAAGCAACAATTGAGAGCACTCGCACAATCATGCAAGAGTTTGATGTGCGGGCACCTGGTCCAGATACTTTGGCAGCGGCATTGTCAGGTGGAAATCAGCAGAAATTTATTGTAGGCCGCGAAATGAGCAAAGCTCCAGCACTCTTGGTCGCATCACATCCAACTCGCGGAGTTGATGTTGGCGCGCAAGGTGCTATTTGGGATGTGCTTCGGAAAGCTCGCGAAAAGGGAATGGCAATTGTTCTTATTTCAGCAGATCTAGAGGAGTTGATTGGAATGTCAGATCGACTCTTGGTTATGTTGCGCGGCAAATTGACGGCGGAGTTAGACCCTGCAAAAACAACTCCAGAGCAATTAGGTTCTGCAATGACAGGTGCAGCATGAGCAATTCTCTGACACGAAAATTTACACCGAGCAAAATCGGTCTAGCTGTTGCTGCGCCACTTGCGGCGGCAGTATTTTCAATCGCGATTTCAAGCATTGCAGTTATTGTTAGTAAGAAATCTCCACTAGAAGCCTTTAGAACTATGTGGGATTACGGCACCGAGGCTGGATCCTTGATGGAGATTGTTAATACCGCAACTCCTTATTACATCGCCGCAATTGCAATCGCCGTAACCTTTAGAGCAGGTCTGTTTAATATTGGAGTTGAAGGACAATTGCGCTTAGGCGCTCTCTTTAGCTGCTACATCGGTGCCATGTTTGTTCTTCCGCCAGTCCTCCATGTTGCGGCGGTCTTTATTGTTGCAATGACATTTGGAGGACTTTGGGCTGCGATCGCTGCATTTTTGAAGGTAAAACGTGGAGTAAATGAGGTTATTTCCACAATTATGCTCAACAGCCTTGCAGGTGGCTTGTCGGCTTACTTATTGTCAAAACACTTTGCACTAGTTGAAGAAGGTTCAAACAATCTTCAAACAAAAGAGTTACCAGCTTCTGCCCAGGTTCCAGATTTGATGCCACTTTTGCGCAAGCTTGGTGTTGAAGATCAACCTGGTGGAGGCGTGTACGGCATGTTCTTTGTCGCAGTTGCTCTGGGCTTAATTTTCTGGTTCGTTGTTAACCGCACTCGCTTTGGATTTGAGTTACGAGCATCTGGGTTAAATCCGATTGCTGCACGCGTCAGTGGTGTGAACTCTAAGAAGATGACCTTCATCGCACTTGTTATTTCTGGAGCTATTGCAGGTCTTTCAGGATTGCCAGAAGTTCTTGGCCAAACACACTCATATAACTTGGGCTTCCGTGCAGGTATTGGATTCTCTGCGATTGCAGTTGCACTTCTTGGTCGTAACTCTGCAGGAGGTATGGCAATTAGCGCGCTTCTATTTGGCTTCCTTGAAGTTAGCTCACGTTCATTAGAACTCATTGATATTGCACCTGAGACATATGTGATCATGCAGGGCTCAATTCTTCTGAGTTCTGTTATTGCATATGAAGTTGTGCGGCGATTTAAGTTAACTCTGCAAAGTAATGAGCTAGCAAAGGTGGTGCAAGCGTGAAGGCTATGAAGGTATTGCGTTATGCCACCATGCTGGTCTTTGTGCTGGCATCTATCCGCGTTATTACAGGTGCTTCAGATTTAACAAGTACTGGTACGGCCTCAGCTGCGCTGCTTCTCTCGGTGCCAATTGTTTTAGCAGCACTCGGTGGTTTGTTCTCTGAGCGTTCTGGTGTTGTGAACATAGGTCTAGAAGGCATGATGATTATGGGTGCTTGGGCTGGCGGATATATCGGTTCACAGCACGGACCGTGGGCAGGTTTGTTTGCTGCAATTGTTTTTGGATCAATCGGTGCGTTGGTACATGCAATCGCTACAGTGACTTTTGGTGTTGACCATGTGGTTTCAGGAGTTGCAATTAACATCATTGCAGCCGGACTTGTTCGCTATCTTTCAACTCTTTTGTATCAAGGCGGATCATGGCAAGGTCCATCACAGTCACCGGGCATCGAATCAATCCCCGTTAATGGTCTGCCAGTGCTGTCTGGCGGTCAATACTTTGGATGGAAGAGTCCTGATTTATTGGGCTCACTTGCAAGCCACAATTGGTTCTTCATCTCCGACCTTGCTTCGATTCTTCGTGGCCTAACTGGAGATGTTTCATATGTAACCGTGGTTGCTATTTCATTTGTTCCATTGGCCTACTTCATCTTATGGCGCACCGCCTTTGGATTACGTTTACGAAGTGCTGGTGAAGCACCAGTTGCAGCAGAATCCCTAGGCGTCAATGTCTATGCCATGAAATATGCAGGCGTGCTTATTTCAGGTGGATTTGCTGGATTAGGTGGTGGCTTCTTAGCAATCGTCGCAGCTAGTAATTATCAAGAGAATCAAGTCGCAGGTCGCGGATATATCGGCCTGGCAGCGCTTTTGTTTGGTAATTATCGACCAGGTGGATTGTTAGCTGGTGCGAGTCTCTTTGGTTTTGCTGATGCCCTACAACTTCGTGATTCAGCTGCGATCCATGCTTTGCTGTTATTCATTTTCGTCATCTTGTTGTTTGTTGCATTCAGAAAGTTCAAGTCTGGAAAGATGGTTAGCGGCGGGCTAAGTCTTGGTTTTGCTGCTTTCACACTGTGGTTCTACTTCGCAGTAGATGAGCTACCTGGACAACTTGTGACAATGACTCCATACATTGCAACTATTTTAGTTATGGCACTTGCTTCTCAACGATTACGAATGCCAGCTGCCGATGGAATCCCATATCGTCGAGGCGGTTTGCGATGACCCAAATCAATTGGGATCAGATTCATCAAGATGCAATTGGAGCCATGAAGAATGCATATGCGCCTTATTCAAAGTTCCCAGTAGGTGTTGCAGCTCTTGTTAGCGATGGACGTATCGTCACTGGATGCAATGTTGAAAATGCTAGTTATGGTGTTGGACTCTGTGCAGAATGCGGGTTAGTTTCAAATTTGATTTCAAGTGGTGGCGGGCGATTAATTGCAGTTGTCTGCGTTGACGGGCAAGGAAATTACTTGGCCCCATGCGGTCGTTGCCGTCAGTTGTTGTTTGAACACGGTGGCCCTGAAGCCCTTCTCATGACAGATGAGGGACCACAAAAGATGTCTGCGATGTTGCCTTGGGCCTTTGGTCCAGACGACCTCGATCGCAACGAGCGCTAAGTGATTGAAGCCTATTCAGCCGCTGAAATCATTGCGGCAAAGCGAGATCATCACGCGCTAACTGATCCACAAATTGACTGGGTTATTGACGCCTATACGCGCGGTGCTGTTGCAGATGAACAAATGTCGGCACTGTTAATGGCCATTCTGCTCAATGGTATGGAAAATCGTGAGATTTCACGATGGACAGATGCCATGATTAATAGCGGCGAGCGAATGAATTGGTCGGCCCTGTCGCGGCCAACGGTGGATAAGCACTCCACAGGTGGCGTTGGCGACAAGATTACTTTGCCACTAGCTCCACTTGTTGCTGCATGTGGCGCAGCCGTTCCGCAGTTATCGGGTCGCGGACTTGGTCATACTGGTGGAACCCTAGATAAATTGGAATCTATTCCTGGATGGCGCGCATCTTTATCAAATGAAGAAATGCTCAAAGTATTGCAAGATTGCGGGGCAGTAATTTGTGCAGCAGGTGCTGGCTTAGCACCGGCTGATAAAAAATTATATGCACTGCGAGATGTGACGGCGACAGTGGAAGCAATTCCTCTCATCGCATCGTCGATTATGAGCAAGAAAATTGCAGAAGGCACAAGTGCACTGGTGTTAGATGTTAAAACTGGTGCTGGTGCATTTATGAGTGATCCAGAAAAGGCTAAAGAACTTGCCCATGTTATGGTTGGACTCGGAAAGCGTGCTGGAGTTAAAACATTAGCTCTTGTCACAGCTATGGATATTCCTTTGGGCTTAACCGCAGGAAATGCATTAGAAGTTCGTGAATCTGTTGAGGTTCTAGCCGGCGGTGGACCATCAGATATTGTGGAGCTAACAGTTTTGTTGGCACAGGAAATGTTGGAGCTTGCAGGTATTAAGGGTGCTGACCCTGCAGCGGCATTGAAAAATGGAAAAGCGATGGATGTGTGGCGTCAAATGATTTCAGCCCAAGGCGGAGATCCGGATGCAAAGTTGCCTGTTGCAAAGGAAAATACTGTTGTGACAGCACAAAGCAGTGGCACAGTTTTGTCCATGCATGCAATGAAAGTTGGGATGGCAGCATGGCGATTAGGCGCTGGGCGATCTCGTCAGGGCGAGGCAGTTCAAGCCGGTGCAGGCATTGAAATCCACGCAAAGCCGGGAGATGTTGTGACAGCAGGTTCGCCTCTCTACACGCTCCATACAGACACTCCAGCCGCCTTTGCTCGGGCTTTGGAGTCCTTGGAGAACTCTGTAACCATAGGAGCGGTGCCAGCAGGTGGCATTGATCGCCTGCCACTAGTAATTGAACGTATTGTTGATTAAGGGGTAAGAACAATGTCACTGACCAGCATTCCTACTAAGGAACAGATCGCATTAGTGCCTAAAGTGCTGCTGCACGATCACCTTGATGGTGGGCTTCGACCTCAAACAATTATTGATATTGCCAAAGAGATTGGCTACAGCGCACTACCTACCCACGATGCAACAGAACTTGCTACATGGTTTCGCGAATCATGTGATTCAGGTTCATTGGTTCGATACCTTGAAACCTTCTCTCACACTATTGCTGTTATGCAACGTCGTGAGGACATCATTCGTGTTGCCCGAGAGTGCGCATTAGACCTTGCACGCGATGGTGTTGTTTATGCCGAAGTTCGCGGAGCGCCAGAGTTATTTACCGAAAAAGGCTTGTCGATGACAGATGTCGTTGAAGCCACAATAGAGGGATATGAAATTGGCATGAAAGAGGCAGCAGCCGAAGGTCATCCAATTGTTGTTCGTGCTTTGCTATGTGGAATGCGTCAGAATAAAAACTCACAAGAAGTTGCCGAACTAGTTGTTAAGTACCGAGACAAAGGAGTTGTTGGATTTGATATCGCTGGTCCTGAAGATGGTTTCCCGCCGTCTGATCAAAAAGATACTTTTGATTATCTTCGTAAAGAAGATGCCCATTTTACTATCCATGCTGGTGAAGCGTATGGAATCCCGTCAATCTGGGAAGCCATCCAACTCTGCGGAGCCGAACGCTTAGGTCACGGTGTTCGAATCATTGATGACATCGACTTTTCAGGTGCTGAGCCACAGTTAGGTCGACTTGCAGCCTACGTGCGTGATCGACGTATTCCGTTGGAACTATGTCCAACCTCGAATCTGCAGACAGGTGCAGCTGCAAGTTATGCCGAACATCCAATTGGAGTATTGGCCAAACTGCGCTTTCGCGTGACGCTCAATACCGATAATCGCCTAATGAGCCAAACCTCTATGTCCTTTGAGATGGAAGAGGCTGTAAAGGCGTTCAATTGGGATTTTGCAGAACTGCAACGAGTGACAATTAACGCTATGAAAAGCGCATTTATCCCATATCAAGAGCGACTAAAAATCATCGAGCAGGTCATCAAGCCAGGGTATGCAAAGGTCTCATCTGGTTCATGATTGATTTCAGTGACCCAAGCTTCGTTTCTGATCCGTATCCAGTACTAAAAGAGTTGCGTGCCGAAGGCCAACCTGTGTGGCATGAAGGTATGCAGATGTTCCTAGCAGCCTGCCATAGTGATGCTAATGATGTCTTTCGCAATAAATCACTAGGAAGAATCTTTCAGGAAAAGAGTCCAGATTTTGAATGGGAGATATTCAATTGGCTACACGCAGATTCGATTTTAGATAGCGAACCGCCTAAACACACTCGACTACGTTCACTTGTTGCAAAAGCTTTTAACCGCCAAAAGATCGAAGGAATGCGTCCAGCTGTGGAACGGATTACCCATCAATTACTCGATGCTATTGATGAAAAAGTAAAATCAGAACAGACTTTTGATTTGATTGCCGATTACGCAGAACCATTGCCAGTGAAAATAATTGCAGATCTCCTGGGATTTCCAGAAACAGAAGAACACCTTCTTCGTCCCTGGTCACAAGCGATTGTTAAAATGTATGAAGTAAGTCCTAGTGTGGAATATCAAAATGAAGCAAAGGTAGCCGCCAGAGAGTTTGCAGAGTATGTTCGTAATTTAGCCGAGAGTCGCAAGAAGACGCCTGGTGCAGATTTGATCTCAGATCTTGCAAGCGTTGAAGAAAATGGCGAAAAGCTAAATATGCACGAATTGGTCGCCACATGTGTCTTGCTACTAAACGCTGGGCATGAGGCAAGTGTGAATGCATTTGGTAATGGAATGGTTGCCGCGTTACAACGCCCAGATCAAATTGCCTTACTCCGTACTAATCCACGTGGGATAACCAATACGGCATTGGAAGAGTTCATGCGATTTGATGCCCCTCTTCATCTGTTTGAACGAACTGCAACTGCAGATACCGAAATTGGGGGAGTGGCGATAAATGAGGGACAAAAGATTGCCGCTCTCATTGGGTCGGCTAATAGGGATGAAACAGTCTTTTCCAGGGCAGAAACTATGGATTTAACCCGAGATCCAAACCCCCACATCGGTTTTGGCGCAGGTATTCACTTTTGCTTAGGGGCACCATTGGCGCGACTAGAGATGAGTGTTTCACTGCCTGCGTTATGGGAAAGGTATCCAAATATGCAGTTAGCAGGAAATCCGATTCGTAGACCTACATTTGTTTTGCGTGGTTATGAGAGCGTTGCTATCTCCGCTTGATCTGGATAGGAAGATTGCGCACCTTTTCGTGTGACGCTAATGGATGCAACTTTGATTCCTAAAGTCATCGCACTGACTGGATCGCTTCCACTTGCAAGTGAGTATGCAAACGCCCCCACAAATGCATCTCCAGCACCTGTTGTATCAATTGCAGTAACTTTTGGCGCAGATACTTTTGTTAATTGACTATCGGCAGAGATATAGACCGCACCTTGGCTACCCAAAGTAACGATTGAGTTTTTGCCAGGTCTAAAAATTTTTAGAATCTCATCACTTGTGGGCAATTGACCGAATAGTTCTCGAAATTCAGTTTCATTGGGAATGATCCAGTCACAGAGTTCCAATAATTCAGGAGAAATCTCCTGATATGGAGCTGGGTTTAAAATGGTTGTGCATCCTCGAGCCTTTGCTGCCCTGAAAGCATTTAAGGTAACTTCTTGTTTGATTTCACATTGCGCAACAACAATTGAAAGATCCTTTATCGAATTGATAGCATCAACTGCCTTTTCGATTTCGATCTCATGATTGGCACCAGGAATAATTATGATGCGATTCTCACCATCCCCATCAACCCAAATATGGGCAATTCCAGTTGGAGTTTTACTGCGCTCTACATAATCTGTATTTATGCCAACCTTCACAAAGTTATCAAGGATCGATCCTCCGAAAACATCTTCTCCCAGTTTTCCAATGAAGTGAACCTCTGCGCCACAGTGCGCGGCCATAACGGCTTGATTAGCTCCTTTGCCGCCAAAACCAGTGGTGAAATGCTGGCCGGCTAGGGTTTGCCCTGGCTCCGGCAAGATTTGGGCATAGGCTGTTAAATCCATCATTGCGCTGCCCACGACTGCAATAACTGCTGGTTTCATACCGCTAGGCTAGCCGTTATGACCAAAACTTCAATCATTATGGATGTCGATACAGGTGTAGATGACGCCTTTGCTGTGCTTTTTGCGGCCATGCATCCAAATATCAACCTTCTGGGTATTACCTGCGTAGATGGCAACACTAATGTTGATCAAGTTGTCGCAAATACATTTAAAGTTTTGGACGCAGCAGGAGCTGGCGACATTCCTGTGGCACGGGGAGCAGTTCGTCCGTTGTTAGGAAAAAGCCAGTATGCAGAATATGTGCACGGTAAGGACGGAATGTGCGATCTAGGGCTTGCCCCATCTCATCGCACAGTTGACCCACGTTCTGCAGTTGAGTTACTTCGGGATCTCATCGAGGCATCTGTTGACCCGGTAACGATTGTCCCAATCGCACCTCTAACAAATATCGCATTATTTTTACGTGCATTTCCAGAAACAGCTAAAAAGATTCATCGCATTGTCTTGATGGGCGGTTCAGCTGCAGCTGGAAATGCAACAGCTGCGGCTGAGTTTAATATTTGGCATGATCCAGAGGCCGCAGCAATTGTTTTTCAAAGTGGAGTACCAATATCAATGTATGGGTTAGATGTGTTCATGCGTCCAACTATTGGTCGCAAAGATGCAACTGATATGAGCACTTCAGACAAAGCATCTTCACGTTTTGCCGGTTCCTTGGCCTTAGGGTTTATGGAACAGGTGCGCACAGATCCAATTTCATTGGGAGATTATGGGGCCGTTGCTTTTGTAATTCACCCAGAGTTGTTCACAACAGAGATGTTTGATGTTGTTGTAGATACATCAGCTGGCCCTGCTCGAGGACAAACCATTGTTGACCGACGTGATGCCTGGCTGAAGCAGCTAGAACCTCTAGATCTAGAGGATTCAGCAAAGGTGCGAGTTGCCTTGGATCTAGATGTCGACGCTGTTGTGAAATTGTGGCTAAAAACCGTTAATTCATAGGCCTATTGGATGCCAAACGGTTTTGGCTTCCATAAAGGCGATGATCCGACCAGGGTCTGCTGACTTAAAGGAGTGAATACGCTTTAGGTTTTCAGCTCCTGCAACCTTTATCTCTGCATGTTTCTTACTTGGTAGTCCCGAGATATCTAGAGCATCAATGTCCATATGCGACGCCATCCATGGAGCAATCTCATCCTTTTTACCTGTCAGGATGTTAATCACACCTGCTGGTAGATCACTTGTTGCAAGAACTTCAGCAAATGTCATAGCTGATAAAGGTGCTTTAGTGCTTGCCAGAACAACAACTGTGTTTCCAGATGTGATGATCGGTGCGATTGCATCGATTAATCCAAGCAGTGATGGTGCTTCAGGCGCAATTGCTGCCACTACTCCCATGCTTTCTGGGATTGTAAAATTATAGAAAGGTCCTGCAACGGGGTTTGTTGAACCAGCAAGGGATGCGATTTTGTCTGTCCAACCTGCATACCAAACAAGACGATCAATCGACTCCGTTACCTCTTTGTCTGCCTTTACTTTGGTAGCGCCAGTTACATTGACGATCTCTTCGACAAATTGCCCTCGACGACCTTCAAGCATCTCTGCAATGCGATACAAAATCTGACCTCGGTTATAGGCAGTTGCTTTACTCCATCCTGCATGCGCCGCGCGCGCGGCAACAACTGCATCACGCAGATCTTTTCTGGATGCTAAACATGGGTTTGCAATAAATACACCTTTTGCGTTTTTAACTTCATAAGTGCGACCGGATTCTGTACGTGGAAAGGCACCATTGATGAATAGCTTGTAAGTTTTCTTCACATCTATGCGATTACTCATGTCCAACTCCCTTCAAATATGCAGCCAAGCCGTGGCGCCCGCCTTCGCGGCCCCACCCCGATTCCTTATATCCGCCAAAGGGCGATGTTGGATCAAACTTATTAAATGTATTAGCCCAGATAACTCCGGCACGAAGTTGTTGTGATGCCCACAATGTGCGAGAACCCTTTTCGCTCCAGATACCTGCTGAAAGGCCAAAGGGAGTGTTATTTGCCTTTTCTATCGCCTCTTGTGGGGTTCTAAATGTAAGAACCGAGAGGACTGGTCCAAAGATTTCTTCACGGGCAATGCGGTGTGCTTGAGTTACGCCTGTAAAGATGGTTGGCGCAAACCAGAATCCCTTGTTTGGTAGTTTGCATTCTGAGCTCCAACGTTCTGCACCTTCTGCATCGCCAACGGCCGCAAGTTCAATAATCTTGAGTAGTTGTTCCTTGCTGTTTATTGCGCCAACATCAGTGTTCTTATCCATCGGATCACCCACGCGGATCTTTTCCATGCGCTTCTTTAGCTTATGTAAGACTTCTTCAGCAACATTTTCTTGAAGGAGTAGTCGAGAGCCAGCACAACAGACATGCCCTTGATTAAAGAATATGCCATTGACAATTCCTTCTACTGTTTCATCTATTGGTGCATCATCGAAGACTATATTTGCAGCCTTGCCACCGAGTTCTAAAGTAACACTCTTGTTAGTTGGCGCTACTGCTCGAGCAATAATCTTTCCAACTTCAGTTGAACCAGTAAATGCAATTTTATCTATTCCTGGGTGATTCACGATGAGGGCACCTGTTGAGCCATCACCGGTAACGATATTTACTACACCCGCTGGAAGTTCGGCCTGCTGGCAAACTTCTGCAAAAAGCAAGGCGGTAAGAGGCGTTGACTCTGCTGGCTTAAGTACAACTGTGTTTCCTGCGGCAAGTGCGGGAGCAACTTTCCAGGCAAGCATGAGCAAAGGGAAGTTCCACGGAATAATCTGACCGGCAACTCCAAGAGGCTTAGGAGATGTGCCAAGACCTGCGTATTCAAGTTTGTCTGCCCAACCTGCGTGATAGAAAAAGTGAGCGGCGGCTAAAGGAATATCAGTGTCTCGTGATTCACGAATTGGTTTACCGTTATCGAGAGTCTCCAGTACTGCAAATTCACGTGCTCGCTCTTGCATGATACGTGCGATTCGATACAAGTACTTTCCGCGCTCTTTGCCAGACATCTTTGACCATGTGTTTGTATATGCCTTGCGCGCAGCTTTTACCGCTGCGTCAACATCTGCTTTTCCGGCAAGGGCTATCTGGCTGAGGACTTCTTCAGTTGCTGGATTTATGGTGGGGAAGTGCTTACCGCCTGGCACAAACTTTCCACCGATGAAGTGACCATACTTTGGCTTGATCGTGACAATTGCGCGTGATTCTGGCGCTGGGGCGTATTCGAAGGTCATAGTCGTCTCCATTAATCCATCGTCACATACTGAGGGCTAGTGTAATAACCATCATCCATCTTCATGCGTTGCATCAATAGGTCATTGAGCAAAGCACTAGCACCAATTCGAAACAGTTTCGGATTGAGCCAATCTGGTCCAACAGTTTCATTGACCAAAACTAATTGCTTAATTGCATCTTTCGTATTGCGAATTCCTCCGGCAGGTTTAACTCCAATGCGCACTTGTGTCATCTCATAGAAGTCGCGGACTGCCTCTAACATGACTAACACGACTGGGGGAGTTGCAGCTGGTGCAACCTTTCCTGTTGAAGTCTTAATGAAATCAGCACCTGCTGCCATTGCCAAAAATGATGCTTTGCGGACATTGTCATATGTGACTAGCTCACCAGTTTCAAAAATCACCTTTAGGTGCGCCTTATCACCACATACTTCGCGGATCTGAACAATCTCATTGAACACATCAATATATCGCCCAGCAAGGAAAGCACCTCGATCGATCACCATATCGATTTCAGCTGCGCCTGCATCAATAGCATCTTGGGTATCTCGAATCTTGACCGGCATTGATGCACGACCTGATGGAAAAGCAGTTGAAACCGCTGCTACGGGAACATGCTGCCCACCAATCAAATCTAAGTGCGTGCGAGCGACTTTAACCATGTCGTTATAGACACAAACCGCTCCAACGCTAGGAACGGATGCATCTGTTGGATCTGGTCTGACAGCTTTTGTGCATAATGCCTTTACCTTGCCAGGAGTATCCGCGCCCTCAAGTGTTGTTAAATCCACCATCGTGATTGCCGTATCAATTGCCCAGCGCTTTGATGTTGTTTTTATACTTCTAGTTGCAAGCATGCTTGCCCGACCTTCGGCTCCAACCTGGTCTACACCAGAGAGATTGCCTAGATAACTCTTTAGCGAGGCATCACTGCCATCTACTAAACCATAAAAACTCACGATAGCAATTCCTTAAGCGGTGGTCGCAGTTGATCCAATACTACTTGAGCAGAATCAGAATCCTTTTCAATAACCTCAATGTAACACTTCATCTTTGCTTCAGTACCGCTGGGGCGAATAATGATTCGGATTCCACCATCTAGCCAAATTCTCAAACCATCTGTCGGTGGTAATCCATCAGTGGGGGCAGCTAGATCATCAATTGAAGTAACTAGACGTCCTGCAATTTCTTGTGGGGGATTAGTACGTAGCCCCCCGAGAATTATGCCCACCTTGGATAAATCAGTAAGACGAATAGAAATTTGCTCCGTTGCATGGAATCCATGACGAGCCCAAATCTCATTAAGGAGATCAAGAATAGTTTTACCATCGGCAGCTAGATCTGTTGCTATTTGCGCCAAAGTAATTGCTGCAGAAATTCCGTCCTTGTCATTGACAGTCTCTGCATCAACTGCATATCCCAGAGCTTCTTCATAACCAAAGGTCAACCCTTTAATTTTTGCTAACCATTTAAATCCTGTGAGTGTTTCTTCAAATTCGAAATTGTAATGTTTGGCAATTTTTCTAAGTATTGAAGAGGAGACAATTGAATTGGCAAATATTCCTGAGCCGCCTTTTCGGGCAATAGATTCGCCCAATAATGCCCCTAATTCATCACCTTTGAGCATGCGCCAACCCGATGTGGGATCTTTTATTGCCGCTGCACATCGATCTGCATCGGGATCATTTGCAATGACTAAATCTGCCTCAAAAGTTTTTGCTGTCTCAAGAGCTAAATCTATTGCGCCCGGCTCTTCAGGATTTGGAAAGGCAACAGTTGGAAAATCTGGATCTGGTGCAGCTTGTGCATCAACTAAAATTGGAGAAAGAAAACCGGCTTTATGAAAAACTCGCTGAAGTGTTTCGGTGCCGACCCCATGCATTGCTGTGTAAACAATCTTCAGGGTGCCCGGTTTTGTTGCAAGAGATGCGGTGCGAGTGATGTATTTTTCAACTATCTCCTCGCCTAAGTCTGTCCACGCCTTGCCTCGTGGTTGATCTTTTAGCGAAACAATGGCATCAATCTTTTGTGCAATTGAAACATCTGTAGGGGAAACTATCTGGGAACCACGGTATTCAATGCCATCAACGGTTCCTCCAAGGTAAACCTTGTATCCATTATCTTGAGGTGGGTTGTGGCTTGCAGTAACCATGATTCCTACATCACAACCCAACTCATTAGTTGCAAAAGCCAAAACAGGTGTAGGAAGTGGCCGGGGCAGAACATAAACATTCATGCCCGCCCCACTCATAATCTCAGCTGTTTCAAATGTGTAATCTTCTGATCCATATCGGGCATCGCGACCAATAACTACAGAAGTCAGGTTGCGTTCGCGCATGTAAGTGACAATTCCGGCGGCCGTGCGGCCAACAACTGCACGATTCATGCCAGATGGTCCAGGTCGAATAGGGCCACGTAAGCCAGCCGTTCCAAATTGCAAGAAGCCGCTAAATGATTTCTTTAATTCTGCTTCGTTATTAGTATCTAGCCATTCTTGCAACTGCGAAGATGTAATTGGATCCGGATCATCTGCAATCCAGGCTTGAACTTCTCTGACTAATGATTGATCCATGTGCCTAGAGTAACTTCGAGGCAACTCTTTGAGAAGTCAGATTATTTATCGATAATGTCACAGAGATTGGTGCCACTAGAAACAGTGGTTCCTATAACTGCTGTTAGATTTGAGATTATTCCGGCCTTATGGGCAGTTAAAGGCTGCTCCATTTTCATCGCTTCAAGTACAAAGATGAGGTCACCCACTTCAACTGATGCACCTTCTTCTACTGCAATCTTTACGACCGTTCCTTGCATTGGGCTTGTAAGACCAGAACCGCTCGAGCCACCCGCCATAGTTTGTTTTGCGCGGTGACGCTTTACGACAGGTTTTGGCGCGTGAACAAGAATTTCAAATCGTTTCCCATTAACTTCAGTAACAAGATATTCAGGTGCCATATGAGTTTCTAGAGGCGGCTCACTAAAAGTAAATGCTGGGATTTGGTTGTTAAATTCATTTTCAATATAGCTGGTGTAGACCTTGAAATTCTCTGTGTATGCCGGGTCTTCTAGGATTGCACGGTGAAATGGAATCGCTGTTGCTAATCCGCCAACTTTGAACTCTGAAAGTGCGCGGCGAGCACGCTCAATTGCCTGTTCACGCGTTGCTCCCGTAACAATCAACTTTGCAAGGAGTGAATCAAAATTACCACCGATAGTGTCACCGGCTTGAAAACCTGCATCAACTCGAACTCCAGGACCAGTTGGAATTTCCCACTCAGTTAGGCGACCAGGGGCTGGCAAGAAGGAACGTCCTGGATCTTCGCCATTGATTCGAAATTCAATTGAATGGCCGCGAACAATCGGATCATCAAATCCAAGCGCTTCACCATCAGCAATTCGGAACTGCTCACGGACAAGATCAAGTCCAGTTACTTCTTCGCTCACGGGATGCTCAACTTGTAAACGAGTATTTACTTCAAGAAAAGAAATCGTTCCATCAGCACCAACCAAGAATTCGCATGTCCCAGCACCAACATAACCTGCCTCTTTCATGATTGCCTTACTTGAACGGTAGAGCTCATCATTTTGTGCTTGGGTTAAAAATGGCGCTGGTGCTTCCTCAACAAGTTTTTGGTGACGACGTTGCAACGAGCAGTCACGAGTACTAACAACAACAGCATGGCCGTATTTATCAACTAAAACTTGGGTTTCAACATGTCGTGGCTTGTCTAGATAGCGCTCCACGAAGCATTCACCGCGACCAAAACCTGAAATTGCCTCACGGACAGCAGATGCAAACAACTCTGGAATTTCCTCCATAGTGTGCGCGACCTTAAGTCCACGTCCACCTCCACCGTGGGCAGCTTTTATAGCAACTGGTAAGCCATGTTCTTTGGCAAAAGTGGTGACTTCTTCATGACCGGCAACAGGATCTTTTGTGCCTGCAACAAGAGGTGCGCCAGCTTTTGCGGCAATTTTTCGTGCAGAAACTTTATCGCCTAGAGCACGGATCGCTTCAGGTGGTGGCCCGATCCAGGTAAGGCCCGCATCAATGACTGCTTGGGCAAAGTTTGCATTCTCTGAAAGAAATCCATAACCAGGGTGTACCGCATCTGCCCCAGACTCTTTAGCAATTGCAATTAACTTTTCAATATCTAAATAGGTTTCTGTGGCTGTTATGCCCTGAAGTGAATAAGCAGTATCAGCCATCTGTGCATGTAAAGATGTGCGATCTTCATCTGAATACACCGCAACACTTTCAAGCCCATGATCTTTACAGGCACGAATAACACGCAGTGCAATTTCTCCACGATTTGCAATAAGGACGCGCTTCATTTCATCAACTTTGCTTGAGGCCATGAGTATCCGAGCTGAGCAAATGCCTTACGCACAAATGGCATTGATATCCCAACAACATTTGTGTAATCACCTTCAATTGAAGGGATAAATGGAGAACTAAAGCCATCAAGAGTAAATCCACCTGCAACATGGAGCGGTTCTTCAGTAGCAACGTAATCTGTGATTTCTTCATCGCTCATGTGATCAAATGTGACTCGCGTGGTTACCCGATCTGAAATCTCAACATCTTTGACTGTGTCGATAATGCAATGTCCGGTATGTAACAGTCCAGAGTTGCCTCGAACTCGCATAGCGCGCTCTGTTGCAATCTCAGGCGTTCCTGGCTTACCTAGTGAAACACCATCAAATTCAAAGGTTGAGTCACAGCCAATAATTATTGCTGGAAAGTCAATTTGTTCACGGACAGTGTGTGCTTTTGTGATTGCCAAGGCAATCACCATGTCTGCAGGGTTCATGGCATTGAAAAAATCTGTTTCTTCATCAACATTGCTGACAATTATCTTTGGTGACAAGCCAGCCGACTCTAGTAAACGTCGTCGACTAGTTGATTGAGATGCAAGAACAATTGTGGGCATTGTTAACCAAACCTTCTTGCGCCAAATGTAATTTGATGAGGCAAAGGCTGACGCAATTGTGGTAACCCATAAACACTGCGACGAATTACAGGTTTGAGCTCTTCACGTTTATGTTGTGCCATCGCAGCCTGAATTGCCGCCAACTCTTCTGGAGTTGGATTTCCGTTGGTAACTTCAAATTCCATTAGAGGGGAATGTTCCCGTGCTTACGTGCTGGAAGTACATCACGCTTTGTTTTCAGTGTTCTAAATGCTTTAGTGATGTAGGCACGAGATTGACTTGGCTCGATCACCGTGTCAATTGTCCCTCGCTCTGCAGCTAGATATGGGTTAGCTAGTGATTCGTTGTAATCCTTTACCAACTCAGCCCGCTTTGCTTCAGGATCCCTGGCTTCTGCTAAATCCTTACGATACAAAATATTTACTGCACCTTGTGCACCCATGACAGCGATTTCAGCACTTGGCCAAGCAAAGTTAATGTCACTTCCAAGGTATTTAGATCCCATGACAATGAATGCACCACCGTAGGCTTTTCGGGTAATAAGAGTAACTAGGGGAACAGATGCCTCAGCATATGCATACAGCAATTTAGCTCCACGGCGAATAATTCCATCCCACTCTTGCTCGGTTCCTGGCAAGAAACCTGGAACATCTACAAGGGTAAGAATTGGAATGTTAAAGGCATCGCAAAAACGTAAGAAGCGTGCTGCTTTCTCGCTTGAATTGATATCAAGGGTTCCGGCTAATTGATTTGGTTGATTAGCAATGATTCCAATTGATTCACCTTCAATTCGGGCAAATCCAACGACAATGTTTGGTGCATAGAGTGCATGAACCTCTAAGAATTCGCCCTCATCAACTAATGCCTGAATCAAAACCTTCATGTCATATGGCTGGTTAGGACTGTCTGGAATCAAGGTATCGAGTGCAATGTCTGAAGCTTTCTTTTCCAAAGTTTCAGTAGGTGGCAAATGTGGTGTTGCATCCATATTGTTTGATGGAAGGTATGAAAGAAGAGCTTTTACGTAATCAATTGCATCATCTTCATTTTCGGCTAAGTAGTGAGAGTTACCGGTGCGCGTGTTATGTGTGCGTGCTCCGCCAAGCTCTTCCATTCCAACTTCTTCACCAGTCACAGTCTTGATCACATCAGGACCGGTAATAAACATGTGCGAAGTTTCGTTGACCATCACCGTGAAGTCTGTAAGCGCTGGTGAGTAAGCAGAACCTCCGGCACATGGACCAAGAATGAGTGAGATCTGTGGAATAACACCTGATGAGCGAGTGTTCAGACGGAAAATCTTGCCGTAACCATTTAATGATGCAACGCCTTCTTGAATACGTGCCCCACCCGAATCATTTATTCCGATGAGTGGAATTCCAGATTTAAGAGCGAATTCGGCAATCTTAACAATTTTCTCCGCGTGAACTTCTCCCAAAGATCCGCCCATCACAGTGAAATCCTGTGAATACAAAGCAATTGGGCGACCGTCAACGGTTGCAGTGCCGATAACAACGCCATCACCGTATGGGCGATTTTTTTCCATTCCAAACTGTGTTGAGCGATGACGTGCAAACTCATCTATTTCTGTGAATGAATCAGCGTCAACCAGCAATTCGATTCTTTCACGGGCTGATTTCTTGCCTTTAGAGTGCTGCTTTTCAACGGCGCGCTCAGAGCCACCATGGATAGCTTCCTCAACACGATCACGAAGATCTTCTATTTTTCCGGCAGTTGTATGCAGATCACGGCTCATAGGCGTACGGTACTAGTCGTGGGCAGAGAATTGTTAGGTGCAGCGCTTGATCAGGCCGAGATCAATAGATTAATTACGCCTTACTGGCGAGTAAGCGTGGTTGACCTCACGCGCTCTACGCAAGGCGATTTAGTACAACGGGTTCGAGATGGAAATGCGCAAGTCGGGGATGTAATCGTTGCAGAATTTCAAAGCGCTGGACGAGGACGATTAGATCGAACTTTTGAAGCACCGAAAGGAACAGCGTTATTATTTTCTTTTTACATCCAACCGCAACGCAATCGTGATGACTGGGGATGGATTCCGCTCATAGCTGGATACGGTGTTGCAAAGACACTGCATGCTTTTCATGCAACAGTGAAATGGCCTAACGATGTTTTGATTAACAACAAAAAGGTTTCCGGGCTAATTGCCGAAGTAGTTGGCAATGGAGTTGTCATCGGTATAGGAATCAATGTGGGGATGGATGAACATCAATTGCCAGTAGAAACAGCAACTTCCTTATTGATCGAAGATGGAGTTGACTTAACTAGAGACGAAATTTTGTGTGAGGTTCTTGAAGAGTTCGAAGAGCATTTTGTTCTATGGGATCAAGGAATTGATGAGGTTCAACCGCTCTACAGGCACTTAAGCGCAACCTTGGGCAAAGAGGTGAGAGTTGAATATCCAGGCGGCGCTACACACCTAGCTACTGCCGTATCAATTTCAGACACCGGTGCTTTGGTCTTAGATGACGGAACTCATGTTCAGTCTGCCGATGTAATTCATCTACGATAGGGCAGTGAGAAAAACCTTTCCGACAGTCGGTGTTATCGGCGCAGGTCAACTTGCTCGAATGAGCATTGCGCCAGCTGCAGCACTCGGAGTCGATCTTCTTCTATTAGCTGCTGACAGTAATGATTCTGGCGCACAAGTTACTAATCACGTTGTTGGCGACTACAAAGATTTAGAAACAGTAAAGTCATTTGCAAAGAATTGTGATGTAGTCACCTTTGAGCATGAATTAATCCCACTAAGTATTATTAAGTCACTTGAGGCCGATGGGATAGTAGTTCGACCTTCATCTGCATCATTTGTCTATTCACAAGATAAAGCAGCGATGCGTGAAAAATTGAGCGCTTATCCTGCACCAAATTTCCAAGTAGTCACAGATTCAAGCCAAGTATCTGAATATCCAGTCATTGCGAAAGCAATATTAGGAGGCTATGACGGCCGTGGTGTTTGGAAGATTAACTCCCGACAAGAACTTTCAGAGGTAGTCAAAGAGGTTGGGAAAGTTCTAGTTGAAGAATTGATTGAATTTGATTATGAAATTGCAGTCATGGTTGCACGATCACCACATGGTCAAGCCACTACTTGGGCTCCAACACAGACTGTGCAAAAAGATGGTATTTGCGTGATGACTATTTCACCTGCGCCACAACTAACTGCTGCATTAAGTGAAAAAGCACAAAAGTTAGCACTTGATATTGCTGCAGAAGTTGGAGTAGTTGGAGTCATGGCAGTTGAAATGTTTGTGAAGGGAGAAGACCTCTTCATTAACGAGTTAGCTATGCGTCCCCATAATTCAGGTCACTGGACAATCGAAGGATCGCACACCAGCCAGTTTGAACAACATTTACGGGCTATCTTAGATCTGCCACTGGGTGACCCATCAATGACAGCACCAATTGCTGTTATGGGAAATGTGTTAGGTGGCACAAAAACAGATATGTATAGACCCTACTTACACCTAATGGCTCGGACTCCAGCCCTAAAATTTCACAATTACAAAAAGGATGCACGCCCAGGTCGCAAGATTGGCCATGTAACTCTTCTGGGTCAAAATCTCCTAGAATTAACCGAAGAAGTTCAACATGCAGTGGACTATATGAGCGGAGAAATTGATGAGTGATGTAGCAATCATCATGGGGTCAGATTCAGACTGGCCAACGATGCAAGAAGCCGCCAACGTCTTAGATGATCTAGGAATTTCACATTCAGTAGATGTTGTTTCAGCCCATCGCATGCCACTTGAAATGGTTGAGTTCTCGCAAAGTGCCCAAGCCAAGGGCTACAAAGTAATTATTGCTGGAGCAGGTGGCGCAGCACATTTACCTGGAATGGTCGCATCATTAACTACTCTTCCAGTAATTGGAGTTCCAATTGCATTAAAGAATCTGGACGGAATGGATTCCCTTCTTTCAATAGTACAAATGCCTGCCGGGGTTCCTGTTGCAACAGTTGGTGTTGATAATGCAAAAAATGCTGCGCTCTTGGCAGCTCGCATACTTGGCATTTCCGATTCCGCTATCTCAGCAAAGGTTGCAGATGCTTTGAAAGAGATAAATGCAATTGCGAAGGAAAAAGGCGAGAGTTTAAAGTCTCGCCGCAACCAAAAAACTGGGTTTTAACCTCGAGCCCGATATTCAATTGCAGGGCAGCGGTCCATGATCGTTAACAAACCTGCTGCATGCGCGCGCGCAATTGCATCAGTGTCAATAACATCCAACTGTAACCAAACTGCCTTAGCACCAATGGCGATAGCTTCATCTACGACTTTTCCAACAAGAGTTGAGTTAACAAAGCAATCGACAACATCTACAGGTCCAGGAATTTCAGACAAAGTTTTGTAGCCAACTTCGCCGTGCACAACTTCTGCTCGAGGATAAACCGGAATAATTCGGTGACCTTTATCTTGTAGCAATTTTGCAACACCAAATGCTGCTCTTTCAGGATTGTTCCCAAGACCAACAACAGCCCAAGTTTTCAACTCAAGGACTGCATCAATTGTTTCCTTGGTATTAATCAGTTCGCCCTAATGCGTGGAATTTCCAACCAGCGCTGCGCCACATAGTGCGATCAAGCATGTTGCGACCATCAATGATGACCTTGCCCTTAACCAGAGAAGATATTCCCGCTGGATCGATCTGGCGGTATTCCTTCCATTCCGTCAGGTGCAGAATCAAATCTGCATCCTTAATGGCATCCTCAATGACCTCAGAGTATTTAAGGTTTGGAAAGCGCTTGCGAGCAGGCTCAATACCTTGCGGATCATGAATGACAACTTCAGCTCCTGCTGCATGCAATTGCACAGAGATGTCTAAGGCTGGGGAGTCGCGCACATCATCACTGTCAGGTTTAAATGTTGCACCTAAGACGGCAATTTTGTATTGCGTAAGATCTTCAGAAAGAACGTTTCGCACAATATCAATCACACGCTGGCGGGCACGTAAGTTAATGGCATCAATTTCTCGCAAAAACTCGAGGGCTTGTTTGGCACCCAGCTCTTCAGCACGAGCCATAAATGCCCGAATATCCTTTGGAAGGCAGCCTCCACCAAAACCAATACCTGCTTGCAGAAAGCGACTTCCAATGCGTGGGTCATAACCAATTGCTTTTGCAAGCACAGTGACATCTCCACCAGCGGCTTCACACACCTCGGCCATGGCGTTAATGAAAGAAATCTTTGTTGCTAAGAATGAGTTTGCAGCGACTTTTACAAGTTCAGATGTTGGTAAGTCTGCACGAATCCATGGAGTTCCTAATGCAATCACTGGTTCATAAACTTCTTTAAGTATCTCTTCAGCTCGATCATTTGCAACACCAACTACTAAACGGTTTGGGGTCAACGTATCTTCAACTGCAAAGCCCTCACGAAGGAATTCAGGATTCCAAGCAAGGTCTGCTTGAGGAGCAATCTTGGCAAGTTCGTTGCGTAAAGCTTGTGCAGTTCCGACTGGAACAGTGGACTTACCTACGACAAGAGATCCATCTTTTAGGTAAGGAGCGATTGCAGAGACTGCCGACTTTACATAGGTTAAATCTGCAGCCAATCCATCCTTGACTTGGGGAGTACCAACACAGACAAAGTGAACATCAGCATCTTTAACGGCCGAAAAATCTGTCGTGAAAGAGAGTCGGCCAGTTTTCATCTCTTGTTCTAGAAGAGTATCTAGTCCTGGCTCATAGAAAGGTAACTTGCCGCTCTGGAGAAGCGCTACTTTTTCTGGATCTGTATCCACACCAACAACAGTGAAGCCAAGTGAAGACATACATGCAGCGTGGGTGGCTCCTAGATATCCGCAGCCAACAACCGAGAGAGTTAAAGTCATGTGCGGGAGTTTACTTCAGAGCCCCGCAAGGATTTTCATCAGCGGTACGAGTCTTGAATTTATCGATCACAGTAGGAGTTGCTTCAGCAGTACTTGAGGCAGATGGTGAGGGGGTCACTTCATCAACAAGCGGCAAATCTTCACGCAAACGATTGAAAAGATCGGGGGCTAATACAGGGTCCCACACAACTACTGAGCCCAGTCCGGGTACGCGGGCATTGACATCACTCAACGGAATGGTCAAGGTGCGAACTTTGCTCGGTGAAAGATTTTTCATTTGTTTTGCAAGAGTAAGTAGATCAGACTCATTAAGTTCGGAGTCAGTTGTAACTGTGGCAATTGCGGCATTAAAGAAGTTAACGAGTTTTATTGGGTTGAGTAGAACCCCAGTGCTTGTTACTTTTCTTAACAAAGATCCTAGGAATTGTTGCTGACGTTGCATGCGACCAAGGTCACCCATGCCATCGAAGTCACGTGTTCGAACATACTTAAGCGACTCAACGCCGTTGAGAGTGTGAACTCCGGCAGATAAAACTAAGTGGCTACCTGGGTCATCTATGTCTTTCTTGGTACAGACCTCAATCCCACCCAACGCATCCACCATGCCCGCAAATCCTGCAAAACCAATTTCAATATAGTGATCAATTCGAACACCAGTTTCATTTTCAATAGTTTCAATGAGAAGCGGAGCACCACCAAAAGCGAATGCAGAATTAATCTTTCCTTTTGCTGCTGGGATAATTTTAGTTTTATCGATAGATGACACATGTTCAGGAATTGTGACTAAAGAATCGCGAGGAATCGAGATTAAAGTTACCTTGTCGCGAGCTTTAGAGATGTGAACAATTAGCATCGTGTCAGAGCGTTTACCTGCCGCGGTTGCAGTAGATCCAACACGAAGCAATTTACGTTGCTCTTTTGTTAAGCCTTCACGAGTATCTGATCCGACGAGAAGGTAGTTAAGGGCTTTGTTTGGTTTATCGGGACGAGAATCCAAGGCTCCGAATACATCAACTCGATCAATGGCTCCACTTACTTGCCCGAGGCCAAGCCAAGAAATGGCCGAGATAAGGACTACTCCCAGGGAGAGTGAGGTAATAATCCGAATTGCCCGCGTTGATTTCACTGTCTGAGCGTACTTGAGCGATAGCGTGTACGCGTTATGCCGACATCAGCTAATGCGTTATATGGCTCACCGAAGCGGGAGATTTCGGTAATTCTGCCTGTCTTGAATGAGGAGAAGTACTTAACTGATGCCGTAAATGCGATCCTCACCCAAAAGTACGATGGCAAGATGGAAGTAATTTTAGCGATTGGGCCTTCGCAGGACAGAACCTTGGAAATTGCTCAGCAATTACACAAGAATGATTCTCGTGTAGTAATTGTTGACAATCCAACAGGTCGAACTGCAGCTGGTTTAAATTTGGCAATTGCATCATCGCAATACTCAATTATCGTTCGAGTCGATGGCCATGCAAATATCCCAAATAATTATTGTAATTTGGTGTCAGAGATTTTGGAAAACACAGGTGCAGTAAATGTCGGCGGTGTAATGGCCGCTGAAGGCCGATCTCTATTTGAGCGATCTGTTGCACGTGCGATGCGCAGTCCACTAGGGGTTGGTGCTTCTAGATTCCATACTGGCGGAGGCGCTGGGGAAGTCGACACTGTGTATCTCGGTGCATTTCGAAAAGAAGCATTACTTGCTGTTGGTGGATTTGATGAACGATTTACTCGTGCCCAAGATTGGGAACTCAACTTCAGATTGCGCCAAGCTGGCGGCATTGTTTACTTTGATCCTCGTTTAGTTGTTACCTATCGGCCTCGATCAACTATAAAAGCATTAGCAAAGCAATACTTCGAATATGGTCGTTGGCGACGTGTAGTCTCACGCCGCCATAAAGGCACTATCAATTACCGTTATTTTGCACCGCCCTTCACGGTTATTGCAACAACGCTTTCACTCATACTCGGATTGTTAATTTCTCCGGTTCTATTCATTCCATCCCTCACATATGCTGTGTTTATCCTGATTGCTTCTGGAGTAATCGGAAAAAGTATGGGCGAGATTCTGTGTTTACCCACAATATTGCTAACAATGCATATTTCATGGGGGCTTGGATTTCTTACTTCGCCTAAGTCACTAGCCCCTGCTGTAACCTTGAACCCGTGAGCACGCCACTGCAGGTATATGAGCCATTCAAAGCTGGCCTGCCTAAACTGGGCCGTTACTGGAAGTCTCTATGGTCTCGTCGGACCTTCATCAAGGAGTACTCCAAATCTGAACTTCGAGAGCAACATTTTGACTCTGTATTTGGGCAATTGTGGCTAGTTATAAATCCATTATTGCTGTCGGCCGTTTATTTCATTTTGATCATCATTATTGGTGGCACCACAGATAGTGAACGGTATGCACATCTAACTGCCAGCTTGTTTCTGTTTTACCTTGTAGCAAACAGTCTTACTGGTGGCGTGAAATCTGTTACCGCAGGCCAGCGCTTAATTCTTAACACCGCGTTCCCACGAATAATGCTTCCAATATCAGCGCTAGTGATTGCAATATTCAAATTTCTACCCACACTCATTGTCTTTCTTGCAATTAAAGCAATTGTTGGATCACCATTTTCACTTCAAATGCTTTGGGCCATTCCTGTGCTTTTGATAACTATTTTTCTTGCACTCGGTTTGGCAATCACAATTTCCTGTATCAATGTGTATTTCAGAGACATAGCAAGTTTCTTACCGTACCTAACTAGAACGCTTTTGTACTTGTCACCTATTCTTTATACAGCAGCTGATTTGAAACCAAGTCTGCGAGCACTTGAAGTAGTTAATCCACTTTTCCCAATTTTGGATTCATGGTCACGTGCAATGGTTCAAGGAGAAACTCCTCAATTTTCGAGCATGCTACAAGGATTAGCTTGGGCCACTGGAATCTTTTTTGTTGGTACGTATTTCTTTTTATCGAGGGAGCGTGAGTTCGCTGTCCGTCTCTAATACACACATAACAAATGAACTCGCGGTTTCGATCCGTGGAGTAGGACTTACATATACAACATCTATTGATAAGAAGCCGACCCTTAAATCTCGAGCAAAGTCTTTGGGGCGTGGGAAGAAGCAAACGCGAGTTGTAAGAGCACTGGACGAGATTAATTTAGATATTCAATATGGACATGTGCTTGGTGTGATTGGCACAAACGGTGCTGGAAAATCTTCTCTAATGAGATGTGTTGCCGGCATCTTGCCTCCCTCACAGGGTCGCATCGAGGTCTATGGATCTGTCAGCACATTGCTGGCACTTGGCGTTGGCTTTAATCCATCAATGTCTGGCCGTGACAATGTTTTTCTTGGTGGACTAGCTGCCGGAATGTCACGCGAGGAAATAGCGGGTAACTTTGAAGAGATAGCTGAATTTTCAGAACTTGGCGATGCGATAGATGCCCCTATGCGCACATACTCATCAGGTATGTATGCGCGGCTAGCATTTTCAGTTGCAGCCGTGGTGCGCCCAGATATCTTGATTATTGATGAAGCACTTAGTACCGGAGATGCCAAGTTTAAAGAAAAAAGCCTCAACCGCGTAAAGGAACTTCGTGGCGAAGATCGTGCCCTGATTTTAGTGAGCCATGCGATGCAAACTTTGCGAGACACCTGTAATGATGTTGCATGGCTACACAAAGGAAAACTAGTTCAACGTGGCGAGCCAAATGCAGTTATTGATGCCTATCAAGAGTTCTTACACCTTGGAAAGAGCGCAGCAATTGATGAGGATGTTTAAACCTATAATTCTGGCGCTTTCTCTTGCCATTATTTTTCCAACACAATCTACAGCAGTAGAAATTCCTACTGCCTTTCAAGTACAGGGTGCCGGCTATGGCCATGGTGTTGGTATGAGTCAAATTGGAGCAAGAGCAAAAGCTATGGCGGGTGAAACTGCAACCGCAATTCTTAATTACTACTACAAAGATGTCGTAATCGCGCCTTTAGATGACACAAAAATATTGCGAGTAAACGTTGGGCACTTACTTACATCTGCAAAAATAGCAACTGCAACACAAGATGCAATAATTCAAATCTACAATGGCGATATTGGAGATGCGCAAGATGCAATTCCTTTAGCGGTTGTTCCGGTTAAGAGTTCTCTGAATTTTAGTATTTTGGGTTCAACGGTTGTGCCTAGTGTTCTTAATGGAAAGAAAACTACAAGTATTCCGCGCAACAGAGTCTTCACAATTCGCTGGAGTGGGACTCGTTACCTACAAGGCGTTGATGGAGTGATTTCGCTTTCACACACAGCGACCACAAAAAAGTATCGCTACGGTCAGATGCAAGTAAGAGCGGTAAAGGCATCCACCCTTGGATATCGTTTAGAAATTACAAACTCTGTTCGCCTAGCTGATGAATACCTGTGGGGAGTTAGTGAAGTTCCATCATCCTGGCCAGAGGCTGCCCTTCAGGCGCAAGCGATTGCATCTAGATCATTTGCCATGAGTAAAGCAGGAATATATAGAGCATCCTGTGATTGCGATCTTTATGGCGAGATATCAGATCAATCATTCCTTGGATATGCCAAAGAGACAGAAAAAGGCTGGGGACATTTGTGGAAAGCCGCAGTTACCAACACTGCTGGAATGACACTTACCCAAGCAGGAAAGCCCATCGCTGCTTATTTTTCTAGTTCAAGTGGGGGACAGACAGAAACTTCTGGAAATGCTTGGGGTACACAAATAAGTTACACACAAACAATCCCAGATCCATCCAGCCTGGATCCAATCCTGAACCCCCGCTTTTTTAAGTGGGAAAGGACAGTTTCACAAGCAGCAGTTGCGGCAGCCTTTGTTTTGCCCGATGTTGTTAAGTTAGAGATTGTTATGAAAAATACCAGTGGAACGGTTGCAACAATAAAGGCGACCTCAAGCTCCGGCGTACAAAAGAGTTTACGAGGCGAAACCTTTAGAAGCCGAACCAAAATTCCATCTGCCTACTTTGATTTAGTTGGCGTGCAGAATGCTGTTGAGCCCACCCCAAGTCCCAGTCCTTAAAACAACTTCGAGAGATCCATCAAGTGAATTACGTCGGAACAAAAGATTACTTGCGCCAGACAACGTGCCAGCTTTAACTACTTCACCATCAGGAAGCCTTACCTTTGCCGCTGAAGTTATATAAGTTCCAGCTTCGATCACACAGTTATCACCAAGAGAAATTCCTAAGCCTGAGTTTGCGCCCAGTAAACACTTTTCACCAATTGAGATGACTTCTTTTCCACCACCACTGAGTGTGCCCATGATTGAAGCACCACCACCAACATCGGTGCCATCCCCAACAACAACACCAGCAGATATACGACCTTCAACCATTGAAGTTCCCAATGTTCCAGCATTGAAATTTACAAAACCTTCATGCATGACAGTAGTGCCAGATGCAAGGTGGGCACCTAGGCGAACCCGATCTGCATCTGCAATTCGGACTCCACTTGGAACAACGTAATCAACCATTCGTGGGAACTTATCAACACCATAAACACTGACATGTCCATGCACTGCCTTCAAACGTGCTCGAGTGATTTCAAAACTGTCAACGGCGCAGGGACCAACTGAGGTCCAAACAACATTACTGAGAAGCCCAAAAATTCCATCAAGTGCAACTCCGTGGGGCTTTACAAGTCGGTGTGACAACAAATGTAAACGTAGATAAGCATCTGCAGCAGTTTCGGGTGCTTTTGTTAAATCGATTTCGATACTAATGACTTCGCGAGTAATTGCGCGCGCTTCATCTGCGCCAGCTAATGAGATCAGTTCTGCAGGAGCAGAACCAGTTAGACCGGATAGGGATGGAGATGGGAACCAAACATCCAAAGTAGTTCCCTTGGATAGTGTTGCGATTCCGTGGCCAGATGCAATGGTCGTCATGTCCTAAGCCTAGCCTCTATTGTTAGCGGTATGCGTATTGCCGTCTTCTGCTCGTCATCCCCAACAATTGATGACAAGTACGTAGAGCTTGCCTACCAACTTGGCCAAGGGATTGCGGCATCCTCAAACGAATTAGTTACTGGTGGCGGACATATTTCTATGATGGGTGCTGTTTCCCGTGGCGCCCGTGACAAAGGCGGGAAGACAGTTGGTGTCATTCCGCAAGCCCTCGTAGACATTGAATTTGCAGATCACGATAACGATGAACTCCATGTAGTAGAAACCATGGGTCAGCGCAAACACATGATCACAGATATTTCAGATGCATTCATTACATTACCTGGGGGAGCCGGAACACTTGAGGAGTTCTTTGAGATTTGGGTGGGCCACTATTTAAAGTTTCACACTAAGCCCGTTGTAATTTTGGATCCATTTGAAATATATGCACCCTTACATGAATTGATAGTTCATCTTGAAGAAGAAAAATTTATTAAGCCTGGAATGCGCGAAATCATTCAATGGACTACAAATGTTGAAGAAGCATTGAAAGCTTGTGGTGCATGAGAAGTAATCACATTGCAATGAGCCTGATCATTAAAGCACCGATCGAAAAGGTCTGGGATGCTCTGGCAGATTGGGAGTCACAAGGTGATTGGATGTTGCTCACCAAAGTTGAAGTTACATCGCAAGTTCGTGAAGGAGTTGGAACATCAATTTCTGCATTTACAGGGATTGGTAAAGTTGGAGTAATGGATCACATGGTTGTTACTTCATGGCAACCACCACATATCTGCGATGTTCTGCACACTGGAAAAATTATCAAGGGCACTGGTCGATTTGAATTGTCCGCAATAGATTCAAAGACAACTCGATTTGATTGGTCCGAAGAGATATTGACCCCAAGAGTGATATTCCTGCTTATCGCACCTGGTTTATACGCTGGAGTGCGGATCTCACTGACCAAGCTCGGCCGCCATTTGCGCCATAGAAAGTAAGTTAAACGAAGTAAACTAAGCCAATGGGCAAGCAATCGCAGTCTTTGGCAGATGCTCTTGCCACCTTGCCTGATGAAGAACGCATCATCTTGACTATGCACTATCTCAAATCAATGTCAGCAGCCGAGATTGCGTCGATGCTAGGGGTGCCAGAGCGCTCTGTGGAAGCGATTATCAAGCAAGGCAAAGCCAGATTGAGCGCAATTTTGGGGATATAAAGGCCTATCTTCGATTTCGCACAACGGCGCATTGTGCGAGATACTTATCCCCTTGCTTCAAAAAGAGTAATTCAACCGATTAGAGGAGTCCCCACATGGCAGCCATGAAACCCCGCACTGGTGATGGTCCAATGGAGGTTACGAAAGAAGCTCGCTCTTTGGTGATGCGAATCCCTCTAGAAGGTGGCGGCCGCTTAGTCGTCGAAATGAACGCAGAAGAAGCAAATAACCTCAGTGCCGCGTTACACGCCGCAGTCGCACTAGTTAAGAAGTAATTCCTTTTCCAAGGCACTAGCCTTACCAATCATGTCAGCTCTGCCAATCGCCGCCCCGCTAGAAATCAAAGCGGCATCCTCGGCTAACTCAATTGCTCTCGGATTCATCAAGAATTCCGAAGACTCATTTGAATTCGTTGGACCACTGGTAAAAGAAATCGAAAGTTTCTTTGGACTCAACCTTGTAGACGAGCTAACCTTTTTTGGACCAACTGCAAAAGCCGGAGAAATTTTTGAGATCCCAGTCAGTGCCACCGATTCTCCTACCGAACGAATCTACCTGGTTGGAGTTGGGGATCAAAGTGGTGCTGCACTTCGAGCTGCTGGTGCTTCAGTTGGGCGCAAAGTGCGCGGTAAGAGCGTTACGGTTTTCTCAGCTTGTGCAGTCAAGGAAGTTAAAGCACATGCAATTTCTATGTCACTTGGTGCCTGGGTTTGGAATCTAAAGACTGATAAGAAAAAAGAAGTATCGCAATTGCTCATTGGTAGCAAAGATAAGAAGTCAGTCGAAGATGCAGCAGTAATTGCACGTGCAATGTGTCGCGCTCGCGATCTAGTTCACACACCAGCAAATATTAAAACACCAGCATGGATGGGAAAGCAGGCCGAATCATTTTCAAAGGGAACTAGCCTTAAAGTTAAAATCTTTGCAGGCGCTGACCTTAAAGAGTTTGGTGGATTGCGAGCCGTTGGTGGATCATCACCAAAGCCTGGCCCCCGCATGATTGAGGTCTCATACCAACCAAAATCAAAGAAGAAGTCAATCAATGCTTTGCCCCATATTGTGTTAGTTGGCAAGGGTATAACCTTTGATACAGGCGGAATTTCATTAAAGCGTCCATATGACACGATGATGGCGATGAAAAGCGATATGGCTGGATCTGCCGCAATTCTTTCGACATTGACTGCGCTGGAAGAATTACAGCCAAATGTTCGAGTAACAGCGTTAATGATGATGGCTGAAAACGCCATCTCTGGCACCGCACAGCGCCCAAGTGATGTCATTAAACATTACGGCGGAACAACTGTGGAAGTGATCAACACTGATGCTGAGGGCCGCTTGGTATTGGCAGATGGTCTTGCATATGCAGATCTCAATCTTGATCCTGATTACTTGGTTGATATTGCAACCTTAACTGGCGCAGCAACTCTTGGACTTGGTCGCCAATATGCTGCGATGTATACACGTGACAATGCTCTTGCTGCCCAGTTAACAAGGGCTGGCGAAGCTTCAGGTGATCGTGTTTGGCACATGCCACTTGTTGATGATTACAAAGATTCACTAGGCAGTGACATTGCAGATTTCAATCACAATGCCAGCAAAGCCAAATATTCTGCTGGATCTGTGACGGCGGCGCTGTTTCTAGAAAACTTTGTTGGAACTCGACGTTGGGTTCACTTAGATATCGCCGGCACTGCACGCAGCGAAGTTGATGCTGGAGAAAATTCAAAGGGCGGAACAGGATTTGGTGTTCGCCTGCTTACAGAATGGATTACATCCCTTTCATGAGAGTAGATCCGCACACCTTTGCCGAAGGATTTATTCCCGAAGATTTCTTTAAATCTCAGGCACGCGCCAGAGGTATTGAACTTGGAGCTTCTGACACAACATCTGGCTCTGGTGCATTTCTGCGTTATTTAGCTTTTACATTAAAGGCACAATCTGTAGTTGAAGTTGGTACCGGTTCAGGTGTTGGATCATTGTGGTTGCTCGACGGAATGCTCGAAAGTGGAACTCTCACCTCAATTGATGACGAGATGGAACACACTCAGATTGCAAAAATGGCATTTGGTGATGCTGACATTCCACAAAGTCGCTATCGTCTAATTACTAACAACGTGGTGGATGTAATATCAAAACTTACTGATCGCGCATATGACTTAGTTGTAGTGCGTCATAATCCTGAAGATTTAAGCTTTGTCATCGGGGAGGCCCACCGCATTTTGCGTAGTGGTGGAGCGCTAGTTATTGATAATTACTATGGTGGGGGCAAAGTCAGCGACGCGGCGCAAAGAGACCCAAAGACTGTCGCATTGCGTGACGCTGGTAAAATAATCAAAAATGACTCTGAGCATTGGGTGAGTTCTTTGATTCCAATAGGTGATGGCTTACTTATAGCCACCAAGGTGTGAAGATACGGTCATGATATTTCCGCGACAAAAGAGTGCTCAGCCCGCCACTAATGCCTGGTGGCAAGCACCGACATCTTCTAAGAGTTCAAAAGGAAGCCTTGTATTAATCGCACTTCTTGCCGGATCTCTTGGTGGTTTTTTAGGGGTTAATGCGGGCGGCGGTTCACCTTTCCGTGACGTTAATTTAGTGTCATCGACTAGCACGATTGAGCGCGCACCAGATTCTGTCGCTGGAATTGCACAAAGAGTTTTGCCTTCAGTGGTTTCAATTAATACACGCACTGTTAACGGCGGTGGTTCCGGATCAGGCTTTGTGATTGACAGTTCTGGATACATTCTTACCAACAACCACGTGATTAGTGAGGCAGCTCAAAGTGGTGGAAAAATTGAAGTCTCACTTAATGATGGCTCCACATATATCGGAAAAGTAATTGGGCGTGATGCATCTTTTGATTTAGCGGTGCTAAAGATTGATGCGACCGGGCTAAAGGCATTGCAATTTGGTGACAGCGACAAGATTGCAGTGGGTGATGCTGTTATTGCAATTGGTTCGCCACTTGGCCTATCTGGGACTGTTACAACAGGAATTATTAGCGCAAAAGATCGAGCAGTTACCACAGGAGACTCATCAACAGAAAGCTCCTTCATTAATGCATTACAAACAGATGCTGCAATCAATCCAGGAAACTCAGGTGGTCCACTAGTTGATGCAACTGGTGCGGTAATCGGCATTAACTCTGCAATTGCATCTCTCGGTTCTTCATGGCAGGCAGGGTCAATTGGTTTAGGTTTTGCAATTCCTATCAACCAAGGTCGCAAAATTGCAGATCAGTTAATCAAGTTCGGAGTTGCCACATATCCAATCGTAGGAATCTCATTGGATTCGAACTACACCGGAGTTGGTGCACAGATTTCAAAATCTGGAAGTGGGATTTTGCCTGGAAGTCCAGCGCAAAAGGCTGGCCTTAAGGGCGGCGATATTATTATTGAGATTGATGGAAAAAAGATTAATACTCCTGAAGAGTTGGTGGTTTCAGTTCGATCCAAGAATGTTGGGGATCGCGTAACCCTTGTCTATATGCGCGATGGAGCAAAAAAGTCAGTCACTTTGATTCTGATCGCAGCAAAGAAGTAATTGGCGTAGGCTAACGATATGTTCTTTGGAATTGGTGCAGGCGAATTTCTTGGGCTTGCCATTTTGGGCATGATGCTGGTTGGACCTGAACGATTGCCGAAGCTAGCTGGAGAAGCCGCGCGTTGGGTCAAAAAGCTTCGCGGATTAGCATCTACAGCGACTACAGAACTTAGGGAAAATTTGGGACCAGGCTTTGAAGATTTACAGCCCAAGGATCTAAATCCAAAGACTTTCCTAAAGAAGCAAGTTGCCGATTTATTGGATGATGAAAAACCAAAACCAAAGATAAATCGCCCAGTGGCGAAGATTGATCCAGATCTACTGTGAGTTTAATTGACCAGATAGTTGAAGCATTAGCCAAGGTCCAAGATCCTGAGCTTCGCCACCCAATCACTGATTTGGGAATGGTCGAAGACCTTGAAGAAAGCGATGGTGCTGTAAGAGTCACTGTTTTGCTCACGATCTCTGCATGTCCCATGCAAGATCGATTGCGAAACGATGTTACAACTGCAATAACTTCAGTAAGTGGTGTGACATCAGTAGACCTGACTTTTGGAGTCATGACAGAAGAACAACGAAATAATGTTAAGAAGATTGTCCGCGGTGGACGCGAAAAATTCATCCCGTTTGCTCAACCTGATTCATTGACTCGTGTTATTGGAATTGCCTCTGGAAAAGGTGGAGTTGGAAAATCATCGGTTACAGCCAACCTTGCAGTTGCTGCAGCAAAAAAGGGTTTGAACGTTGGAATTCTAGATGCAGATGTTTATGGACACTCGATTCCACGGTTAATGGGATTGATGGGACAACGTCCAACGGCAATTGATCAGATGTTTATTCCCTTAGAGTCCTACGGCGTGAAGACCGTTTCAATGGAAATGTTTAAGCCAGAACGCTCAGATCCCGTTGCATATCGAGGCCCATTGCTACACCGCGTTCTGGAGCAACTACTTTCAGATGCGTATTGGGGCGATCTTGATCTTTTGTTAATCGATCTTCCGCCTGGAACCGGCGATCTGGCCATTTCTTTGGGCCAGTTGATTCCCAACTCTGAAATTGTGGTTGTCACAACCCCTCAAATTGCAGCAGCTGAAGTTGCCGAACGCGCAGGTCGCATCGCCCATCAAATCCATCAGCATGTAATTGGCGTTATCGAAAACATGTCGCAATTTCCGTGCCCATCATGTGGTGAGCCGATGTCACTATTTGGAGAGGGCGGGGGAGAAGAGACTTCTCGTCGACTATCCCAATTAGTAGGTAGTGATGTTCCATTACTTGGAAAGATTCCATTTAGCCCAGCCTTGCGTACTGGCGGAGATGATGGCGCACCAATAGTTGAAGCTGACCCAACCTCATTTGCAGCCGTTGCACTTTTTGATGTTGCTGAAAAAATTGTAAAGCGAAATAAATCTTTACTCGGAGTCCGTTTGGGTATCTCTACGTAGCTCTTTTGCTAAATCTTCAACTAAATCGGCAAGTTCACTTCGCACAAAATCACGAGTAGCAACTTCACCCAATGAATTGCGCAATGCCGCAAGCTCTCGGGTCAAATACTCAGTATCTGCAATCGAACGTTCGTCTTGTTCGCGATCTTGATTGAGCTGAATTCGATCACGGTCCGCTTGGCGATTTTGTGCAAGAAGAATTAGCGGTGCAGCGTATGAAGCTTGAAGTGAAAGAATCAGAGTTAAGAATATAAATGGATAGTCATCAAAACGAAGATCTACTGGAGCAATGAAGTTCCACAATACCCAAAACATCACAAAAAATGTCATGTATACGAGGAACCGCGCAGTGCCTAAGAAACGTGCGAAACGTTCAGAAAGACGACCAAATGCTTCTGGATCGAAATTAGGACGTAGCGAACGTCGGGTTTCGCGAGGAGTGTCTAGTCCATTAGTGCGTGCCATTTTTCGACCTCCTTACAAAGTTTCTGACTTAAAAGTAACTGGTGATTTTTCTCTATGATCGTGTCGCCAATTTTCCGGCAATAAGTGATCGAGCACGTCATCAACTGTGACAGCTCCAAGCAAACGCTCATGAGCATCTACAACAGGCAATGAAAGCATGTTGTAGCTAGCTAAATATGAGGAAACCTCATGCAAAGTTGAATCTGGGTTAACGCCTTTTGAATCATTATCAACAATTGATCCCAAAAGCGTCGCCGGTGGTTCGCGTAGCAAGCGCTGATAATGGACAACCCCAAGAAAGCGACCGGTAGGGGTTTCAACAGGCTGGCGACATATATAAATCTGTGATGCAAGTGCAGGAGAAATCTCTTTTTGTCGAACTGCAGCTAATGCATCAGCAACTGTTGAATCTGCAGTCAGAACAATTGGTTCAGTTGTCATCATTCCACCTGCAGAATAATCCTCGTAGTTCATCAGACGCAAAACATCCTCTGCATCTTCTGGCTCCATTAATTCCAAAAGTGCATTAGCTCGCTCTTCACCTATTTCGCGGAGTAAATCGGCGGCATCATCAGGATCCATTTCACCCAATACATCAGCAGCTCTTTCACCTTCAAGTTCAGCTAACAATGCAACTCGATCGTTCTCATCCATTTCCTCAAGCACATCGGCAAGACGTTCATCGTCAAGTGCGATTGCAACTTCAATGCGGCGCTTAGGTGCGAGATCTTGCAATACTGCAGCAAGGTCAGCAGCACGTAAATTGGCAAGTGTTGACATTAAATTTGCAACACCTTGATTTTGTTCAGTAGATGCAAAACCAGTGACTTCTTCCCAAGCAACAGTGGATGTTGCTCCCTTTCGGCGCAAGCCGCGACCTCGACGCATGATGTGAACACGATTAATGAACCAATCGCCAGTTCGAGTTTCTTCCATCCCCATGTCTTCAACAACAACAGCTTCGCCAGATTCAAGCAAAGTTATTGAGCGATCTAGCATTTCTCCAAGGACTAGAACTTCACCTGGACGTGTTTCAAATCGGCGCATGTTTACTAATCCAGTAATTACAACCGCTCCACTTTCAATAGAGGTTACGCGGGTAATGGGAACAAAGACTCTTCGACGAAGTGGAACTTCTACAACTAGCCCAAGAATTCTCGGTGGCTGATTTGTAGAACGAAGGGTCGCGACAGCATCTCGCACCTTTCCTACTGGATCACCATTTGGGTCAAAGACCGCGGTACCTGCAAGACGGGCAAGAAATACTCGGTTTAAGAGATTGCCGCTCATGGGATAAGGGTACCTTTGTCTAATGAACGCAGGCGACCGCATTAACCAACATACGGCGATGCCCGCTCGTCCGGATTTGATTCGATTAGGACTAGGAATTATCGGAATTGGAACTTCTGGCCCACTGATTGCATTGAGCACAATGCCCATTCTGACCTTGATCTTTTGGAGAAATCTTGGCGGGTCATTAGCGACATTGCCCTTCGCATTGCGACATTCACGTGACCGAGTTGGCGTCAAATGGGCTTTAATTGCTGGAGTTTTGTTAGCACTTCACTTTGTCGGATTTTTCTTGGCAATGAGGTGGACAACTGTTGCTGCTGGAACTGCTTTGGTGGCACTGCAACCAATATTTGCAGCATTGTTTGTGAAACTTTCAGGTGGGCTCATTCCATCTAAGGCATGGCTCGGAATGATCGTTAGTTTTATTGGTGTTGGACTTGTTGCAGGTGTAGACCTTCAAATTTCATATAAAGCTTTTCTTGGTGACCTTGCAGCCATTATCTCTGCAGCACTTGCAGCTGCATACATAATGGCTGGATCGAAGGCTCAAAGAACTTTAGAAACTACAACTTACACAACCATTTGCTACTTCATATGCTCAATGACTGCTCTGCCCATGGCATTAATTGCGGGTAACGAGATATTTTCTTTCAGCGCAAAAGAGTGGTGGATTCTTCTTGGTTTAATTCTAGGTGCTCAATTATTGGGGCATTCAATGTTTAATTCTGCGCTAAAGCGAGTTTCACCAGCGATAGTTTCTCTTATTGTTTTCTTTGAAGTTCCAGTTAGCGCGGTTCTCGCATTTTGGTGGTTAGGTCAAAAACCTCCTGCAGGGATTATTCCTGGAATAGTTTTAATCTTGATTGGCTGCATATTGGTCGTAACTCGCACACGAGGGGTTTCAAATGATTGATCTACACACTCATACAACTTGTAGCGATGGCACTGATACGCCACGGGAACTAGTCAATAAGGCAATCGTTCAGGGGATAGAAGTACTTGGAATAACAGATCACGACACTACTTCTGGTTGGCAAGAGGCAACCCAGACTCTTCGAGGTTCATTGAAGTTAGCGCTAGGCGCTGAGATTTCTTGCCTCACTCATGATGGAGTCAGTGTTCACATGCTAGGAATGCTCTTTGATCCTAATCATCAAGAGATGCAGACAGTGTTAGAAGAAACTCGGGATGGACGTCTTCCTCGTATGCGCAAAATGATTGAAAAAATGCGCGCTGAGGGCATGGATATTTCTATCGAAGATGTTGAGAAGGCTATGCCAGTTGGTGCCACTATGGGCCGTCCACATTTAGCAGATGCCCTAGTATCAAAAAAGATTGTTAAATCACGTGATGAGGCATTCATTGATCTATTGCACAATGATTCACGCTTTTATGTCTCACATGCTGCACCAACACCGGCTGAAGCAATTGCTTTGATACGCAGAGCTGGGGGAGTTGCAGTAATTGCCCATCCATTTGCATCGCATCGTGGGCAGATCTTGAAGGCAGAAGATTTTGCAGATTTAGTCTTGGCAGGTCTTAATGGAATAGAAGTAGATCACCGTGACCAAAACCCGGACGAACGCGCGATGTTGCGGGTGATTGCACATGAACTTGATCTAGTTATCACTGGAAGCAGCGACTATCATGGCACGGGCAAACTCAATTCATTAGCTGAAAACCACACTAGTAGGGAACAATGGGAAAAATTAGAAGCACAAGCAGATGCAAGAAGGGTGGTTAGAGCATGAAAGATATAAGCGCAATAACTTTTGCGGTCCAATCCTTTGTCACTTTGTTTGTGATCATGGATCCTCCGGGCGCAACACCTATTTTCTTAGGTTTAGTTGCGGACAAATCACCTCGAGTGCGCCGCATTCTGGCCATACAGGCAGCAGGCGTCTCACTTCTTGTCATCTCAATTTTTGCGCTCTTTGGTCGTGCAATTTTAAATTACCTCAATATTTCTATGGAAGCCTTGCAGGCCGCTGGAGCGCTTTTGCTCTTGCTGGTTGCTTTAGAACTCTTGACTGGAAATGCAAAAAAGCATGGCGACGATGGAGATTCCAACGTAGCTCTTGTTCCTCTTGGTACGCCGCTCCTGGCTGGGCCTGGTGCAATAGTTGCAACGATGATCTTCGTGCAGCAAGTAGACACAACAAGTATGGCTCTTGGCTTGGTAGCAGCAGTAATTGCGGTCCACGTTGCAATTGCCGCGGCCTTAATGGCATCAACCACAATTTTAAATGTCATCAAAGAATCCGGCGTCACGCTGGTTGCGCGTATTGCAGGTTTATTGCTGGCAGCTATTGCCGTGCAGATGCTTGTTGATGCAATCCGCGTATTTGTTGCGGCTTAACTTTCCTTAAACTTCTTTGTTCGGGTACGAGTGCGCTCTGTGCGCACTGGTGCGGTTTCTTGCTTTGCTCGTGGTGCACGTGATTCTTTAGGTTCGACTTTTGCGGCTGGCTTTGCCTTGACCAATCGACCCGTTGAGCCAGCAGGAATATTAAGGGTTTCATATAAATGTTCTGAAGAAGAGTATGTCTCTTCAGGTTCAGCCAGACCTAGCTCTAGAGTTTGATTAATCATTTTCCAACGAGCCAGTTCATCCCAATCAACAAAAGTTACTGCAATACCGTGCGCGCCTGCACGGGCGGTACGACCAATGCGATGGACATATGTTTTTTCATCTTCAGGGCATTGGTAGTTGATTACGTGGGTAATTCCATCGATATCAATTCCGCGAGCTGCAACATCTGTTGCCACGAGCACATCTGATTTACCTGCCTTGAAATCACTTAATGCTTTTTCGCGAGCACTTTGACCTAGGTCTCCATGAATGGGTGCTGCTTTAAAACCGCGCTCCATTAAATCTTCTGCAGTTTTTTGTGCTGTTCGCTTAGTGCGACAGAAAACCATCGTTGGCCCGCGACCATCGGCTTGCAAGATGCGAGCAAGCATTTCAATTTTATCCATCGCATGAGCGCGCAAAACATGTTGCTTAATGCGAGTTACAACAGCACCCTCATCTTCGCTGTCTTGGGTACGAATATGAATAGGTTGATTCATAAAGCGACGAGCCAGAGCAATGATGTCTCCCGGCATGGTTGCTGAAAACAACATAGTTTGAGCACGATTAGGGGTGCTTGAAAGTATCTTCTCTACATCGGGCAAGAATCCAAGATCTAACATTTCATCTGCTTCATCAAGAACTAAGCGAGAAACTTCTTTGAGTTTTAGTTGACCTTGTCGAGATAAATCCAGCAGTCGACCTGGTGTGCCCACAACGATCTCAACTCCAGCGTGCAGTGCCTCAATTTGTGGCTCAAAAGCGCGTCCACCATACACGGCTAAAGTACGAATTCCGCGGTTGGCAGCAAGCTCTTCAATGTCGCGTGTGACCTGCGTACAAAGTTCTCGAGTTGGGACAACGATTAAAACCTGTGGCATTCCTTTGTTGGCAAAATCTTCCCACTCTGGATCGTTTGGTGCAATCACGCGCTCAATTACTGGAATTCCAAAAGCAAGAGTCTTACCGGTACCAGTTTTTGCTTGCCCAATAACATCACCATCTGCCAGCGCGATGGGTAGAACCATTTCCTGAATAGCAAATGGAGCTAAGAAACCATGAGCATGCAGTGCTTCAATTGTTTGGCTGCGCAGGGGCAGCTCTGCAAAAGTTGTTGTCATTTAAATTTGATCCAATCGGAATTAATTGCGCGGGAAACCTGAAATGCCTCGCCACATAAGGTTGTGAACAAGTTCCACAGCCTCCTGTCGACTCAACTTGCTATCTCGATCGAGCCAGTGACGAGCAGTTACTTGCGCATAACCAATCATTCCAACACCCAAAAGCATTGATGCCTCTTTTGGTAGGCCAGTATCTATTGCAATCACAGCACTTGCTGCAGCTGCACAGTCGTATGTCATTCGGTTTAGTCGTTCACGGACTTGTGGTTCAACACTCATATCACTTTCAAATAGCAGGCGAAATGCTTCACCTTCTTTTTCAATGAATGCAAAGTAAGCATCGACAGTTGCATGGACTCGATCTTTGTTATCAGGAGTCGAGGCGATTGCCTTTTGAATTTCAAAAACTAAAGAATCGATGTGTAGATCTAGAACAGCAAGGTAGAGCTCTAGTTTTGACGGGAAATGTTGGTACAAAACAGGCTTTGAAACATTGGCACGATCTGCAATTTCATCCATTGCAGCAGAGTGGTAGCCAGCAGCGGTAAAGACTTCTAGGGCTGCTGAAAGCAACAAGGCTCGGCGCTCATCTCGAGGCAAACGTGCCTTGTTGGATGTGTCTACGTTACTCATTGGAGTAATCGTACGGCAGAATTGCCAATCATGAACCGCCCCTATGAAGGTATTCGCATCTTGCTGGTTCATGCACATCCTGATGATGAAACCATCAACAATGGCGCAACTATGGCCCTATATGCCGATCGTGGGGCTCAAGTAACACTTGTGACCTGCACGCGTGGGGAAGAAGGCGAAGTTTTAGTTCCGGGACTCTCTCATCTAGCTAGCAGTGAGCAAGATTTACTAGGGCCTCATCGAGAAACAGAACTTGCTCTTGCCATGAAAGCACTTGGCATTTCAGATTTCCGATTTCTCGGCGCACCAACTACAAAGTTTCGTGACAGCGGAATGATGGGAACAGAACCAAATAATCGCCCAGATGTATTTTGGCAGGCCGACCTAGACACCGCTGCAGGAATTCTTGTAGAGGTCATCGAAGAAGTTAAGCCACACATTTTAATTACCTATGATGAAATTGGTGGTTACGGTCATCCTGATCACATTCAAGCACACAGAGTCGCAATGCGTGCCTCAGAGTTATCTAAGTGGCAGATTCAAAAAATCTATTGGAACACAATTCCTAAATCTGTTATTGCCCAAGGTATGAAAAAGATGAAGGAAATTGGATCTGATTTCTTTGGTGCAGAAAGCATTGATGATGTTCCATTTGCAAAAGATGATGAATTCGTCACTACCTTAATTGATGGTTCAGCCTATGTTGATTTAAAGATGGCTGCCATGAAGGCACATGAAACTCAAATTGCATTAGATGGCCCCTTCTTTGCGCTTTCAAACAACTTGGGAATGCAGATTTGGGGAGATGAGTACTACACACTTGTGAAAGGCATAAAGAGTGCACCATTTGATTCCAATGGTCGCGAAATAGATTTAACCTCAGGTGTGGTTCTCTAGTGCGTTACATATTTTCATTTGTCTTAGGCTTAGCGCTGGGTGCTAGTTCAGTGTTTCTCTACAGTTTGTATCCACCCGTTGGTCTAATTCTTTCGCTTACTTCCACCTTTCTTGGTATTTGGGCAGCAGGGCGTTTATGGGGTAATCGAATCTATAGATTCATCGCAGCAGCAGCGTGGGTCTTTGTAATTTTTCGTGCAGGTCTGCCAGGGATAAATAATGAGTATTTAATCGAAGGAAGCACAGTCGGTATTTCTCTGATCAACTTCGGATTCATCGTAATTGTAATTGCGATTTTAACCCCTCTTTAAGACCAGCTTTGTCCTTCTGCACTGTCCTTTATCTGTAATCCAAGATTTTCTAATTGAATTCGTAACGCATCACTATCAGACCAACGTTTTTCACTGCGAGCTTTCATGCGTTCTTCAAGAAGATTTTGCATCTCTGCAGTCAATTCGCGAGCAACCACAGGACGATTGAGGTCTAATCCAAGCACCTGGTCTGCATACATAAAGAACTCGCGTTTATTCTCTGCGCTGCTCTTCTCGATTTCCCGCAATCGAAGTATCACTTTTGGTGTGTCTAAATCGTTGTTGAATGCCGATTGAATCTCAGAATCAATGGTGATCTCAGTTGAATAGCTCCACGTTGCCATTTTTGTTCTCCACCGCTTAAGAGTTTCATCTGCAGCTTTTATGGAATTCCAGGTCAGATCCATTTGTGACCGGTATCGATTTTCAAGGAAGCAAAGCCGCAACGCCAAAGGATCTATTCCGCGGGCAATAATGTCGCTTAACAAAACAACATTGCCACTGCTCTTTGACATCTTTTTGCCTTCAAAAAGCAGGTGTTCTCCATGTACCCATAAATCAACAGCTTCGTGACCAATCACAGCATTGGACTGAGCGCGTTCGTTTTCATGATGCGGAAACCGCAGATCGATTCCGCCGACATGAACATCCACATGTTTATTTAAGATCTCCATAGACATGGCAGAACATTCAATGTGCCAGCCAGGGTATCCAGGACCCCAGGGTGAATCCCAGATCATTTCGCTGCGCCCACCCGCAGCTTTCCATAACGCCCAGTCAGCATGAAACTTCTTTGCACCGTCATTGTGATATTCATATCTATGGCCAGGTTTGAGTGAATCAAGTTTATTTCCACTTATCTCACCGTAACCTGCAAACTTTTGTGCATCAAAGTAAACAGATTTATCTTCACCAACGTATGCAAAACCCTTATCAATTAATTCCGCGATCATTGATTGCATGAGATCAATGCTTTCGCTGGCTCGCGGATAGGCATCTGCAGGGCAAATGTTTAAAAGTGACAAATCATGATGAAACTTTTTTTCGTATTTTCTTGCTATTTCTAGAGGGCTAACTTTCTCTAATGTTGCTTGAGTTAATATTTTGTCATCTTCGATGAAGTCTTCGGACATATGTCCAACATCTGTGATGTTTTGAATCAAGGTGACTTTGACACCAGAAAGAGCAACCATTCGAGAGATTAAGTCGGCCAACATAAATGTTCGAAGATTGCCAACATGTGCATCGCGATAGACCGTAGGGCCACAGCAATACATAGAAAGCTGGCCATTAACGCTGGCCGTTTCCTTCAGTTCTCGGGACTTTGTATCGTATAACTTCATGTTCGCTCAATTACCTCGCGCCAAACAAAGATCTGATCATGGGCAAATTCGATTAACTTCTCATGACGATTTCGCAGGGTGAAAGGACTCTCCAAATACCCGAGGATGTCTCGGAATCCTCCCTCAGGATCATGGAGCCGAATACTGACCCTTTTGCCGATCAAAGAGGTGAAGGTGCTTTCTAGCTCGGTTGGCATAGTAGAACGATAAACCGATGCGGCAAATATCGCGCACTGGCCGAAGTAGGAGTTAGAATTCGCGGGTAAGCAACTCGCTCGATTTTTGGAGGCAGCTCGTGACGTATGTGATCGCTGAACCTTGCGTAGATGTAAAGGACAAATCCTGCATCGAAGAATGCCCTGTGGACTGCATCTATGAAGGCGGACGTATGCTCTATATCCAGCCTGACGAGTGTGTTGATTGCGGTGCTTGCGAGCCAGTATGTCCGGTTGAGGCAATTTATTACGAAGATGATGTCCCTGGGCAGTGGAAAGATTTCAGCAAGGCCAACACCGAGTTCTTCATTGAAATTGGTTCACCAGGCGGAGCAAGCAAGGTCGGCCCAACAGGCACAGACCACGCCTCTGTTACAGCCCTTCCACCAAAGAGCGAGTAAGCATTGCGCGGCCAGCTCCCAGATTTTCCTTGGGATGCACTCGCACCATATGGAGATACAGCTAGATCACATCGGCAAGGGATTATCGATCTTTCCCAAGGAACTCCCGTTGATCCGACTCCAGAATTTATCCAACAAGTGTTTCGTGACGCATCAAATTCTCCAAGCTACCCAGTAACAGCTGGAACTCCTGAACTTCGAGCTGCCATTAAGAAGTGGGCGACAGAGCGTTTAGGTGCCACCGGAGATTTTGATGTTCTGCCATTGATTGGCTCAAAAGAGTTAGTTGCATGGCTTCCGACTATTTTGGAATCTAAGAAAGTGTTGATTCCTGAAATTGCTTATCCGACTTATCACGTAGGAGCGGTGCTGGCAGGTGCCGATTCGATTCCAGTTGCAATAGATGCAAAGAGTTGGCCAGCGGCTGATTTAGCGTGGTTGAACTCTCCCTCTAATCCAACTGGTCGAGTACATAGCGATGCAGAGATAAAGGCTTGTATCGATTGGTCGCGCACCAATAACGCCTTGTTGGTTTCTGATGAATGTTATTTAGAATTTGCACACACAGCACAACCCGTATCCGTTCTCTCACATACAGGTGGCGATAACACCAATATTTTGGCGATTCATTCTCTGTCGAAGCGCTCGTCAATGGCTGGTTATCGCGCAGCATTCATGATCGGTGATGCAGACTTGATTGCCAGAATTCGTGAAATCAGAAAGCACGGCGGGATGATGGTTCCACTTCCTGTGCAAAAAGCAATGACGGTTGCACTATCTGATGACAAACATGTTGCAGAACAACGCGCTCGCTATAACGCACGCAAAGATGCGTTACGTCCTGCCCTAGAAGCTGCAGGGTTTACCATCGAGTTTAGTAATGCAGGTTTATACCTATGGTGTACCCGCAATGAAGATTCTTGGGAAAGTGTTTCATGGCTTGCCAATCGTGGAATCTTGGCAACCCCAGGATCTTTCTATGGCAGCCTTGGTTCGCGCCACATTCGAATTGCAATGACAGCGACTGATGCGCAAATTGCTGATGCTGTGCAACGTATCAAGGCTTAAATAATGGCTGTAGCGATCTTATTAGTAGGTGGATTTGGCACACGTTTGATGCCTTTAACGAAGAACACTCCTAAACCAATGCTCACTGTTGCAGGTGTGCCTGTAACGGAACATCAAATTGCCATGGCAAAGGCAGCAGGTATTAGTGAAATCGTCTTAGCCACCTCTTATCTTTCTGATGTTTTTATTCCATATTTTGGAGATGGTTCGAAGTGGGGAATAAAGATTAAGTATGCAGTTGAGAAAGAGCCACTCGGAACAGGTGGTGCAATTCGAAATGCAGCACAGCTGCTGGATTCAAATGAATCAGTTGTAATTCTAAACGGTGATGTTTTGAGCTCTCATAATTTAGGGGAGCAGATACGCCAGCACGAAGCCAATGATGCTGATGTAACTCTGCACTTAACCGAAGTACAAGATGCCCGCGCATTTGGTTGCGTTCCAACGGACAGCAACGGACGAGTGACAGCATTTCTGGAAAAAATGGAAAACCCTGTTACTAATCAGATCAATGCCGGTTGTTATGTCTTTAATCCTCGGGTTGTTTCAACAATCCCACTCAACACAGTTGTTTCTGTTGAACGTGAAACCTTTCCAGAGCTAGTTACATCTGGAGCCAAAGTTTTTGGTTATGTTGAGAATGCTTATTGGCTAGACATTGGAACCCCACGCGCTTTATTGAAGGCATCAATGGATATCGTTCAACGAAATGGTGAATTCTTGGCCATGCCTGGTTCAAGCATTGATCCCACAGCGGTGATTTCAGGGGGCAGCTGTATTGGTGCTAACTCAACCGTTGGGGCAGGGGCGGTTATTCAAGGCTCCATAGTTGAAGCAGATTGTGTGATTGGCCAAGATTCAAGGATTATGGATTCTTTTGTTGCAGCAGGTGCCCGAGTCGAAAATGGCAGCACAATTGCCTCTTCTTTTGTAATGAATGGTGAAATTCTCACCATTCCGTAGCCGATTACGCCTAAATGGCAGGCAAGAGGCCGACTCTGGGCTTGACATGGGCGAGTTACAAGCGTGTAATTCATTCTTAAGAAAGTCTTTTCCAAGAGGGATGAGACAACGAAAGCTAATGGAGCATCGACGATATGCCGATTCAACCCGCAGCCCAGAACTCCCCAATCCCCACTTCAGGACCAACAGTCACACTCGCATCAGGCGAAAACATGGAACTCTCTTGGCAGGAGCGCGCCCTATGCGCTCAGACTGACCCAGAGGCGTTCTTTCCAGAAAAAGGCGGATCAACTCGCGAAGCAAAGCGCGTCTGTCTTTCATGTGATGTTCGCGCAGAATGTTTGGAATACGCACTTGCACATGATGAACGCTTCGGAATTTGGGGCGGATTATCAGAGCGCGAACGACGTCGCTTAAAGCGTCGCACTGCTTAAGGATCTTGCATCTCTTAGGAGATAGCGAGTCATACATATGGCTTCCTTAGCCGATGTAGATAAGCATCGAGTAACCGCAGTTCTTGTTTCTCACAATGGAGCACTGTGGTTACCCGAGGTTGTTGCAGCCCTTACTTCACAAACTAGGCCTATAGATTTAATAACCGCGGTCGATACTGGTTCTGAAGATACTTCAACAAAGTTATTAAAGTCTGCGCGAATTCCTTTTTTTGTTGCTGATCGCGAAACAGGTTTTGGTGAAGCTGTTTCACTTGCAGTTGAGAAATTACCTAAAGCGATCGAGCATGAATGGCTTTGGTTAATTCATGATGACTGTGCACCAGCTCCAACTGCGCTCGCAGAATTGTTAAGTGCAATTGATAATCGCCCACAAGTAGTTATGGTCGGCCCAAAATTATTGGGTTGGCATGATCGAACACATTTGTTGGAAGCCGGAATAAGTATTGCTGGAAATGGTGCACGTTGGACCGGGCTTGAACCATTTGAGTATGACCAGGGTCAACATGATGGTATTCACGACGTTTTGTCTGTGAGTACGGCAGGTGCACTAATTCGCCGTGACGTTTTTGAAGAGCTCGGTGGATTTGACCATAATCTCTCACTCTTTCGCGATGATGTTGACTTTGGCTGGCGTGCACGAACAGCAGGACACTCGGTCATCGCCGCGACGGGCGCTGTTGCATTTCATGCACAAGCATCGGCAACAGAGCGACGCATTATCGATGTGGAAGGTGCCTTCTTACATCGCCCATTACTTTTAGATCGTCGCAACGCTGCATATGTGATGTTGGCAAACTCTTCTTGGTGGATGCTTCCATGGATTGCTCTACAACTATTTGGATCTGCCATAGCCCGCGCAATTGGATTCCTGCTTGCAAAACTGCCTGGCTATGCATCTGATGAAATTTTGGCCTTTACTTCACTGATAATTCGCCCAAGAAAAATTCTCGAAGCTCGCAAAGTACGAAAGAAGCAAAAGTTTGTTAGCGCCCGTGTCGTTGCAACATACATACCGCCTCGTTGGTCCCAGCTTCGCTTGGGCACAGAACACTTAGTCGAATTAGTTCGAGCTAAAGTCTTTCCAGAAAATAGCACAACTTCTATCTCTATTCTTGATTCAGTTGAAGATGAGGATTTGTTGACCCCGGTTAATACAGGTAACTGGTTATCTATATTCAAGCGACCGGAAGTTCTTGGCTTCATTGCTATAACAATTATTACTCTCATTAATTCCAGAAATCGCTTCGGTTCGTTAGTTGGAGGAGCCCTTCCTAGTTCTCCTTCAGGTGCAAGTGATTTATGGAGTTTTTATCTTGAATCGTGGCATCAGGTCGGAATGGGATCATCTCTAGCGACACCTTCCTGGGTAGCGGTTACGGCAATAGCTTCGCTCGTGACCTTAGGTAACGTTCAGTTCTTCATCACTGCATTTTTCTTGATTGCTCCAATACTGATGATGTGGTCATGCTTTAATTTATTGAAGAAGTTAACAAGTAACAGCTGGATCTCAATCCCAGCAGCTCTTCTCTATGCCCTATCACCCGTCACAATTGCGGCAATTAGCTCTGGCCATATTGCCACCCTGGTGCTATTGATTGTCGCGCCCTTTGTCGCCTTGATTCTTCAAGATTGGTGGAGCATCGATATTTATAGTTGGCGCAAAATATTTTCAGTTTCGCTTTTGTTTTCATTGCTGTACGCATTTACCTTGATGAGTTTCATAATTGCACTTGTAGCAGCGATCGCCATTTCGGTTGAAAACTATCGGGAGTTCGCCCTCACTCTGGACAAAAAACTTTTCGATGAGCGATTGTTAAAGAGAGCGGCGCTAATATTTGTGCCATTCTTAATCAACGCTCCTTTTTCTTTTGAAGCATTAGTTCATCCCAGCAGATTCTTCACTGAACCAGGACTTTTGATTCCAGGTGGCGGACCTCTACCAGTTTTGTTTGGTAATCCAGGAGGCACCGGTTCGGTCCCACTGTGGTTAGTGAGCCCGATTTTGCTCATTCTTGTTATCTCATTGTTCTCTTCAACTCATGCCCGCAGAATTGCCGAATATGGTTTTGGAGCACTGTGCCTTGCGGTCTTAGTGGGATCTCTTTCCATTTCCACTCATGGAAATGAAGGAGCAGTAAGAGTGTGGACTGGACCGGTGCTTTCGATTGCAACATTGGCAGCGGTTGCTTCCGGGGCGGTAATGCTTGATCGGTTGCGGGAAACATTAGTTCTGAGCCATATTCACTACCGGCATATTCTTTCCGCAATCTTGCTATTCGTAACAGCTTCCTATGCTGTCCTGGCTGTTGGGTACTCAGTTACGACAGGTGCAGACTCTGCGGTTCAAGCAAATCGAGCCACAGTTATGCCGGCATTCTTGAGTGTTGAATCTCAAACCAAGATTTTAGTTTTGCGTGAAGTCGGTAGCGCTAATGACAAGAAGATTCAGTATTACATTTCTCGAGGTAAAGATATTTCTCTAGGTGAGCCCGATATTGCTCCGAAGCAGAATACTGAAATTGCAACTGCTGCTCGTGCATTGATTGATGGCACCGGTATCACAAGCAGTAAAGTCTTAGGTGATTATGGAATTGAGTACGTCTTTGCAAAGAGCCCCTTTAAGAAGGAAATCGTTAGATCAATAGATGGCCTTGGTGGATTTACTAGAACTTCTGCAACTTCACTTGGTGTTGTTTGGCGCGTAACTCAACCAACTGGTCGACTTCTATTTGTTAATGCAGATGGTGTCCGCTCAGTACTTGAAGCTGGAGAAGTCGGTGCTCGCACTTATGTGCCAAGTGCAGGCACTTTGATTCTGACTGAGAGTTCTAACAGGTCTTGGCAAGTGCTACAAAATGGTTATCGTTTAGATCGCACAAATAATGAAATGGGTTTGCCGACATTTGAAGTAACAGAAGCTGGTGAAATTTCATTAATTCATGATGGAACAGCTCGTCGTGGTTGGCTCTCATTACAAATTATTTTCCTAGTTGTCGCAATTGTTATGGCTCTACCTGCTGGTCGCCGAAAGCGTGAAATATCTGAAAAGGAGCTGGCATGAAACTTGTCCGGCCAGTCAGATTTCTAGCAGTTTTGCTCAGCGTGCTGGGTATTTCCAGTGTTCTTTCAGTTGCGGTTACTACGCAGAATTTCTCTGAAAGTTATCCAGTTGTAGTGTGTCCGCCAACCCTAGATGGCCTGGGATCGCAGATATCTCTTTCCTCCAAGAAAACTCCTTTTCAAAGACTCGAAAATCGCACGACAAAGACAGCACAAGTAAAGGTTTTGCGTTTACCAGTAAACAAAGATTCTCTAGTCATCACATCTGAGGGCGTAACTCCAGTTGTGTGGCAAAGCAGATCAGGTAGTTGGGCAGGCGGTGCACTGTGTGTAGCGCCAGCCTCTTCCCAATGGTTTGTTGGTGGTGCTGCAGACGTTACTACTAGAGGTCGACTAATTATTGTCAATAGTGGACTTAGCGATGCAGTTGTTGATGTTGAGAGTTACACAGAAAATGGGAAACAGCCATTGCGGACCATAAATGTTTCTTCAAAGAACTACCTTGTGATCCCATTGGATTCGTTAGCTCCGGGAGACAAAACTTTGACGGTTCATGTTGCACCACGCTCTGGCCGAATAAATGCCTTCATGATTGATGAGCAAGGAAAAGGTTTAAAGGCATTGGGTGGAGATCTTGTGAACGCTTCCACATCAGCGAGCAAGAGTGTTGTGATCCCAGCAATTCCTAATCAGAATTCAAGAAACACACCAGCCTTGCCTCATACCTTGCGAGTTTTAGCACCGGGTGATGTTGATGCGAGCATTACGGTCGAAGTTTTATCTGGAGATGGAGTTTTCGTACCTGTTGGATTAAATGCTCGTTCTATTTCTGCTGGAATCGTAACTGAGTTCAAACTTGACCCAAACATCACCTCAAAAGTCATGGCAGTCCGAATCACTTCAACAGAACCAGTGATTGCAGGGGTTAAATCCACGACTGTGGCTACTGGGAAAAAAGACTTCGTATGGAGTACGGCATCACCTGAGTTAATTCCTCTGACAATGGCTGTTACTGGCTTGGATCCCGCGATCTCTTTTGCAGGTGAAAGCATTAATGTTGTGTTGAAGGTGACCTTGACCAATGGAAAAGCTGTACAACAAAAAGTTACGGGCGCTGACTTTGCCACTTGGCGCATTCCAGATAACGCTCGCTCTTTTACAATCACTAAGGTCGGACCGGAAACATATGCAGGGGCTTTAGTTTCCTCGGTAAACGGATACGGCTACTTCCCAATTGCAGCAGGAAGCCTTCTGACAAAAATCGAAGTGCCAGATTCAAATATCCGCGTCTTAAATCCCTGATAATCCCAAGATTTGCCGACACCTCCCACTAATGTTGCTCATATGAGAACAGTTGGTGGGCGTGGATGTTCACGTGCAGGTTGCAGATCGCAGGCAACCATGACTCTTACCTATGTGTACTCCGAATCGACCGCAGTTGTTGGTCCGCTTGCAACATTTTCTGAACCCCATGCATACGATTTATGCGCTGTTCATGGAGCACGGCTAAAGGTTCCTCATGGGTGGAATGTCATCAAGCATGAGCTCGATGGCCAAACACAAGGACCGACAGAAGATGATTTGATGGCGATTGCAGATGCAGTGCGCGAAGTTGCTCTCAAGGAGATTCCTGAAGAAGCACCTGTGGAAAGTTCACCGGCGCAACAGCAAATTGGTCGCCGCGGACATTTGCGCGCAGTTCCATCGTAAGGATACTTAGTGAACGAGTTCGCGCACATATTTAAGGCCTATGACATTCGAGGCTTAGTCGATGTTGAAATAGATTCTGATTTTACGTTTGCAACTGGTGTTGCATTTGCGCGATTTCTGCAATTAGAAAGAGAACCCGGGACAATAGTAATCGGGGAAGATATGCGACCATCTTCACCAGAGTTAGCTGATGCATTTTCTGCCGGCGTAACTTCACAAGGCATGGATGTTATTCGGATCGGCTTGGCTTCCACTGACATGCTCTATTTCGCTTCTGGAAAATTGGGCTTACCTGGAGCGATGTTTACCGCTAGCCATAATCCTGCGGAGTACAACGGAATCAAGCTCTGTTTGTCGAGCGCTAGACCGATCGGTAAAGAATCCGGCCTTTTGACTATTGAAAAATTTGTGCGAGAAGGTTCACCAATAGCGCTTAGAAATGTTGGAGTAGAAAAACAACGCAACATGCTCGAAGAGTATGTGGATCACCTATTAACACTTGTTGATGTTAAGAACATTCGGCCTCTTAAAATCATTGTGGATGCTGGTAATGGCATGGCTGGTCACACAGCACCTGCAATTTTCGCTCGGCTTAATTGTGAAGTAATTCCTATGTATTTTGAACTAGATGGAACATTTCCTAATCATGAAGCTAATCCACTCGATGAATCCACTTTGACTGATTTAAAGCAAGGGATGCAGGATCACAAAGCTGACCTAGGACTGGCATTTGATGGCGATGCAGATCGCTGCTTCTTAGTTGATGAGCAAGGTGTTGCCGTTAACCCATCAGCGCTCACCTCTTTGATCGCTCATCGCGAATTGATTAAAGATCCAGGAGCTTCAATTATTTATAATTTAATTTCATCTAGAGCAGTTCAAGAAGTGATCGACGAAAATGGTGGAGTTGGATTGCGCAGCAGAGTTGGACATTCCTACATCAAGAAAATGATGGCTGAAAGTGGAGCGATATTTGGTGGGGAACATTCTGGACATTTTTACTTTAAGGAATTTTGGAAGGCTGATTCTGGCGCATTAGCAGCCCTGCATGCAATTGCTGCACTAGGTGAAAGTGAAACAACGATGTCAGCTCTTCTTGCACCGTATAACAGGTATGTCGTTAGCGGTGAGATAAATTCCAAGGTTGAAGATACTAAAGCTGCAACCGAACTTGTTGAGAACACTTATTCCTCGGGCGAGGCCAGAGTCGATCATCTGGATGGATTAACCGTTAATGGAGATACCTGGTGGTTTAATCTTCGCCCATCAAATACGGAGCCAGTACTTCGACTCAACGTTGAGGCTTCAACACAGGCTCAAATGGAGACTGTGCGTGACGCGGTTCTCTCGCTTATTCGTGGCTAATTACCGTTTTCCATTAGAGGGTTTAAGGGTGGGGCGGTAATCTTTACCCATAGTCGCCTATCACTGTAGAGCCCTACGCCTTAGGTACCAAAACAATACTTTGAAAACCACTTAAGGAGATTTACGTGAACGTTCCAGTAACAGCAACTCTTCCAGCACATGACATCGCAGATGCCTCACTTGCTGCAGAAGGTAAGAAGAAAATCGAATGGGCAGAACGCAACATGCCTGTTCTTGCTCAAATCCGTGAGCGCTTTGAAAAGTCTCAACCATTTGCAGGTGTTCGTATTTCTGCATGCATGCACGTAACAACCGAGACTGCTAACTTGATGCGCGTTCTAAAGGCTGGTGGAGCAGAGATTGCTCTTTGTGCATCTAATCCACTGTCAACACAAGATGACACAGCGGCAGCACTTGTGCACGAATACGGAATATCAGTATTTGCTCGCAACGCTGTAGATCGTGATGGTTACTACAAGCACATTAACGCAGCGCTCGATATCGAACCACACCAAGTATTTGATGATGGTTGCGATCTAGTAAACACACTTCACACAACACGTAAAGAGCTAATTCCAGGTATTACTGGGGGTTGTGAAGAAACTACAACTGGTGTTATCCGTCTAAACCAGATGGCAAAAGATGGCGCACTTCAGTTCCCAATGATTGCCGTCAATGACACAGATACAAAGCACATGTTCGACAACCGTTACGGAACAGGGCAATCAACTCTTGATGCTGTATTCCGCGCAACAAACTTCTTGCTTGCAGGTCGTGTAGTTGTTGTTGCTGGTTTTGGATATTGCGGTAAGGGTGTTGCAGAACGCGCTAAGGGCATGGGCGCAGATGTTGTTGTTACTGAAATTGATCCAACAAAGGCATTAGATGCAATGATGCAGGGCTTCCGAGTGATGCCTATGCTTGATGCAGCAAAGCTTGGAGATGTGTTTATCACTGTTACAGGTAACCGCGATGTATTACGCGATGAGCACTTTGCAGTAATGAAGGATGGCGCAATCATGGCTAACTCAGGCCACTTTGACATCGAAATCGATGTTGCATGGCTAGAGCAAAATTCCAAGAAGAAGAATGCAAAGATGCGTCACCAAACTGATGAATATGTGTTGGCAGATGGTCGCCGCCTGCTACTTCTTGCAGAAGGTCGCCTGGTTAACCTAGGAGCAGCTGAGGGTCACCCAGCTTCAGTTATGGATATGTCATTCTCTGATCAGGCACTTACAGCTGAATACCTTGTTAAGGAAGCAAAGAATTTGAAGCCTGGTGTTCATGAGGTTCCTTCATATATCGACAAGGAAGTTGCTTCATTGAAGTTGATCAGCATGGGCGGTCGTATTGACGTTCTAACTCCTGCACAAGATATGTACCTGAACTCTTGGGAGCACGGTAGCTAATGACCTTAGTTATGGTCGTCGATGACGACCAGGATCTCGCGGAGATGCTCGGCATCGTTTTAACCGGTGCCGGCATCGACGTGGATCTAGTAAGTCGTGGGGATGAGGTTATGGATGTATTCCGTAACAACCCACCAGATCTAGTTTTGTTGGATGTTATGTTGCCTGGCCTTGATGGAATTGAAGTCTGTAAATTGATTCGCGCAGAATCTATGGTTCCAATCGTCATGCTTTCAGCAAAAGGTGACACTCAAGATGTTGTAAAAGGATTAGAAGCAGGCGCCGATGACTACATGGTGAAACCATTTCGTCATCCATCCGAATTGATTGCACGAATCCGCACGCGTTTGCGCCGAACAAATGCTGATGTTCTAGGTTTATTGACCATCGGAGATTTGGCAATAGATGTTCAAGCACATCAGATTCTTCGCGCAGGCAAGCAAATTGCACTAACCCGTCTGGAGTTTGATCTACTCGTTGCTTTAGCTAAAGAGCCTGGTCGAGTGTTTACACGCGATGCCCTCCTTAGCGAAGTTTGGGGTTATCGCCATTCCACCGATACGCGATTAGTTAATGTTCACGTGCAGCGTTTGCGTTCAAAAATCGAACACGATGCAGAACACCCTGAAATTGTTATAACCGTTAGAGGCGTCGGCTATAAAGCAGGAGTGATGGGCGGTTCCTAAGAATGAACCGAATTCTTTGGATAGCACGTAACTCCCTTGCACTTAAGGTAATTCTCTCCACTGTCATTCTTTCACTTGGTGTTGTTTGGATTACAGGTTCTGCCCTGAATTCAAGGCTTTCTAGCGGTATTAGGGAAGTAAATCTAAATTCAGCGATAGTTGAGGCACGTTCTACTATTTTTACAGCTGATTATCGTTTCTTACTTGCACAAGGCGAAGACGATGCGGTCGTTCAAAAAGTTGTGGACGATGTAATTAGTTCTGCTACCACTATCACCTTAAATGAAAATACACGTGAAGTTGTTTTTCTTCGAAGCCCAAATAATACCAAGGATATTAATTACGAGATCGCTTCAAATTTTTTAGACCCAATCTCTATTCCTAAGTCTCTCAGTGAGCGAGTTCGCAAATCTGAAGACACCGTTTGGCAGTACACAACTATGCGTTATTCACAGGGCGCAAGCGTCCCAGGACTAGCTATTGGACAGAAAGTTCAAATTCCAAATGCAGGTCAGTACGAGATGTATATTGTTTTTTCTCTTGCAAATGAAGTCCAAACATTAAATTTAATTGATACCTATATGTTGATTGCAGGATTTATTTTACTTATCTTAATCACAATGATCACATGGGTTGTGCTGCGGCAAGTAGTAAAACCCGTTCGCGAAGCGGCTCGAATCGCAACAGAATTTACTTTAGGTGATTTTAGGCAGCGCATGAAGGTAACTTCACAGGATGAGATTTCAAGACTTGGTCATGCATTCAATGAGATGGCTCAATCACTTGAGCAGCAAATCGCACGCCTAGAGAACCTCTCGCGAGTTCAACAACGTTTTGTTTCCGATGTTTCACACGAATTGCGAACTCCTTTAACCACACTGCGTATGGCATCAGAAGTTATCTCCGACTCTAGGGAAAGCTTTGATCCAATCGTGGCTCGGAGTACGGAATTACTCGTGGCGCAGCTAGATCGCTTTGAGCGACTACTGGAAGACTTGCTCGAAGTATCACGTTTTGACGCCGAGGTAGCAGTCCTAGAGGCAGTTGATTTTGATATTGTGCAATTGGTCAATCGCTGCGCTGAAGACTTGGCATTGGTTGCCAAAGAGCGAAAAACTCAAATATATGTGAAGTCCGCTGAGCCCACAATCATGATTAAGGCTGATATTCGTAGGGTGGAGCGCATTTTGCGCAACCTATTTGCCAACGCAATCGATCACGCAGAAGAGGTGCAGATTGATGTGAGCATTGAAGCTAGTGAGCGTGATGTCGCAATTGGTGTTCGAGATTACGGAGTCGGTCTTGACGAAGCTGCTTTGACTAGAGTCTTTGATCGCTTTTGGCGGGCAGATCCATCAAGAGCTCGCACACGGGGCGGAACAGGTCTTGGGCTTTCAATCGCCCTTGAAGATGCTCGTTTACACAATGGCGAACTTGAGGTGTGGGGACGTCCAGGACGTGGTGCGCACTTTGTAGTTACCTTGCCGAGAAAAACTTGGGATTCAATTGATCAACGATTAATTTCGCTACAACCGGAAGATTACAAAGCTTAATTTCCACATATTTGAATAAGGAAAATCCAGCGAATAATTTTATGAGGATTATGCCCCCATGCATATTTTCTCCGAATTATCACAACTAGTATTTCCAACCAGGTGCTTTGGATGCAATATCTTGGGGTTAGAGATTTGTACTAATTGTCGCCGTGAATGGATTCCCCACTATTACAAGGCTCATACTGCTTCGCTCAATGTTCATTCGGCATTAACATATACATCAACGGCATCTAGCATCATTCTTGCTTCAAAAGAAAATGGCATACAAGGGGCTGATGATTTGTTAGTAGCTGCAATTATTCATGTTTTGAATAAGGCTCGATTAGACCAAGGATATTTCACATTGGTTCCGGTCCCATCTAGTAGGCAGTCACAAAGACGACGTGGCCGAAGTTTCATAGTTGATTTAACTAAGACAATCTCGCAAAACACCGGAATCAGATTCAACGATTGCCTTGAGGTTTCACGTCGAGTGTCAGATCAAAGTGGCCTGACTAGGGTGGAACGCATCACAAATATGCGCGGGGCTTTTTCTTTGAAATCCGGAGCAATACTTCGGGGTGATGCGATTCTTATAGATGATGTCGTCACGACTGGTGCAACCTTGGAGGAGGCGGCTAGGGCCCTGAATTCGCAGGGTTTTCATGCCTTTGGCTCAGTTTGTGCGGTTACCGCCTGCGTGGCTCAACCTCTACGATAAGGGGGTGAAAAGGCGTCCAAAGGGAGCCGTGATGAGAGGTAAGAATCAATGCCAGCATTTGTAGACAAGATTTTGCGTGCAGGCGAAGGACGAATCCTTCGCGATCTGACCAAGGTCGTTGCCTTAGTAAATGCTCAAGAAGCTCGCTTTGTTGCGATGTCTGATTCTGACCTGCGTAATCAAACAGTACTTTTCAAAGAACGCCTAGCCAAAGGCGAAACTCTTGATGACCTACTACCTGAAGCATTTGCAGTAGTTCGCGAAGCAGCAAAACGCACACTTGGACAGCGTCATTACGATGTGCAGATAATGGGTGGAGCGGCCCTTCACAGAGGCAATATTGCAGAAATGCGCACCGGTGAAGGAAAGACCTTAGTTTCAACTTTGCCTTCATATCTGAACGCTCTTGCAGGTCACGGAGTCCACGTTGTTACAACCAATGATTATTTGGCAGAACGCGATAGTGAGTGGATGGGTCGTGTTCACCGTTTTCTTGGTCTAAAGGTTGATGTAATTCTTGCAAATATGACACCAGCAGAGCGTCGCAAGGCATACCTAGCTGACATTACTTACGGAACTAACAATGAATTTGGATTTGATTATCTCCGCGATAACATGGCTACCTCCCTTGAAGAGTGCGTTCAACGTGAACACTTCTTTGCAGTGGTGGATGAAGTTGACTCAATTTTGATTGATGAAGCTCGTACGCCTTTGATCATTAGCGGACCAGCCGATAAGCCAACTAAGTGGTACGTAGAGTTTGCCAACCTTGTGCAGAAATTGCAGCGAGATGTTCACTACGAAGTGGATGAGAAGAAAAAGACTTGTGGAATCATTGAAGAAGGCATAACTAAGGTAGAACAGATCTTAGGTATTGATAATCTCTATAAAGATGAGACTGCAGAATTAGATAATCAAGAGATTGCTAATACAACACTCATTGGATACCTCAACAACGCAATCCGCGCTAAGGAACTCTTCAAGCGTGATCGAGATTATGTCGTTATGAATGGCGAGCTATTAATTGTTGATGAGCACACTGGCCGCATGCTGTCCGGTAGACGCTATAGCGAAGGTCTCCACCAGGCCCTTGAAGCAAAAGAACGAATCACAATCCAAAATGAAAACCAGACGCTTGCGACAATCACATTGCAGAACTATTTCCGTTTGTATTCAAAGCTTTCTGGTATGACTGGTACGGCCGTAACAGAGGCTTCTGAGTTCCAGCAGATTTACAAGCTCGGGGTAGTTCCTATTCCTACAAACCGCGATATGCAACGTATTGATTCTCCGGATTTGGTGTACAAAACTGAAGTTGGAAAATTTGTTGCAGTAACAGCAGACATCGTTGAGCGTCATCGCAAAGGACAGCCAGTATTGGTCGGTACTGTCAGCGTTGAAAAATCTGAAGAACTTTCTTCCTTCTTGCTCAAATCCGGAGTTCCACATGAAGTTCTTAACGCTAAGCATCACGAACGAGAAGCAGCAATTATTGCGCGCGCAGGAGTTCGTGGAGCAGTAACTGTTGCGACCAACATGGCTGGCCGAGGAACAGACATCATGCTTGGTGGAAATCCTGAGTTCATGGCTGATTTCGAATTACAACGTCGTGGAATTTCTCCTGTTGATAATGCAGAAGAGTATGAAGAAGAATGGCCAGCAGAGATTGCACGTCAAAAAGCTGCAGTTGAAAAGGGTCATGAAGAGGTAGTCGCTCTAGGTGGCTTGTATGTTCTCGGCACCGAGCGTCACGAATCTCGTCGTATTGATAATCAGTTACGCGGTCGCTCAGGACGTCAAGGCGATCCAGGTGAATCACGTTTCTACCTATCATTGCAAGATGACTTAATGCGCCGTTTCAATTCAGCATTAGTAGAGCGCTTCTTAACAGCAGCAGGACTTCCAGAAGATGCACCCATTGAATCAAAGATGGTCTCAAATGCAATTCGCTCGGCGCAAACACAGGTTGAAGCACAGAACTTTGAGATGCGTAAAAATGTCTTGAAGTACGACGATGTGATGAATCGCCAACGCACCGTTATTTATGGTGAGCGACGCGACGTGCTAGAAGGCGCAGACATTAAAGACCAACTGGCTGGTTTCATGTCAGAAACATTGTCAGCCTATGTAGATGCAGCAACTTCCAATGGTTACGCAGAAGATTGGGATTTGGAAAAGCTTTTTGCTGCGGTAGGTGCGATTTATCCAATCTCATTTACTATCGAACAACTAATCGCTGAAGTTGGATCACTGCAGGGATTAGATGAAGAGTTCCTGAAGGCTCGCTTTGTGAAGGATTGTGAAGCGGCATATGCAAAACGTGAAGCGGATATTAAGGCTCAACGAGCTAAATTCACCTCAGATACCTTGTCAGCGTATGTAGATGCAGCAACCGCAGAAGGTAATGCAAAAGACTGGGACTTAGAGGGGCTGATTACGGCAGTGGGCGCAGTTAATTTAATGCCGTTAACTATCGAGGAATTAGTCGCGGTGGTTGAATCACTGCCGGAATTAAATGCAGAGACTCTTAAGGTCCGTCTCGTGGAATTTGAGGCTGCCAAATTTGCCGATCAAGCCATGCGAGAAGCCGAGCGCCATGTACTGCTATTTGTGCTTGATCGTAGATGGCGTGAACACCTATACGAGATGGATTACCTGCAAGAGGGTATTGGTCTACGTGCAATGGCACAGCGCGATCCACTTGTTGAATATCAAAAAGAAGGCTTTGATCTTTTCGCCGCGATGATGGATGCAATCAAAGAAGAGATCGCTAGATTACTTTTTACCATTCCGATCATCGCTGAGAGCGCAGACAAGCAAATCGTTGTTCCTGGACTTGAGGTCAAGAAAGTTCCTACAACAGGTTTGCAATACACATCACCAGATGAGTCAGGTCCTCGCACAACAGGGGAAGTATCTCGGAATGCTCCTTGCCCATGTGGATCAGGCAAGAAGTACAAGCGTTGTCATGGTGGAGCTGCTTAACTCAAAGAAGAGTAAGTGCTGTACACAACCAACGTTTGTCTAGCCCCTCAAATCTGATTGCTACAACACGCATTCGATCTCCATACCGAACCGTTATTGCTGACTCGCAGATTCCATCTAGCGGTTGCGTGAGTTTAATCTTTCTAATCCTTCCCAGCACTTTTTGCTGACCAGCTGTTCGTTGGATCTCTGCAAAAATAAGGTGATGACACATAGCCTGCACTTGTGAGGCAGATCGGCGTCCAGCCCAAATTTCAAGGACGTTGTGCATGAACTGTGACATTAACTCTGTGATGTCAGGTAAGTCTTCAGCTGAGGTTGGTTCTGGCGCAAACTCTGGGTCAAAATCTTCCCCAAATGTCGAAGGGGCTAAGTAGAGTCTTGATTTCTTGAGAGGCAAATCAGTTAATTCTGGGCGAAACATTTCAAGTACTAGATGCTGCCAATCTTCATCAGGGTCACTTGAAATGGGGATTAAGTCAACGGTTGTAAAGGATGGTTGCTGCTTGTATTCGATTTCTGTAGTCATGGACTGACTCTTTCTTTACTTTCAGGCGCGCACCTCAGGCGTAAGAGTGATTCTTTCTCGTACTTAAGTATCACTGTGGATAATGTGAAGGGAATAGTCGCCAATCAGACTTGGGTACGGCTATGAAATTAAAAAAGAAAACCAACTCAACACGTCTGCCATTAGCAATTACTCTTATTGCCGCCTCTTTCGTCTCAGCTTTTCTCATTGCTACTTTTTCGAATAAGGGTGCTGACTATTGGGTTGTTAATCTCCCAATTTCGCCAGGTCACCAAATCACCTGGACTGACGTTTCAATCGCACACATGAATCTAGATGCAAGTGCACCGTTCTATCTGAGCAAAGAAAGTGAACCTATTGGAATGGTTGCCACAAGAATTATCAACCCGGGAGAAATTCTTGGAATCAGTGATGTGACTTCTGAAATCAATGCGATGTCAACAAGTGCTGTTCCCATTAGTGTTCGCTCAGTTGATTTTGCTGCAGGTCTATTTGTTGGCGAATTCATTGATATTTACTGGGTCCTAGACACACAAAATGGTGATAGTTCATTGGATCCAATATTAATTCTCGGGGGAGTGACTCTTTTAAGCATTGATGATGGGGGTAACAATTTCGGAAGTGATATTGGATTATCTGTAGCCGTTGAAGAAACACAAGTACTACGGCTCTTAAGTGCAACGACGCTAGGACGATTAGTAGTAATCCGTTCTCATGTCTGAGCTCGAGCTTCCGACAGTTATAACCGCCATTGCCTCCTCGGAAACGGAGAGCTTTGTAGCGGGAACTCTATTTACCCAAGGTTGGAGTGTGATCTTTCGAGCAATTGATTGGGACACGCTAGAGCGTTTTGTTAATGGCAACCAAGAAATCGTTCAAGGTGCCCTTCTCTTGTTCGCGTCTGATCTACCTGGCATTTCAAGGAATAAAGTAGATGATTTGGCAAGGAAGTTTCGTCAAACAATTGGATTTTCAATAGGCCAGCAGAGCGATGATTTTCGAGATCTGCATGAAGTTCCTGAATCACACACTGATTTAGTCTCTCTCGTACGTGGCTTTGTGCGTGCTCCTTTACTTCGGGGAAGTAACTCTCCCCAACGTTCTCTTAGAAAAGCCCGGGTGATTGCAGTTGGCTCAGCTGGTAGTTACACCGGGTGCACCATGTTGAGCATGAATTTGGCTATGGAGTTGAGCATTCTTGAGAAATCAACATTATTGATCGAGGGTAACTATCGTGCTCCTTCTATCGCTGCTTACCTTGCCATGCGAAACATCAATAGTGATTCAGAATGGAAGAACATCGCGCCCAATCTAGCGTTGGTGGAAATAGATCAGGAGAATGCTGGGAAAATAGATGATTTTATGGATCGCGCGGCAAGAGAATTTGAATACATCGTAATTGATCTTGGTTCAATTTCCGGATTATCAAATCGTCTCACTGACCGTCGATGGACTTCGACTATGACAACCTGGTGCTGTGATCAGGCGGATGAATTAATGATTGTCTCCAGAGCTGATCAGTTAGGAGCACATCGCTTGAATCAAGTTATTGAACTATTACACAGTACTTCTGTTCGAGCGAGCCTGAGTTTTGTAATGAACATGAAATCTCCTGGAAAACGAGGCGAGAATGAGCAAGCTAAATTCTTGACTAGCACAACAGCCCTAAAGCCAATCAGAGTCAGAAGCATCTCCAAGGATTCGCGCGCGATTGCCGCTGCCGAAGATGAGCATGCGACCTTAGTTGAGATTAATGTGCGCTCGAATGTGCGTAAATCAATCGCTGAATTGGCCCGAGAACTAGAAAGTTAGAATCTATTAGTATTGCCCAATGCGTGCCTATCTACCCATCAGTCACAAGGATCTTGAAGCTTTTATCTCCAGCAAAAGCCTCGAGGTTGATGAGTTGTATGCACCAACAATTCACTTTGAGGTAGAAAACCCAGATTGTGACGAAGAAGAGCTCGAGTACTTACTCTCGATTGCTGCTGGGCAAGAAGCTTTGGAACTAAGGCTCTCAGAGAAAGCCCCAGGGATTGTCGTTGCTTTTGAAATCGAAAAGGAACAAATCGCAGAGCACTACGCTCAATCAATTACCCTCGTATCTTCCTTGCGATGGGATCAAGTTCAATGCGCATTACTTGCCTTTCACGGCGATGATGAATTGGTGTGGTTTGCGACCCAAGAAATCGAACTTCATATGGGTGAGTGGAAGTAACAATGTTTCAGCTAGATAACTTGCTCGGCGGGCGAACCACAGTCACGATTAATCAATCACATCGCTTACGTGAACTTGTCGCAGATTGGCAGTTACTATCCGATCTCTCATTTGCGGACTTGATTCTATGGGTTCCAATTCGCAAAGATATTAAGTTGTGGCCAACGGGTCACATAGCAGTTGCGCATATTCGCCCAACAACTTCTTCCACTGTTTTTATCAACGATGTAATTGGTAATGAAGTTACCTGGGGATCAAGCCCAAATATTGATGAGGCACTTTCAACTGGTGACATTGTGCGCAACACAGAGCCGGAGAGAATTGGCGATGTATTAGTCAAGGAAGAGACCATCCCCGTGTTCTTTGAAGGTCAAGTTATTGCCGTTGTTTCGCGCCATCGAAATGCCGAACACATGCGTTCGCCGGGAAAGCTTGAATTAAATTACCGTGAGATCGCAAATCATTTGTATCAAATGGTGGCTGAAGGCAATTTCCCCTATCAATCTGCAGGGTCACTATTTGAACCAGTCCCACGTGTAGGGGACGGACTTATTCGTCTTGATGTAAATGGAACTATTTCTTTTGCAAGCCCTAATGCAAAGTCAGCATTTTCACGCATGGGATTGCGTGGTGAGTTAGAGGGCCGCAATCTTGGTGAGGTGGCAGAGCAAGTTGTAATCGCCTCACCCAATCCTCATGAAGAAGGAGTGCGCACGAGATTAAATGGCAAAACTCTGCGTAGGGTAGAAATTGATAATCAAGGCGCAACAATTGATCTTCTAGTACTGCCGCTTATTCAAGGCAAAGATCGAATTGGGGCAATAGTTCTACTGCAAAATGTGACAGAACTGCGCCGACGAGATCGGGAGCTTGTTACTAAAGATGCAACTATTCGCGAAATTCATCACCGTGTAAAGAACAACCTACAAACTGTCTCGGCTCTGCTTCGGTTGCAGTCGCGTCGCATAGATGATCCTGCCGCGGCAGCTGCTCTTGATGAAGCGGTCCGGCGCATCGCCTCAATCGCACTTGTCCATGAAACCCTTTCAAATAGCACTGAAAATACAGTGGCCTTTGATGAGGTGCTCACATCACTTGTTACACATGCGCTAGAGCTAAGCCCTCGTATGGGCCAGTTGAGTATCGAACGTGTAGGACAACTTGGATCACTCGAGTCTAGGATTGCAACACCGTTGTCCTTAGTTGTAACTGAATTGATCCATAACGCCCTAGAACATGGTTTGTTTGAATCCGGAACGCGATTAACTATTGAACTGCAGCGCTATAGCAATGAAGGTCTGATTACTATCTCTGATGATGGCGTGGGATTGCCAGATGGATTTGATTTATTAACTTCACCAAATCTAGGACTTCAGATTGTTCGCACGCTTATTGAGAATGAGTTAAAGGGTGAATTGAAGTTGGAATCAACACATCAAGGCACTCACGCGAAACTGCGCTTTCCGCTTTAAATTTGGTTTTGCTGCTCCATAAGACGGGCACGATTACGTGCAGCACGACGCTTAAGAGCGCGACGTTCATCTTCTGATAGACCGCCCCACACCCCAGCATCTTGACCACTCTCAAGGGCCCAAGCCAGACATGGCTCCTTCACGATGCAGCGGTTACAAACCTTTTTTGCCTCTTCAATTTGAGTTAGGGCTGGACCTGTATTTCCAACAGGGAAGAAAAGCTCCGGATCCTCGTCACGGCAGGCTGATTGATGTCGCCAATCCATTGCTTGTCTCCTTAGGGAAGTACAACTTTTGAAAAAGTTATCCGGTGTTAATACACGCAGTTGTGCGTGCAAGGAGTCAATTGTCCATCCTGAAGGGTTGTTATACAAGGATGTAAGCAAAGAGATTTCTCTGTCGAGGGTGATTTATATCAAGTGTGCCCCCGACAGGAATCGAACCTGTGCACCTGCCTCCGGAGGGCAGTGCTCTATCCCCTGAGCTACGGGGGCTCGTGGGTGTGAGCCTAAGGTTATCAGCGGGTGCGAATAACTCTGCATACTGCAAGAATTCACGCATGAGATCAACGGCTTACTTTGCAACAGGATGTTTTTGGGGAGCAGAACGTCGCTTCTGGCAGATGGATGGAGTCATTGAAACAAGTGTTGGATATATGGGGGGAGTTCGCCCTCACCCATCCTATGAACAGGTTTGCACCGGCGTCACAGGTCATGCCGAAATGGTGAAAGTGGTTTTTGACCCAACAGTTGTTTCATACCAACGATTGCTAGAAGAGTTTTGGACGATGCACGATCCAACATCCCTGAACCAACAGGGTGGGGACATCGGAACCCAATATCGAAGTGCGATCTTCACAGAAGATGATCAGCAGATGAAAACTGCGCTCGCTTCACAATCTGCATACCAAGCAGTTTTGACCGCTGCAGGTTTGGGTCAGATCTGCACAGAAATTCTTAGCGCAGATGGCATTAAGTACTACGAAGCTGAGGAATACCACCAAAAGTATTTACAGAAAAACCCAAACGGATATGACTGTCATTCAAGCACAGGAGTTGCTTACCCGGTTTAACTAAAGGGAAAAGGTTGGGTACTCATCTGTTACAAGAAGTAGTGCATAGCCAGCAACCCGGTTCCAAAAAGCAATCACGCCAACGATTCCTTCTGCACAAAATTCTGGAAAATTGCCAGTGAAGAGAATGCTGAACCAGGCAAAGAGAGTTAAGAAAGCTGCATAAACGATATAGACAATTCCAACGATGTATAAAGGAATTGCTAAGAACCACTTGATTAGTGGCAACCAACGATTGAGTGCTTTGGCATCAACTTCTGGAAAAGTTACGCTGACAACATCGTTTTCTTCAATTGATGGATACTCATCTGTGAGCAGGAGTAGGTAGGCATCCACACGCGTCTGCAAGGAGAGCAGGGCCTCGTTAAAGGCTAGGAGGTAGCTTGGGTAGACCTGACGAAAGATGATCGCTAAGGCCACGGGAAGTGCAAAGAATCCTGCGTATAAAGAATTCAGATCTCCATCGTCGAGACCAGCAACAGATGGGGTAAAGGAGGCGATGAAAATGTAGATCGGGACAATCAGGATTAGCCGAAACAGTGCCGTTACACGATTGCGTTCGGTCAGTGTTACATCAATCTGGGTTTCAATTTGGTTGCTCATACTCTCCAATGTACTCCTAATTTAGGCGTGAAATTGCTTTTTACAGGTTCCTTGCCATACTTTTGCAGTAATTGCAGAAAATTTTGCAGTAAATACCTATAGGGGAGGTGAATACGTGGCAGGAATTAAGGAAGTTGCAGAAGAAGCAGGAGTTTCAACTGCAACAGTCTCACGAGCTTTGCGCGGCCTCCATCACGTGAATCAACAGACCCGAGAGAAGATTATTGCTGCTGCGGAAAAGCTGAACTATCCATTGATCTCAGATCGTCAAAATGTTGTTGGCGGTCGAACAAATGCAGTTGGCGTTGTGGCTCCATACATTTCACGCTGGTATTTCTCGCAGGTAATTAGTGGAGCAGAGCAAGCCCTTCGTGAGGCTGGCTTAGATTTATTGCTCTATAACTTTTCGCAAATGAAGGGTCGCGAACGACTTTTCCAGCATCACTTGTTAAAGGGTCGAGTCGATGCACTGATTGTGATTTCATTGCCACCAACGGAAGAAGAGTTTGATTCAATGCTTAGCCTTGGTATTCCTATTGCCTTGGTAGGAATGGATCACGCAAAGTGTGCATCAATCAAAATTGATGATGTAGCTGCAGCTAGAACCGCTACACAGCACCTAGTTAATCAAGGTCATAAGAAGATTGGCTTAATGTCAGGCCGACCAGATGACCCATTTAATTTCAGCGTTCCACAGGATCGCCGTAAAGGTTTCATGCAAGCTTTGGCAGAAAGCGGGCTGGAGTGGCTGCCTTCCCGCGAAGTGCACGGAGACTTCACCATGCACACCGCATCACGCGCGATGGATGACTTACTTGCGCGCCCAAATAGACCAACTGCAATTTTTTGTGAGTCAGATGAAATGGCTATTGGAGCCATGCAAGCCCTTAGACGTCATGGATTAAAAGCACCAGATGACATTTCAATCATTGGATTTGATGGGCATGAAATGGCTGAGTTTTCAGAGCTCACAACTATTGAACAGCCAGTCACGCTCATGGGTGAAATGGCTGCGTGGTCAATTATGGAACGCTTACGTAAGCCTGCGATTGATCCACCTTCCTTGGTGCTTCCAACGACACTTGTTGTGCGCAATTCAACGAGGCGATTAACTCCCGAAGAACAAGCACTCTGAGGTAGCCTTGCTGGCATGAGCGATCAAGAGATCTCCATACCAACTCTGAAAGAACTGCGCACGCACCACAGTGCAAAATGGCGCGGATTCCCTGATGATGTCTTGCCATTGCCAGTTGCTGAAATGGATTTTCCTGTCGCAGAACCCATAAGAGCAGTATTGGCTGAAATGGTCGCAAACTCTGACCTAGGTTATTTAGATTCAATTCCAGAACTCGGTTTAGGTTTTAAGAAATTTGCTGCAGAGCGCTGGCATTGGAACGTTGATGAAAAACAAGTTCGCGTAGCAACTGATGTTGGCGTGGCTGTTGTGGAAATTCTACGTGTGTTTACAAAACCAGGAGACTCGATACTGATCAGTTCCCCGGTTTACCATAACTTTTATACTTGGATTAATGAAACACAGTTAAATCTTGTTGACGCTCCCTTTGAACGCACCGGAGATGAAGAAACAAACCCTTGGGTGATTAATTGGGATGCACTGGAAAGTGCTTATTCATCTGGAATAAAGGTTCACCTTTTATGTAGCCCACATAATCCACTTGGCTTTATCTATACCAAGCAAGATTTACTACGGATTGTTGCCTTGGCGAAGAAAAACAATGTGCTTGTCATAAGCGATGAAATCCATGCCCCACTAACTTATCCTGGCGAGAGCTTCGTACCAATGTTAACTTTGGGAAGCGATGCCGAATCAGTTTCAATCTGTGTTACGGCTGCTTCCAAGGGTTGGAATATTGCAGGATTAAAGTGCGCAATCATTGTTTCGCAAAACGAACAGATGGATTCCAAGCTAGGTAGTTTGGCACCGGCCATGCATTACCGCGCATCACTACTGGGTGGCTTTGCAACTGCAGTGGCATTTGCTGACGGTGGTGTTTGGCTAGACACAGTAATCGCTCAGCTTGACCACAATCGTCATTTAATTAAAAAACTATTGGCTGAAAAACTTCCAACAGTTCGCTATCACATCCCACAAAATAGTTATCTTGCATGGTTAGACCTTGAGTCGCTCAATCTTGGTGAAAACCCAACCGCAACATTGCTGGAAAAAAGTCGAGTGGCGTTTAATTCAGGACACACCTTTGGTAAGCAATGTGACCAATATGTGCGCCTAAATTTTGCAACAAGTCCAGAAATCATCACCGAAGCAATTGATCGGATTGCTCGGTCACAATAAATGAGCATCAAGAAATACGATGTCACTATTATTGGTGGTGGCCATAATGGACTTGTAGCAGCTACCTATTTAGCCAAAGCAGGAAAGTCAGTGGTAATTCTTGAGGCTAACCCTGAAATAGGTGGTGCAACCCAAAGCGTTAAGGCATTTCCTGACTTTGATGCCCACCTATCTAGGTACTCGTATCTGATTTCCTTGTTGCCAGACAAAATTGTTGCAGATCTTGGTCTTTCATTCACATGTGTTTCACGTGAAGTTTCTAGCTATACCCCTTATGGTGGTAAAGGTTTATATGTATCTAGGAAATGGGATGAAAAGACTGCAGCTTCATTTAATGAACTAGATCCAACAGGCCAAGAAGGCCAAGCCTGGCAAGATTTTTATGCCGAAGTTGCTGAATTTGCACAAAGGATTGCACCAACACTTCTTGAGCCACTCAAGACTCGAAGTGAGTTAAAAAATGAGATTAATCTGCCGGAGATCTGGGAGTACTTAATTGAAAACCCAATAGGCGATGAAATCAATAAACGATTTGATAATGATGTGGTTAAGGGAGTTGTTTTAACCGATGCGCTCATCGGTACGTTTGCATCTGCTTTTGATATCCAAGCAAATATTTGTTTCCTCTACCACTTGATGGGTAATGGCACGGGTGAATGGAAAGTACCTGTTGGCGGAATGGGCGCTCTAGTCAAAGAGCTAATTCGAGTCGCCACTGAATCAGGTGTTGAGATTAAAGTGAATTCAAAAGTGAATTCAGTAATCAGCAATGATTTTGGTGTGACGGTAGAGACAGTTTCAGGAGATAAGTATGAATCTGATTATCTCTTATCAAATGCTGCGCCCCAGGTATTAGCAAAACTTCGTGGGAAACCACAACCAGAATCTCTAGATGGTTCACAGATGAAGATAAATATCTTGTTAAAGCGCTTACCTAAATTGAAATCGGGAATAGATCCACGACTTGCATTTGCTGGTACCTTCCATGCCAATGAGAGTTTTTCTCAGCTCGAGCAAACCTTTAAGGATGCTCAAGCAGGTTTGATGCCGGCGAATATGCCGATAGAAATGTATTGCCACACTTTGTCTGATCCATCAATTTTGGGCACAGATTTACAGGAAGCGGGATATCACACGCTCACTCTTTTTGGCCTACACACCCCAGCTTCTCTGTTCGATGCCGATAACGAGGCAGCACGAGAAGTCGCCCTTGCTTCTGCACTTTCATCAGTTAATGAGTACTTGGCAGAACCAATTCAAGATGTGATTGCTGCAATGGAAGTTAAGACTCCACTAGATATCGAAGAAGCTATTGCTTTGCCGAGGGGCAATATTTTCCATAAAGACCTGTCTATGCCATTTCGAGAAGACGCAACAGAGCCTTCGTGGGGAGTTGAAACAAATGACCCACGAATCTTCATTTGTGGCGCAGGGGCTATGCGTGGCGGGGGAGTAAGCGGAATTCCTGGACATAATGCGGCGATGGCGGTGCTTAGTAACAATTAGACTTATTGCATGAGTCTTCACCCTGAAACATCTGCGATCACAGCAGGTCGTCCCGATGCTGCTCCAGATGCTTCCCTCAATCCGCCTTTAATTTTTTCTTCCACTTATCACGCCGGCGGTCCAGTGGGATATGGACGTTATGGCAATGAAAGTTGGAGCGCTCTAGAAGCGGCAATTGGAGAGTTAGAGGGCGGAGCAACTCTTTCAT
>NZ_JBIKSG010000053.1:0-3116 GCF_044348745.1 Candidatus Planktophila sp.
CTGATCGCAAGCATTGCTGGCTTAGTGATTATTTTGCTATTGGTGGTTCCATACGTGGTCACTGCACTTCTTGGGTAATTTCAAGTAACTAATAAGGATAGGTGTTGAGAATTAAGCGTTTTCAAGTTCATAGGCTTCCTCTAATTGGCTCAACTATCTTGGCCCTATTACTAGTTCTCGGGGTTACAGGATGTGGCAGCAGTGTCGAAGAAACAGTCGATTACATTCCGCAGAACAAATTTGTCATTGATCCTCAATATGACAACTACACGAATTTTTTCAGTGAAGGCCTAGCGCCGGTGTATGAGAACTCCTCTGACCCGAATCAACGTGCAGGATTTATAGATTTAGATGGAAAGCTAGTCATTCCAATGACATTTGATTATGTGGGAAATTTTAATTCAGGGTTAGCAGTTGCTTCAAAAAATGAAAAGGTTGGATACATCGATGCCAGCGGAAGATATGTGATCGCTCCTCAATTTGACTACGCAGAGGATTTTTCTGAAGGAGTAGCAGCAGTTTGCTATTCAAATGATGGCTTCCAATGCGGTTACATCGACACAAATGGAAAGCTGATAACTCCATTAGATATAACATCTATGGATTATCAAACTCAAGCTAGCGAAGGATATTTCACTGCTTGTCATGGAAGTATGGATGATTGCCGATACACATTTACAAAGACAGACGGCACACCTGCTAATTTCGGAAGTTTTACCTGGGCGGATCCTTTTTCTGAAGGTTACGCTGCTGTGCGACAAACTGTGGGTGATGAGTCTTTGTGGGGTTTCATCAACAAAAAAGGCGATTTGGTTGTTGAGCCGATGTTTATCTGGGTGGGGAAATTTGGTAGTGGTTTAGCACCGGTCTGCATTGGCACATCGACAGAGAATTGCACAATTGGCTTTATCAACACATCAGGTAAATTTGAAATCAATCCTCAATACGAATATTTCGAATTTTATGACAGCGAGTCGACCTGGGGTAATTATCCGCAACATGGTTTCTTTGAAGGATTAGCTCGGGTGATGGTTGATCAGAAAATTGGTTATATTGATTCAACCGGCAAAATGGTAATCCAGCCACAATTTACTTATGGTGGTAACTTTGTAAATGGCCTAGCCCGAGTGAAAGTAGATGGAAAGATGGGTTTCATAAATAAGAAGGGCGTATTGGTTGTCCCTGCGATTTATGACAGTGCTTTTAATTTTTATCAAGGCCGAGCTGCGGTAGAGGTAGATGGAAAATGGGGCTTCATTTCCTAAAGGCATAAGCAGCATGGCTTGATCGCTTTGGAGTCAGATTAACTGGTCATTTATTGTTGTTCCACGGGGTTACTGGTCCGTTCTCACCTTCGAGTATTACCCTTGCTCTATGAGAAAGTTGCTTGCCGGGCTAATTGCAGCAGCTCTCTGCCTTGTTGGCGCACCTGCCATAGCAGCTGATCCAAGCATCGCAGGAATTGTTCGCACTGGAACTGGTGCTGCCATTCCTGGTGTTGTTGTTAATGCAACGCAAAACGGAACTCAGATTGCAACAACTACAACGGCTGCAGATGGGTATTACGAACTTTCTGTGCCAGATGGCACATATGTGCTTGAGTTTCAGTCACCATCAACAAGTTATGCCTCACTTGCAACATTGCCCTTAACGCTGCCGCGTAACTGGCCGCTAAATGTTGTTCTGACCGCACCGACTGTTGGCAAGATCTATTTAAATGGTCGCATCACAACAGATGATGGAAGAGCAGCGGGCGTTGCAGGCAGACCACCCACCCCATTTTTTGGTGGCGGTGGAAATCCCGCTGATTCAAATGGTTACTTTAAATTATCAGCAACAGCAGGTGCCACGGCAGCGTGGGCTTTTTCTGGTTCTTCACTCTTTCCCAATGCCAGCACGCTAGGTTTCTTTATTTCAGGTGGACAGTCCTTCACCTATAACCAAGATTCATATTTAGATGTTGTGGTTCCAACAACGACAACACGTATTCGGATTGTGGATCCAAGTGGTAATCCGATCCCTAGTACAGAAGTGGCTGCCAATATTCGCCTTGAGATTGGTGGAGCTGTTGATAACCAGAACGGCTCTAGTAGATCAATGCCGGGAGGAACAGTTTCTCTTTTTCCAGGGTTAACTAATTACGGAGTTTCTTGGCAGTCGATTGCAAACAGTGATGCCAACGGATCTGCCCTGCTCTCCAGAGTGCGGATGACCTCTGGACTGCAAGGTGTTGTCTCTGTTTACTTCTCATCAACTGCAAAGTGGAAGCACATCATTACCCAAGTGGTTGATATTCCAGCAGATGGCGGGGACATCACAGTTGTTGCAACACCAACTTCAAATGCCCGCGTTATGGGAACAGCCAAGTTTGCTGATGGCACACCTTTAACTGGTGGTTATGTTGGAACGGTGACAGGTGTTAATACAGGCTCATATATTGCAGCAGATGGCTCATATGTGGCCACATTACCTAGTGGCACTAACCTGAACTCTTTTTCCGTCAGTTTCTATCACCGGCCCGGCAATGATTATTTAGATTTTGGTTACTCAGGAACACGCACCACCAATATTTTATATGGCGACTACATTCAAAACATTGTTGTGCCAACGCCTGTGCCGCAGCAAGTTACAGTGATAGATCCTGCAGGTAACCCAATCCGAAATGCGAAGGTCTGGATAACGGTGCGAGGCGGAGATGGTTATGCCACTCCCACCTATCCACTGATCGCAGGCCATAGAGATATGGGGCTGACCTTTCAAGCATGGAGCTTTACTGATGCAAACGGTGTTGCCAATGTGAAGATCCCGCAATTAATCACACCAACATTTTCAACTATCTTGGTCGATCCACCAGCTGGGTCAGGGTTACTGCCAGTTACTAAAAAGTTAGAGGTTGGTGGAGGTCCACAAACAATCCAACTTGAACAAAAGTGGGTTTCAGGCTCCGGAAGAATTACAACCTCTGATGGCTTCCCGCTCTATGAGCCATATGTTTCACCAATGAGCCGAGCTAACGCTCTCGGAAACTTCTTAGGCTCAATCGGTGAAGGCACAAAGTTTTCTTGGCGGATCTCACCGAGATATCAGGATTCTTTTAATCCTGATCCTTTAGTTGT
>NZ_JBIKSG010000010.1:0-33496 GCF_044348745.1 Candidatus Planktophila sp.
TATGCGATTGCGGCTTTCTTTATTACAGCCTCTGTGGTTTCTTCACTCGTAAGTTACCTACGCCACCGGCGATAACGCCTACATAAGTCATTGCAAGACCTGTAATTAAGTATGCGCTAACACTTACGCCATCAGTAGGTGACACTAGATCAATAATCAATGATCCTGCTAGTTGACCACCAACGCTAAACAAGGTGAAAGTTAATACTCCTAGGTGTTGAACAATTGTTGATGTAAAAGCAATATAGATAACTCCAATTACTCCACCTGTGTAAATCCACCATGGGCCTGCAGGTAGTGGCGACAAATCATTCTGCCCGAGTACAACACCAATAAGGATGAGGATTACCAAAAATGTAGTTCCGGTAATGAAGTTAAGTAGGGAAGTTGTAAAACTCTGGTGTGAGTGTTCATTAATTTGGCCATTTAATGCTCTTTGCACGCCAACTACAGCTCCTGCAATACATCCAGCAGTAACTGCAATCATTGAAAGATTGGCTGCATCAATTCGATCCCAGACAGAAACCAGAACGGCAATAACGGTTATTACCGCCGCCAAGACGCGGCGGGGTGAGATCAGTTTCTTCCCACCACCAGTTAGACCAATGCGATCAACAACTAATGACATTGCAGTTTGTCCAGCAATCGAGGCCACCGAATAGATTGCAACACCAATGAGCGGAACGATCTGGGTCTGGATAGCAACAAAACTTCCACCAAGTGCACCAGCAAATAGCTTCCACCGAGCTATCTCTTTATGGGTTATTGCCGCCCTTAAGTTTCTAATTCCCTCTTTAATGTGTGGGGAGAAGGGCGTAATGATGAGGATTATGAGTAAACCTGAACTAAATGAAACGAGCGCTGCTTGAAGTCCGTTATCTAAACGGTGTGAAAGCTCTCCGTTGGCACGCGCCTGAAGCGCGATCAGAACACCAGAAAGTGCAGCTAAAAAATCTAAACGCATTATTTATGCGTGCCGTGGAACTCTCGCTTATCTGCGATCCAATCCATGAGAGCAAAGAGAACGCCTGAAACAACAAATGTTAGGTGAATAAGGATTCTCCAGATTGTTCCTTCTCCAACTTCTTCTTTTCCGGCTAGATTGATGAAATCCTTCAACAATTCAATAACTGAAATCGCGACTAGAGAACCGATAAGTTTGATTTTCAAACCACTGAAATCAATTGTTCCCATCCAGTGTGGACGGTCCTTCGATTCTGTTGCTACATCGATTCGTGAAACAAAGTTCTCATAGCCGGCAAAAATCACCATCAAGATCAAGTTAGCTAGAAGAGTTAGGTCAAGCAAGGCGAGCAAATCTAAAGTAAAAGTCTGAGCACTTGATTCGCCAACTTTTTCAAACATGTGGATGAATTCAACTATGAATCGGTAGGTCAATAGAAACAGGGTTCCAACTAGACCTAAATACAAAGGTGCTAGCAAGAAACGGGAGCGAAAAAGGATTACTTCAACAACATGCGAAATTTGACTCATAGCCAAATTTTAACTTAACCCTCTAGCGAAAGGGTCACTTGGAGCCATTCCTCCTCTAGTTTCGTGGCTTCCATGCCTAAAACTTCAAGCTCTGAAGCAATTGCGACCAACCGCTCAGCATTAAATGCAGCACTTTCCTGCTCCGCGATTAATGCCGCAGTAGCTGTTGCGCACTTTTCTATCTGCCGCTCAAGACGAGTGAGATCCTTCTTTAATTGTCGCTGTTCTGCAGCATTTGAACTCTTCTTCTCTTTCACAACAGTTGAAACGGAGTTCAATGCCTCTAAACGTTGTTCAAGATATTCATCGACTCCACGAGGTAGATCTCGCACCTTTTTGTCACCAAGTAACCCAACAAATCGATCACAGACGCGTTCTAAGAAATACCTATCGTGGGAGATAACAATCAAGGTACCGCCATAGCTATCTAGTAGATCCTCAAGCTCGGTCAGGGTTTCAATATCAAAATCATTTGTTGGCTCATCGAGCAATAAAACATTGGGGCTATCCATTAGTAAACGTGTTAGTTGTAAACGGCGTTTTTCACCGCCTGATAAGTCACCAACCGGCGTCCATTGAGATTCTCGATCAAAACCAAGCCGCTCGCATAGTTGTGAAGCAGAAAGTTCTCGGCCGCCACCTAACTCAACACGGTTAGCAATTTTTTCAACCGCTTCTAGCACTCGCCAGGTTGGGTCTAGCTCATCTAAGTGCTGTGTTAAGAATGCTGCCTTAACAGTAACGCCTGTTACTAGTTTTCCAGCTGTAGGTTGGATCTCTCCAGTTAAAGTGCGCATCAGTGTTGTCTTACCAGCACCATTAACACCAACAATTCCAATTCGATCTCCAGGACCAATGTTCCAATACAGGTCATCTATGAGCTCGTTGTCCCCAAGCTTTACTTGGATATGGTGCGCCTCATAAACAGTCTTGCCTAAACGATTGAGTGCAAACTTTAGGAGTTCTCCTTGATCACGTGGTTCTGGTTCACCAGCAATCAAAACATTTGCAGCATCAATACGAAACTTTGGTTTTGATGTTCTTGCAGGTGCGCCGCGGCGAAGCCAGGCTAGTTCTTTCTTGATCAACATATTGCGTCGCTGATCCATAACAGATGCTTGGCGCGAACGTTCGGCTTTAGACAATACAAATGCGCTATACCCGCCGTCGTACTCTTCGACTTTTCCTTCAACAACTTCCCAGGTGCGCTCAGTTACGGCATCCAAAAACCAACGATCGTGAGTTACCACAACTACTGCTAGACCTTTTCGATTGTTGATGTAGGAAGCAAGCCAGGCAACTCCTTCAACATCTAAATGATTAGTTGGCTCATCGAGCAAAATTAAATCAAGTTCATTAATCAGTAGTTTTGCTAAACCCACTCGTCTACGTTCTCCGCCTGATAACTGTCCAAACTTACGATCAAAGATGTGATCATCAAAGCTGCCAAACAATCCTGTAAAAACTTCTCGAATATTTGGATCACTTGCCCATTCATGTTTTTCAGCATCACCTAAAACTACTTCGCCAACCGTGCTTTCAGGATCTGCCAAATCAACTTGAGATAACAATCCAATTTTTGCAGAGTTTGATTTAGTTACACGACCCGAATCAGGTGGTTCGATTCCCGCCATCACCTTCATTAATGTGCTTTTGCCTGAACCGTTTCGCCCAACAATTCCAATGCGATCGCCTTCTGACACGCCAAGTGAGACGCCTACTAAGAGCTCTTTGATATCAAAGGCTTTAGAGACATCTTCGATGTTAACAACATTGCGCGCCACGGTAGGAGAGCGTACCTTTCCCTTATGAAGGTAACTGACCGCGAATACGCGCTACAGCTAGATAAAAATGATCCTTTGGCCCATTTCAAATCACAATTTGTCATTTCCGACCCAGAAATGTGTTACCTCGACGGTAATTCATTAGGTCGCTTACCCAAGGCAACAGTTACTGCCATCAATGATTTCATGACCAAAGAATGGGGTCCAGAAGTCGTAACAGGATGGAGCCACTGGGTTGATGAGGCTCAGCCAACAGGAGATTTATTAGGTGAAGCCGCTCTAGGCGCTGCGCCAGGCCAGGTATTGGTCTGTGACACAACTTCAGTAAATTTCTATCAACTATGTCTTGCGGCAATTCATGCACGTCCTGGGCGAAAAACAATAATTACTGATGCTGCTAACTTCCCAACAGATCGATACATTCTTGATGGAATAGCCAAACAATTTGGGTTAAACCTTGTCATCATCGATAACGAAGACCCTGCTGTCGCACACCATGAACGAATCACAACCGAAGTTCTTTCCCCTTATCTCAATAGTGATGTTGCCCTAGTAACTCTTGAAGTTATTCAATATCGCTCAGGTGCTCGCACAGATTTGAAATCCATTACAGATCAAGTCCGCGCAATCGGTGCTTTAGTTGTCTGGGATGCAAGCCACGCGGTCGGCGCAATTGAATTAAACCTGGATGCAAACGGTGTTGACCTGTGTGTTGGGTGCACATATAAATATGGAAACTCTGGCCCCGGTGCACCGGCTTGGCTCTATGTTTCGAAAAGAGTTCAAAGAGAGTTGCAAGTTCCTATCCAAGGTTGGTTTGCACAAGATGCACAATTTGAAATGGGACCAGTGTTTGAGCGTTCCCAAACAATTCGTGGTTTCCAGATTGCTAGTCCATCTTTAATGGGGATCCGTTGCGTGAAGACCGCTTTTTCAATGATTAAAGAAGCTGGAATTGATGCAATTGCCCATAAGGCAGCAGTTGGAACACAAATGATGATCGAATTATATGATGAATGGTTAGCACCCCTTGGAATTGAGTTAAACACCTCACGTGATCCTAAAGAGCGTGGTGGTCACATTTCACTTGTTCATCCTGATGCAGCACAAATATGTGTTGCAATGCGCACAATTGCAAATGTTATTCCTGACTACAGAACACCTAATTCAATCCGATTAGCTATTTCTCCCCTTCCAACTTCATATGTTGAAATCTGGGATGGCTTAGAAAGAATGCGGGATTTAGTGGCATCTGGCCGCTATAAAGAAGCGGTAGAAGGTGGGTCTCGCGTCACATGAGTGAAAACTTTGATTCGGCACTTACATACACTTCATATTTAGCTGTAGATGAACTTCTTAAACTACAACGCCCCCTATCTACAGGCCCAGAACATGATGAGATGCTTTTTATCATCATCCACCAAACATATGAATTGTGGTTCAAGCAATTAATTCATGAGTTCAAAGAAGCACAAGTTGCTATGGAATCTGGCGATTCCCATTACTCATTAGCCATTTTGGGACGCATCAGAACGATTCTTAAAGTTTGTGTCACACAAATCGATATTTTGGAAACTATGACGCCTCTGCAATTCAATGCATTCCGTTCATACCTTTCATCATCTAGTGGCTTTCAGTCTGCACAGTTCAGAATGGTTGAAGCGTTGTTAGGTCGCCGTGACAGCAAGATGGCTGGACATTTACCGGTAGATATTCAAGATCAGATTAAGGAAATCACGGCGCGCAACAGTGTGTGGGATTCAGCCCTTGTCTATATTTCAAAGCGTGGCCATGGCATTCCGAAAGATGTTTTAGATCGCGATAAATCAATCGCTTATGTCGCAAACACTTCTGTGCAAGAAGTTCTACTCGAAGTGCACCGTAATGATCCAGAATCAGCAATGGTGTGCGAACGTTTGGTAGATATTGATGAAGGCTTGCAGGAATGGCGTTATCGTCACGTGAAAATGGTTGAAAGAACTATTGGGCACAAGATGGGCACTGGAGGATCAAGTGGAACCGCTTATTTAGCTAGTACTTTGTTTAATCCAACGTTTCCAGATCTATGGGAGATCCGTTCTAGTTTTTAACTAGGTAAGCCCTTAATAACGATCTCTGAAAGATCTTTTCGAGTGCGTGGTGCAATCTCACGATCATATGCAGGACCTTCAAGTTGTTCCGCAGGTGCTTGCTTGCCAATGGCCATGATTACGATCGGTACTGAGCTACCAAATAATGGGGCAGCTTTTTCGCGATCAAATCCGCCCATTTGATGGACAACAAGTCCGCGATGTTGGGCCTCGATGGTTAATTGAGCAGCAGCTAAACCACAGTCATACATAAAAGATGAATTGGCTGAGCCATCTTCATTAGTAGCAACCCCACCGATTGCAATAATTGCAGAGGCTCGCTTTGACCAACTTTGATTAAATGGCACTAAGCATTCTAGAAGAGCGTTGAAATTTGAATCATCCCTCTTGCCTGCAATAAACCGCCAAGGTTGGAGGTTATTCGAAGATGGTGCCCAGCGTGCCGCTTCAAGTAATCCGATCAAATCTTGATCTTCGATAATTGCTGTTGCATCTAGTGATCGTGGGCTTCTTCGCTCAGCAATTAGATTATTAATTTCTACGGAAGTGTCTGCTCTAGTCATCCCGAAAGCCTACCCGTGAACTACCGACTGAGATAAATGAAAATCGCAATGATTGACACCACTGCACCACCAGAAATCAAAAAATACTTAACCCATGGCTTCATGCCAGTTCGCTCAGCAGTTCTAGCTGCAATTTCCTTGGTGCGCATCATGATTCGGCCTGCCCATGCAAACTCAGTTGCCAAAATACCTAAGCCAGCCAAAAGGATAAGAATTCCGGGACCTGGGCCAATCAATGCCACCGCACCAGCAACGGTAATTCCACCGCCAATTACTCCAATAATTACACGCCAGACTATTCGACCTGCTTGGGTCTTCTTAATCCATGAGCGAAAGTTCATTGTGTTTTCTTCTCAGCCATTTCTATTCCGTAGGCAGTAAATGCTATCTCTTCGCGACGCTTTCGGTAACTGGCCGAAGCGCCTTCAATCATATGTTCATACCTAGTTGATGACTTAATTAGTGGGTGCAGTTCTGCCGCAGTCTTGTGCTCACCAAAAATAGGAGGTGTCTTATCGATTTCCTGCACCTTGCGATGTGGATTGATGTATCGATATACCAATGCAACTCTGCGTAAGCCAAGATTTGCCACATGACGCAGACCGCGATTGATGTGGTCCTGGGCCATGAGGCGTGCGAAGGTAAAGTTCTTAGCTCGCACTGGAGTCTGTGTAAGAGCAAGTTCACACAACATTGCCGCAATCTCTTGCCCACCAGTTGTATTGGGTAACTCTGCACATTTCTCAGAAAGGCGTTTGCGGATAGCTGGATCCTGAAGCATCTTAACTTTTTCTGTTATGTCAGAAAGATCTGCTTGATCTGCGCGAAGAGCATATCCAAAATCATTGCACCACTTCGCACGAGCTTCTTGATCATCTGTTCCACGGATATTTGAAACAAAAACTGTTGGAACTTGTGCGGGCAATAGTTCATGAACACCGTTATATCCCGTTGCACAAATACCTGCATCGAAGGCATGTAACACCTTGGCGAGCGGGAAGTAGCGCACAACCTTTAGATCTAGACCTTCTGGTGCAAGTGAATTTCCATCTTTATCAACTGGTGCTTTAGTCAAGATGACTTGTAGATCTTTCCAGCCGAGTAATCCAGCTAGCGCGGCCGTCATTTTTTCATTCACATCACTATCACCGGTACCCAGTTGAACCAGCGCTGTCGGGCGGTTTAGATCTAAACCAAGTGCCCGGCGGGCATCATCGCGTGACATCGCATCTTCTTTGCGAAATAGTGAAACTGGTGCGGTTAAAAAAGAGTCTTTACGTTTTGCTGTTGGTCCAAAATCATAAGCCCGTGCAATATCTCCTGGTTCAATGATTTTATCCATCATCTTTGATTGCAAACCTAAAATAAAGCGCTGCGGTTTCTTCTGCCACAATCCACGTCGAACCCATACCAACTTTAATTCTGGCTTGGCATTCTTTGCCGCAATCACTCCTGGATAGGGAACAACGCCATCAAATGACAATACTTTTGCATTTGTTTCTTCTACTAAAGCTAATAAACGATCCCGCAAATACATATCCCATTTTTCGCGGCTCATCCACATACGATCTCTGCCTGGGATGTATTCGCAACGTATTCCCATAAATGCCGGCACTTCTGCGATACCACCTGCCATGGAAACAATAATTGGATTTGCTACCTCTTTAAGGGCAAGAGCGACGGCGCTTGCACGTGCAAGGTGTCCCATTCCAACACCATTGCTTGTTGCAAGGATAATCGTTGGTTTTTCCATGTGTATTAATTACTCCAAGAAGAATGTAGTGGTCGTCCCTCAGCGTAGCCTGCTGATGATTGAACACCAACCGTTGCTTTCTCAGCAAACTCTTCAATGTTCTTTGCACCTGCATAAGTAAATGAAGAACGAACTCCAGCAATAATTTCATCCAGTAGATCTTCAACCCCAGGACGTGCAGGGTTTAAATACATTCGGGATGTTGAAATTCCTTCTTCAAACAAAGCTTTGCGAGCGCGATCAAAGGCATCTTCCTGTGAGGTTCTAGCTGCGACTGCCCGAGCAGATGCCATTCCAAAAGATTCTTTGAAGAGTCGACCATTTGCATCACTTTGAAGATCTCCAGGAGACTCATATGTTCCCGCAAACCAGGAACCAATCATTACCTGTGATGCGCCAGCAGCTAGTGCGAGCGCGACATCGCGAGGATGACGGACGCCCCCGTCGGCCCAAACGTGTGCACCAAGCTTTTTAGCCTCTGTTGCGCATTCAAGGACCGCTGAAAATTGTGGGCGTCCTACGCCTGTTTGCATCCGTGTTGTACACATAGCACCTGGCCCAACACCAACCTTAATAATGTTTGCACCTGCTTGAACTAAATCATGTGTTCCTTGGGCTGTAACCACATTGCCGGCAACAATTGGAATTGTTGGATTTACAGTACGAATAGCTGTTAATGCTTCCAACATCTTTTTCTGATGCCCGTGCGCTGTGTCTACAACCAAAACATTTGCCCCAGATGCGATTAGTGCTGCAGCCTTTGCTGCAACATCGCCATTAATTCCCACAGCGGCCGCAATCCGTAACTTGCCCTGTGCATCTAATGCAGGTGAATACAAAGTTCCACGCAATGCACCAAGTCTTGTCATGATTCCGACTAAATCTCCATTGCTCGCAACAACAGGTGCCAGTTTGTGACGATGCTGGTTTAGAAAATCAAATGCTTCTCTCGCGTCAAGTGAATCAGGCATGGTTATTAAATCTTTGCTCATGACTTGATGGAGTTGTGTAAAACGATCAACGCTCTTGCAATCGTCTTCAGTAATTATTCCCACTGGTTTGCCATCTTCAACAACTACTACCGCGCCATGCGCTCTCTTATGTAACAAGCTAACCGCATCAGCAACTGTTGATTGGGGTGACAAAGTAATTGGTGTATCAAAGAAGGGGTGACGTTCTTTCACCCATTTGATGACTGAATCAACTACAGCGTGCGGAATATCTTGCGGAATAACAGTTAAACCACCTCGGCGAGCCATTGTTTCGGCCATGCGACGTCCGGCAATAGCTGTCATGTTTGCAACAACGAGCGGGATTGTTGTCCCAGTGCCATCTATGGAAGAAAGATCAACATCCATTCTGGAAGAAAGTTCAGACCTACTAGGCACCATGAAAACATCGTCATAGGTGAGGTCGTGAGTAGGTTCGTTTATGAATCGCACGTGGGCTAACAATACTCAGGTAGAATAGAAGAATGTCTAAACCACTCATTTCTGTACGTGGCTTGACCAAGGTTTTCGGGGATTTCACCGCTGTAGACGGCATTGATTTCGATGTCGCCAAGGGTGAGTCCTTCGGATTACTTGGTCCCAATGGCGCAGGTAAATCAACAACTATGCGCATCTTGGCCGCAACCTCTACCCGCACATCAGGCACCGTTGAGATCTTGGATAAAGATCCTGAAAAATTCGGTCCTCTTGTTCGTGCGCATTTAGGTGTTGTGCCGCAGCAAGATAACTTAGACGGCGAACTAACAGTTAGCGAGAACTTGTATATCTATGGTCGCTACTTTGGTCTTTCCAAAAAGTTTATCAAGGGCAAGATCGAAGAACTTCTAGAGTTCGCACAGCTTGAAGAAAAGCGTGATGTAAAAGTTGAAGCACTCAGCGGTGGAATGAAACGCCGCTTAACGATTGCCCGCGGACTTGTTAGCGAACCAGATATTTTGCTCTTGGATGAACCAACCACTGGTCTAGATCCACAAGCACGACACATATTGTGGGATCGCTTGTTCCGTTTAAAGGAACAGGGTGTGACCCTAGTTTTAACAACACACTTTATGGATGAAGCAGAACAGTTATGTGATCGACTTGTTGTGATGGACAAGGGCGCCATCATGGCTGAAGGTTCACCTCAAGGGCTGATCAAAGAGTATTCAAGCAAGGAAGTTCTTGAGGTTCGCTTTGGTAGCGATCGCAATAAGGAAGTCGCTCCACAGTTAGCAAAAATGTGCGAACGTATGGAAATTTTGCCGGACCGCATATTGATGTACACCGAAGACGGTGAAAAACTTCTAGAACAAATTGCTGCTGCCAAGATGCACCCAACTACTTCTTTAGTCCGCCGAAGCTCACTTGAAGATGTGTTCTTGCGTTTAACTGGAAGAACTTTGATTGAATGAACACAGGTATTGATGTTGTCCAGATTCAACGTTTTGGAGCTTTCTATATAGCTGCAGCGCGATTGCGATCTATGGCTAAATGGAAGTCGATTATTGCGGCCGTAGACATCGGAAACCCCCTTTTTTACTTAATTGCAGTGGGTGTAGGAATCGGCGTGCTGGTGGAACAAGGTTCGGGAACAAGCGGCACAAGCGGCATTAAATACATTGCTTTTATTGCACCTGCTCTCCTGGCTAACTCGGCAATTACAGCCGTTATGGATGAAACAGTATTCCCAACTATTGAAGGCTTTAAATGGCGCAAACTCTTCTTTGCTCAAAACGCAACTCCCATTACAGGGCGCCAAATTGCATTAGGTGTTTATCTCTCTGCACTTTGCCGCGCAATAGCTAGTGTTTCGATTTATTACATCTTGCTTCTAGCATTCGATGTGGTGGATTTTGGTCCAAGTGTTTTGCTTATCCCCATAGCGGTTCTGGGTGGTGGAGCTTTCGGCGCCGTTATTTTGTTTGCTGCCGCAATAATTGAAAATCATGATCAATTTTTCAATATTCTGGGTCGTTTAGTAATCATGCCCATGTTTTTATTTTCCGGAACATTCTTTCCTTTATCTTCAATGCCAATTTATCTACAGCCCATCGGTTGGGTTTCTCCGTTATGGCATGCCACAGAGCTTGGACGTGAAGCGGCTTTCGATTACGGAGTCAGCACGCTGATGATGACAGTTCACATTACATTTTTATCTGTCTTGGTCATCATTGGTCTATTCCTTTCAATGCGCCAATTTGAACGGAGGTTGGCAAAGTGAGTGCTGCTGTTGAGATTGCAGAGAAGAACAAGTCCAGTGCCATGTATGCCGGCCGTCCTCAGGTGTTACTTGAAAGAGGTTGGTTAGCATTTAGATCATCAAACTGGGTCCCTGTTGTTACAGGTTTTGTTGAGCCAGTTCTTTTCTTGTTGGCATTTGGTTATGGCATGGGAACTCTTGTTGGAGATGTAACAACTGGAAGTACAACAATTGATTACACCTTGTTTATCGCACCTGGTTTACTAGCAAATAGCGCCATGAATGGTGCAATTTATGATTCAACCTGGAATGTCTTTTGGAAACTCAATGAGTCCAAACTCTATAAGACCATGCTCTCCACGCCTTTGGGGCCACTAGATATCGCACTCGGCGAGATTAGCTGGGCGCTGATTCGCGGCCTGGTGTACTCACTTGGCTTCCTAACAGTCGTTACCGCACTAGGCCTTACGCCTAGCTTCTGGGCGATCCTGGCAATTCCGGCGGCATCATTAGTGGCATTTGGCTTTGCTTCATTTGGAATGGCTGTGACCTCTTACTTTAAGACCTACCAACAAATGGGTTTCATTAACATCATTCTCTTGCCGATGACATTGTTCTCGGGCTCTCTATATCCAATCTCTGTCTACCCAGATTGGCTAGAAAAGATCATCATGGCTTTGCCACTCTGGCATGCAATCGAAATGGTAAGAGCATTTTGGTTTGGAAATCTCACTTCAGGCGTGCTCGTCCATATCGGATACTTTCTTGTGATGATCGCACTTGGACTTTATGTTACTTCTCGCAGATTGCGTGCACTGTTCCTTCGTTAATCAATAGTAAAAGTTGCATCCTTAACTAATGGTGGGCACTTCCAGCCAGGAGCGATTACTGGTTCAAAATGCCACCACTCGTTTTCGTAAACACGACAAAGGCCAAACTTTGAGCCATTCACTTCTAGCCACCCAGCACCAACTGGTTCGTCTGGGTAATTCACATCTATCGCAATTCCCCATGGATGATGAGAAACAAGTGGCGGCGCGACCCACTTACTAGCTTCTGCTTCGGATCCATACTTTTTTATAGCTTTTGTAAATAAACTTTTTTGATAGGCCAGACTTCTATACCCTGAAGCAATAAATATCGCTTGCCCTTCTTTTTTTGCAGCCGCTTGCGCTGCTTTGAATCGGTATATGACTTGTTTATCAATAGTGTTTGGGCGAGTCATTGAACGCGGTATGGCACCTGCCCCTAATGAATACTCTGTTTTTTCACAGCCTTTAACAACGTTAGAAACACGAATTGTGTAACTTTTTTTATCCGCACAACTTAAAGGAATTGTGAAGGATGCGTGAGAAACCCCATTTATTGCCAAAAAAGCCATTAAAAAGGCAAGAAACGCCCGACTTTTACCCATGCCCTGAGTCTAGCGGGGTTGCTTTTTAAATAAAGAGTGAGAGAATTACGGCTAGTTAAGAAATTAACTAAAAACGAACCGGGAGAGTACTTCTCAAACGAGTTTCAAAAGCTGAAACCTTTGCCGTACAAGTTTTACAAATGCTGACACAGAGTAACCACAAGCAAACATTTAGATTCGTCCCTACAACATCAGTTCCAGTAGACCCGAAGCGGGTTGAAGCTATTCTCAAGCAAGAATGGGAACTATTTACTAAAAATACTGGGAAGAGCGCTGAAGAAAGCCGCCGTTCATTTAAAGCCCTGCCATTAGGTGTTACATCTAGCTTCCAGCACTGGGATCCATACCCAATCTCAATTGTCTCTGCCAAGGGCGCATATATGACCGATGTCGATGGCCGCCAGCTCCTAGATCTATCTATGGGCTTTGGTGCGATGTTTGCAGGACACCTCAACCCAACTGTTATTGAAGAGATTCAAACTTCTTTAAAAACAGGAATGCTCTTTGTTACACCATCACCAACTTCAACTGATGCCGCTGAAATGATTTGTAAGCGATTCAAGATTGATCAAGTTCGCTTTACTAATAGCGGAACTGAATCAACAATGTATGCAGTTCGTGTTGCACGTTCTGCGACGGATAAAATGGGAATTCTTAAGGTTGAAGGTGGTTACCACGGTAGCTACGATCCTTTTGTTGTTTCAGCCAAACCGCCCCTAGACAAGGCTGGTGATCCTGAAGAACCAACACCGGTGATGGATTCCAACTTAGTTCCAGGTGACATTTATGTTGTCCCTTACAACAATGTTCCTGCACTTGAAGCAATGTTTGAGAAGAACGCTTCTAAGATTGCCTGCTACATCGTTGAGCCAGTTCTAGAAAACCTTGCAATTGTTTTGCCAGATGCTGGTTATCTAGAGCGCGTGCGCGAGTTGTGCGATGAATACAACGTTGTTCTAATCTTTGATGAAGTGAAAACTGGTCTAACAGCTGGTGCTCACGGTGCATCTGTTCGACTTGGTGTAGAGCCAGATCTCATCACTCTTGCAAAATCAATCGGTGGCGGAGTTCCGTTAGCCGCTTTTGGTGGCAAGAAGAAGTACATGGATTTTGTTACAAACGGCAAAATGGCGCACTTTGGAACATTCAACGGTAATCCCCTTGCAATGGCTGGTGTTCGCGCAATTGATCGCCTTTGCACAGATGAAGCACTTGCTGCTGCTGAAACCCTTAATCAGCAAGCACTAGATCGCATCAGCGAAATCATTGATGAGTATCAGTTGCCTGCACATACAGTTGGGTTTGGCGTAAAGGGCTGTGTTACTTGGTCTACGACACCAGTGCGCAACTATCGTGACTACAAAGCAACAGACTTTGGTATTGCTGAAGCACATTGGTTGTTCGCGCTAAACCGCGGAATCATCACTCCTCCAGGACTAGATGAACAATGGTTGATCTCATTGGCACATGGCCAAACAGAGATTGACTTACTTGTCGAAGATTTCCGCGAATTTGCAAAGGCTCTTCGCGCATAACTTAGTGGAAAGACAAAAATGACAATGGAGTCAGCACTCGATACCGCTAGAGAACAACTGCAGCGTGCTGTTGATCTTCTCGGCCTTTCAGAAAATGATTGGCAGACCCTTTCAACGCCGCGGCGAATTCTTGAAGTCGCAGTTCCTTTGCGTCGCGATAATGGCGACGTTGAAATGTATAAAGGTTTTAGAGTCCAATACTCAACAACTCGTGGGCCATCAAAGGGTGGTGTTCGCTTTCACCCATCTATAGATATGGATGAAACAGTTGCCCTAGCTATGTTGATGACTTGGAAATGCGCGCTCACAAATCTTCCATACGGCGGTGCTAAAGGTGGAATCGCTATAGATCCAAAAGATCTTTCAGAGAGAGAAAACGAGCGATTAACAAGACGATACACCTCTGAAATTCTTCCAATCATTGGACCTGAACGAGACATTCCAGCACCAGATGTTGGAACTGATGAACGCAACATGGCATGGATGATGGATACATATTCAGTGAATGCGGGCTACTCAGTTCCTGGTGTTGTTACGGGCAAGCCAATTGTGCTTGGAGGTTCATTGGGGCGCACCTCTGCAACTGGTGATGGCGTTGTTATCTCTACTATCGAAGCGCTAAAAGCGCGAGGCATAAATCCCTTGGGCGCAACCGTTGCGGTGCAAGGTTTTGGAAAAGTTGGCTACTGGACCGCTATCGGTCTTGAAAATCTTGGCTTGAAAGTAGTCGCAGTCAGTGATGTAAATGGAGCAGTTACAGGATTTAGTAGCGTCGCAGAATTATGGAAGTTTTTCACAGACCATGGCAATCTGAATATGCCAGGCACAGATGCAATGACACAAGATGAGCTACTTCATCTAGAAGTTGATGTCTTGATCCCTGCAGCTCTTTCTGATGCAATCACGGAAAAAACTGCACTGGGCATTAAGGCGAAAATTGTTGTTGAGGGTGCAAATGCCCCAACCACTCCGGCCGGCGACAGAATCCTTATTGATAAAGGAATCTTGACCGTTCCTGACATTCTCGCAAATTCAGGTGGTGTGATTGTTTCTTACTTCGAGTGGGTCCAAGATAAGCAGAACTACTTCTGGTCGGCTGAAGAAGTTAAATCAAACCTGAATGAAATCATGATGAGATCATTCAAAGAGGTTGAAAACACTGCAACAACTAAAAAGGTTTCATGGCGCGAAGCCGCTCATATGATCGGTGTGGGCCGTGTTGCCGAGGCTCACAAACTGCGCGGTTTATACCCTTAAGCCACGACATCGATCATGGCGCGAACAGCCAAAACCATTTGATCTAACGGCATTGTTGGTAACCCTGGAAACTCTGCTGCTTGCGAATCCATTAAAGGAACATGCACAAACCCGCTACGAACATCACTTCCAGCAAACTTATTCTGTGCAACATAGAAAACATGATTACACAAAAAGGCACCCGCACTGAGTGAAACAGCAGCTGGTATCCCCTGCGCTTTAATCGCCGCAACAATGTCATTTACTGGAAGCGTTGAAAAGTAGGCGTCTGGGCCATCTTCAAGGATCTTCACATCATTTCTTAAAACACCTTGATTATCTGCAAGACGTGCATCATCAAGATTAATTGCGATGCGCTCAGGTGTTATCGCTGTTCGACCCTCGGCTTGACCTAAGCAAATAACGACATCTGGTTTATGTTCTTCAATTAATGACAATAATCGCTCGGCAGATTGCGCATATGCCACAGGCAAGATCGCGGTAACAATGTTGTCACCACTTATCTGCCTAACAATCTCACCTGATGGGTTTGAGGTTGCGTTACCAAATGGCTCAAAACCAGTGAGTAACACTTTTCTCATGCCCTAAGTATTACCCAACCAACCATCCTGCGATATCAACGCCCATAACAACCAAAGCCATAAGTATGTAGATCACAACTCCGCCAGCGCGATAGAGCTTGCGACCATTATCTGTGGTCTTCCAATCAGTCTCAGGCTCATCAGAAATTGCATCCAAATAGTGAAGTATGAATCCTGGCAATGCCATTACGACAAAGCTCCACTTCAAAAAGGCCTCTGGACTACTAAAAGCGCCTTCGATCAGGTTGGCAGCAAGTGCCATCACAAAGATCATGACGACGGTCTTGAAAACGCCTTTTGGTAGGTAAATCTTCTTTTTAGGAAGGTTATCTTCAAGACTTAAAGATGTAATCTGTGGAATCGCAAACAACAAAGTTCCCAAAACTAAGTTCAGAGTTGAACCAACAAAAGGTGCTGCCATGATGAAGAAGACAGCAACCTTAAATACTAAAGATCGGACCTTTTGGCTTTGTGTTGGCTTATTGATTTCAACATGTAGTGTGCGAAGACGCATTGGATAATGCTCAACAGCAATATCTTCTAATCCAACACGAATAACCAGCAGCACAACTGCAATCCATGCAAGCTCTGTGCCGTAATTAGTAATTGGTAGTTCGAGTCGAGCTAGGCCACTCATAGCTGCAACCATCTTTGTGATCACCCAGAATGTCAGCAGAGTTCCCAGTGCATAATCTGTGATGCGCTCCCACTTATCATCTTCATTTCTCACCAGTCGGCGGAAAGGACGGAAAGCGCTTGCAAGTAATGCCGGTGCAAAGAATAGAACCATCACACCGATTGCAGTTAACAACTCAGGTCGATTTGTAATGTTGCCAGTGATAAGTGCTGCAAAGAAGAAAACAGCACCTGCAATAAAACCTGCATAGGCATCATAAATTGCAACGGCCATGATCAAGGCAACAATGGTCCATGCTGGGGGAAGTGCCTGTCCGCCTGTGTTAATCGCAGCAACGATTCCTAAAATGAAACCAATAGGCAGCAATAGAGCAGCCCATGATCCAAGAATCGCTCTGATGGTGTTGCCATCTTGGACTGTGCGAGTCAGTAGTGGCGAGAAACGATTAAAGCGCTGTGCAAGAGAGATAAATGCAAAATCTGTATTGTCTGTAAACCTGTTGTCCCAAGTTTGAGAAAGATCTCCCCTGCCTGGCTCATCCTTGAGTAGCTTTAAAGCACCTGAAGAGACAGATTGTAAAGACTCTTGTTCCTGCTCTTCATCACTTTGTCTTTCATTCCGCTTAACTGAAGTCAAAGCTGCAAGTGCTGCAAAAGCAGCCAACTGAAGGCCTTTTGTGGTGTCAGAATCCTTTAAGGGATTGTATGGCTTTAAGTCAGTCTTAACTTCCTCAACAGGTTCAACGACGTCGCCTTCTTCGTCAACTTTTAGATTTGGGCAGTTGTTATCCCATTGCACAACACCATTTTCATCTTTACAAAATTCAATCTCTTTTTGACTCACAGTCCCGTTGTCATCGTAAACTTCAATCGTGATTGAGTGAAACCCAGGTGGAACATCATCCGGGATCTCAATGTTTAAATCTTCTGCTTCAGATTGAGTGATTCGATCAATTACAACCTTTTTTTCAGCTGCCAGGCTTGGCAAAACTGAAAGATTGAGCAAGATAATTGCTACAAGAAGTATCTTCTTCAATTACTTACCCTTCACATTTATAGTTACTTTGATCTTTTGGCCAGGCTTTAATCCACTAATTGTTGCTGTCGCGGAGTTTTTTGACGGAGGTGGAGTTGCCCCGGCAGTTGGTTTTGTAGTTGGTTTTGTAGTTGGTTTTGTAGTTGGTTTTGTAGTTGGCGAAGCCTTAGATGGAACTTTGGCGGCTGCAGCCTTTGCAGCGGCCGCAACTTTTGCTGCTACCTCAGCTGAAGCAGCACTCTTTGTAGCTTCAGCACTCTTTGTAGCTGACTCTGTTTTAATCGAAACAGCTTCATCTGCTTGGGTCTGCGCTTCCTTTGCTGCTTCTTCTGCAGTTTCAGTTGCAGCTTCTTGAGCCGCAACAGCTTCATCTGCTTGGGTCGATGAAGACTCAACAGAACTTTCTGCTTCTTCCACTTTTGAGGTTACTTCGTCAATCTTCTTTTGAATCTCAACACGTGTAGCTTCATCTGTGGCCTTTGCCGCTTGTTCGGCAAGAGCTGCTTTCTCCGCTAGTGCTTTTGCTAAATCCTGTGCCGCCTTTGTTGCAGCGGCGATCGCCGCAACCTTTTCGGCTGTGGCCTTGGCGGCTGCATCTGCGGCAATTTTCGCAAGAGCTGCTGCATCCGCGGCCTGCTTTTGTTCAGTGGCAATGCGCGCGGCGGTTTCCACGGCTATTTTTTGAGCAGCCGCAGCAGTTGCTTTGGCTTCTGTAGCTTTATTGGCGGCCGCTGCTGCAGCCGCGTTTGCAGCTGCCTTTGCAGCTGCGGCAATTGCATCTGCTTGAGCGGAAGCTTGAGCTGCAGCAGTTTTTGAATTCAACGAATTAATTGCAATGTCAACTTGTTTTGATGCGTTTGCAGCCGCTGCTTTCGCTTTTGCCGCTTCAGTTGCCGCTGCTGCTGCAGCCTTTACTGCTGTTGCAGCTGCAGTAGCAGCATCGTTTGCACTCTTAGTTGCTGCTGCTTTTGCGGCAGCCGATGATGTCGAATTCCTAACTGCTGCTGCTGCATCCGCGGCTGCTTTTGTTGCTGCTGCAATCGCTGCTTTTGCTGCTGCTGCATCTATCGCTGCTTTTGTTGCTTGAGCATCCGCAATGGCTTGGGCAGCTGCTGCAGCTGATGCTCTATCAACTGCTGCTTGCGCCGCTGTTTGTGCCGCCGCAGCATCCGCTGTTGCTTTTGTACTTGCCGCAATGGCTGCTGCATCTGAAATCTTCTTGGCAGCAGCTGCTGCATCAGCGGCGGCTTTTTCTGCAGCTGCTTTCGCGATGGCGTCTGCTGCAATTTTATCTGCCGCTGCTCTATCTGCAGCAACTTGTGCAGCAAGTGCGGCGGCATTTGCTGCCACACACGCCGCATCACAAGTAGGTGCAATAACTTGAGCAGAAACATTCAGTGTCACGACTATCTCTTTGAAAACTCCGTTTGCATCCGTTACGCGTACCGTGAAGGTGTATGTCCCAGCAGTGGTTGGTGTTCCGCTGATTTGTCCAGTAGCAGGATCCAATGAAACTCCTGCTGGCAATGTTCCACTTGATACTGAGTATGTAAATGTTCCAACACCGCCAGCTGCAGCCAAGCTCAAAACATAGGCGGTCCCAGTTGTTGCCGCTGGCACGGGTGTAGGAGCGCTAAAAGCTATCTCTGGGTTTATTACAAGGGTTGGGTTGGATGTTTCGGTTATTGACCCAACACGGTTGGTCGCTGTTGCATCAACAACAATATAAAGCCCGAGTTCAGAAATAGTTGGTGTGTATGTTGCAGATGTTGCTCCTGAGATATCCGTACAAGAGCCAAGGTCAGCCGGATCCACACAGCTCTTCCATTGATAAGTAACTGTAGGTGTCGGTGATCCGCTAAATGTGACGTTTGAAGTTAAGGTCGATCCGACATATGGATTACCAGTTGGTTGTCCTGGGTTAGCCAAGGTAGGGGCACTAGATAAAACAGGGGTTCCTGCAGGTGATGCAGTTGAGGCTAGTGAATCTCCGTTTTTATTTGTTGCCTTCACTGTGAAGGTATAAGAAGTGCCATTTGTTAAACCCGTGACGTTACAAGATGTGGCCGGCGCATTAACTGTGCATGTGATGCTTCCTGGGCTTGAAGTAACTGTGTAACTCAAGACAGCAGCTCCTCCGGTATTGGTTGGAGCAAGGAAAGAAACAGTTGCTTGCTCATCACCCATTGCGGCTGTCACACCTGTTGGTACATTTGGAATAGTTGATGGTGTAACCGCTGTAGATGCTAATGATTCAGATGAGGTTCCTATTGCATTCGTTGCTGTTACTTTGAATGTGTAAGGGGTTCCGTTTGTTAAACCTGTTACCTCACAAGTTGTTGCTGGAGCAACTGCAGTACATGTTCCTGCAACGTTGTTATTAGCATCATATGCGGTGACGGCGTAATCAGTGATTGCAGATCCATTGATGTTAGCGGGTGCACCCCATGTAACAGCTACCGAAGCATTTGCTGCAAGTGCTGTTACTGAAAGCGGCACTGATGGCACAGCATTTATCGCTGAGGCGGTAGAGGCGGTAGAGGCTGCCGAAGTTCCTATAACGCTTGTGGCTGTTACTTTAAATGTGTAGTTCGAGCCTGCAACTAAGTTGGCTGAGACATCGCATGAAGTCAGTGGCACGACTGCGCTACAAGTAGCGCCGGTTACTGCATTTCCGTCGGCATCGTAGGCCTGAACTTGATAGGAGGTAACTGGAGATCCATTTGAAATTGCTTCAGTCCAGGAGACAGTTACTTTCCCTGTGCCTGGGGTAACTTCAACACCAGTTGGTGCACTTGGAGCTGTTGCAGGCGTAACTGCGCTAGATGAAATCGAAGGTGTCGATGCAGTGGTTGAACCTGCACCATAAACAGTCGAATTAGTTACAACCTTGAATGTGTAGGAAGATCCATTTGTAAGTCCAGTAACAGTGCAAGGACTGGTGGAGCTTGTACAGGTGGCACCTGAGACAGCGTTTCCATTACTGTCATATGCCTGCACTGTGTAACTTGCAATAGTAGAACCATTTGCCACCGCACCACTAAATGCAACAGATGCTTGGCCATCTCCGGCTGTGGCCGTGATTGTTGTTGGCGCACTTGCTGCAGTTTGTGGAATTACAGATGTAGTTGCAGATGATGCAACTGAATTCCCAATCTCATTTGTTGCAATCACTGTGAATGTGTAAGCAGTACCGTTAGTTAATCCTGAGATAACACATGATGCCGCATTTGCCGCCGCGGTACATGTGAATCCACCAGGTGATGAAGTAACGGTGAAACCAGTAAGTGCAACACCTCCGTTATTAAGGGGTCCAGTAAATGAAACTGTGGAAGCACCTGCTGTTGTAACCGCTGCAGATACAGATGTTGGTGCATCAGGAACTGTTGCTGGAATGACCGCACTTGATGCTGCAGATGCAGAGGAGGTGAAGAGTCCGTTGTTTGCAGTTGCTTTAAATGTATACGGTGTTCCGTTTGTTAATCCTGTAACTACACAGCTTGTTGCACTTGAAGAAGCCTGACAAGGAGTACCAACTGCAGTGTTGTTAGCATCGTATGCGGTGATCGTATATGTGGAAATTGCTGGCCCGCCGGTTGCGCTTCCAGTTACGGGCGTGAAAGTCACCGTTGCTTGAGTATTACCACGCACTGCGTTTAGACCCGTTGGTGCATCTGGGGCTCCAGCAGGTGTCACCGATCCTGATGTGGCTGCCGCAGATGTCCCAGTTGAGTTAGAAGCTGTGACACTTAATGTGTATGCCGTGCCATTGGTTAATGGAGAGATTGAACAAGTGGTTGCAGGCGCGGTGACAGTACAAGTTGCACCACCTGGAGAGGCTGTAACCACATAAGAACTTGGTGCGCCACCGGTTGCTGCTGCCGCAACTGTAATCGTTGCGCCACCATCTGTACCAGTGACAGATGAAATTGTTGGGGTTGCAGGTGCAGCAATCTTCCATTGCGCAATTACCGTTTCATTTGCTGAACCCATAGTTGTTGAATAACCAGCGGCGCGCACAGATGTTCCATCGCTCCATCCTTCAAATGTGAAACCGGTGCGACCAAATCCAGTTGCATCATTGTAAGAAATAGTTGCGCCTTGCACCGCTGAGGTTGGGGTTGGTGTCACGCCCGTGGTTGCACCATTGGTGTTATAGAAAACCTTAAAAGTGTTATTTGCATACTGCGCAGTTGCAGTTATTGGAGATGCGTTTGTCCCCAATGTGTAGAAAGCACCTGCAGGGTAGGTAACTCCACCAATAAGCCATCCGGTAAATATTGATCCCGCTAATGAATATCCCGTGCTTAGTGCCAGCTGCACAACTGCACCATGTGAATCGGTTATCGCTGCTGCATTTCCATTTGATCCGGCACCCGCTGCAAAAGTGATTGTGTAACTGTTGGCTGTCCAGCTTGCATAGAAAATGTAATTTGAGTCAGTAAGCCCAGTTTGAATCCCCGCTAATACAGAATCAGAATCAGCAACTAAAGTTCCGCCTTGGTTATTCCAACCATTAAAGGTGAATCCAGATCTAGTTGGAGTGGCATTGAGTGTGATTACTTGGGTGTCTATACAAAGTCCCGCAGTAACGCATTCACCATCAGTCACAAGGTCATTTGCGGCAAGTGATCCACCATTGACGTTGTATCGAACATCAAAGAGGCGAAGCCATTGTGCAGTAACGGTTATTGGCGCTTCAGAGTTAACCCGGTAGGTATCCCCTGCTTTATAGGTGACCCCGTTTATTGCCCAGCCAGCAAATAGATAATTAGTAGATGAAATGGAGGTTGAAACGTCGACTCCAGAACTTAACGTTAAATTAGCTCCATATGCGACCGTTGTATTACTTGGGAAAGCTGTCGTCGTTGTCGCTATTCCTTTGTCATAGGTGACAGCGATGGACTTTGGAGTCCAGATTGCATACACAGTTACGTTATCGGTTGGGGTATATGCAGATGTGCTGACCGTAGTTCCTGCAACATTCTTCCAACCAGCAAATATGTAACCGGTTCTAGATAGTGAAGAACCATCATTTAAAGTTACCCCAGCTGCGCCAGTTGTATAGGTCGCATCAGCAACTGATCCTGTTCCGCCATTTACATTGTATGAAATGGCATAAGAAATACCTGCCCAGATTGCATACAGTGTTCGAGTTTGAGTTGGTGAATAAGGATTAACTACTGCTGCACCGGACGCAGATTCAGACCAGCCAACAAATGTATAACCTGCATAAGTCATTCCTGTTTTATCTGGAAGCGTGATTGGTGTGCTTCCAAAAGTAAATGAGTCCGTGGCACGACTTGGAGATCCTGTTGCTCCATTTGCGTTATATGTAATGACATAAACCTGTGGCGTCCACTTTGCATAAACAGTCAAATTGCTAGCAGCATTATATGTCGCTGCAGAGCTAGCGATTACATCTGTTGCATGTGCATACAGTGTGCCGGTGCCATTTGATGCCGTGGTCCAGCCACCAAAGTCGTAACCAGTTTTGGACATCGTGCCTTTAGCAACAATTGAATATGAGTTACCAAAAGAGAATGAGCCCTGCGACGGCACAGTCCCACCATTTGATCCGTTACCGTTATAAGAAATTGTGTATGTATTTGCACTCCATTGAGCCGTTAAAGTGATCGTCGCCGCTGGTGAATAGCTAGCCCCATCAATACCCACTGAGGCCGAAGATGGGTTATTCCAACCGCTGAATGTGTAACCAACGCGCGTAGGAAGTGGGAGAGTTAAGGGTGAACCTAAGTTGAAGTTTGCTGTCGTAGGGCTGACTGTTCCTCCGTTAGGAGAGTAAGTAACTACAAATGGTGCCGGTGTTGCAGTGACAGTACTTGCAGCACCTGTTGCCGATCCGGTTGCGTTTATTGCCGTTGCTTTGAATTTGTAAGTAGTTCCGTTGGTAAGCCCAGTAACAACGCAACTCAGCGGTGAGGCAGTTGCTAACACCGTACATGTCTTACCAGTAATCGCCGTTGTGCCTGTACTGTCAAAAGCCTGCACAGTAAATGAAGCGGCTGGACCAACAGTTGTGCCACTTGCCGCTACCGGAGTGACTGTTGCCGTGGCTGTTGTGTTGCCAGCGGTCGCCGCAGAAACTGTAGGTGCACCAGGAATTGCTGGTGTCCATAAAGCATAAAGAGTTACATCTGAATAGTAAGTTTGCGAAGTGGCTCCAGCAAAACTGCTGCCAGTTCCATCAGCTGCCGTGTTCCAACCCGCCAATGTAAAACCAGCTCTAGTTCCAGCTGTAGTGGAAAGAGTAAGTGGAGTACCAGCAGTAATTACCGCCGTAGAGTTAGTAGATCCGCCATTAGCGTTATATGTCAACGTGTATGAGTTGGCTGTCCACTTTGCATAAAGAATAATTGAGGCTGTTGGCTTATAGGAAGCACTCTCTAAGTAGTTTGTACCTAGACCAGTTGTTAAAGTGTTCCAACCAGCAAATGTGTAGCCAGTTCTGGTCAATGTCCCCTTTGTAGTCAGGACAAGATTTGCAGCTCCAAATGTGTAGTTCTGAGAGGCGGCAGTCGGAGCACCGTTACCTCCATTTGCGTTATAAGTAACAACATAAACATCTGGGATCCACGATGAGTACAGCTTTACTGGAACTGTAGGTGTGTAGGTGGCACCAAGTACTGTGCCATTTCCACCCGTTCTAGATAAAGACCAACCTGCGAATGTGTGCCCGGCACGAGTCAAAGTTCCCTTACCTGGCAATGTAATTGCGCCGCCTGGTGTTGTTTGGGCAATAAGTTCATTGTTTCCGCCAATGACACAGCAGGGATCGTATTCATTGGTCAAAGTCAGCTGAATCAAAGTGTTAATTACAAAATTACTCGCTGTTGCAGTGTTCGTATTACCTGCGACATCGCTGGCAACACCTTCCAGAATAGAGAGTATGAGCGTGCCGGGTGTGCCTCCGGCGCCAGTCGTGTTACCAACATTGAATGTGAATTGAGCTGTCGTGGCATTTGTCAACGCGGTTGTTGTAATCGCCCAACCTGTTGATGCGGCAGCTTTGGTGATCTCTGATATTAAAAATCCACTAACACTTTCGCTAAAGGTCACAATTATCTGATTAGTTATTGCCGGGGCTGCTTGAGTTGCTGTTCTATTTCCACCAGAAACTATTTGAGATGAAGTAAGTGTAACTGTTGGACGAGTTGCGTCAATCACAACATTTGCCAACGCAGTCGAAGCAGCTGTTGTTGTTCCACCCAATGTCTGAGTTGCAACGATCGAATATGTGCCATCCGCCATTGTTGGGAAGGTGCAAGAACTTGTTGTAGTAGTAGCTACAAATGTGCAAGTAACCGCTGTGCCTGATGCAGGAGTAGCAGTTAATGTGATTGTTGCGCCAACAGTTAATCCACCGATATTTATTGTTGGTGTGTTGTCATTTGTAATCTTGTCTGTATTTAGAGTTCCCGTATCAGAGGCTGAATCAAGAGTTGGTGTGCCAGTCGCAGCCAGTGCGCCAATAGCGATTGTGCGAGTTAGTACTCCAAATATTGGATCTTCACCTTTGCCACCAAACTCATAAATTGGATTTTCTGTCTGCGTACTTAAATCTGCCCATTTACCGTCTGAAAATCTAATGCCGATATTTGGTTCGTTACTAAGTCCACCCTCGCCGCTTGACCAGAAGGTAAATGGAGCAGCAGAGGGAGCATTTGCAACATATACAAGGGTTGGATGGTTGGGCTTGCTTATACCGATCCAGCCTATGCCTAGTTTTTGAACAATATACAAAGATTCATCAGCATTGTTAGGAATGGTCATGTACCCACACATGCCATTAAATTTGATTCCGCAATTACTTGATGCGGTGGTTGGATCTAGTGCCGCTTGGCGAACAACTGGTGTTGCTCCACGCCAGTAGTAATTACCAGTTGCAGCGTTATAGCGATAATCACCATTGATGCCTGCATACGATGCGGTGATCGTAATCGTGGCACTAACAGCCGTGGCAGCGGCCGTGTACTTTAAAGTTGCGAGCGCTGCATTTATTGCTGCGAGGTTTCCAACAAAAGAAATTGTCCCAGCTGCTGTGTTTAAAGCACTCTGGTATCCAGTTGGAAGAGTTAAATTTGTTGTAGTTGTAATTGCTAAGGTTCCAGATGGCACGGTTGCAATTATTTGAATCTTGTCTGCATATTGCGAAAGAACTAAATCATTTGCATTGTTTGTGTAAACATTGTTGATTACATAAGAAGTGCCGGCAAGCACGCCAATCGGACTGCTTGTATTTGTATTAAAGCTTGGTGTTAGCCCGTCTCTACTAGGAGTCCATGCCGCATACAAAGTGGCTGAGACTGACGATGGAAATGCTGAACCAGGTTCAACACTAGTTCCAGAACCGTCTGCCGCTGTGTTCCATCCAGCAAATACATAACCAGTTCGAACTAAGTTTCCGGTGTTGGCTGAGACTGGTGATTCAACTGTTGGTGATTTCCATTGGATAGTTATTAATCCGTTTCCACCAGTGTTATCTGCAGCTGTATTTGTATAAGCCTTACCTCCACGACCAGCATTATTTGCATAGTTAGCACTTGAAATACTTGGATATGAGAAGTCACTCAAGGCACCATTTCCACCTGCTGTTGCGGTGATTAGAGTTCCGCGAGTTGAATCTAGGTACCCCGAACCGCCGCCGCCGCCGCCATTTTCTGGTCCACCACCAGAGGTTTGATATGTACCGCCACCTCCACCGTAGTAACCTCCGCCGCCACCGCCGCCACCTTCTGCGTTAGCTTGATTACATGATGCTCCACCTTGTAGATATGAACCATTGCGAGAAACAGAGGATGATGTTGGGCAATTTGTATTTCCCGTCGCACCAGCACCGCCTGCAGAATCAGTTCCACCCCGACCAGCAACTGCTGCAGTACCTGCTTGGCCACCGTTCTGGTTAGCACCACCACCACCGCCGGGAGTTCCATTAACCGCTGATCCAGGCGATGTTCCGCCGCCACCACCAGAAATAACAAGTGGTGTAGTTCCGGCAAAAATTCCTGAATAACCGCCGCCGCTAGAACCTACTTGTCCACCTTCTCCTCCAGGACCGCCGCCGCCATACTTAATTGTTTGATCACGAACGAGCCCACCTTGACCAACAACAATCCTTAAGACTTCTCCCAATGTTGCTGTCGTTAACGTTACTTTTGAATATCCACCAGCGCCACCACCAGGATCACCATAATAAGCAATCGACCCGCCACCACCAGCGCCCCATACTTCAACACGGATTCCTTTAGTTGTATCAATGTCACTTGGAACAGTGAAGCTTTGATCAGAACCTGTGTAAGAAAAGACTTTGCAATTTGTGTAGCCAGGATCAACTATGCATGCAGTGCCTGGAGCAGATCCGGTAGTTGGAGCAGGAACTGTTCCACCGGTCGCACCGTTAGCGTTGTATGTATATGTTGGTTTAAAATTTGCAAATAGGGTTGCAGTTCCGGTGCTGGTATATGAAGCCCCGCCTGCGTAATTGACTCCATTGCCATCTGCTCGTGTATTCCAGCCAACAAAATTCAATCCTGTTTTGGTCAATCCAGAGCCAGAATTAAGTGCAAAAGTCGCTGAAGCCGAACCCTTAGATACCACCGCTGTTGGAGCCGTTTGTGCAGCGCCATTTGAGTTATAAGTAATAGTTGAATTCCATTGCGCATACAACGTTGTATCACCTGAAGGAGTAAATGTTGTTGCTCCTTCTGCATACGTAGTACCTGATCCATTAGCAGCAGTATTCCAACCACTAAATGTGTAATTTGTTTTTATAAGAGATCCGGTGTTTGAAGCAAGAGTTAATGTGCCGCCAGCAAGAGAGACTGTGTTGTTACTAGGTGCCGTACCACTTGATGCACCATTTGCATCATATGAAACGACGTAGACCAAACCAGTTGAAGATGCTGCGTTTCCGCAATTTGCACCTGAAGTTGTGGTTGCTGCAGTTAATAGCGCGATATAGCTAGAGCCACCTGCGCCAGCGTAATTATCGCCACCACCACCACCACCAAAGAATCCACCACCGCCGCCGCCGCCTTCATCCTTTGAAGTACCGCCTAAATAAGCAGACCCGGGTGTTCCTGAATAACCATTTACAGAATATCCGCCAGCACCACCAGCAGTTTGCGTTCCACCAGTTCCAGAGTTCACCGATGCAGGAATAGGTAATCCAGTTGTTCCACCGCCGCCAAAACCACATTGGCTATATGAACCGCCGCCGCCGCCTGCTGCTGTTGCTAAATCAGTAGTTGCATTTGGCAATCTAATTGCAGATCGCCCGCCACCAGATGAATACCAAAGCGCAGAAGCACCACCATATGAACCACCACGTCCACCACCGCCATAAGTAAGTGGGGTGTAAGCGCCGGGCAAACCACTTACCGCTCCTGCTGCAACACCACCGCCACCTTGACCAACAATTACAGTCAAAACTTGTCCCGGTGTTACTGCATATGTACCTGTTGCGTATCCACCACCGCCGCCACCAAAACTTGCACGGCCACCACCGCCACCTGCGCCAATTAAATAAAAGGTTGCACTAGTAACACCGCTAGGTACCGTCCAGCTTTGATCTGAACCAGTGTAATTAAATGTTGCAACGGTTGTTACGTTGTTAACTTTGTAACTAATTCCAACGCAACCATTTCCTGCTTTTGTGACTGCAACTGTTGTACTGGTACCAGGTCCACCTTCACCAACACCTGCAGCACAACTTGGTACGGGCGTACGAGACCATTGGGCAAACAAAGTTGTATTCGTACTAGTTGTGATTGAAGCTCCCGCTGCATAAGGTGTTCCGGTTCGATTAGCTGAAGTATTCCAACCAGTGAACTCATACCCTTGGTTTGTAAATCCAGTTGCGTCCGGAAGCGCTGTAGCAGTGTTATTAGAGACTATTAAGGCACTTTTTGTGCCAGCTCCACCGTTTGAATTAAAGGAGACAGCCGAACTTCCTGCAGGAATTGCTACATAACGAACAATCACAACACCAGAACCACCTGCACTTGCTAGCCCGCTACTTGCAGCAGGTTGTGAACCACCGCCGCCTCTATTTGCTAATGCCGCAGTGCCAGGGCTTCCACCACCCGGTGAAGCACTACCTGTTGATCCATTTGAACCAGAACCACCACTGCCATACATAAGTGTTGTGCCAGAGATATTTGAATTAACACCCACACCACCAGTGGTTAAGTTAGCGCCACCACCAGCACCACCGCCGCCGCCAGAAATATACTGCCCTGCTGATTGGCCACCTAGATTTCCGTTACCACTTGTGCCACCAGGTGCCAAAGTATTTTTTGGCGCGGTTCCACCATTTGCAGTAATTGTTGCGAACTTTGATTGCCCGCCATTGTTTACCGAAGTTGATGCTAATCCTTGCGTTCCAATTGCAGCACCGCCTGCACCAACTGTTACCGATAAGACATCTCCTGGTGTAGTTGCAAAACTTGATTGATCGACAACAGCACCGCCGCCGCCGCCTTGGGGCCACCAAAGTCCGCCATATCCTGCGCCACCACTACTTCCACCACCAACAACCAAAACTCTTACGCCTATAACGCCGTCAGGCACTTGCCAAGTACAATTTCCAACTGTTGAAAAAGTAAGAACAGTTTCACCACTGACGGTTGTTGATGTGGTCGAACATGAAACCGGTGTTGTGTAGCGAACAATTACAACTCCAGAACCACCAGCGCCACCACCTGCTACTCCATTATCTCCACCACCCCCGCCACCAGTGTTGGCTGTTGCATTCCCTTTTACATTTGTGCTGTAGGTGGCAGGAATTCCTCCACCGCCAGTTGCGGTTCCGTATTGAGGTGCAGCGCCTGAGTGGCCCATAGATGCTCCGCCGCCGCCGTATTGGGTAGATGTTCCAGTGATGTCAGAAGCAACTCCAGCGCCACCATTCCTACCTGAACCGTTTGCTCCTGCACCACCTCCGCCACCGCCTTCAACTACTGTTGCACCACCAGTTCCACCTGTTTTTAAACTTCCACTTGTTCCACCAACTCGTGAAGTCTTGTCCGCTGTCGAAGTTCCACCTCTCGCGGTCGAGGATGCGAAGGTTGAACTTCCTCCATTATTAACTGATGTTGAATTTGTATCGTAATTTGTAGCTGCTCCGCCTACTCCGACGGTCACGCTAATAGTCGATCCTGAAGTTACAGAAGTTGTTTCGTCAAGAACCTCGCCGCCACCGCCACCGTTTCCAAAATATTTAGTTGTCCAACCGCCGCCACCCGCGCCGCCGCCACCAACTATCAGAGCGCGCACAGATGTAACGCCGACTGGAACCGTCCACTCGCATGTTCCAACTGTTGAAAAAGTTACAACGGTGTCTCCGCCAACAGTTGTTGAAGTTTTAACGCATTCAGCTGCTTGCGCAGGAACGGGAATTGAAACAAAAAGGCTGGTCAATAAAACCAAAGAAGTAATACTTGCGAATTTGGAGCGTGCAGCATTAACTTTCATGCGCGCCACACCAAAGATCACTTTTACCTCTTTACTAGAGTAAATAGGAGGGACATAAGCGTAAAAGTGGGGTGAGGTGAGCACTAGCCAAAAAGGGCTAAAGGGGTGATGTTCACCCGTAAAGATCACCCAGAAAAGGGTGAGGTCCAGAGTTTTCTGAGCATACACAAGCGGTGTGCAGAAAGAAGAAAAGCCCCCGGTGTGAAAGGCACCGAGAGCTTAACTTGTGCGCGCGAAGGGATTCGAACCCCTAACCTTCTGATCCGTAGTCAGATGCTCTATCCGTTGAGCTACGCACGCTTATTTAGTTGTGAAACGCAATAGTACCTGCTTTTTAGGCATCACCCAAATGCTCTATAACCCTTATAAATCAGGCTTTTTACGCACAACAAAGGGCGCCCGATTGCTCGGACGCCCTTTGAGTGCTTACTTAACTATTAGCCAACTTTCTTGATTCGGCCATCTGCTGCAGGAACTTGAGTTACCTTTCCTGCTGCCATGTCTGCCTTAAGTGACTCTACGAAAATATCCAGTAGAGCTCCTTGAACCTTTGCCTTTGATGGTGAAAATACATTTACATATCCATCGCCACCGTAGATTAGGAAATCAAGAGTTGTAAGTGTGTACTCAGTTGCATCCTTTGGAATTGTTGTTCCATCCAGCTTGGTTACAGAAACAATTCTGCTTCCTATTGGCTTAGATGAATCAAATGAGAACTTGAACCCAGAAACCTGTGGGAAGCGACCATCACCTGGATAGTTACCACCTACACCGTTTTCAAGTGCTTTCCAAAGATTCTCACCTGTAACAACTGTTGTTGCTACTTGATTACCAAATGGGAACACAGTAAATGCGTCACCAAGTGTTACATCTAGTGGACCTGTACCTGTGCGAACAAGTGCTGTGTTTGCAGGGATGTAAGTCTTTGCAGGGAATGTGTCGCGGATGCCGCCACCATTCTGAATTGCAAAGTCGGTCTTGTACTTAGCTCGTAATAGATCAGCCATGTAGTTACCCATTGGTGTTTCACCTGAACGTTCTACAGCAGGTGATCCTCCGCGCGGGAATACTCCTGATACTTGACCAATCTTGACATCAAGCTTTGCAGATAATTGATCCTTGTACTTCTTGACCATTGCAGCAGCTGTTGTGTCTTGAGTGGTCACAGTCGAAACAACACCTGTGTTGATAGTTGGAGCCGCAGCCTTTAGAACGTGTTGAATTGACTGACCAACAACTTTGCCACTTCTCATACAGATCTGTGTACGTGTGTACTCAACACCAGCATTGCGAACCTGTCCCAAAACAGTTGGTGCAACGCGTGGGCTACCAGGAATTACAGTGGCAAATGTCTGGTGGCTATGACCACCGTAAATAGCCGCTGCGCCCTTGATTTGTGAAGCAAGTGAGTTAAATAGGCCCTTTGCGACGCCATCTGCGTTTTCCAACCATCCCTGGTGGATTACTGCAATCACAATGTCTGCCCCTGCTGCTTTTGCCTCAATAATTGCTTGATTTATACCGACTACACCTGGGTTGATAGTGATTGTCTTCTTTGCACCAGAGGCGTCCTTGTAGTCAAGATTTCCAGGAAATACCTGTTCGATTGTCTCTGGGGTATTTGAGCCAACCACGCCGATCTTTACACCGCCGCGCTCAATAATTGTGTAGTTCTTAGCCTGCTTAGTCCCTGACTTAAGAGCATCCAATGCTCCCTCGTTGTAGTTAGAAACTATCCACTGAAAATCAGAAGCGCCAATCATTTTGTTGAGGTGATCAATATTGCGATCGTGCTCGTGATTACCGAATACTGAAACATCAAGTTTTGCAAGGTTTAGTGCCTCAATAGTTGGAAGTTCTTCAAACTCTGTAGAGATTGGTGGAGCAGCGCCGATGTTATCTCCAGAAGAAACTGCAACAGTCGCTGCATTTGCTGTGCGATCTGCAGCCCAGTTGCTAGCAAGAAGTGCGGCACCGAACGAGCCACCTACTTCGATTGCACCATGAAGGTCGCTTAACTGAAGTACTTGCACAGCTTTATTGAGTGGGCTTGCAACAGTTGCAAGTTCTGTAGCTGTATAGCTTTTCTTTGATGCGGTTGGCTTTGAGAAACCATAAGCATTTACTGCTTGCACAACTGGTGTACCAGCTGGCTGACCGATAACGACAGGCATTGTTACTACGTTGTTGTTTCTTGCAGGAACAAAGATTGGGCATGAGCCCGGACCGGCTGAAACGACATAACCAGTAATTCCTGGATTAACGTCTGCGCCAGGTGTCCATCTAACAACAACGCCCTTACTGCCAAGATAAGAGGTGACATTTGTAGGTGCGTTGGGAAGTGAGAATGTGTTTGCTTGCGCAGTAGGAACTAGTAATGAAACTAGTAGCGATGTAGCAAGGGCTAATGTGCCCCAGCTAAAGTGTTTGCGTGATAAGAGGGTTTTGTTCATGACTGAATTCAATCAGAGGAAATATTCGAACCCACACCTAAATGGTTGCGACATGATTACGAGAAGGTAAAGAGTTAGAACCCTGCCTGCTTTAGTAACGCTTCGCGCTCCACACTCTTAACCCGAGGTTTACCCTTTGCCTCCCCCGCAGCAACCTCTGCTTCATTGATCTTTTGCCAGTCGGCCTGGGAAACAACAACTTGGTGGGTCATTAACTCTGAAATATCCCCAGCGGTCTTTGGTGCTTTTAACCCAGAAACCAATAACTCCATAACCGCTGCGGCATCTGACTTATTTGTGCCAATTACCCCTGATGGACCGCGCTTTGCCCAGCCAACCACATAGAGATTGTCTTGAACGTGACCATCGTTATTGATGACCTTGCCACTTTCATAAGGAACGCCGTCAATACCTTGAGCCTGATACCCAATAGCTGTAATGACAAGGCCGCACTTAATCGTCACATCACCATTGGGGGTTGAATACACAACTCCCTCAACGCGATCTGTGCCAAGAATCTCTTTTGGAGTGTGTTGGAACAAGAACTCCATGGTTCGCTCGTGTTCTGTCTTTGGATTTTCGGCAATCAATAACATTGCATCCAAATTACTTTTCACATCTTTTTCCGGCTCATCTCCTGCACGCACAATCGCTGCTTCAATGTCACTTTTATTCATCACAACATTTGTGTGTTCTAGCTTTGGTAGTTCGCGCAATTCAGGAGAGGTAAAGGCTGCATGCTCAGGACCACGACGAGCACTTATGTAAACCTTGCGAATATTGCTCTCTTTAAACGCATCAATTGCGTGATCTGCTGTATCTGTTGGATCTAACTCATTTGGCTCTAGAGCCAACATGCGCGCAACATCCATGGCCACGTTTCCTGCACCAATTACTACCGCCGTGTCAGCATCTAGTGGTGTATCCACTCCTACAAAATCAGGGTGAGCGTTATACCAAGGAACAAAGACAGCTGCCGATAGGGATCCACGCAGGTTTTCACCAGGGATTCCTAAACTTTTACCTAGAGAAGATCCTGTGGCAATGATGACAGCGTCGTACTTTTCTTGCAGCTGAGCAATAGAAATCTCACTTCCGATTTCTACATTGGCAAACAATCTAAATGTTTCGTGTGATGCGATCTTTTCAAAAACTTTTGCCACAGTTTTAATCTTTGGATGATCAGGTGCGACACCGCTACGAACCAAGCCCCATG
>NZ_JBIKSG010000001.1:0-99668 GCF_044348745.1 Candidatus Planktophila sp.
CAATCGGCTTGAATATGCACTTTGGCTATACCGGACTACTTAACTTTGGTCAGGCCGGCTTCCTGGCTATCGGTGCTTACAGTGTTGCCGTTCCTGTTATCTCCTTTGGGTTATCTCTATGGGTTGCTTTCTTAATCGGCATTTTCAATTCAATAGTGTTCGCTCTGCTGCTTGGTGTGCCGACCTTGAGATTACGGGCAGACTATTTGGCGATCGTAACAATCGCATTTGCAGAGATTGTTCGACAAGTTGCTCGCTCAGCAACCTTCAATAGCTCTCTAGGTGGTTCTGATGGAATTACCGGAAAATTCGGAAAAGAATTTTTTGACCTGAATCCATTTAAGGGTGGCCTGACAACACCAATTCTTCGCTTTAATGGCAATGACCTATGGGTGGTAATTACTGGCTGGATTCTTGTAGCAATCATTACCTTCATCATGTGGATTATGGTCAACTCCCCGTGGGGTCGCGTTATGCGCGCCATTCGCGAGGATGAAGATGCTGTTCGCTCTCTCGGTAAGAATGTCTATCTATACAAAATGCAATCATTGATCATCGGTGGAGCTATTGGATCTATTGCAGGCTTTGTATACGCCCTTTCACGACAGTCAGTTCAACCTGATAACTATGGAACAGCGCTAACTTTCTTTGCCTACACAGTCCTGATTTTGGGTGGCGCAGCCCGTGTCTTTGCACCAATAGTCGGTGCCATGATTTTCTGGTTCTTGATTGTGTTCATTGAACAAATCCTTCGAGCAGGCGTTACCTCAAACTTAATTCCAGACTGGCTCATTGGAGTCAATCAGGTTGGACAAATTCGATTCATGCTCATGGGCCTAGGGCTTATGCTGCTGATGATCTTTAGACCACAAGGTATTTTCGGCGACAAGAAGGAGTTGGCACTTGATGCAAGAGCATAACTCCGGCGCAGGCTTTGCCTTAACCTCTGCCCAAACACCAGGATCTTCTAAACCGGACCCAATTTTGGTTGCTGACAACATTGTTCGTCAGTTTGGTGGTTTAACAGCGGTAAACGTTAACCATCTTGAAATCCAGCGCGGCTCTATCACCGCCCTTATCGGTCCTAATGGCGCGGGCAAGACTACTTTTTTCAATCTCCTCACCGGGTATGACTCACCCAACTCTGGAACCTGGAGTTTTAACGGCAAGGCTCTCAATGGAATTCCGCCACATAAAGTAGCTCGCCTTGGAATGGTAAGAACTTTCCAATTAACTAAAGCTCTCTACCGTCTAACAGTTCTTGAAAACATGTTACTTGGCGCAAAGCAACAAAAGGGCGAATCAGTTCTCTTGTCTGTATTCCCTTGGATTTGGCGCGCACAAGAGGAAGCTATCCGAGTAAAAGCGGTATCAATTCTTAAGAACTTTAAACTCATTGACAAGCAAGATGATTTTGCCGCTGCCCTTTCAGGTGGCCAAAGAAAACTTCTTGAGATGGCGAGAGCTCTGATGGTCGAACCTGAAATGGTGATGCTTGATGAACCGATGGCTGGCGTGAACCCTGCGCTCAAGCAATCACTCCTAGAGCACATTAAAGAGTTGCGCAATGAGGGCAAGACCGTGCTTTTCGTTGAACATGACATGGACATGGTTCATGAGATAAGTGATTGGGTAATTGTTATGGCCCAAGGAGAGATCATCGCTGAAGGAACACCATCAACTGTCATGGGAAATGCTCAAGTGATTGAGGCCTACCTAGGCGCCCATCATAATGCCGATCTATCAAGTGAGGAGGCATAGCTCATGGACTCAACTACAAATTCACCATTAGTTTCTGCAAATGATCTAGTCGCAGGTTACCTACCAGGCATCAATATTCTCAATGGTTGCAATCTCTATGCCAATAAGGGCGAACTCGTAGGCATCATTGGTCCTAATGGAGCAGGAAAATCAACCCTGCTTAAGGCCCTGTTTGGACTGGTTAAAGTTCGTGAAGGTAAAGTCACCTTATCTGGTGAAGAGATCACTAACTTAAGAGCAGATCAATTAGTAGCAAGAGGCATTGGCTTTGTTCCCCAAAGCAACAACGTTTTCCCATCATTGACTATTGAAGAAAATCTTCAGATGGGTGCATTCCAGTCACCCCGTCAATTCTCCGAACGCTTTGATTTTGTAACCGACCTTTTTCCAACCCTTGGAACTCGTCGCAAGCAACGAGCAGGTTCTCTCTCAGGTGGCGAACGTCAAATGGTTGCTATGGGACGAGCATTAATGATGGAACCATCTGTTTTGCTTTTAGATGAACCAAGTGCCGGCCTCTCCCCTGCATTACAAGATGAAGTTTTTGTTCGCGTTCGTGAAATTAACAAAATCGGCGTGACTGTGATTATGGTGGAGCAAAATGCCCGTAGATGTTTACAAATTGTTGATCGTGGTTATGTCTTGGATCAAGGAAAGAATGCTTACGAAGGAACAGGTAAGTCTCTATCTACTGATCCTAAGGTCATTGAACTCTACCTCGGCACGCTAGCAAAGAAATAAATTCACTTAAAAATATTTAGACATAAGAATGGCCCGCCGGATAACCGACGGGCCATTCTTACTACTTATTGTGCTAGTTACTCGCCCGCTGGCACATCACCAGAGATGAACTCTGCTGGAAGTGCTACGTACTTGTCGTTAGCTTCGTAAACATACACACCCATTGTTGCGTATGAAGGATCGCCATTATCAGCGAACTCGATTGGACCAGATACACCGTCATAGTCGATGTCCTCGCCCTTTGCGATCAACGCCTTGCAATCAGCAAAGGTTGTGCACTTTGTGCCACCCTTTGAAACAGAGACGAGGTTGTCGCGGATTGTCTTTCCATCCGTTGCTTTACCCTGCTCTGCAGCAAGTGCAATCAAGATAACTGCGTCGTATGACTCAGCAGCGTATGAGTAATCAGTTAGGTTTGGATCTACTCCAAGTAGACGCGCCTGAAGGTCTCCGCCAGCTAATACGCCAGGAAGAGTTCCCTTAACGCCCTTCATGATTCCTGCAGGTAGATCCTTGTAAGCACCGCTTGAAAGGTTTCCATCTACTAGGTATGTCTTAACCTTGTTAGGTCCGATTCCCTGCTTGATAAGCTCAGTGAAAATCTTTGCTGTCTCATCAAAACCGATAATCGCAATTGCATCTGGCTTTGCAGCCTTTGCCTTTGCAACATCAGCTGAGAAGTCTGAAGCCTGTGGGTTGTAAACAATGTTTGTTGATGTTCCGGTGAATGCAGCCATTGCGTACTTAGCAAGACCGTTTCCGTATGCATCATCAAGGTTAAGGATTACAACGTTCTTAGCGCCTTCCTTAGCCATCAACTGTCCAAGAACTGCTCCCTGGAAAGTATCTGAAGGTGCTGAACGGAAGTAGTAACCGTCATCTGCATAGTTTGTGAAATCTGGTGATGTGTTAGCTGGTGAGAAGTGGACAATTCCAGCTCCAGCAATCTTGTCGATTACTGTGAATGAAACGCCAGATGATGCTGCACCAACAATTGCACTTACGCCTGCTGCGATATGTGAGTCAGCAGTCTGCTGTGCGATATCAGTACTTGTATCTCCTGAGTCGCCGCGAATGTGCTCAATATCTTGTCCAAGAACTCCACCTGCAGCGTTGATATCAGCAACAGCTAGATCAACTCCTGCAAACTCTGGTGGCCCAAGGAATGCAAGGCTGCCTGTCTCCGGCAATAACGAACCAATCTTCAGAGGACCAGAAGCTGTTCCTCCTCCACTGCAACCAGCAAGAACTAAGCTGGCAACAGCAGTAGCAACCAAAAGGGTTGCCTTGTTGAATTTCTGCATGTTTTCTCCTTTAGTAGTTCCTATTTCAAAGATATCTAGATGATCTTCAAAAAGGTTCCTCGAAGCATAACTAGCCTTCTTGGAAAGGTAAATACTTTTTTGCAAGGGAGTTTGGGGGCAATATCGTCATTTACCTTGAATCGAACGCGGCGACCTATCTCAAGTATTGGGATTTATCTAAAGGCTACTTATCGGGCACTGCGTTGGGGTTGATGACCGCCTCTGCCACATCCTTCATTGAAAGCCGACGATCCATAGCCGCTCTTTGAATCCAAGAGAACGCCTCTGGCTCAGAGAGATTAAGAGCTTTCATCAAGATGCCCTTGGCTCGATCAATCAATTTTCGTGTTTCAAGTCGATCATGCAGATCTGCTACCTCAGCAGCTAAAGATTTCATCTGAAGGTGTCGACTAATTGCAATCTCAATAGCCGGCATGAGATCTCCAATAGTAAATGGCTTAACCACATATGCCATGACACCTGCATCACGTGCCCGATCAACTAGCTCCTTTTGAGAAAAAGCAGTCAACATCAAAACGGGTGCAATCTCAATGATTTTTTCAGCAGCAGAAATTCCATCAAGAATTGGCATCTTCACATCAAGAATTGCAAGGTCAGGTCTGTGTTCAGTTGCAAGATCAATTGCCTCTTGCCCATTGGTGGCTTGAGCGACAACCTCATAGCCGGCACCTTGCAACATTTCGACAAGGTCCATGCGAATTAACGCTTCATCTTCGGCAACGAGAATTCTCACGCTCATTTTCAGGTGATCCCTTCGTAAGTCGAAGTACATCCATAGAGGATGTTTCTAGTGTGCCCCGAGTCGGATTCGAACCGACACTATGCAGTGTTTGAGACTGCCCTCTCTACCGTTGGAGTACCGAGGCATTTGATGGAGCAATCTTAGCGGTATGCCGCTACTACTCCACCAACTGCATCTCCTACAACGTGAACACGCATCGCGTTCGTTGAGCCAGGAATTCCCGGAGGAGATCCTGCAACAATGACTACATTTTCGCCGATGTGAGCACGGCCAGATTCAATTAACAAGGTATCGGCTTGCTTGACCATCTCATCGGTGTGCTTAACCATTGGGGTTACCTCTGGTTCAACACCCCACGACAAGGCAAGGCGGTTATAAGTACCAACTTCTGGAGTGAAAGCAACAATTGGAATTGGTGAACGAAGACGCGCCATTCTGCGCGCAGAGTCTCCTGATTGCGTAAAGGTCACCAAGTACTTAGCACCAACAATTGCGCCTACTTCAGCCGCTGCGCGAGTAATAGCGCCACCTTTTGTCTTTGGGGTTGTTCGCAACGCGCGGATCATCTCAAATCCACCTTCTTCTGTGCGAGCAATAATGCGAGCCATTGTTGCAACCGCTTCGATTGCAAAAGCACCTACAGATGTCTCACCCGAAAGCATCAAAGCATCTGCGCCATCTAGTACAGCGTTGGCACAATCTGTTGCTTCGGCTCTGGTCGGTGACGAGTTTGTAATCATCGAATCAAGCATCTGGGTAGCAACGATGACAGGCTTTGCCGCTTCACGGGCTAATTCAATACAGCGCTTTTGGACTAGTGGAACTTCCTCAATTGGCATTTCTACTCCGAGATCGCCACGGGCCACCATGATGCCATCAAAAGCTGCGACAATTTCTTCTAGGTTAACGACCGCTTGCGGCTTTTCAATTTTTGCAATTACCGGAATCCGGAAACCAATTTCATCCATGATTGCGTGGACATCTTTAATGTCAGCAGCGTTTCTGACAAAGGAAAGCGCAATAAAATCTGCACCAGCTTTCATACCCCAACGTAGATCTTCTTTATCTTTTTCAGAAAGAGCCGGAACAGAGACTGCAACTCCTGGAAGATTAATACCCTTGCTATTACTCACTGCACCTGGCTGAATAACTTTTGTAACTACATCGTTGCCTTTAACTTCAACAACTTCGACGGTTACCTTTCCATCATCAATGAGAATGCGATCTCCTGGCTTGCAGTCTCCAGGTAAACCCTTGTAGGTAGTTCCAACACGCTCTTTGGTGCCTTCTACTTCATCTGTTGTGATTGTGAAAATATCGCCACGCTCTAAATCATGTGGACCATTAGCAAAACGTGCAAGACGAATCTTTGGTCCTTGTAAGTCAACAAGGATTGCAACCGGCTTACCAGCCTCTTTTGCCGCAGCCCGCACTCGATCTAAACGAGTTTGATGCTCCTCATAGCCACCATGTGAAAGGTTCAGGCGAGCCATATTCATGCCCGCTTCAATGAGCTCCTTAACTTTCTCAGGAGATTCAACTGCTGGGCCCATCGTGCACACTATTTTCGCTCTACGCATGACGTTACCTTAAACCATCAGTGGGCGGTCAGTTGGCGCAATCGGCACTGGAAGTTGCGTGCGTCCAGTGAGATATCTATCAACTTCAGCCGCTGTGCTTCGTCCTTCAGCTATTGCCCACACAATCAGTGATTGACCACGCCCAGCATCACCTGCCACAAAAATGCCTTCCTCGGATGATTGGAAACTCTTATCGCGCTTAATATTGCCACGTTCATCTAATTCAACTTCAAGCTGAGTGAGTAAAGGCGATTTTTCTGGCCCAGTAAAGCCCATAGCCAAGAAGACAAAATCGCACTTAATCTCTTTCTCTGTTCCGGGCACCGGAGAGAATTTTCCATCTTTAAACTCTGTCTCGACTATTTTAATTGCGCGAAGATTTCCATTCTCATCACCTAAGAACTCTTCGGTGCTCACCGCAAACATGCGATTATCACTCTCTTCGTGCGCACTAGAGACTCTATAAATCATTGGGTAAGTAGGCCAAGGTTGTCCAGAGGGACGCTCTTCTGTTGGACGTGGCATGATTTCAAGTTGAGTAACACTTGCAGCGCCTTGACGAGTTGAAGTTCCCAGGCAATCTGCGCCCGTGTCTCCCCCACCCAAGATGACAACATGCTTGCCGTTAACGTTAATTGGAGAAGTTTCTATTTCGCCAAGTGCTTGTTTGTTTCCCCACGGCAAGAACTCCATTGCTTGGTAAATACCTTTGTACTCACGACCTTTAATTGGAAGATCGCGCCACTGCGTCGCACCAACTGCCAACACAATTGCATCATATTTCTTTCGCAAATCAGAGCCCGTCAACTCCATTCCAACATCAACACCTGGGCGAAAACGAGTGCCCTCTTTTTCCATTTGCTCTAAGCGACGATCAAGAATGTGCTTTTCCATTTTGAATTCAGGAATTCCATAACGAAGCAGCCCGCCTATTTTGTCTGCTCGATCATAAACGGCAACTGTGTGTCCGGCTCGGGTTAACTGCTGCGCTGCAGCAAGTCCTGCTGGCCCAGAACCTATGACAGCCACAGTCTTGCCAGTTAGGCGATCAGGTGCCATAGGCTTCACATTGCCCGCATCAAACGCCTCTTCAATGGTGCGCAGCTCAACCTGCTTGATTGTTACCGCATCGCGATTAATTGCAACAACACATGCTGTTTCACATGGTGCTGGACACAGACGGCCAGTGAACTCTGGGAAGTTATTGGTTGCATGTAAGCGCGCAATCGCTTCCTCTTTATCGCCCCGCCAAATCAAGTCATTCCACTCTGGAATCAAGTTGCCAAGTGGGCAGCCGTTATGGCAGAAAGGAATTCCGCAATCCATGCAGCGTCCAGCCTGCTTTTGTAAGTGTTCAAAACTTTGTGGCTCATATACTTCGCGCCAGTCTTGAATGCGAACATCCACTGGTCTGCGAGTTGGAACTTCGCGTGGAGTTGTCATAAATCCCTTTGGATCAGCCATTAGCGGCAACCTCCATCACTAGTGCATCTGCTGGTAATCCTTCACGCACAGCTCTTTCCATTGCAGCAAGCACACGCGCATAATCACGAGGCATGATTAATGAAATCTTGCCAATACTCTTCTGCCAATCCTTCAACAACATAGAAGCTATCTCAGATCCGGTCTCTGCATAGTATGAAGAAATATGAGCCTTAAGAATCTCTTTCTGATCTTCTGGAACAGCTAAGACATCGACCATGTCGGTATTGACGTTGGCCGAATCCAGATCCAAAACAAATGCGCGGCCACCTGACATGCCAGCTGCAAAGTTTCGACCAGTACGACCTAGCACTACGACCGTTCCTCCGGTCATGTACTCGCAGCCGTGATCACCGATTCCTTCAACAATTGCTAACGCCCCAGAGTTTCGAACACAGAAGCGCTCTCCAACAACACCACGAATAAAGATCTCTCCGGCTGTTGCTCCATAGCCAATAACGTTTCCAGCAATTACATTCTCATGTGAAGTAAATGATGCTTTTTCATCGGGACGCACGACAATGCGACCTCCAGATATTCCCTTGCCAACATAATCATTGGAATCACCATATAAGCGAAGCGTTAGGCCTTTAGGAATGAATGCACCCAATGATTGTCCAGCAGAACCATGTAGCGTCACATCGATTGTTCCTTCTGGAAGTCCCTCTGCACCAAACTTGCGAGTGATTTCAGCACCCAGCATTGTTCCCACCGTGCGATTAACATTTCGGACAGGCAGGTCGATTTTTACCGCTTCACTCTTTTGTAGCGCTGCCTTTGAAAGCTCAATCAATGTGTTATCAAGAGCAGCATCTAAGCCATGATCTTGCTTGATGGTGCTGTGCAAAGGACTATCCACATCTGGACGCACCAAGAGTGGCTCTAGGTTTAAGCCTGCCGCCTTCCAGTGGTCAACAGCCTTTCGTGTGTCTAAGAATTCAACATGACCGACCGCCTCAAGAAGGGTGCGGAAACCAAGTTGAGCCAAGATCTCTCGAACTTCTTCTGCAATGTATTCAAAGAAGGTCTCCACAAATTCAGGTTTGCCAGTGAAGTTCTTTCGAAGTTCTGGGTTTTGCGTTGCAACGCCCACTGGGCAGGTGTCTAAATGGCACACGCGCATCATGATGCAACCAGAAACAACTAGTGGAGCAGTTGCAAAACCAAACTCTTCAGCACCTAAGAGTGCAGCAATAACAACATCGCGGCCTGTCTTTAACTGACCATCTGTCTGAACAACAATACGATCCCGAAGTCCGTTAAGGAGCAATGTTTGCTGTGTTTCAGCAAGGCCCAACTCCCATGGTGCGCCTGCATGCTTAAGAGATGTGAGCGGAGATGCGCCAGTTCCGCCGTCATGGCCTGAAATAAGGACAACATCGGCATGCGCCTTAGAAACTCCGGCTGCAACTGTTCCAACACCCACTTCTGCCACAAGCTTCACATGAACTCGTGCATTCTTGTTTGCATTTTTTAGATCATGAATCAATTGAGCTAAATCTTCAATGGAATAAATATCGTGATGCGGTGGAGGTGAGATCAACCCAACTCCTGGCGTTGAGTAACGGGCCTTTGCAATCCATGGATAAACCTTGTTGCCGGGAAGTTGCCCGCCTTCACCAGGTTTTGCACCCTGCGCAATTTTGATTTGAATATCATCACTGTTAACCAGGTAGTTACTGTTAACACCAAAACGTCCAGATGCAACCTGCTTAATTGCAGATCGCTTTGAATCTCCATTAGCCATCGGCAGATAACGCTCTGGCTCTTCGCCACCTTCACCAGTGTTTGATTTTCCACCAAGGCGGTTCATCGCTATCGCTAAAGTTTCGTGAACTTCCGCTGAAACAGATCCATATGACATAGCGCCTGTAGAAAAGCGCTTGATGATCTCACTTATTGATTCAACTTCTTCAATTGGAATAGGTGGGTTCACGCCATCTTTGAATTGGAATAAACCGCGAAGGGTCATCAAACGGGTGCTTTGCTCATTCACGCGATCGGTATAACGCTTAAAGATGTCATAACGCTTATTGCGAGTTGAGTGCTGCAAGGTAAAGACAGTCTGGGGATCAAACAAGTGTGGTTCACCCTCGCGACGCCACTGATACTCCCCGCCTATTGGAAGGCGCTTTGTCCCAGGAACTTCTCCCCCAGGCGGATATGCAACATGGTGTCGAGCGATAGTCTCTTGAGCAATGATGTCGAGTGAAACACCACCAAGTCGTGAAGTTGTTCCCACGAAATATTCATCGACAACTTCTTGTGAAAGACCAATAGCTTCAAAAACTTGCGCTCCGGTGTAGGAAGCAATTGTGCTAATACCCATCTTGGACATCACCTTAAGCACGCCTTTACCAAGACTCTTGATGAGGTTCTTAACAGCCTTTTCTGGGGTGATCCCAGAGATGACGCCTTGTAGCACTAAATCTTCTGCAGATTCCATTGCAAGGTATGGATTAACACATGCAGCGCCGTAACCAATCAGAAGTGCAACATGGTGAACCTCTCGCACATCACCTGCTTCAACGACAAGTCCAACCTTGGTGCGAGTTTTTTCGCGAATCAAGTGATGGTGCACGGCAGATGTAAGAAGCAGAGATGGAATGGGAGCATTCTCGGCATCGCCGTCACGATCAGATAGAACAATAATACGAGCACCATCATTGATCGCTTGCGATACTTCTGCCTTAATCTCATTGAGGCGATCTCGCAATGAGTCTCCCCCATCGGCAATACTGAACAGGCCGCGAATCACATGTGCGCTAAGACCTGGATAATCTCCATCTGCATTAACGTGAATAATTTTAGCGAGCTCATCATTGTCAATGACAGGAAATGCCAATGAGATCTGACGACAACTACTAGGGCCTGGATCAAGCAAGTTATGTTCTGGCCCCATAGAGGTGCCAAGACTTGTCACTAGTTCTTCGCGAATTGCATCCAAAGGAGGATTTGTTACCTGTGCAAATAATTGTGAGAAATAATCAAAGATTAAACGTGGCTTTTCTGACAATGCCGCAATAGGAGTATCGGTTCCCATTGATCCAAGTGCTTCCATGCCACTCTTTGCCATTGGTGTAACAAGAATGCGAAGTTCTTCTTCGGTATATCCAAAGGCGCGCTGGCGTCTAACAACAGATGAGTGTGGATAGACGATGTGCTCACGAGATGGAAGATCACTGAGCTTGACCATTCCGGCATGCAGCCACTCTTTATAGGGGGCCGCATTTGCCAATCCATCTTTAATTTCGCCATCTTCAATAATTCGACCTGCTTCAATGTCTACTAAGAACATTTTTCCAGGCTGCAAGCGACCTTTACGTTCAATGTTTTCAGCTGGAATATCAAGCACGCCAACTTCAGATGCAAGGACTACTAGTCCATCTTTTGTTACCCAGTATCGTGAAGGGCGCAAACCATTTCGGTCTAAAACCGCACCTACTTGATGGCCATCGGTAAAGGTCACGCAGGCTGGGCCATCCCATGGCTCCATCATCGAAGCGTGGAATGCATAGAAGTCTCTTCGGTTCTGCGGCATCGATGCGTGGTTTTCCCAAGCTTCAGGAATCATCATCAACACTGCATGCGGCAGTGATCGTCCACCTAAATACAAAAGTTCTAGAACTTCATCAAAAGATGCAGAGTCTGAGCCTGACATCTCCACAATTGGGAATAAACGTTTCAAGTCACCAGGAATAACATCACTAGCAAGTAAAGATTCGCGAGCGCGCATCCAATTGCGATTTCCTTTGACTGTATTGATTTCACCATTGTGGGCAATAAAACGATAAGGGTGAGCAAGGGGCCAGGAAGGAAAAGTGTTGGTTGAAAAACGAGAGTGAACTAATGCAAGAGGCGAAACTACTCGCTCATCAGATAGTTCAGGGAAAAACTCTTCTAACTGCCCCGTTGTAAGCATTCCTTTATAGACAATTGTTTGGGAGGACAGCGAAGGGAAATACAGATCAAGTGCGTGCTCAGCCCGCTTTCGCAAACAAAAGGCAAGGCGATCTAATGCAATTCCAGTCTCGCCATTCTTGCCTGCAATAAACAACTGCTGAAAATCAGGCATCACTGAAAGAGCGGTCTTACCTAGTGAACTGGAATTAATCGGAACTTCGCGCCAGCCAAGAACAACTAATCCCTCTTGTTCGGCTATTTTTGCGATGTCACTCTTTACATCTGCCCCTTGAGCCACAAATGCAATACCTGTTGCATATGCATTAGCTGCAGGAAGTTTGAAATCAACTACAGCCTGAAAATAGGCATCTGGGATGCGAATTAAGATTCCTGCACCATCACCACTGTCTGGTTCAGCCCCTGACGCCCCACGGTGTTCCATGTTGCGTAGTGCTGTTAATGCTTTGGCAACAATCTCATGAGTTGGAATTTTGTTAAGGGTGGCAACCATCGCAACACCACAAGCATCATGTTCTTGGGCAGGGTTATAGAGCCCTTGTGCTTGTGGATAGTTGGATGCAAGTGCCATGCGCGATGCTCCTACGGGATGATCCTGAGTGTGGAGGGACATCCTTGGCCCGAGCGTGCTTAGTGCGAAAGCGTAGCAACAAGTAGGTAAAAGAGAAGGCTCAGAATGGGCTAATTAGATGCCTGAAATATTGGCTAGTTGACCAATTCCAGCGGTAATCGCCATACCCAAGCATCCACCGATCAAGACCCGCACGGTCGGTGCCAAAACTTTTGACCCCGAAATCTTGGCACTGACAACGCCGGTCAGAACTAAGCCTCCCAAGGTGAAGGCAACAATGCTCCACACTTTGGTGTCTAGGGTTGGAGCAAAAGCGCCTGCAAATGGGATCAACCCACCACTAGTGAAAGCAATTGCGGATGCGATCGCGGCCTGAACTGGTCTGGCCTTAGTGTGTGGATGTTGGCCAAGCTCATCTCTTAGGTGTGCCTCTAGTGGATCTTTGCGGTGCATCTCTAAAGCAACCTGTAGTGCAAGTGCAGGAGTTAGTCCACGATTGATATAAATATGTTGTAGCTCCTGCAGTTCACCATCTGGATCTGCTGCAAGATGTTCAATCTCCAAGAGGCGATCAGATGCTTCCACATCATTTTGTGAGCGCACAGAAACATATTCACCCACTGCCATTGACATAGCACCTGCGGTAATTCCAGCGATTCCGGCCGTTACAAGAAAATCATTTTTTCCTGCTGCTGCCACACCCACCATTAGCGATGCGGTTGAGACCAAACCATCATTTGCACCAAGGACAGCAGCGCGCAGCCAACCAGCACGATGAGTGCGGTGTTCTAGGTTTCGCTTGTGAACCTCTTCAAGTGCCATTTAATTAGCCTACCTGAAGGCTATGCATTCTTTCTTGAGCCACGAGCGAAAATGAGCGCAGCGCCAATACCGACAATCACGCTCACCCACACATTCACACGCAAGCCAGCGATCGTATTTGCAGAATCTATGCGGATGAGTTCTATGAAGAATCTGCCCACGCAATATGCAAATACGTATGCGGCAAAAACCTGTCCAGACTTTAGTCCCTTGCCAAATTTGATCAAGATAACTGCAACAACAACACACCAGATCGCTTCATACAAAAATGTCGGATGAAATGATTCAAATTGGCTGTAGCCAGCGGGGCGATATCTAGCGGGAACTTCTAGCGCCCACCAAGTATCCAAAGGACGTCCAAACAACTCCCCATTAAACCAATTACCAAATCTGCCAATAGCTTGAGCAAATAAGATTCCAGGGGCTAAGGCATCAATAAATACCGCAAAAGATGGGAGCTCTACTTGTTTTGCCAGCATCCGATATCGAATATACGCACCCAATAGCCCTAGAGATATAGCACCCCATATCCCTAATCCACCTTGCCAAATTTTTAACGCATCTAATGGATTTCCGTTTGAACCAAAGTATTCAGCCGGTGAGGAAATAACATGGTAAATACGACCACCAATCACACCAGCTGGAACAGCAGTGATGGCAACTTCAGAGACAACGCCTTTGCCAAGTGGAGTTGCCGCGCGAAACCTTCTATCGCCCAACCATATGGCTATTGTGATTCCAGTGATGATGCAGAGTGCGTAGTAGTGAATTGTTACAGGACCGATTTCCAATGCCGATTGCGTTGGCGTTGGAAATGCGATCAACAACTTCTAGTTGCCTTCAATAAGAGCGCGTAATCCATCTGGACTAGGGTCTGAGACCTTGATTCCGTCAATGAAAACTGTTGGAGTTCCCTGAACTCCATATTTAGACATTGATTCGGAATTTGCTTGCACAAGGTTGACCTTCTGGCCATCAGTCACGCACGTAGCGAATTTTTCTGAAGTTATTCCAACTTTTTTTCCAATGGCTATCAAAGTTTCATTGCTCCAAAAACCAGAGTTTTCCAATGGTGATTGAACCCGATACAAAGCCTTGTGGAAATCTAAATATTGGCCTTCATCTGCAGCACAAAATGACGCATTAGCCGCGCGCACTGACTCATCACCCAAGAATGAAAGAACGTGGAATCGAACTGTAGCTTTCTTCTCACGAACTAAAACATCAATATACTCGCCACTTACCTCTTCAAAAGATTTACAGGCAGGGCATTGAGGATCTTCCCAAACATCAACAATTTTAGCTAAACCTGGATTAAAGGTAATTGCAGATCCACTTTCCACATCAATTGTGGAGGTAATTGCACCCTTTGACTCGAAACCATCAAGGGCAGCAAGAGATTCATTTTCCTTGTTATTTTGACTAATCATTGAAAAAAAGACACCTGATGCAACAACCAACAAAACCATCGCAATCACGATCCAGCGAGTTACGTTGTCACCGCTCTTGACTTGCTGCTTAGCCATTCTTACTCCTTTGTCGAAGGTGCTGCTTTTTCAATGGATAACTTTCCATACGGGAAAAAGTATAGATAAAGGGCGGCTAGGGCCAAACCTAAATCGCGCATGATTTCAATGAAATAGTTCATACGGACCTCAGAGGCCAAAGATGGGTCGATCTCCCCACCGCCACCAAAGCAGCCACAATCAATCAGCATTCCGCGGGCCCAGACTGAAGCGATAGCGCCGATAAAGACGATCATGATCAAGCCACTAAGAACAGCTGCTGGGCGAACCATAAATCCAACAATCAAAAGTAGACCAATAGCGACCTCGAGCCAGGGCAAGGCATAACCAATTAAATGCGCAAGTTCTGTTGGCATCAATTTATAAGCAGCAACTGCATTTGCTGAATCAGTTGGCTTGAATACCTTTAACCCGCCAGCAGCAAGTAACACCCCACCTAGGATAAGTCGGGCCAATAACGTCACAACTGGCTGAAACCGATCATTTAGTTTTCTCATCGTCCCTCCCGAACTCCTAACGCTAACTCTTTAGCCAAGTGAGAAATTGCATCAAGTCCTGCTTGTTCAGATGGCGCATCTAGTAATAACTTAATAAATGCTGAACCAACAATTACACCATCTGCATAAGCTGCTAGCGACTTGGCCTGCTCACGAGTTGAAACTCCAAGGCCTACAGATATTGGAAGTTCGGTGACTGTGCGAACCCGTGACACCAATTCATTGGCAGTTGAGGAAACCGCATCCCTACTCCCGGTCACGCCCATCATGCTCGCTGCATAAACAAATCCACCTGTTTTGGCTGTCACATTCTTCAAACGCTCATTACTAGTACTGGGAGCAACGACATAAATGGGATTTATTCCGCTCTTTTCAGTGGCTGCAATCCATTCATCAGACTCTTCAATTGTTAGATCAGGGGTGATAACACCTGATCCTCCATTGTCAGCAATGGACTGTGCAAACTTCTCAACACCATACTTTGCTATCGGATTCCAGTAAGTCATAACTACTGCAGCAACTCCAGTATCAGCTGCCACCTTTAGAGCTGCAAAAACATCTGCTGCTTTCGTGCCTGCCTTTATGGAAACATCAGCTGCCTCTTGAATCACAGGGCCATCCATCACTGGATCGCTGTATGGAAAACCAATTTCAATGGCATCAACTCCAGCATCTGCCAAGACTTGTATTGCTTTGGCGCATCCTGTCTGTGAGGGAAAGCCTGCAGGAATATAGGCAATCAAAGCTGCGCGATTTTCTTGGCGAACCTTTGCCATTACTTGATCTAGTTGAGTCATTAGAGCGGTATTCCAAAATACTCTGCCGCGGTTTGAACATCTTTGTCTCCACGACCAGACAAATTAATCAAGAGATGTGCATCTGGCCCAATTTCTTTCCCAATAACAAGTGCCCCTGCCAATGCGTGAGCAGTTTCAATTGCAGGAATGATTCCTTCTGTCTTACACAGCAACTCAAAAGCAGCCATAGCCGCATCATCGTTAATTGCGCGGTACTCAGCACGACCAATGTCATGGAGATAGGCATGCTCAGGACCAACGCCAGGATAATCAAGACCTGCTGAAATTGAATGTGACTCTACTGTCTGCCCGTTCTCATCTTGCAAGACATAGGAACGAGTTCCGTGTAACACGCCTGGAGTGCCGCCAGTAATTGTTGCTGCATGGCGTCCAGTTTCAACACCATCTCCCCCGGCTTCTAATCCGATCAATCGAACATTTGCATCCGGAATAAATGCGTTGAAGATTCCAATTGCATTTGATCCGCCGCCAACACAAGCAAGCACTGCATCAGGAAGTTTGCCAGTAAGTGCCAACATCTGTTCCCGTGCCTCGATACCAATGATTTTATGAAAATCGCGAACCATACTGGGGAATGGATGCGGACCAGCCACTGTACCGAGCATGTAATGAGTATCGGCAACGTTAGTAACCCAATCACGCATTGCTTCGTTAATTGCATCCTTTAATGTTTTTGAACCAGATGTAACAGGCACAACTTCTGCGCCAAGTAACTTCATGCGTGCAACATTGAGTGCTTGGCGGCGCGTGTCTTCTTCGCCCATATACACAACACACTCAAGGCCCATCAATGCAGCCGCCGTTGCAGATGCAACTCCGTGCTGACCTGCTCCAGTTTCAGCGATGATTCGCTTTTTACCCATGCGTTTTGTTAAGAGTGCTTGACCTAAAACATTGTTGATTTTGTGGCTTCCAGTGTGATTTAAATCTTCACGCTTAAGAAATATTCGTGCACCGCCTGCATGCTCCCCAAATCTCTTGGCCTCTGTGATGATGCTTGGGCGACCCGTATAGGTTCGGTGAAGTTCTGAAAGTTCTGCGATGAATGATGGATCTTCTTGGGAGGCTGCGTGAGCTGTTTCTAACTCTTCCAGGGCACCGATGAGAGCTTCAGGGACAAAACGCCCGCCATACTCACCGAAATGTCCATCAATAATCATTGGGCAAGCCTACCGAGCAACTGTCCCATCGCAACATTTGGATTTCCTGAGCGGACTAAAGCCTCTCCCACCAGTATCGCTGTTGCTCCATGCTCATGGGCAAACTCAACATCTGCGCGCGATGAGATTCCTGATTCTGCAACCCGAGCAATTGAAGAAGGAATCTGTGGAATTAGCTGTGCAAATGCTCGAGTATCTACTTCCAGTGTTTTCAAATTGCGAGAGTTAACACCAACAATCTCAGGGGAAATTGAGAGCGCGCTTTCTAATTCACTTGGAGTGTGAACTTCAATGAGAGCTCTCATTCCTAGTTCTTTCGAGAGCTGAAAATAGTCATCTAGTTGATTTTTACTGAGTGCTGCAACAATCAACAAAATTACATCAGCCCCATGTGCTCTAGCTTCATAAAATTGGTACTCATCAATCATGAAATCTTTTCGCAATATCGGTAGCTCAACTGAACTTCGAACTAAGTCAAGATCTGCCAAAGTTCCACCAAATCTACGTTGCTCAGTCAAAACACTTATTACTGCTGCGCCTGCTTCGGCATAACTTGCTGCAAGTCCTGCAGGGTCCACAATTGGTGCAAGAGCACCCTTGCTTGGTGAAGATCTCTTTACTTCTGCGATGACGGAAATCTCCTCTGTCATCAATGTTGCTAAGCAATCCCTCACTGGAGGAACAACCTCAAGGGCCTCAAGTAGCTGGGACATCGGCAAGCGTCTTGCTGCTAGATCCTCACGCACGCCTTCAATAATTGAATCTAATACGCTCACAGTTTTTGATCCTCTGTTGGGTCTATCCCCTTATCTAGTGCTGACCACGAATTTAGTTCGCGCGGTGCACGTTCATAACGAGATGAAATCTTAAACTTTCTTGTAATCAGCAAAACAATCACAATTACAAAAAATGCTGAAATGCCTACGGGTAATAAATCACTCATGGTTTTGACCCAAGCGATTTGCCGCATGCACCGCGGTTAGAACAGCGGCAGCTTTATTCCGACATTCTTGATTTTCAGATTCGGGATCTGAATCTGCAACAACTCCGGCACCAGCCTGCACATAGGCAGTCCCCTGAAACAATAACGCTGTGCGAATTGCAATACAGGTGTCGATGTTTCCTGCGAAATCAATGTAACCCACAATGCCTCCGTACAGGCCACGGCGAGTGGTTTCTAACTCTTCAATGATTTCCATGGCTCGAGGTTTTGGAGCACCCGACAATGTTCCGGCTGGGAAAACTGAGAAGAGTGCGTCAACTGGTGTGGCCTTCTTGGCAAGTTTTCCAACAACCGTCGAAACGATATGCATTACATGTGAATATCTCTCTATGTGCATGAAGTCGACTACTTCTACCGTTCCTGGCGCACACACTCGACCTAAATCATTTCGACCTAAATCAACCAGCATTAAATGCTCTGCTCGCTCCTTTGGATCAGCCAACAACTCTTCGCCCAATCGATGATCCTCTTCTGGATTAGAAGATCGCTTCCGTGTCCCTGCGATTGGGTGGATCATGACATCTTCTTGATTGACCTTAACCAAAGCTTCAGGACTTGAACCTACGATTTCGATTCCATCTGTGAACCGGAATAAATACATATATGGCGAAGGATTATTAAGTCGCAACATCCGATAAACATCTATTGCATCTGCCTGACAAGGCATCGCAAAACGTTGAGAGAGAACCACTTGAAATGCTTCACCTGCAAGGATTTCTTCCTTAACTTTTAAAATGTTCTCCTTGAATTGCTCACCGGAAATATTGCCTACGTAATCAGGTAAAGAGAAATCTGGAATCTCGGTAGCCTCACCTGATAATGGAGTAGCAAGATCGGCTTGCATGCGATCTAAGCGTTGCAGACACGACTGATATGCCTCATCGATGCGATCATCGCTACCATCCCAATTAATCGCATTTGCAATCAACGTGATGGTTCCATCGCTGTGATCTAACACAGCCAAGTCACTTGTAAGCAAAAATGAGAGTTCTGGCAATGGGATGTCTTTTGTTGTTAACTCTGGTAATCGTTCCAGACGACGAACAACGTCATAACCCATAAATCCAACTAAGCCACCAGTTAATGGCGGCAAACCCGCAATCTTGGGCGACTTCAAATGTGAAGCAGATAAGCGCAATGCTTCCAGCGGATCAATTCCAGTTGGTGCACCTGCTGGGGCAGTTCCCTGCCAATAGGCAACTCCATCTTTTTCACTCAGTGTCGCTTCACTTCTCACGCCAATAAATGAATAGCGTGACCAAGTACCACCATGCTCAGCTGATTCAAGTAGAAAAGTATTGTCAGCACTCTTGGCTAATTTTCTGTAAAGACCAAGTGGGGTCTCGCCATCTGCCAGCAGTCTCCTCGAAACAGGGATGACATTTGAGACCTTTGCGTAAGAACGAAACTCATCAAGATTCATTTAGTTGCCAAACTCGAGTGGATTATGAAAGCAGGTGCGCTCCCCCGTATGGCATGCAACGCCTGTCTGCGTAACCTTAATAAGTAGTGCATCTGCGTCACAATCTAAAGTTACAGAGTGAACTTCCTGAAAATGTCCAGAGGTTGCACCCTTTACCCACAGTTCATTGCGACTTCGGCTCCAATATGTAGCTTTGCCAGTTGAAAGGGTCAGCGACAAGGACTCAGCATTCATATAGGCAAGCATGAGCACTTCATTGCTTGAAGCATCTTGAACAATTGCCGGAATCAATGCCGCGGGATCCTGAAGCATCGCCGCTACCTGAGGATCAATTGTCATCATGTGCTTATTCTGCCTTAACGAGCAGCGACGGCGCGCACTGGATAATTGTGCTTACCGAGGTATGACTTCACGGCACCAATGCGATGAATACCAAAATGGAACACACTTGCTGCCAGCAAGGCATCTGCCCCAGCATCCAAGGCAGCCGAGAAATCTTCAAGACTCCCAGCACCCCCACTAGCAATCAAAGGAACCTTTGAGACGGCGCGAACTGCTGTAATCATCCCGATGTCATAACCAGCCCGCGTTCCATCTGCATCCATCGAGTTGAGCAGGATTTCACCAACTCCTAAAGCACAGGCTTTTTCCACCCATGCAAGAGCGTCCAGGCCAGTACTTTCCCGGCCACCATGAGTTGTTACTTCAAATCCTGATTCAGTATTGGCCCGACGTGCATCAACTGAAATCACCAAAACTTGCGAGCCGAAACGATCTGCAATCTCAGCTATCAATTCTGGACGAGCAATTGCTGAGGTATTAATCGAAACCTTATCGGCACCTGCACGAAGTAATCGATCAACATCTTCGACACTTCGAATACCTCCACCAACAGTTAAGGGAATGAAAACCTGCTCTGCGGTGCGCCGAACAACATCAAGAGTTGTCTCACGTCCGGCAACACTTGCAGAGATATCTAAAAATGTTAGTTCATCTGCGCCTTCAGAGTTATACAGCGATGCCATTTCAACTGGATCGCCAGCATCAACCAAGTCTGTGAAGTTGACACCTTTTACAACCCGCCCGTCAGTAACATCAAGACAAGGAATGATTCGCACAGAAAGTGTCATTTGCCGCTAACCCTGAGCGCTTCTTCCAAAGTGAACTTGCCTGCATATAAGGCTTTGCCCACGATAGCTCCTTCAACGCCCGTGCTAACTAGTGCAGCAAGAACAGCAATGTCATCGAGGGAGGAAATTCCTCCGCTTGCAATTACAGGCCTTGAAGTTGCAGCACAGACTGATTTCAATAATTCAATATTTGGTCCAGCCAATGTTCCATCTTTAGCAACATCTGTAACAACATAACGTGCACATCCATCGCGATCTAGACGTGCCAAAGTTTCGAAAAGATCCCCGCCCTCTTTTGTCCATCCACGGGCTGCAAGTGTGTGGCCCCGAACATCTAATCCAACAGCAATTCGATCTCCATACTCCGCAATTACTCGAGCGGTCCACTCTGGATCTTCAAGTGCAGCCGTTCCTAGATTGACTCTTCTGCATCCAGTAGCAAGTGCGCGCTTCAAGGATTCATCATCACGAATTCCGCCAGACAGCTCCACCTTGATATCAAGTTTTCCAACTACCTCTGCAAGTAATGCTGAGTTCTCACCACGACCAAATGCAGCATCTAAATCAACAAGGTGTAGCCATTCAGCACCTGCTGCTTGAAATTCAAGTGCAACATCTAAAGGGGCTCCATAAATACTCTCTTTATCAAGTTCACCTTGGACTAAACGAACTGCCCTGCCATCTTTCACATCTACAGCAGGCAATAACTTCAAGTAACTCATAGTGAATCCACCCAATTCTTAATCAGAGCTAACCCCGCTGCACCAGACTTTTCTGGATGAAACTGCGTTGCACTGATGTAGCCATCCTCGACTGCTGCTAAGAATTTCTCCCCATGCGTGCTCCATGCCTGATTAGTTCCAACAGCTTTCTTTGCAGCATAAGAATGAACAAAGTAAAAGGATTCACCTTCAACACCAGCAAACAATGTTGATGTTGTTGCAGCTTCAACTGTGTTCCAGCCCATGTGAGGCAATATAGGTGCTTCCAATTGTGAAACAGTTCCTTGCCAAATTCCGATTCCTGCATGTGGGGTCCCATGGGAATGTTCTGTGCCCTGAGAAAACATGATTTGCATGCCAATACAGATACCCAGAGTTGGGCGCTCTTTTGCTAAACGCTCACGCACAATTGCACCACCATCCACAGCATTTAAACCATTCATACATGCTGCAAACGCACCGACACCCGGAACTACTAATCCTTCTGCTTCAAGTGCGACAGTGGGATCAGATGTAACAACGACATCTTTCCCGGCCGTTGCAAAGGCGCGTTCTGCAGATCGTAGATTTCCAGATCCGTAGTCAAGAATTGCTATCAAAGAGATCCTTTAGTTGATGGAATTCCTGCGACTCTGCCATCTAATGACACTGCATCGCGCAGAGCGCGAGCAACAGCTTTAAACTGTGCTTCAAATACGTGGTGAGCATTGCGTCCCTCTAGAACACGAATGTGGAGCGCAATACGCGCCTCGGCAACAATTGATTCCCAGATGTGCTTGCCCAGTGTTGTATCAAAAGTTCCGATGAGCTCAACGATTTCTGGTTGACGGTGCACTAAATATGGACGACCAGATAGATCTACCGCGGCTTGTACTAGAACCTCATCTAAAGGAACCATTGAATCACCAAAGCGTCGAATGCCAGCCTTATCACCGAGTGCTTCACGAAGAGCCTGGCCAAAAGCAAGAGACGTGTCTTCTACTGTGTGGTGAGAATCAACATCAACATCACCAGTTGTCTTTACAGTTAAATCAAATCCAGAGTGCTTGCCCAGTTGAGACATCATGTGGTCAAAGAAGGGAACGCCTGTATCTACATTGATTACGCCTTGGCCATCGAGATTGAGTTCAACGAGTACGTGTGACTCCTTGGTCTTTCTTTCAACGCGCGCTGTTCTCATGGCTTTCTCCTTTAAATGAGTTCTTTGAGGGCTGATACAAACAATGTGTTCTCGGCTTCATTGCCAATTGTGACTCTTAAGTACCCTGATAATCCCACATCTCTAATCAGAACACCCTTTTCTAGCAAGGCCGCCCATAGTTGTGGCGCATCCTGCTTGAAACCCGTGAATAAAACGAAGTTAGCACTGCTTGGAATAGTTGTCAGACCCATTTCGTGAAGTGCCTGCACAACTGTGGCTCGAGATTCGATGAGAACAGACACTCCAGCCAATAACTCTGCATGGTGATCGATCGCAACTTCTGCAGCAGCCTGCGTCAGGGAGCTAAGGTGATACGGCAGGCGCACAATCATCATCGCATCTTTAACTGCCGCATCACTAACTAAGTAGCCAACACGAGCTCCAGCAAATGCAAATGCTTTACTCATCGTACGAATCACAAGCACATGAGGATTATCGGCAATTAAGGTAACTGCTGATTTTTCTTGTGAAAATTCTGCATAGGCCTCATCAACTACAAGCAATCCCCCAACTGTCTTACAAGCATCTGCCAACTCCTGAATCTCATCAATTGTTACCGCACCACCCGTTGGATTATTAGGCGTAGTAATAAAAGTTAAGGTCGGTTGGTTCCTCAGAATCTCTGACACAGCATCTGAAGTATTTAAGGAAAAGTCAGCATTTCGCTTGCCATCGATCCACGCAGCGCCAGTTACTTTGGCAATCAGTGGGTGCATTGAATAAGAAGGTGTAAATCCAAGAACTGATCCCCCAGCAAATGCTAAGAAAATCGATTGAATGATTTCATTACTGCCATTTGCCGCCCAAACATTTTCTGCGGCAAAATCAGTCCCACTTAACTCATTGATGTAGTTTGCTAGTTTTGTGCGCAACACCGTTGCATCACGATCTGGGTAACGATTTAAGTTAGCGGCAACCTGTGCGACAGCCTCAGCTATCGCTTTTTGCAAAGCAGGTGTAGGTGGATATGGATTCTCGTTTGTATTGAGTGATGCTTGTGCAGGAACTTGCGGCGCACCATATGGTGACATTGGGCGCAACGTTTCACGTAACGGCAACCAGTTAGGCCAGCTCATTACAAGTTCTCCAACCTGGCCGTCATTGCTTGACCATGTGCAGGTAGATCTTCCGCGTTGGCAAGTGTGACAACGGTATCGATTACTTGCGTAAATGCCTCTTGGCCATACTCGATGAAGTGCAACCCTCGTAGAAAAGTCTGCACAGATAAGCCACTTGAGTGGCAGGCACATCCTCCAGTTGGTAGCACGTGATTCGAGCCAGCCGAATAATCACCAAGTGAGACCGGCGAAAAGCGACCAATAAAGACAGCCCCAGCGTTACGAATCTTTGCAGCATCACTGCGTGCGTTGCGTGTTTGTATTTCAAGGTGCTCAGCAGCATATGCATTGACCACATCAAGACCTTGATTGATGTCATCAACTAGAACTATCGCTGATTGGACTCCAGCTAGTGCTGTCTTAATTCGATCTGAGTGCTTTGTTTCCTCGACTCTCACCTTTAATTCTGCTTCAACATCTTTTGCCAATTCAGGAGAATCGGTAACCAATACTGCAGCGGCAATCACATCATGTTCTGCTTGGCTAATTAAATCAGCGGCAACATCTGCTGCTAATGCCGATGAATCAGCCAGGATTGCAATCTCGGTTGGTCCTGCTTCAGAATCAATACCAACGATTCCACGCAATGCACGTTTGGCTGCTGCCACATAAATATTTCCAGGTCCTGTGACAAGGTCACACTTTTTGCTCACGCCATCCATGCCATATGCAAACAGTGCAATCGCTTGGGCTCCCCCGACTGCATATACCTCTGTGATTCCAAGGAGCGCGCAAGTTGCCAGAATTGTTGGGTGTGGCAATCCACCAAACTCCTTTTGTGGAGGAGATGCCACAGCAATTGATTGAACATGTGCAATCTGTGCGGGAATAACATTCATCATCACACTGCTGGGATAAACAGCGCGCCCACCAGGAACGTAGAGTCCTACTCGATCAACTGGAACCCACTTTTCAGTAACAGTGCCGCCATCTACAACAGTCGTTGTCTTTTCAGAACGCACTTGATCGTTATGAACTTTCTTTACTCTTTCAATCGACAACTCTAAAGCGGCTCTAATTGCTGGATCTAACTGTGACAACGCCTCATTCAGTGCGAGCTGTGGAACTCGAATACTCGCAGGGGTAATGCCATCGAACTCTTGAGCCAAGGCAATTAAGTCCGCCTCAGTTCCATTTTTTACTCGATCCAAGATTGGCTGGATCAACACCATCGCCTCTGCGACATTAAGCGTGGCGCGAGGCAGTTCGAGGTTGTATTGGGCTTTGGATAGGGCTCGCCCACGCAGGTCAACGGTGCGAATCATTAGGCAATTGTAACGGCTTGACCCTCACACGTGAGTCTGAATTTAAACGAGGCAGTTAGGCCCAAGAATCGATTTTAGATCAGCACTCAAACTTGGCGATGAGGTGATTAACGCATCCACCTTCATCACAGTGCTGCTTCCGTTGTCATTTAATTGCAAATGAACTTCGCGCTTTCCTGGATGAGATCTCAAGATTTCCTTTATGCGCTCAACAACCGGAGGGGTGCACTGCTGTATTGGTAAGGAAATCACTAATGGGCCAGTCGGAGCCATATTGATATCTGGCATGGACATTTCAATGGCTGTAAATCGCAACTTGTCTTCTCGGCGGTCAACGCGGCCTCTGATTGTCACAATTCTGTCTTCGGTCAATGACAATGAGTATTGGTTGTAGGTATTTGCAAAGAAGAGAACGTCAAGTGCGCCCTCTAGGTCTTCAACTGTAACAACAGCCCATGAAGCACCTTGACGAGAAACTTTACGAGTAACGCTTGTAATCAAGCCGCCAATAGTCACAATAGATTCATGTTGTGCGCCATCATCGACAATTTCGCTGATTGACATATCTGTATTGGCACGTAAAACATGTTCCACTCCAAGAAGTGGATGATCTGAAACGTATAGACCTAGCATTTCACGTTCATAGGTGAGCAACATAGATTTATCCCACTCACCAGCTGGAACTTCAATATCTAATCCAGAAACCGCTGTTACTGCCTCCCCACCAAACAAATCAAACTGCCCAATAGCTTCGGCGCGTTTTGATTCAATCACCGAGTCAATTGCCTCTAAGTGCACTGCAATCAAACCCTTGCGAGATGATCCTAAAGATCCAAATGCTCCTGCTTTGATCAGAGATTCAATAGTTTTCTTGTTACACACTTGGGCATCAACTTTTGCAAGGAAATCACCAAAGGATGTGTAGCGACCTTTGCTGGTGCGTGCGTTCTTAATGGAAGCAACGACACCCTCGCCCACATTTCTAATCGCAGCTAAACCAAAGCGAATGTCCACTCCGCGTGGTGTGTATTCAGCATCAGATTCATTAACATCCGGAGATAAGACCTTGATGCCCATTCGTCGGCATTCCGATAGATATAGCGCAGACTTATCTTTGTCATCTCGCACAGATGTCAGCAAAGCCGCCATGTACTCAGTTGGATAATTAGCCTTTAGGTAAGCGGTCCAGTAAGAAACAACACCATATCCAGCAGAGTGTGCACGGTTAAATGCGTAATCAGAAAAGGGAATCAAAACTTCCCATAAGCGCTTAATAGCCGCAGTGGAGAAGCCGTTTGCCTTCATGCCTGCTTCAAAGGGAACGTACTCTTTATCCAAAATCTCTTTGTTTTTCTTACCCATTGCCTTACGCAAGAGGTCTGCACGACCAAGTGAGAATCCTGCAACCTTTTGCGCAATAGCCATTACCTGCTCTTGATACACAATCAGACCGTAGGTATCGCCAAGAATCTCTTGGAGTGGTTCAGATAATTCTGGGTGGATCGATTCCACAGGCTTGCGCTTATTTTTGCGATCTGCGTAGTTGTTATGTGCGTTTTCTCCCATTGGACCAGGACGATACAAAGCAATAACTGCAGAAATATCTTCAAATGAATCTGGTGACATACTTTTTAGCAGCGCGCGCATTGGTCCACCATCGAGCTGGAACACTCCTAATGTGTCACCTCGACTCAGTAACTCATAGGTCTTTGGATCATCCAACGTCAGGTCTTCAAGGACTACATCAATGCCTTGGTTTGCTTTAATGTTAAGCAAGCAATCATCTAAAACAGAAAGATTTCGAAGTCCCAAGAAATCCATCTTAAGTAATCCAGTTGCTTCACACGCACCCATATCAAACTGAGTAATAATCGCACCATCTGCTTCGCGGCGATGAATAGGAATCACATCAAGCAATGGTTCGCGAGACAAAATAACACCCGCAGCATGCACGCCCCATTGACGCTTTAAGCCTTCAAGACCTCGAGCGGTATCAACAACTCGTTTGGAATCTGGATCTGAGTTATAGAGAGCGCGGAACTCGCCGGCTTCTCCGTATCGATCATCCTTGGTATCAAATACTCCGCTAAGAGTGATGTCTTTACCCATCACACTTGGAGGCAATGCTTTTGTTAACTTCTCCCCCACTACATACGGGTAGCCAAGCACACGTGTTGAATCTTTAATCGCTTGCTTAGATTTAATGGTGCCGTAGGTGATGATCTGAGCAACACGATCTTCACCATACTTATTCGTGGCATAACGAATCATTTCGCTGCGCCGACGCTCATCAAAGTCCAGGTCGATATCTGGCATTGAAATACGTTCTGGGTTTAAGAAACGTTCAAACAAAAGGCCATGCTCAAGTGGGTCTAGTCCAGTAATTCCTAGGGAATAGGCAACAAGAGAACCAGCAGCTGATCCACGACCTGGGCCAACGCGGATGCCAACCTTTTTGGCGTGCCCAACTAGGTCTGCAACTACAAGGAAGTACCCCGGAAAGCCCATCTTTTCCATGACTCCGAGTTCATACTGCAAGCGAGCTTCATGCTCTGGCGTTAAACGGTCGCCTAAACGCTCGCGCATGCCTCGTTCAGCCTCTTTTTTTAGCCACGAATCTTCACTTTCGCCAGCTGGAACTTCAAACTGTGGAAGTAGATTCTCGCCTTCGCGCAAGGTGATATTGCAACGCTCAGCAATAAGTAATGTGTTGTCGCAACTTTCAGGATTTTCCTTAAAGAGCTCGCGCATCTCTGCTGCCGTCTTCACATAAAAAGTATCGTTATCAAACTTGAATCTCTTGGGATCTGCCAGCGTTGAACCTGATTGCACGCAGAGCAGCGCTTCATGGGCTGGCGCATCTGATTGCTTTGTATAGTGAAGATCATTCGTTGCAAGAAGCGGCAACCCCAACTCTTTACCAAGTTTTAGAAGGTCTTGCTTAACTCGAGATTCAATATCGATACCATGATCCATGATTTCAAGGAAAAAGTTTTCTTTGCCAAAGATATCTTGGTAGGCGCTAGCTGCCTTTATTGCTTCCTTATATGCACCCATACGTAGGCGAACTTGAATCTCGCCACCTGGACATCCTGTCGTGGCAATTAATCCCTTTGAGTGTTTAGACAATAACTCTTTGTCCATACGAGGCTTGTAATAAAAACCTTCTAAGGAGGCAAGTGATGACAAGCGGAACAGATTTCCAAGTCCTTCATTGTTTTCTGCCAAAATTGTCATGTGCGTATAAGCACCACCGCTTGACACATCATCTTCTCCGCCAGCCGCCCACTGCACGCGTTTTTTATCAAAACGAGATTCTGGTGCTACGTAAGCTTCGATGCCAATGATTGGCTTAACATCAACTTTTTTCGCTGCCTTATAAAATTCAAATGCTCCAAAAACATTGCCATGATCTGTCATTGCAATCGCCGGCATATTTTGCGCTGCAACTTCTGTCATCAATTCGCCAACGCGAGCCGCGCCATCGAGCATTGAATACTCAGTATGGACGTGCAGATGTACGAAATTATCCTTGGACATGATTGGCGAGATTAGTACCTATGGCAGAACGGCGTCGGATAGCAACGCCAGCGAGCCTGTGAGATCGGCTGGGTATGGGGCCTGGAAATGAAGGGCCGCATCGGTTATGGGATGGGCGAAGTTGAGTTCGGCAGCATGAAGCCAAGGTCTAGACATTCCTAAACTCTTACCAAGCACCGGGTCTGCCCCATATGTCGTATCCCCCACAAGCGGATGGTGCAGGGCTGAGAAGTGAACGCGGATCTGATGTGTGCGGCCAGTTTCTAATTCAATCTTAACCATGGAGACGCCACGGTAAAACTCAATTACTTCATAGTGAGTAATCGATTCTTTTCCTGTGGCCATCACTGCAAATCGGTGATCCTCTTTTGGATGACGATCAATAGGTGCATCAATTGTTCCAGTAGTTGGATCCATGTGACCTTGCACCATTGCGTGGTAAATCTTGTCTATCGTCCGATTGCGAAAAGCATCTTTCAAAACATGAAATGCTTTATCGCTCTTTGCAACAATCATTAAGCCACTTGTGCCAACATCTAATCTGTGAACAATTCCCTGGCGTTCGGCTGGTCCAGAAGTTGAAATGGTGTAACCAGCGGCAAGCAAGGCACCAATAACTGTTGGGCCAGTCCAACCTGGACTTGGGTGGGCGGCACATCCAACTGGTTTATCAATAACAACAATGTCGCTATCGTCATAAACAATACTTAAGCCTTCTAATGGCGTTAAAGGAATCGGATCAGAGTTAATTGGCTCTGGCATCAGAACTTCAATAATTTGCCCAGCTGCAACACGATCTGACTTTGGCATCGCCTTGCCACCAGTTGTGATGTCTCCATCTTCAAGCAACTTCACAACTGAGGTGCGAGACAAACCTAGGACTCTGGTCAGTGCACTATCTATACGTTCGCCAGCAACGCCTTCAGGGACTATTAAAGTGCGTGCTTCGCGATTGCTCATGCCTAGGAGCCTACCTTTGTTATGGGCGGGATATCTCGCGCGGTAAGTACCATCGCCAAGAGAGCAGCAATCACAATGGCTGAGTCTGCAACGTTAAATATTGGCCAATTTGGCAACTGCATCCAATCAATCACATGTCCCCGTAAAACACCCGGTTCGCGAAAGATCCGATCAATCAGATTTCCAATAATTCCCCCCATGACAAGGCCTAAAACAACAGCCCATCCCTGTGAAGTAATGCGAGGAGAAAAGTACAAAACTGTCAATAACGCGATAATTGAAAATATAGTCAAAAAGATTGTTGCACTAGTCGCAAAAGAAAAAGCTGCCCCTGGATTTCGAACTAGGGTTAATTGAAAAAATGAACCCAAGACTTTGATGTTTGATCTATCTGAAAGAGTGTTGACAGCCCAAATCTTTGTAGCGAGGTCAAGGATCCAGACAAACCAGGCAACACTAAAAAGTGTGCGCCATGTTCGCACCGTTAGCGCCGTTCTTCCTTCTGCTTGCACAGCATGCAGAGAGTCGCGCGTGGAAATACCTGCAGACGCGCCTTACCGATAGGTGCACCACATTCTTCACAATTTCCATATGTCTTGTTATCAATTCGCTCTAAAGCTCGCTCTGTTTGCAAGACCATGTCACGGGCATTGATCACTAGTGACATCTCATGCTCGCGTTCAAAAGTTTTCGTACCAGCATCTGCTTGATCATCGCCAGCACCTTCGCCAGACTCTTGAATCAATTCATCCATTTCAATTTCAACAAGAGCAAGCTCTTTACGCAGTCGCTCTAGCTCTTTGGATATCTCGGCGCGAACCGCTTTTATCTCTGCATTAGTCCAAGGAGCTTCAGATTCACTTACTACTACTGGAGTCGGCGCTACTTTAATTGGCTTAAGAGGCGCGATCTTCTTCCCGGTTTTAACAGGGCGCGGTGGTGGTGGCATCACCAAACGACGTTCCTCAATTACTGGGGCAACAACAGGTGCTGCAACGGTTGAGACTGAAACGGTTTGAGACTTCTCATCAACTGTAAGAGTGGTCTTTGATGGAAATGGCTTACCTGCTGCCTTTTTTACGGGAATACTTTTTACCGCTGCTTTTTTAACTGGAGCGGCTTTTTTAGCAGGGGCTTTCTTTGCAACTTTCTTAGCTGGCGCCTTTTTTGCAACCGCTTTTTTGGCAGGAGCCTTTTTCGCAGCCGCCTTTTTGGCAGGTGCAGCTTTTTTAGCCGCAACCTTCTTGGCTGCCGCTTTTTTAACAGGCTTCTTAGGCATGTCGCGAACCTTATGCCTAAGCAGCCACCTATACCAATTACGCCACGGGCAATTTTTCCTATCTCCATGTCCTACACTTAAGCCCTCGCGTATATGGCGTAGACGGGGCTATCACCTCACGAGCCAGCAGGAAGAAATGGGTTAGCGCTCATCTAGAACCAGCACGCAAGAGATGAAGTGGCACACCAAGGTGTGCAAGGCGGGTGGTACCGCGAGAGCTGCAGATGCAGTGCTCGTCCCTCCAGAGATTGTTTTCTGGAGGATTTTTTATGTCATTTCGCGCCATCCCAGCAGCGGTAGATCTACCTGCCGTCGAACATTCAATTTTAAAGTTCTGGCGCGATAACTCAATCTTTGAAAAAACCGTTGCCGCCCGTGAAGGTGCACCTGCCTGGACATTTTACGAAGGTCCACCAACAGCTAATGGCATGCCAGGAACTCACCACATTGAAGCTCGTGTGTTTAAAGATTTGTTCCCACGTTTTCACACAATGAAAGGCAAGCAAGTAACGCGCAAGGCTGGATGGGATTGCCATGGGTTGCCGGTTGAGATTGCGGTAGAAAAAGAGTTGGGCTTTTCAGGCAAGGGCGATATCGAAAAATATGGAATTGCACCCTTCAATGACAAGTGCCGTGAATCTGTTCAGCGCCACGTAAGTGCCTTTACAGATATGACAGATCGAATGGGCTTCTGGGTAGATTTTGATGAGGCTTACTGGACCATGTCACCTGAATATATTGAATCAGTCTGGTGGTCCCTAAAAGAGATCTGGAAGAAAGGTCTTCTTGTCCAAGACCATCGCGTTGCACCGTACTGCCCTCGTTGTGGAACTGGTTTATCAGATCACGAGTTAGCCCAAGGGTATGAAACTGTCACAGACCCATCTGTTTTTGTTCGTTTTCCAATTACCTCCGGTGAGCTCGCACCCCTTAAAGCATCGCTTTTGGTCTGGACCACTACCCCATGGACATTAGTTTCTAACACGGCGATCGCAGTTCACCCAGAGGTTGAATATGTTGCAATCGAAGTCACAGATGAAGATGCAACTGAAGTCTTAGTTGTTGCCAAGAATTTGATGGATGCTGTTAAAGGTGAGAAGAAGATCCTGAAGAGCATGCTGGGTAAAGAGCTAGAGCGCGTTACATACAAACGACCATTTGACTACATCGAAATTCCTGATGCCCACTTTGTGGTGCTTGCAACCTATGTGACTACTGAAGATGGCACTGGCCTTGTCCATCAAGCGCCTGCTTTTGGCGCAGATGACTTAGCCGTGTGTCGCAATTATGGACTACCCGTTGTAAATCCAATCGCACCTGATGGGCACTTTTTGGCAGATGTTCCTGTCGTTGCAGGAATGTTCTTTAAGGATGCAGATAAACCATTAGTAAAGGAGTTAAAGGCAAGCGGTGCTCTCTACAAGCATCAGCAATATGAGCACACCTATCCTCACTGCTGGCGCTGCCACACAGCCTTGATGTATTACGCACAGCCTTCCTGGTATATCCGAACTACCTCAATCAAGGATGCCCTGCTGCGTGAAAATGCAAAAACTGATTGGCATCCAGAGACTATTAAAGAGGGACGTTATGGTGATTGGCTCAATAACAATATTGACTGGGCGCTTTCACGTAATCGTTTTTGGGGAACTCCGCTTCCTATTTGGCGTTGTGAAAACAAGCATGAAATCTGTGTTGACTCGCTCAAGGAGCTAGGTGATTTAGCTGGTCAAGAGCTTTCAAATCTTGATCCGCATCGTCCATTTGTTGATGACATCACATTTGCCTGTGGTGAGTGTTCACAAACAATGACTCGTGTACCTGAAGTTATTGACTGCTGGTATGACTCCGGTGCAATGCCATTTGCACAATGGGGCTATCCGCATAAGGAAGGTTCAGTTGAGAAGTTTAAAGCCTCTTATCCAGCAGATTTCATCTGTGAAGCAATTGATCAAACTAGAGGCTGGTTCTACACATTAATGACGATCGGAACATTGGTCTTTGATCAATCCTCATATAAGACAGTTCTTTGTCTTGGGCACATCCTTGATAAGGATGGGCGAAAGATGAGTAAGCATCTTGGCAATGTGTTGGAACCAATGGCGCTGATGGATCAGCATGGAGCAGATGCTGTGCGCTGGTATATGTTGGCAGCTGGTTCACCGTGGGCAGCCCGTCGCGTTGGACATGAAAGCATTAATGAAGTTGTTAGAAAAACACTACTAACGTACTGGAACACCGTTTCCTTCCACGCCCTATATGCAACTGCCTCAAACTTTGAAATCTCACAGACTCCAAAACTTCAAGATCGCCCATTAATGGATCGCTGGATCATTTCAGAACTCAATATTTTGGTCCAAGAAGTCGATGCAGCCTTAGAAGATTTTGATTCACAAATAGCAGGTCGAGCACTTGCCCGCTTTATTGATGATCTATCTAATTGGTATGTAAGACGTTCACGCCGACGTTTCTGGGATGGAGATACTGCAGCCCTTGGAACTTTGCATGAATGCTTAGTGACGTTGACAAAATTGTTAGCGCCTCTTGTTCCATTCATCACTGAGCAGGTGTGGCAAGAACTAGTTCGTCCAACTGATTCAGCTGCGCACTCCTCTGTTCACCTTGCAGACTGGCCTGTAGCCAACATCGCTGCCATTGACACAGAACTTGGATCACAAGTTGCTTTGACTAGACGCATTGTTGAACTTGGCCGAGCAACTCGAGCCGAGTCTGGCATCAAGATTCGCCAACCTTTAGGAAGAGCTTTAATTGCAGCAAGTGGCTGGGCCACTTTGCCAGAGCAAATGCGCGAACAAATTGCTGATGAGTTAAACGTGCAAACTCTTGAAGATATTGCTTCAGCAGATGGCGACTTGGTCGATATCAGCGTTAAAGCTAACTTCAAATCACTGGGAGCAAAGTTTGGTGGTGCTGTTCAAGAGATCTCAAAGGCTATTGCCGCAACTGATGCAACTGCGCTGGTTAAGACTTTGCGTTCAACCGGCTCAACCTCTGTTGGCACCTGGGAAATAGCCCTGGAAGATCTTGTTATCACAGAGGTACCAAAGAGTGGCTGGAGTGTGTCCTCCCACGATGGAGAAAGCGTCGCCTTAGACCTTGAGCTCACCCCTGCCCTACTAGCAGCCGGTAACGTGCGTGAAGTCATTAGATATATTCAAGAGCGTCGAAAAAGTGACGGTCTAGATATCTCTGATCGAATCAATGTCAGATGGAATGCCACTGATGAAATCGCTGCGGCAATTGAATCAGACAAGCAACACATTGCTGATGAAGTCTTGGCTTTGTCTATGCTTCGTGACGAATCATTGACGGTGACCGATGAAGAGGTTGGTGTTGTTGTCGTATTAGAAAAACATTAAATGCGACTGACAAAGCCCATCAACAACTGAGTTCCAAAAAATAAGACGATAAAACTCATGTCTAGGCTGACTGCACCCAGGCGCAGTGGTGGGACGAATTGGCCAACAAACTTCATCGGCTTGTCAGTGACTGTGTAGATAGCTTCCACGAAATAAACGAGGATTCCGCGTGGACGCCATGTACGGGAAAACATTTGAATGTAATCAAAGATCAAGCGACCTAATAGCGCGTAGAGAAAAACGCGAAGTAAGGTCTCAAGTAATGAGCCAACGCTCAACATAAATCAGCTCTGGTTAAAAACACTTGCTTGCGCAGCAGCAGATTTATCTTCATTGCTCACATTCACATTTGAAGGTGAGATCAGGAAAACCTTCTTTGTCACGCGCTCAATAGTTCCGTGCAAACCAAATGCTAAGCCACTTGCAAAGTCAACAAGGCGCTTTAGCTCTGACTCATCCATTTCAGTCAGATTAATGATCACTGGGTTTCCTTGACGGAAATGCTCACCAATGACGCGGGCTTCGTTGTAGAAACGAGGATTCAAAGTAACGATGCGATCTAGTACTGGAAGTTCAAGTTGTGGTGCTAACTCAACAACTGGCTTAGGTGTCACCGCTGTTACTGTCGGATGACTGGTGATGCGAACACCACCTATTGGCTTAGTAGTTGGAGTTGGTTGGGCTTCTGGGGCATCAAACTCAGGCTCATCCATCAAGCCTAAATAACCTGCCATACGACGCAATGCATTAGTCATAGGTAAAGTTTACCTTTGCACTCAGCGTGAACCGAGGATTGAAGAACCTACCCGCACATGTGTCGCGCCATGAGAAATAGCTATTTCATAGTCCCCACTCATGCCAGCCGATAGGGATTTGGCTTTTGGAAATTGCTGCATGAAGTCATTGTGAATCGCTGCTAATTGGGCAAATGCTTCATTGGGTTCTACCCCCAAAGGAGGCACCGACATCAGGCCAGCCAGGGTGTGGGTTGGGGAATTATCAACCAATGTGGCAAGGGCGTATAAATCTTCAAGACCTGCTCCCCCACGATGATCTGCGCCATCTAATGAAACTTGCAGGAAAATCTGCAGTGGATGGGGTGCTACTTTTTCAATAACTTCAAAATGACGTGGGTCATCTAATGAGTGAATGACGTTGGCCCAGGAGGTAATTGATTTCAACTTGTTGCTTTGTATCTGACCTTGAAAATGCCAAGTTCCAGCGACACTTGCAGACTTTTCAGCACCCTCAGCATCACGGTTCTCGCCAAAATCAGTAACACCTAGATCATGGAGTATTTGGACATCGCTGGCTGGAAAGGTCTTTGTCACTGCAATCAAGCACACAGGATGTTCTGCAACCTTGGCGATCTTTGTGCGCACTTGTTCTAGATTGTGCGAGATCTCTTCTATGCGATTCATAAACTCACAACCCCTGCAAATCGCCCAGTGGGATTATCTCTTCGATGTGAATAATAGAGAGGGTCTTCTTGTGTGCAGATCGGCGATGCCTCAAATGTCAGACCTTGAGCAATCAACTCTGCAATCAACCCAGCTGGAAGATCTAGCGCTGGAGTTCCCTTTGAAGTAGTCGACAGTGATGCTGGATGAATTGCTACAACCTCTTGCTGCATCTGCAACGGAACCTCGTAGCACCTGCCACAAATGGAAGGTCCAAGAATTGCATGAATATCAATTGCACCTAACGCTCTCATTTGTTCAAGAGTTTTAATTGCAACCTTGTTGACAAGTCCGGCGCGTCCCACATGGACTGCTGCAACTACTTTCTCTGAAATCAACAACAAAGGAATGCAATCTGCCACCATAACTGCCAGAGAAACTCCTGCAGTTGTGGTGATCAAAGCATCACAGGTTGGTTCATGATCTAAGAGTTGATCTATGACAACAACATCATTGCCATGTACTTGATTCATAAATTGTGTATTTCCCAGCAAGGCCCTATTGGCAGCAACTGCACCAGGGTCATCACCAACATGAAATCCGAAATTCAAAGAGTCATAGACGCCAAGGCTGGAGCCTTTGCGTCGATCAGTAAAAAAGTGAGGCAAAGCCTTACTTCATGAAGTCAGGGACGTCGATTTCATCCTCTGGAACATTTTTCTCAAAGGTAATCCGGCGCCGTGGGGGTTCATTTCCAAGGTCAAGGGCTACTGCCAGTGGATCATTAGATGCGATTGGGTCTGCTACTCCGCTCAGAGTTGAGGCATCAATTACAGGTGTTGAAACCCGCTTTGGTTCCCCACCTTCAAATCCAGCTGCAACAACAGTAATGCGCACTTCATCACCCAGCGCATCATCAATTGTTGTTCCGAAGATGAACTTAGCGTTGGGATGTACCGCAGTTTGAACAAGCTCACATGCTTCGTTAACTTCAAATAAACCTAGATCAGATCCACCTGAGATTGACAGTAGAACGCCCATTGCGCCATCAATTGATGCCTCAAGTAGTGGACTCGAAATTGCCAACTCAGCTGCACGAAGCGCACGATTTTCTCCACGTGCTGAACCAATTCCCATCAAAGCAGAACCAGCTCCTGACATAACAGCTTTAACATCTGCAAAATCTAGATTGATTAAACCTGGTTGAGTAATGATTTCTGTAATTCCTTGAACACCAGAAAGTAAAACCTGATCTGCACTCTTGAAAGCATCTGCCAAAGTAATTGTGCGATCTGAAATTGCAAGCAAGCGATCATTAGGAATAACGATCAATGTGTCTACTTCAGCACGTAGTGCTTCGATACCAGCATCAGCTTGGGTTGAACGCAACTTTGCTTCAAATGAGAATGGCCGCGTTACAACACCAATTGTTAACGCACCGATTTCTTTTGCAATCTTTGCAACTACTGGTGCTGCACCTGTTCCAGTGCCGCCACCTTCACCTGCTGTAACAAACACCATGTCTGCGCCGCGAAGAATTTCTTCAATGTCATCTGCATGATCAAGTGCTGCTTCGCGACCTTTGTCAGGATCCATTCCTGCGCCAAGTCCACGAGTTGTTTTGCGACCAATATCTAATTTCACATCTGCATCACTCATTAACAAATGTTGTGCATCAGTGTTTATCGCAATGAACTCAACGCCTTTTAATCCGACATCGATCATGCGATTGATTGCGTTAACTCCACCGCCACCAATGCCAACAACTTTGATGACCGCTAAATAATTTTGTGGTGAAGCCACTGTAATTCCTCCTTATGAACCATAAACCTCAACTTGAGACTTACTATTCAATGCTTTTCGATAAGGCGAACCTAAAGTGCATACGGGTGATTATCAAACACCGACATGAAGTGATTACCGTGTCGCAATTTGTAATTTATTTAACGATTGGTGCATGTGGTGCTGACACATCAACTCTTTTTATTTCTGCATTCTCTGGCAACGCAATAAGTGCTCTATATACCTTTAATTTCAATTCATTATCGCCATCATTGCCCCAACGAATTTCAAGGTTCTTGCCAGCATTATCAACTTCAAGGACTAAAGCACCTGTGCCACGGACCTTTACAACCTTCAATGCTGACTTGAGATCTGCCGGCAATGAAGAGAAGAAAGTAACCGCCTTAGTTGCCGCCGTTAAATCAACAGCCTGGATCTGAACCAAAGTCGATGACGGTGTGCCACGAAGTGCAAAGCTTTTTCCAGTCGAATCAATTACTGTTTTGTTAAAAATTGCTACCGGTGTTCTTTCGGTGATTTCAATTGTTACTTTGCCGCTTACCCAGTTCCTGGATACTTGTGCATCAGCCACCCAGTTAAGGTCCTCAAACTTGGCAGCTACCGCCCGGGGTTCGATTCGGGCCAGCCTGTCCCCTACTGAAATATCTGAACTCAGTTGGGATTTAGTACCAATAATCTCAACCGAACTTACTGTGAAAAGTGATGACCAACCCAAAACATAGGTCGCAGAGATGAGAAGCACTCCGGAAACAAAGAGGATAAGGCGGCTTCTCATAATTATGCGAAACGACGATTCAAGCCATCGACAATGATTGGTGCCAGTGAACTAACGTCCCCTGCTCCTAATGTCATGATGACATCTCCTGGCTCTGCCATGGCGATGACTGAGTCTGTGACCTCCACGAAATTCGGAATGTATTCTCCGTTTTTCATTTGATTGGTAATTAATTTTGAGGTAACTCCATCTATTGGCTTTTCACTAGCTGCATAGACTTCTAAAACTATTGCGCGATCGGCGGTATCAAGAGTTTTGGCAAACTCTGAGGCAAATGCTTGAGTGCGTGAATAGCGGTGAGGTTGAAAGATCACAATCAAGCGACCATCTGCTGCATATCGACGTGCTGCCTCTAGCGTTACTTTAATTTCAGTTGGGTGATGTCCATAATCATCAATGACTCGAACTCCGTGAACAGTCCCCTTGACCTCAAAGCGACGTCCTGTGCCACGAAATGTTCCTAGCCCGGTCAGTAATTCAGCTGCGCCAAAGCCAAGATTTAACCCCGTTGCAAGCACTCCTGCTGCATTTAATAGGTTGTGATGGCCAGGTACTTGAAGTTCGATGTGACCAACAGTTTTGCCTCTCCATACTGCCCGAGCAGTTGAGCCCATTGTCATTAATTCAATGTTATCTATGTGCAAATCAGCACCCTCAGAAACACCGTATGAAATCAGCTGCACATTCTTTGTGGTGCCGGCAAGTGCGACCGCGCCCGCATCATCTGCGCAATAAGTAAGGAATCCCTCATGCTTAATGGTTGCTGCAAAACCTCTAAATGCTTGAGCCACAGACTCTGGAGTTGCGAAAAAATCCACATGATCATGTTCAACATTGGTTACGATCGCAGCAAAAGGGTTGTACTCAATAAATGAACCATCTGATTCATCAGCCTCTGCCACAAAGATTTCTCCAGTACCGCGGTGGGCATTAGAACCAGATGCGGTAATTGTTCCACCGATAGCAAAAGAAGGATCCGCGCCACATGCTTGCAACGCAACTGCCAACATTGAAGAAGTAGTTGTCTTTCCATGTGTGCCAGCGACTGCAACACTTTTTGAATCCGACATAAGAACTGCTAGTGCAGCAGCGCGCGTCAGGATGGGAATATTAAGTTCGCTTGCTCTAACTCGCTCAGGATTGTTCGCAGAAATGGCTGTGGAATAAACAACAACATCTGCCCCATCCACGTGAGAGGCCTCGTGAGAAGTTGCAACAGTTGCTCCTAATGCACTCAGTGCAACAACAACTGAGGAATCTTTTGCATCAGAGCCACTGACGGTGATGCCGTGAGACAGGGCAATCCTGGCTAATCCACTCATGCCGGCCCCACCAATGCCAATAAAGTGAATGCGCTTACCAATTAATGAGGACAGTGATTGCGTCATGCTTTCATCGCAAACTCTGCCAGTGCCACAATCTTTTCAGCCGCTTGAAGATCTGCCCCATCTCCTTGAATTGGTGCCAGTGCTGATTTTTTCAGAAGGGCTGAAATGTTGGTTTTCAAGAATTCTGCAGTGAAATCATTTTGATGAACTACCTCTGCCCTGTTACTTGCAACCAGTGATGCGGCATTAACAAACTGTTCGCCATTTCCAATTGGTAGAGGCACGAAAAGAGCGTATCGGCCAAGGGCCCTAAACTCGCTGCAAGTGACCGCTCCGCTGCGCGCAATTATCAAGTCAGCAGCCAAGTAAGCATCTGCCATAGCCTCCACATAGGCCACAGGGCGATAGTTGCCGCTAGCCACTGGCAAAGAATTGAGTTTTCCTACTGAGTGCAACACAGAGAAACCTTGAGAGTTAAACATATCAACCGAAGTTTCTATTACCTTATTAATAGCAACTGAACCTTGGGATCCACCCATTACAAATATGAGGGGTTCATCCGATGGAAAGCCAAGTCTGAGCTTTGCAGCCTGACGTGCCCCGCTCCAGTCAGACTGAGATTGCGTAAATCCTTGAGCAACATCTGAGCGTAATGGAAGACCAGCAAGGAGAGCAGCTTCGAACTTTCCTGAATCAACAGGATGTGCAACTGCCAAATGCTTTGAAAAAGCAGCACCTAAACGGTTTGCCCAGCCAGGTTTGGCATTTGCCTCGTGGATGACAGTTGGAACGGCAGATAGGCGCGCAGCAATATATGCCGGCGCACTTACATATCCCCCGAAACCAATAACAACATCTGCGCTCTTGATCACTCGCTTGGACTCTCGCACAGCTGACATCAAATCAAATGGAATCTTTAACCATGATGGTGATGGCTTACGTGAAACTCGCACACGTGGAATCAAATGTAATTCGAACTGTGCTGCCGGAACTAAAGTGTTTTCAAGTCCAGATGTCGTACCAAGAAATATCACTCGATCATTTGGATGAGAGAGCTTCCACTGACGGGCCACAGCTAATGCAGGTTCAACATGGCCTGCTGTGCCACCACCTGCCAGAACTACCGTAGCCATTTAATACCTGTCTCCTGTAACTCTTTATAGATTACTGGATCTCTTCGGGCAGCACCCAACACAAAACCAATTCCCATATAGGTCGCAATAAGTGCCGAACCTCCATAGGAAACAAGTGGCAAGGTCACACCAACCACTGGAAGCACGCTAATTGTTGAACCGACATTTAAGATGGTTTGAATCGCAATCCAACATCCAAATCCTGAGGCAACGTAGCGGACCATTGGATCGTGGGCACGTAGAGCAAGTTTAAAAATAGAAAAGATTAAAATGCTCAGTAATAACAAGGTAGCAAGTGTTCCAAACAAGCCAAGCTCTTCGCCAATTACAGAGAAAATAAAGTCGGTGTGAGCTGCTGCAAGATTTCCCCACTTTTGACGACTAGCACCAAGCCCCACGCCAAAGAAGCCGCCACTTGCTAGACCCAGCAAACTATGGGCTGGCTGCCATCCATAAAACTTGTATTGATCTTCAGCAAAGGGATTAAGAAATGCCATAAATCTTTCAACGCGATAAGGGGACATTAAAATAGCTGCAGTTAATGCAACTAGCCCGGCACTCAAACCCATTCCAAATATTCCTAGACGCAACCCTGAAACCCAGAGTAATCCAGCCAAAATACAGGCAAAAATAGAGGCGGTTCCGAGATCCTTGCCGACCATTACCAAGGCAATGCAAATAATGAATGCAGGCGCAATATGTTTGAGCACGACCGCGTGCTCAACTCCAGCGCGTTCTTGCTTTGCAAGCATAAGCCCAGCCCACAAAATCATTAAGAACTTAACTACTTCGCTGGGCTGAACATCGACAAATCCCAAACTAATCCAGTTGTTATTTCCTGCCACACTTTTTCCAATGAGTTGAACAAGCACCAAAAGCCCAATAGAAACAACAAATCCAAAACGAGCAATTAACTTCCATTGATTTAGTGTCAAGCGTGATAAAACCCAAGCCATTGGTATTGCTAAGAATAGAAAGATGAACTGGCGTAAGACAATTGCATAGGAGGAGCCCTTTGAATCCAGGGAGTAAATTGAAGAAGCAGAAAAAACCATAATTAGGCCAAGCAGGCTAAGAGCCAAGGTGCTACCCAGGAGCATGTAGTAAAGATTGACTGGCTTTGTAAAGAAGGTTTCCTTTTGTTGATTACTCATGAGCAACGACCTTTCGAACAGCAGCAGCAAAGCGATCGCCGCGATCTGCATAGGAAATGAATTGATCCATAGAGGCACAGGCCGGTGCCATCAACACCGCATCGCCTGGAGCTGCCAACTTGCCAGCTGCTACAACGACAGCCTCCATCAAAGAGTTTGAATCCCCACCACGCGTGTAATCAGCTGGTGCATCAACTAGCACGAAAGGGATATTGGGTGCGTGTTCCTTTAACGCTTCTGCAATCAACTGACGATCTGCGCCAATAAGTATTGCCGCTTTAATTCGCCCCTTACAGCGCTGAACAAGTGAGCTCATATCTGCACCCTTAGCTAATCCCCCAGCAATCCACACAACAGATAGGTGAGACATCAATGAAGCTGATGCAGCATGTGGGTTTGTCGCCTTGGAATCATCAACCCAAGAAATCGAATCACTTTCAAAAACTGTCTCAATACGGTGTCGTCCAGGCTTAAAAACCTGCAACGCCTCTTGGATGTGCTCATGTGAAACGCCAATTGTGCGAGCAAGTGCAGCAGCTGCCAGAGCATTAGAAACGTTGTGGGGCACAGTTGGCGTGATGTCTTTGAGTTCGCAGATCATCGCAGCCTCTTGTGGATCGGCAACGAATGCGCGATCGACTAATAACTCTTCAACCACACCTATTTCACCGGGTGCTGGGGTATCAAGTGAGAAAAATACCTTGCGCCCAGTGAAGCGATTTGCCCGCTGAACGACCTCTCCATCATCGGCGTTTAGTATCGCAACATCTGCTCTGTCTAAAATCGAAAATTTAGCATCTGAGTAGGCATCAAAGGTGCCGTGCCAGTCAAGATGATCATCTGCAATATTAAGAATTGCTGCAGCAACAAATTGGGCATCTTTAGCCCAATGAAGCTGAAAACTTGAAAGCTCTAGAATCAAAAAATCATATGGGTCTTTGCGGTCAACTGCCTCAATTACTGTGTCCCCCACGTTGCCACAGGCGACCGCATTTAATCCTGCTGTTTGCAAAATTTTTGCTGTCATCTCAACAGTTGTTGTCTTTCCATTTGTTCCTGTGAGGGCCAACCATTTTTGATGTGGTGCTAAATCGCTGTGCAACTGCCAGGCAAGATCTATCTCATTAAGGATAGGCAGATCACTTGCAAGTGCTTTAACAACCAGCGGATGATCCTGTCGCCACCCTGGAGAAATAACCACAGCATCGAAATCAGAAAAATTGACCTGGTCAGATTTGATGGCATCAGGTGCGTTGTCATCTGCAATCGTTACTAAGCCGCCACGACTTTGCAGTGATCGTGCTACTGCAGATCCCGTAACGCCAGCTCCTAAAATCAGGAACCGTTGCTTATCAAAGTTACTTGGCATTTCTTACTTAGCTACCCACTGCGCATAGAACAAACCAAGGCCAATAGCTACGGAGAGTCCAGCAATAATCCAAAATCTAATTACGATTGTTATCTGTTCCCAGCCCACTAACTCGAAGTGATGGTGCAAAGGTGCCATTTTAAAGACTCGCTTGCCGCCACTAATTTTGAAGTAAATAGTCTGAATCAGCACAGACAAAGTGATGATGACAAAGAGGCCGCCTAGTGGGATTAACAGCAATTCCACACGTAAAGTTGCTGCTAAACCTGCAATAGCCCCACCTAACGCCAAGGATCCGGTGTCACCCATAAAAATCTTCGCGGGAGCTGTATTCCACCAAAGAAATCCCGTGCAACCGCCAGCAAATGCTGCTGCAAGAACAGCTAAGTCCAAAGGATCTCGGACCGCGTAACATCCCGCGGCAGCATTAATCGCACAGCTTTGTCCAAACTCCCACACGCCAATTAATACAAAAGCTAAGAAGGTCATAATGGATGCACCAGTTGCTAATCCATCAAGACCATCGGCCAAGTTAACTCCGTTACTTGCAGACATCACCATGATCACAATCCACACAATGGCAAGCCCGGATCCCAAATAAATTGAAGTTTCTCGCACACCAGACAAATACTGAGAGATCGGCGCTAGGGAGTCAGAATCAACAAACTGCAACCCCATATAACCAAAAACTGCAGCAACAATTGCTTGGCCCAGCAATTTATAACGACCTGGTAATCCGCGAGAGTTTTGTCGTGAAACTTTCAGCCAGTCATCTAGGAAACCAATAAAGCCTAAAGAAACAACTAAGCCCATAACTAATAAGGCAGATGCGGTTACAGAGTTACCTGTAATCAAGTGGGCAATTAAATATCCAAAGACCGCTGCAAGAATAAAGATGATGCCACCCATGGTTGGTGTGCCACGCTTTGTGTGGTGACTACTTGGACCGTCATCACGAATAATCTGTCCATATCCTTTGCGTGCAAGAATGCGAATTAAGACCCGGGTTCCAAAGAGTGCAAATACCAGAGCAAATGCACCAGCGATGAGAATTTGTCTCAATTTTCAACTCCGCTCTTGTTTAGCCATAACTCTTCTAATTTTTGGGCTAGTACTTCAAATCTTTCAGAACGGGATGCTTTGACTAAAACCACATCCCCTGCTGAGAAATAATCTGTCATTGCTAGGCACTCATCAATACTTGCGTAGTGATGAATAAGCATCTGACCTTTATGGTTGCCGTATTCAGGTGCCCCAATAGCCACCAAATGATCGATGCCTATCTCTTGGGCAAGCGTGCCAATTGCCTCATGCTGAGCAGGGCTTGACTCGCCGAGTTCATGCATTTTTCCCACAAATGCCCACGATTCTCCCCCGCGTTCTTGGGCAAAGAGCACCAAGGATCGCATCGCAGCAGCCATTGAATCGGGGTTGGCGTTGTAAGAATCATTGATAATCAAAAGGCCGAACACATCATGTAGCTCCATGCGCCACTTGCTCGCATTTTCTGCTGTCGATAAAGAACTTGCAATTAACTCGATAGGAAGTTCCAGCGCCGTTCCAACAGCTGCCACAGCCAAAGCATTTGAAATCTGATGCTCTCCCACAATTCTCATACCAACTGCGTCACGACCTGCAGGTGTCACAAGATCAAAGTGCGGACAACCTTCTCTAATTTCAACATCTGCGGCCCGAACTTCTTGGGAATTGCCAAAAAGTATTGTGCGACCTTTATGCAATGAAGCCATGGTGGGTGTGTACTTGTCATAACTGCCAAGTACGGCAACAGCATCTGGTCCTAAGGACTGGATTAGCTCTGATTTAGTTTCTGCAATTGCCTCGACGGATCCGAATTCACCAAGATGGGCGGTGCCAACAACTAGCACGACTCCTATATTTGGTTGTGCGATTTCACACAGGCGTGCAATATCTCCCTTATGGCGAGCACCCATTTCTAGAATGCAAAACTTTGTGCGCTCATCGCACTGAAGCAAAGTAATTGGTAAACCTAAATCGTTGTTAAAGGATCCGGCAGGTGCAACCGTAGGTCCGGCAACGCTGAGCATATGAGCTAATAAATCTTTCGTACTTGTCTTTCCTTGTGAACCAGTAATACCAATAACAGTTAATCCAGTTAACTTCTTTCGCACAAATGAGGCAAGTGCTGATAACGCTTCAATGACATCATCTACAACTATGCATGGACCATCAATGCGATGGGTCGTAAGGGAAAACATGGCACCTGCTCGGTAAGCATCAGCTGCAAATTCATGTCCATCAACTTTTTCACCCTTAAGGGCCAAGAAAATACAGCCAGGAGTAGCTAAGCGTGAATCAAAAACAGGTGCTTTTGACACCAATAAATCTTTATCGCAATGTAATTGCCCGCCAACTAATAGGGCGATCTCACCTGCCGTTAAAGTAATCATTTTTTGTCCTCGATTGCTCGCGCAAGCTCCACGCGATCATCAAAGGGATGAACCACACCATCGACCTCTTGTCCTTTTTCATGTCCTTTACCCAAAATCACAACAAGGTCGCCTTCTTGTGCATGGTTGACAGCTGTTTTGATGGCAAGTGCGCGATCTTCAATAACTGCACTTGGTTCTTGAATATCTAGACCCAAAGTCATTTGCACCAGTATTTGTTCTGGCTTTTCAGAGCGTGGGTTATCGCTTGTAAAAATTGCAATATCGGCCCCATCTAGAAGCGCCTTACCCATTAATGGACGCTTTGAACTATCTCTATCGCCGCCGCAGCCAAGAACGGCAATTACTCGCCCATCAGTGATCTCATGTGCAGTTTCTAATACTCTTGTCACCGCATCTGGTGAGTGGGCGTAATCAACTAAAGCTGTGAAGTTTTGACCAAGGCGCACAGACTCTAAGCGCCCAGCTGCGCCAGACAAGTGAGGCAATATAGCTGCAATATCAATTGGATCAATGCCGCTTTCATTTGCAATAGCAACAGCCATCAAAAGGTTGTCGTAGTTATAGCCACCGTGCAGCTGAACTTTTCCTTCAATCAAAATCCCACCGCTACCCCGAATAGCAACATGTGCTCCCATGTAATCCTGTGTGATGGAGACAAAGTGCCATGTAGCACTTGGATCATGTCGAGACACGCTCATTACGGGAAGTTCGGTTTGAGCAGCTAACTTAATTCCATATGCATCATCAATGTTGATCACCGCTAAATCAGCAAACTCAAAGCTAAATAGCTTGGCCTTTGCAGCGAAGTACTCCTCCATCGTCTTGTGAAAATCTAAGTGATCTTGCGAGAGATTTGTAAAAGCAACCACCGCAAAGTGACTGCCACGGATCCGCTCCAGTGTTATCGCATGGCTTGAAACTTCCATAACTAAATTGCGCATATGACGCTCACGCATGACCGCTGAAAGAGCCTGTAAATCGCTGCTTTCAGGGGTTGTCCGCTTGCTGGTAAGGATTTCACTGCCAATACGTGTCTCAACAGTGCCAATCAACCCACTGTCCCGACCGGCAGCAGACATGATCTGGTGAAGTAGCGTTGTAACCGTTGTTTTACCATTTGTGCCAGTTACGCCGACGCTATACAAATCACGCATGGGCTCGCTATAAAACCAAGCACTGATAACTCCTGCAGCACGTCGTGGATTAGCGCTGATGATTACTGGGACGCCTTGAACTTTTGAAGCGCCCTCTTGGTCGGTCAAGACAGCCACTGCCCCACGAGCTATAGCATCATGAGCAAACTCTGCTCCATGAACTTTTTCGCCAGGAAGTGCTATAAACAAATCTCCTGCTTCAACGCTATTGCTTGATTGCGTCAAACCAGTAATTACCGTTGTTGCATTCCCCGATAAAGTTGCATTAGCAATTAAGGCAACCGCCTCAACGGTTCTCTTGAACTCTTCAATCGGTCTTGGCACTTGCAGCCTTCTTTGCCGCTAATTTCTTTTCTTCGATCAACTGCTTTTCTGTCAAAGAAACTGGAATAACTTTGGTGCCTGTCGGTGCGATTCCCTTTGACTTGAGAACGAAGGACATAACATCTTTAAATACTGGGCCACCTAGTGCGCCGCCCCAGTGGATTCCCTTTGGATCTTGAATAGTAACTGAGATGACATACGCCGGATTATCCGCAGGTGCAAAACCAATAAAGGAGGCGGTATAGCCGCGGTAGCAACCACAGGTGTCATCAATACGTTGTGCTGTACCAGTCTTACCTGCCACTCGGTAACCTTCGATGGCAGCACTTGGTGCAGTTCCGTTCCCAGATACAACGCTCTCCATCATGATGCGCATTTGTCGCGCCGTATTGGCACTAATTACACGCACACTTTCACGAGTTGGTGAAGGTGTGTAGTTGCCATTTGCATCACTTGTTCCCGCGATTACTGTTGGTGAAACTCGAACTCCATCATTTGCGATAGTTGCAAACACGCTTGTCGCCTGCATTGCGGTGAGTGAGTAACCCTGCCCAAAAGCTACTGTTGGCGCTGTTGTTCCAGACCAATCAGCAACTTTAGGCAAAATGCCTCTTGATTCTCCAGGCAATCCGGAGCCAGTTTTCTCTCCAATGCCGAACTTAGATAGATATTTGTGTAAAACATCATTTGGCATTAATTCGCCAATCAAAATTGAACCGGTGTTACTTGATACTGCGAGAATTCCAGATGAAGTTAATCGTTGAGTTGGGTGTGGCTCGTGATCACGGAAGGTCTTATCTGAGCGCTTGAGTGCATATGGGACTGTAAATACTGTTTCAGGAAGAATTGCTCCCTCTTCTAGCGCAGCTGCAAGAGTCATTACCTTGCCAGTAGAGCCAGGTTCATAAACATCCTGCACTGAGGGATTGCGCATTGCCACCAATGAAACTTTTGATGTGTTGTTTGGATCAAATGTAGGAGCAGTTGCATGCGCCAAAATATGACCTGTCCTTGGGTCCATGACAATTACAGTGCCACTAATTGCATTTGATGACTTAACAGCATCTGCAATCGCCTTGGCTGCAACCCACTGGATATCGCGATCTATAGTCAAGCGAATTGAAGTGCCTGCTTCTGTTGAAACTATTTCAGACTGTGAACCTGGGATCTCAGCCTTATAACCATTTGCATAGGAGTACTTGCCATCGGTTCCAGCGATAATCGAATTCATGCTGGATTCAAGTCCTGTTGCACCAACACCCTCTTTATTAACAAAACCAATCAGGGAAGCAATTAAAGAACCTGATGGATACTCCCGAACATAACTGCGCTCTGGGAAGAAACCAATAATTCGCTCTGGGCTCATTCCGGGCAACTTTGAGTTATAGAGATCAATAGCCTTTGTCAGCTTCAACCATGTTGCAGGCTTGGCATTTTCTGCAACCATGTTCCATTTACGCTTACCAGTCAGGGCTGTTTCCACATCAGAAACACTCATGTTAAGTATTGGGGCCACAAAAGCTGCGACTTTGGCTGGGTTCAGGATCTGTGTTTGGTCCACCACAATGCTTGTCGCAGCAACACTGCGAGCAAAGGCCACGCCATTAATGTCTGTAATCTCACCGCGAGGTGCTTGAAGGGTCTTTACCCTTTCCATTTCATTGATCGCCAGCGAGCGATAATCATTTGCCTGCACAGCCTGCACTTGCACGAGGCGCAAACCAAACAAAAACATAACTACGGCCGTCATTACTATGAGGGCCCGAATTCTGTTGTGCGCTAAGGAAAAGTTACCCATTGTTTGCCTCTGTCCCTGCTCCAGGCTTATCTAGAATTAGAAATGTTGGAGACTCTGAAGGCTTCATACCAAGATCGGTAGCTGCTTTTGCAAGCGCTTCTGGAGAGGACAACGCATCTATCTGACGTGCTATTGCTTCGCGCTCATCGCTGACTAACTTTGCCTCATACTTTAATTCAGCAAGTGCGATTGCATCTTGATTGAGCAAGGTATTGATCAGGAGAAGAAATAAGAGACCAATAACTCCCACTATCGTTACAAATTTTGCAAAGTACTTTCGATCAGCTTGCTGCCCACTGGAAAGATCAGGCACAAGTTTAAGAACAACTTGTGAAGACTTCTCAGCAAGAATTTCTTTTGAGCGAGTGATTGCCGGAGCTAGTGCAGTCATAGCCATTACGCGGCCACCCTTTCGATTGCGCGAAGACGCACTGATTGAGAACGTGAGTTCTCTTCTAGTTCGGCATCGGTTGGAGTTTCGCTTCCGCGAGTGATCATTGAAAACTTGGCAGCAAATTCAGGTAGTTCAAATGGAAGATCGCGTGGAGTTCCAGATGTTGTTGATGCGACAAACAATTGCTTGACGATGCGGTCTTCCAGAGACTGGAAGGACATAACTACTAGACGAGCCCCAACGTTAAGAAGTTCAAGAGCTGCAGGCAATGCGCGTGTAATCGTGCCCAGCTCATCATTTGTTTCGATGCGTAGTGCTTGGAAGGTTCTCTTTGCTGGGTTTCCGCCAGTGCGGCGGGTGGCAGCTGGAATAGCCTCCTTGACCATTTCGGCCAGCTGGGCAGTTGAATTCAAGGGAGCGATTGCGCGCTGCTTAACAATTGATTCCACGATACGAGTTGCAAACTTTTCTTCGCCATATGTGCGCAAGATCCGAACTAGTTGACCTGGCTCATAGGTATTAACAATCTCCCCCGCCGTGAGTGATTGTGTGCGATCCATACGCATATCAAGAGGTGCGTCTTGAGAATAAGAAAAACCACGTTCAACTTGATCAAGTTGCATTGAAGAGACACCTAAATCAAAGAGAGCGCCGTCAATGTGTGAATAGCCAAATCCAGCAACAATTTCGGCGATTCCATCAAATGTTGAATGCGCAGTTTTTAGGCGATCGGCATATGGTGCAAGGCGATCGGTTGCCTTTGCAATTGCATCAAGATCGCGATCTATGCCGATGACAGTTAAATGAGGGAACTTCTGAAGCAAGGCTTCTGTGTGACCGCCAAGGCCTAAGGTGGCATCAACGACAACAGGATTAGTTGAAGCCATGATTGCAGGGGTCAAGAGATCAACGCAGCGATCGCGCATTACAGATATGTGCTCAGTTGCACTTGTCATCTTTCCCCCTTACTTTTCATTGTTGCTCTTGCTTATTTCTTGTACTACATCTTTCTTGCTGTGCGGCTCTCACCTCTGGTCACTGCCGGCCGACGGATCTTTGTGTAGCAACGGCACCGGGGAAGGGGTGTCGCTGCGTTCGAAGGGTCGGCAGTGGCCACAAATGAGAGTTAGAACAAACCTGGAAAGACCTCCTCTGAAACATCTGCGAAGCTCTTTTCACGATCTGTTAAATATTCATTCCATGCAGTTGCGTCCCAAATTTCAACGCGAGTGTTTGCACCAATAACAACGCACTCTTTTTCTAATCCTGCATATGTGCGAAGTGATTGTGGAATTGTTACGCGACCTTGACGATCAGGAATTTCATCGTGCGCGCCAGCAAACATCACACGGCTGTAATCACGTGCTGATTTTGCAGTGACTGGCGCTTGTTTTAGCGTCTCTGTGATAACTAAAAATTCATTCGATGGAAAAACATAAAGACAACGTTCTTGTCCTTTAGTAATTACTAAACCTGCAGCTAACTCATCGCGGAATTTTGCGGGAAGTATTAAGCGACCTTTGTCATCAAGACGTGGCTCGTGGGTGCCTAGAAACATTTTCAGCGCCCCCTTCCCCAGGTTCGCCGCGGACCTTCGTGCCCGCTTAATTCACCACTTTACTCCATTTCTCTCCTTTTTACACCACTTTTTGCCACTATTTACCCATTCGCGCCCCACCTCTCCCCACCCTGGGGGCATGAAAAAGCCCCTCACATGGAGGGGCTTGAGCGTTACTTAGGTACGGATTACTGCTCTTGACCTCTGTTGTCCCAGCGCTTTTCCATCCGCTCACTCATTGAAGAGCGTGTGCGTGGCTTTTTGGCTGCCTTTTTGCCGATACCAGGGGTAAAGCTAGAGATCGCACTGATTACGCCGCTAAGTGCAATCAGAAATCCGAGAATTCCAATGGGGGTTACCTTTGAAATTAGGCCACCAAACAAGGTGACAAGGCCTAGAAGAACAAGACCGGCACCCATCATGATGCGCTTGCGTGAAGGCAGACCAGGATTAGCAGAGAGCGCAGAAACTAGGCGTGGATCCTCAGTTAAGAGGGCAGCCTCCATCTCATCTAGTAGGCGCTTTTCGCGATCTGATAGTGGCACAGGCCCACAATAGAACAAATTCTCTATACCCGCTACTCGTTTTCTTCTATAGCCGGTCTAATCAATCGAGCAGGTCTAACAGAACCATCTCCAAACCGCTCACGGGCTCTGTCCATTGCCCCTTCTGCCTCGCGCCAGCCTTTTTCGCGCTCCCCCAGCAGCAATTGCACTGGTGCTGCCTGGCTTAAGTTCTCTAAGGAAACTCCCACTAATCGCAGGCGGGCCCTTTCGATGCGTAGAGCTTCGTAGAGACCCTTAACAACTTCATACACATCATGGGTGCTGTCGATTGGCAAAGGCAAAGTCTTGGAACGATTAATCGTTGAGAAATCTCCAAATCTCACCTTGATGCTAATTGTCTTTGCAAACAGTTTTTTATCGCGTAGTCGTGATGTGGCGCGCTCACACAACCGCAAATACTCGCGCAGAATTTCTTCTGGATTATCTAGATCAGTTGGAAATGTCTCTGCCGCACTAATGCTTTTTTCCGCATCTTGTGGTGCCACATCACGGTAATCACGACCCCAGGAGAGTTCGTGCAATGTCATACCAGCTGCTTCGCCAACTGCGCGAATTAAAGTTGTCCGAGGCAAATGCGCAATATCTTCAATTGTGCGAAGTCCTAAGCGTTCCAGCACTTCGGCAGTCTTTGGCCCTACTCCCCACATCGCAGAAATTGGCAGTGGATGTAAAAACTCCAAAATTCGATCACTAGTAATCTCTAGCATTCCATTGGGTTTGCAATGAGTTGATGCAAGCTTTGCAATGAACTTTGATGGTGCGATGCCAACAGAGCAAGTAATGCCCTCTTGTGCTTCAACCTTTGCCCGTATTGCTGCTGCGATCTCACGACCTGTGCCCAGTAACTTCTTGGCACCTGTCACATCTAGAAATGCTTCATCAACAGAGACTGGCTCAACATAGGGTGTGAAGCTTTCAAAGATATGCATGATGTGACCCGAGACCTCTTGGTAGCGCGCCATATCAACAGGTAAAAAGATTGCATGGGGTGCTAACCGCCTGGCTTGTCCCACCGGCATTGCAGAGTGAATTCCAAATTTGCGTGCTTCATAGTTGGCCGCAGAGACAACTCCGCGGGCACCCATTCCGATGACAACAGCCTTGCCTTTTAACTCTGGGTTATCTTTCTCAGCAACTGATGCAAAGAATGCATCCATATCGACATGGAGAATCGTTGCCTGTGTTGGCTTCTCATCCATTGTCATATTGCGAGCGTACTTTGTTTGGTGCTCCAACTTTCGTAGGCAGCACGTAAATCCCACGCCCCAGTGGCTCTTATGGAGATTCCCCTGGCCCCAGTTCTGCGGGTTACGCCCCGCACAAGTAGCAGCGATGTGGAGTACAAAACATTGGCGTATTCGCTTTGAACATCAGTGAAAAATGTGGAATCACTCAGCCCATATCCATCATCTAAGGTTACAAAGATGACACGTTTACCAGAGCGCACCGGTGGTGTCTGCATCGCAACCTTGATGCCAGCAACTAGCACTGATGATTGAGATCGCTGCTTTAGTAAATCACTAGATCTAACCGCCCCAATTGCATTGAGAAAGTCGCCATAGAACTCAATCATGTGACGGGACATATCAATACCTAAACGATCGACTTCGTACTTAACACTTTCAGCAGCTGTCATTGCAGGTAGGCCGCTGCTAATTAATGCTGGTGGATCAAAGCCTAAGTTCATCTGTGCGCCAGATACGGGCGCACTTGGTGATTTTTGTAGATCAGAAAAGTGGAGCAGTAGATCTCTGCGATTAACATCGGCGTGCAACGCATCAAAGGCACCGGTCAAGATCATGCTCTCTGTAACTGGGGCGCTAGCTCCTGACCTGCGCACAAAATCGTTTAAATCAATATAGGGACGGCCAGCAATAATTGATTGCACCTCCCCATCGCTCATGCCAGCAACAGTAGATAACGCAATACGAATAGCATTTCCATGATCTTCTACTCGATAGACAGAGTCAGATGCGTTGACATCAAGGGGTGCAATTGCAATCCCCATTTGTCTAGCCTCATCAACAATTAAACGCTTGGGATACATGCCAGGATCATGGGTAAGTACCCCGGCAAGAAATGCTGCGGGGTAATGCGTTTTGAGCCAAGCAGATTGATATGTAGGCATAGCAAAGGCGGCAGCATGTGCTTTGCAAAAACCAAAGGATGCAAAAGCGCGCAGCACATCCCAGATCTCATTGATGATCGGCAGTTCATACCCCTTGGCAGTTGCTGCCGGAAAGAACCAATCGCACACCTCTTGTTGGCCTGCCCGGTCCCCCAACGATCTGCGCTTTTCATCAGCCGTTGCCAAAGAAACCCCAGTCATCGTGGCGATGATCTGAATAACTTGTTCGTGGAAGACAACAACGCCTTCGGTATGGGCCAAGGTTTCGTACAAATCAGGGTGCATTATCTGTGCCGCACTCCACCCATGACGTGCCTTTAAAAATGGCGTGATCATGTCGCTTTTAACTGGCCCTGGCCTAAACAAGGAAATATCAATAATTAAATCGGTGAAGTTGTTAGGTGCAAGCTTTCCTACTAGTTCGCGCTGTCCTGGACTTTCGACCTGAAAGATTCCAAGGGTGCGTGTTGATTGAATGAGCTCGTATGTGGCTGTGTCATCTAATGGCACCGTATCTATATCCACAACATCTTTGTGGACTCGTTCAATCTCTTTGAGCGAGTACGCAATCGTTGACTGCATGCGCACACCCAACACATCTAGCTTTAACAGCCCGACTGCTTCAACATCATCCTTATCAAAGGCAACCATGGGATATCCCCCGGCACTTGTCATTAATGGCGCGCGATCTAGAAAACCTCCATCAGATAAAACGATGGCACATGGATGCATAGCAAGGTGTCTAGGCAAACCATCTAGGCGTTGTGCCATCTCAATAGTTGCCGCCATTAATGGAGCGGAGGTATTAAGTCGGCGAAGCTCTGGTAATGATTCAAGAGTCTTTGCAATATTGCGAGCACGAACATGTGGCATTGATTTTGCCAACATATCTATCTCCATGCCAGGCAGGCCAAGTGCTGCGCCAGCATCACGGATTGCATGGCGTGCACGGTAGGTATCAACCATTGAAACAACTGCGCATCGTGATTGATTACCGGGTGCAGCCCAATTGCTATCGCCGTATCGCTTAAAGACCATGTCATAGATTTCTAAACGTCTTGCAGATTCCACATCTATATCAATATCAGGTAGCGCTCTGCGCAAAGGAGAGCAGAAACGCTCCATTAACAAACCATGTTGCATGGGTTCAACCCCTGAAATACCCAGCAGATGACAGATCAACGAACCCGCACCGCTGCCACGGGCTGCAACTCGAATACCCGCATTTCTTGCCATGTCTGCAATATCTGCAACTGTTAAAAAATATGATTCAAATCCAAGTGTTGCAACTGTTGCAAGTTCATCATCTAAACGTGCGCGTGCTTTGTTGATTTGATCACTGCTGGTATATCGCCAGTTAATGCCAGCTTCGCTACGGCTGCGCAGCAAAGTGCGCATTTCTTGCGCGGTATTTACCCCTACAACATGGGGTTCTGGCAGGTGGGCTGCTCCTAATCCGATGTCTCGCTGGGGTGATAACAAGCAGCGCTCTGCCCATTCCCGAGTTGTCTTTAGCAATGCGCGTGGTGTGCGCTCCCCTGCAGCTCGTGCAATCTCGGCTGCCAATGAAATCATCTCATCACTAGATTTTAAAAAGCCTTCAGCGTTGCGGCGTTCTATATGGCGATCATGCAGCGGAACTAGCTGTCGCACACAATCTAAAACATCTGCAACTGGCCCATCGGTGCGATCTTTCATGCGCACAGCGTTAGTAATAACCGCCTCTAAATCATTGTCCCTAGCAAAGATTAAAGAGCGAGCTGCGTGTTCGGTAGATCGCGGACCACGCCCTGCTACCAAGTGTGAAACACATTCAATGGCATTGCCTGCAAATAGATCACGGGTTTGATTAAAGATAGCTAGCGCTTGATCAAAGCGATGGTTTTGAATAGCGCTACTCATGGGCGCTTCAGGCCCATGCATCGCATAGACATTGGTGCTGTACTGACTGAACTGTTGCAAAAAATCTAAAGTTAAAACTGGAACACGGGTATCACTTGTCATTGTCAGCGATGTCATCAACCTACATAGCGAGCGCCATCCCCCATCACTATGTGCCAGCAACGTGATGCGACCCTTACTATCGCCCAGGTCGATTGCACAATTGACTCCGATGATTGGTGCGATGCCGTAATCAACACAGCTTTGCGTAAAACGGATAGCGCCAGCTAACCCATCGCGATCTGTTAGCGCTAGCGCGGGCATTTCAAACTCTGCTGCGCGCTGTACTAAATCGCTAGGTTGGGTTGTGCCGTATTTCAATGAATAGCCACTGGCAACATTGAGGTGAATAAAACTCATACGTTACGAATAATCCACTGACCTGTTACTTCATCACGTTCTAGTTCAAAGGTTGTGAGCGCACCAATGGGAGCCGCCTCTACCCGCCACAGCGCACGTGCCTGATCATCAGGGCGATACTTGCCATCGCTAATGCGATTCCACCAGCCACCTGCTTCACACCATCTAGATAAGACCGCGTGAATGCGAAAACGTTTTCCTTTGTAGGTGAACTCAATAGGAGTTGTTGCCCCATCGATAGTGACATCGAGGGCGGAGTTAACCTGGCTGGCTGACATGTGTGAGGCTACCTTTCAAGGCTGTGGGTATTCGAACAGATGTTCGAAAAATAGCCCTTGCCACCGACAAATAGCAAGCCCGTGAGCGTGTTGAGCCTAGGCAGCCTAGGCGGCTCCGTGCCCCACACTTACCCCATGGAGATCATTGGCGGGTTGCTAGCCGGAGCCGTCATCGGCGCGGTCCTTGGATTTATCGGGGCGGGCGGGGCCATGCTCTCAGTCCCGATCCTTCTCTACATCTTCAACTTCTCGCCGCAGGCTGCAACAACTGCTGCCATTGCTGTTGTCTTAAGCGCTGCTATCTCGGGATTGCTTCCAAAGATAAAAAGCAAGGAAGTTTTGTTTAGAGAAGCTGGCATTATCTGGGCTTTGGGTCTTGTCACCAATATTGGTTTTTCAATCATTGCCCATCGTTTAAGTGATTCAGTTATAACAACAGGTTTTTCCATGGTGTTACTAATTGCAGGAACATCTATGTTGATTAAGCCAATAGCTGGCACTGAAAAGAAGGTTCCTTTCTTATGGCTGATCCTAATCTCACTGGTTATCGGAACGATGACTGGGTTATTTGGAATCGGTGGCGGCTTTCTTGCAATTCCCATTCTTGTTCTCTTCTTTAAAGTGCCGCAAGGAAAAGCTGCTGGAACATCACTTGCAATCATTGCCATCAACTCAATCACAGCATTTTTTGGACATTACCAAAGTTGGTCAGAGGTCACATGGACTGTGCCAATTGCTATGGCGATCTCAGCGGTTGTGGTTGCTCGTATAGCGTCAATCAAGAGTGGTCAGATGAATCCAGTGATACTACGTAAATCATTTGCATTCTTGCTCTTTGCAATTTCAATCTTCACGCTTGTAGAAACTTGGTTTATTGCTTAAGCGCTCTCACCTTGATGTATTTTGATTGAAGACCAACCACCATATAGAGAAGTACCGGGAAGGCAAATGCCACCGGTAGCGATGTAACTTCGGCAATTAATCCAATTATTGTTGGTCCACCGAAGTAGGCAGCAATAGCAATTAGCCCAACACGAGCTAAGCCAACAGATGGCGCAATGCCTGGAATAGATGCCGCTGCTAGGTTAAATGCCGGGAAAAAAGGCCCCATTCCAAAGCCAGCTGCGGCAAAACCTAGGCAGACAATAATTAACCCTGCTGTTGGATGAGAGTCAGAGATTGACATTCCAACGAATAAACCAATTCCCCAGAGTCCACCACCGAAATATCCACCATATTTCACAGTGTTCACATGGCCCCACTTTTCAAAAGCACGATCACCCAATAAGCGACTTGCGATCATTGCTAGGGAAAAAGTTGTCGCAGCCGCTGCATTTAAACCTTTGCCAATGCCCATATGGTCCTGCAAAAGGATTCCGGACCATTCATATGCCCCGCCTTCTGGAATTAATGAACACATCAAGCCAATGCCAAGTGCCCACAGAATCAAAGACTCTTTTCCGAAGAGTGAAACTTTGCCCGCATCATCTTCACCGGGTTCACCCAGATGCCCATCATGTTCGGCTGGCAAGAGGTAATGCGCAATAAATTGATAGACAAATAATCCAAAGATTGCGATGGCAATTAAGTTATCGCGAGGGGAAACAAAGTTTGCTACCAATCCCCCAACTAAGGTTGCTGCAAATGCGCCGATACTCCACAACCCATGAAAGCTAGACATCCAGCGGCCCTTAGTGTGTTTCTCAATTTCAACTGCTTGACCGTTAATTGCAATGTCCATAAATGCGACATTGAAGCCAGTGATAAACAAACCGAGAAGCAAAATCTGAACATTGTCTGCCAGACCGATCACAAAGACACCCACTGGCAACAAGACACCTGAAATTCGAACAATTAATTTAGAGGAATACATGTGGACCATACGTCCTGCAAGTTGTGCACCCGGAATTGATCCCACTGTGCTTGCAAGTAGGACAAGGCCGAACTGACCATCACTTAAATTCAGCGCTGTCTTGATCTCTGGAATACGCGGAATCCAAGCAAGTCCCAAAAACCCCAAAAAGAAAAAGCAGGCCCACACTGCATTTCGCGCTCTCATACCCAGCGCATATAAATCAGTTGCCATTTCATGCTAAGACTACTTCAATAGTTCGATAATCTAGGAAGATGGAAGGCGTAAAAGAAAAAGCTGCTGTAAGGCGAGTACTTGCCGCCTTGCTTGAGCACGGCCTTGAAGGTGAAGTCCACGTGCTTTCAGATAGCGCCCGAACTGCGCAAGAAGCGGCAACTGCCCTTGGCATTGAGGTCGGACAGATTGCTTCATCACTCATCTTTAAACTTCCAGATGACTCGCCTCTATTGATCATAACTAGCGGGCGCCATCGCGTTGATACAGATTTAGTTGCGAAGAACCTAGGAATTGAAGGCCTCGGCCGAGTTGATGCAGATTATGTAAAAGGGAAGTCTGGGTTTTCAATTGGTGGGGTTGCTCCTATTGGCTGGGTGTCCCCCGCAACTATTCTCATTGATCAAGCCCTGAATGATTACAAGGTTGTGTGGGCTGCTGCCGGACACCCACACGCTGTTTATCCGACGACGTATGCAGAATTGATTGCTTGCACCGATGCAAAACCAATGATTGTTGGTGAATAACCATGAATACATTGGGGATGATCGCACTTGTTGTTGATGAATACGACTCAGCAATTTCACACTACGTTACTGATCTTGGATTTACTTTGATCGAAGACACAATAATGTCCCCTGAAAAGCGCTGGGTTGTAGTGGCTCCTAGCAATGATGGTGCCAGGATCCTGCTAGCAAAAGCTGCAACAGATCAGCAGAGAGCTGCAATCGGTAACTCAACTGGTGGTCGGGTTGGATTCTTTTTGTATACAACTAACTTTGATGAAACCTACGAAAGCTACAAAGCTCGAGGTATTGAATTTATTGAGCAACCGCGCCAGGAGGCATACGGTCAGGTCGTTGTCTTCAAAGATAAGTATGGAAATAAGTGGGATCTCATTGAGAGTGCAAGTAAATGATCGTTGCCTATTTTTGGACTATTAAATCCAGAGCTATCCCATTTGTATTGTTTGCAATGGCACTTGACCGTTTTTCATTGTGGCGCTCACCCAATGTGGGTTTCTTTAAATCCTTAGGAACTGGCAAAGGTGAGACATTCACACCCGCCGATGCCAATTCCTTACGTTGGGGTTTGATTGTGCAAGTTAAGGATCTAGAAGCGTTCGATCAATCATTAGTTGTGGAGCGCTGGCGCAAAAGAAGTGTTGATGAGTTTCGCGCAGTTCTTGAACCAATTTCATCTCATGGTAAGTGGGCGGGCAAAGAACCATTTGTTGCAACGGCCAAAGATTGGGATGGTCAGGTTGTAGCAATCACCCGTGCTCGGATTAAATGGCACCAAAACTTTAGATTCTGGAGATCAGTGCCTCCCGTAACAATCTCTCTGAAGTCAGCGCCAGGATTATTGGCTGCAATTGGCATAGGTGAAGCCCCTATTGGGCTGCAAGGTACTTTTTCATTGTGGGAGTCATCTGCTGCCATTAAGAACTTTGCATACAAAGGTGCCGCTCATCAAAAGGCTATTGCAGATACTGCAACCTATAACTGGTACTCAGAAGAGCTATTTGCGCGCTTTGCTGTGCGTGAAGTACGCGGAACATTGCAACAACTGTCTTAAATAAATGGAATAAGGCAGACTTACGCCTATGTCCATCCGCCATTACACCCCGAGACGCAGAACACGCGGTGCTGCATCTCCTGTGCTGATCAAGGCTATGGGTGTTGCACTCGGTGCAACGGTGTTGATGCAGATTCTTTATCCTCTCGTAGATGGCGGCTTACTTGGCGTCATAACAATTGCATCTGTCTACACGGCAGCACTTGCCATGTTTCTCCATGGCATCGCCGCCTTTGGTGCGCGCTATGGCTGGACCTTGTTGGGAATCACTTTGACCTTTGGTTACTTCATCGAACAACTTGGAGTTTCTACAAGTTGGCCATTTGGTGAATACACCTATTCAGATACTTTAGGACCAAAGATTTTTTCTGTGCCACTAGTTGTTCCTTTTGCTTGGGTCATGATTGCTCATCCATGTTTAGTAGCAGCCCGACGTATTGGTAAGTCATGGGTCTTTCTATATGGCGCACTGTTAATGATGGCGTGGGATTTGTTTCTTGATCCCCTGATGGTTACAGCAGGTCGATGGACTTGGGTTGTTAAAGGATCACATGTTCCTTTCCAACCTGAAATTCCACTGTCTAACACCTTTGGTTGGCTGCTTTCAGGAATGCTTTTAATGACAATCCTGCACTTTTCAACCCCACGGGAGCGACGCAAGGTGGGCGGTTCACTCATTGCTGCAGATATCTTGTTGTTCTGGACTTGGTTTTCAGGAGTTGTTGGAAATCTCTTCTTCTTCGGTCGCCCCGGTATTGCTGGATTTTCAGGTTTGATTCTGGGTCTCTTGCTCGCCCCTTACTTCTTTAACCGATGGGTCGGAAGACCGTAACCTTTAGATGATTCTCTTTTTCTTACTCCCACTCATTCTGCTCACCATCGCAGCTGTTAACTTTGTCCAAATCCGCACACCCAACCGCACATCAGATTTAACTGAAGAGGTTGGCGTGATGGTTCCGCTGCGTAATGAAGCAGAAAATGTTGAGGGCTTGATTGCTACTTTGGCAGCCCAAGCTGGCCCATTCCGCTTCTATTTATTAGATGACAACTCAGAAGATCAAACATTTGAACTACTGCAAAGATTTACCAAAGCTGATTCGCGCTTTAGGGTCATTAAAGGTGCTGCACTTAATGAAAAATGGATTGGTAAAACTTGGGCTCTTCAGCAGATGTATGAAGTTTCACAAGAGAAGGTTTTGGTCTCAATTGATGCTGATGTGCGCTTAAGCAACGATGCCATTAATAAAGCGGTAACAGCCATGCAAGATGCCGGATTAGATTTTGTTTCACCATACCCTCGTCAAATCGCAAAAACTTTTGGTGAACGTTTGATTCAACCATTACTTCAATGGTCTTGGCTTACAACTGTTCCGCTTCGTTATGCAGAAAGTTCTGGACAAAAATCAATGGCTGTTGCCAACGGCCAATTCTTTGTGGTGCAACGCTCAGCCATGGAATCTATTGGTGGATACCAAAGGGTTAAACATGCAGTCATCGATGATGTTTTCTTAGCACGTGAGCTCATCAAAAATGGTTCTCATGGAACTGTGATTAATGGTTCTGAGATCGCAGAAACTCGCATGTATGGATCCTGGAATGAGATAGAAGCAGGGTATGGAAAATCCTTAAGTAAGGCATTTGGTTCGATCTTTGGTGCAATCTTTGTGATGGCATTTCTATTGGCAACGTGTGTGACCCCAGTAATTCTGGCTCTTTCTGGAAATGTGTACGGCTGGATGGGATTTGCCGCCATTATTGGTACTCGTGTGCTCAGCGCTCTAAAAAGTCGTGGCCAAGTGCTAGATAGTGTGTTGCACCCAATATCGATAGTTGCACTTGTTTATCTGACTATCTACTCATACTTGATGCACGGAAGCATTCAATGGAAAGGTCGCACAGTATGAAAATCGTTGTGATTGGCGCAGGCATGGGTGGCATGACCGCTGCTGCTCGTTTATCACGCGGTGGACATGAAGTTATTGTGTATGAAGCATCAGACCAAGTCGGTGGAAAATGTCGCACTGAATGGATTGGAAAAGTTGCCTTTGATACCGGGCCCTCCTTACTAACGTTGCCCGCTGTATACAAAGACTTTTTCCAGCGCACTGGAAAACCTATGGGACTTGTCTGTCCTATTGAATCTGTTAATCCATCCTTTGATTATCACTTCGCAGATGGCAGCAACGTAAAGTTTGCCAATCTTTCACGCAAAGAAACATTAGATGCAATCACAGCTAGCTTCGGTGCGGACAGTGCCGCTCAATGGGATCGCATCATGAAGCGCGCAGAACGTATGTGGGATGTAAGTCGTGTTCCTTTTGTTGAATCCGAACTCAAGTCCCCAATTTCATTGATGAAGCGAATCACCTTTCTGCGTGACATGAAAATTATTGCGCCGTGGAAGACCCTGCGCCAGCACGATGATGAAATCCTGAAAGATCAACGTCTTCGCTTCATCATGGACCGCTATGCCACCTATAGCGGCTCTGATCCCCGCAAAGCACCTGCTGTGCTTTCGACAATCGCCTTTGTCGAAGAAAGCTTTGGTGCTTGGCATGTGAAGGGTGGGCTCGGAAATCTAACAACCACGGTTCATCAGCGAGCAGTAGATGTCGGTGTCACCTTTCACCTGAACTCCCCCGTTGCCAGCATTCAAACCACTGGCAATAAAGCAACAGGTGTTGTTTTATCTGATGGCACAACCGTTACAGCAGATGCAGTTATTGCAAATGCTGATGCCTCACTTGTCTATAACAAGCTGATTACAGGTCACAAGCGAGTATTGAAAAAAGCTCGGAAAAACATTGTTAACGCGGATGTCTCAGTTGCTGGGTTTTCACTTTTGCTCGGCATGCGCAAGGATCCAGAGCAAGTTCTTAACCACCACACAATCCTGTTTCCTGAAGATTATGATGCTGAATTTGATGCGATCTTTAATGAGGGTAAGCCGGTAGAAAAGCCAACGATCTATATTTGCGCTCCGCACGATGAATCAATGAGCAAAGATGAAACTCTTGAGGGCTGGTTCGTGCTTGTTAATGCTCCAACGCATGGACAGTTTGATTGGAATAATTCAGAGTTTGCTAGCAAGTATGCAAACAGCATTATCGATCAAATAGAAGCGCGTGGAATTTCTGTGCGAGATCGCTTGGAATCTTTAACTATTAGAACTCCTGCAGATTTAGAAGCAGCTGTTCGCGCTCCGGGCGGTGCCATCTATGGAACATCTAGCAATGGTGCTCGTGCCGCATTTATGAGAGCAAAGAATCGTTCACCGATTAAAGGGTTGTACTTAGTTGGCGGTTCAGCCCACCCTGGTGGTGGCTTGCCATTAGTTGGATTAAGTGGAGATTTAGTTACGGAAGCAATCGGCTACGAGAAAAACGCACGACACTAACAAAACTATAAATTTGTAATACCAAGAATGCAATTGAAAGCTCTGTTGCACCAGGTAGTGCCAACTGATTAAGAATCAAAACAATAAACAAGAAACTTGCCCGCACTGGGCGCTCTGCAGGGGTAACAACGCCGATATCGCTCACACCTAGTGAAAACAGCTTTGCTCTGGCATATTCCTGAAAAGCTGCAACTGACCACAAAGTAATTGGGATCCAGGCCGGGACACCTATGGCATAGAGGGCATAGAACCACAGTGCTTCACTGATGCGATCGACTACTGAATCTAAGGTTGCCCCGAACTTGCTTTCGCGGTGCTGGAAGATAGCAACGCTGCCATCAATACCATCGCAAAACAGCGAGAACACTAAGAAAAGAATTGCCCAGGCAGATTGGGCAGTTAAGGCGGTAGCAACCGCTCCTAACAAGCCAAACAATGTGAGGACGTTGGGTGATATTCGAAGCAAGGTGCAGATCAAACCGAAACGATAAGAAATATGTAACCAAGCACCAACGATTCCTGTTGTTTCGGCATCGCTATGCAAAGAACTCCACTTTGCCTTGAATTCATCTTTGCTAAGCATTGAGGTTCCTATAAATTTCTTGAGTAGCAGTAGAGCTATTCATTGTGTAAAAGTGTAATCCAGGTGCCCCTGCTGCTAATAGCTCTCTGCAGAGTGATGTTGCTATCTCCACACCTAACGCGCGCACTGCAGTTGCATCATTTTCAACCTGTGCAAAAGCTTCGGCAATATGTGCAGGAATCGCAGTACCGCCAAGTTCAGCCATTCGGTGCAGCAACTTTACGTTTGTCACAGGCAAGATGCCGGGAATGATGACTAACTGAGAGCCACGTTCTGCAAGACGCTCAACTAACTGTGTGTAGCGAGCTGCTTCAAAGAAAAATTGTGTAGTTGCAAATGTAGCGCCTAGCTCTTCTTTACGTATGAGCACATCAATGTCTTTTTCAAAATCACCAGATGAGGCAGGGTGGCCATCAGGAAATGCTGCAACACCAATTGTGAATCCACCAAACTCATCGGCTAATTGAACTAACTCATCTGCATAGTTAAGACCACCGGGTGTGGGCGTCCAGGGCGCACTTGGTCCCCCAGTTGGATCTCCACGCAGCGCCAAAATACTTCTGATGCCTGCCTCTTTATAGCTATGCAAAATTGAGATCAACTCGTCTCTAGTTGAGCCAACGCAGGTTAAGTGAGCAACAGTTGATATTCCCGTGCGCTTGGTAATTTCTTGCGCAATCCGAATAGAACGATCACGGGTGGTGCCGCCGGCGCCATAGGTCACAGACACAAAGTCTGGGTTTATCGATTTAAGGCTATCGATGGCAACCCACAAGCGTTCTTCACCCTCAACATCCTTTGGAGGGAAGAACTCGAATGAATACGAAGTGCGGAGTACCACTGAGTGAGGGTACCGTTACCGAGTGAGTTCAGAGCCTAAAGCAACGTTATTGAGCGTTCGCAGCGCCGTTGAAGAAGAGTTAGGCATCTTCCTCAACCGAGAAGCGGCATACCTGAATTCGATTTCAACAGAGCTATCTCCTGTGTCAGATTCTTTAACATCATTTTTACTAGATAGTGGAAAGCGACTTCGACCACTCTTTGCGTACGCGGGCTTTCTAGCCTCCGGTGGAGCACTGGATAAACCAGTTATCCGCGCGATGGCATCACTTGAACTCTTGCAAGCATGTGCACTCATTCATGATGACCTGATGGATGGTTCAGATACCCGTCGTGGAAAGCCATCGATTCATCGCCATTTTGAATCAAAGCATGCTCAAGATGATTTAGATGGCTTTGCCCCACACTATGGATTATCAGCAGCTGTTTTGTTAGGGGACCTGGCTTTAGTCTGGTCTGATCAAATGTTAAACAGCGCAGGATTAACTACAGAACAACTCGCGCAATTGCTTCCTTATTACAACGAAATGCGTGTTGAGTTAATGGCAGGACAGTTCTTAGATATTCATGAACAAACACAAAAGAGCACAAGCGTTGATCGCTCCATGAAGATTGCTCGCTACAAATCTGGTAAATACACCATCGAGCGTCCATTGCATTTAGGGGCAGCCATGGCATCTGCGCCAGCAGAGATCTTTACCGCCCTATCTGCATATGGACTTCCATTGGGTGAAGCTTTCCAACTCCGTGATGATCTCCTCGGTGTGTTTGGAGATCCTTCTGTCACGGGAAAACCTGCAGGTGATGATCTCCGTGAAGGAAAGCGCACTGCTTTAATCGCGATGACAAATGATCGACAATCTGAAGCCCAGCGGGAATTGGCGCGCACATACTTTGGCAAGCCAGATTTAGATGCTGACGGAGTTGCCCTACTTCGAGAAATCATCGAATCCACTGGTGCACGAGCAGAACTTGAAGCAACTATTGAGCGTTTAACAGATCAAGCATTAACCGCAGCGCAAGCTGCAGTTTTTACAGAGGATGGAAATGCAATGCTCGTCGAGCTAGCAAATATCGCAACCAAGAGGAGTTCGTAATGCCCGCACGTGTTAAAGGTCCAACCGATCATGTCGTCGTTGTTGGAGCAGGCTATGCCGGCTTAAGCGCTGCCCTTCGTCTTGCAGGTGCTGGTCGCAAAGTAACAGTCATTGAACGAGAGTCTGTGCCTGGTGGTCGAAGCGGGCTACTTCAAAAAGATGGCTACTCATTTGATACAGGTCCTTCTGTCTTAACAATGCCATCTTTGATTCAAGATGCATTTAGCTGTGTCGGTGAAGACATGAAGGACTGGGTTGAACTCATGCCTGTCTCTCCTTTGTATCGTGCTTTCTATGCAGATGGATCTCAATTAGATGTGCATGCAAATACAGCCCAGATGGAAGCAGAGATTGCAGAGAAGATCAGCCCTGAAGAAGCGGCTGGTTATGCCAAGTATGTAGATTTTGTTACAAAGCTTTACAAGTATGAGATGAATGATTTCATTGATCGCAACATTGACTCGCCATTTAATCTTTTAACACCAAACCTTGCGCGTTTGATTGCACTTGGCGGTTTCCGCCGATTGTCTCCAAAGGTAAATCAGTTTATGAAGGATCCCCGTCTGCAGAAGGTGTATTCATTCCAGGCTATGTATGCCGGCGTTAGCCCGCAGCAGGCGCTAGCTATCTATGCAGTTATTGCATATATGGATTCAGTCAATGGTGTTTTCTTCCCGAAGGGCGGAATGCACGCAGTTCCACGCGCGATGGCGGCAGCGGCACAAAAGCATGGTGTTGAATTCAAATACAGCACCACTGTCTCAAAGGTTGATGTGCAAAACGGGCGAGCAAAAGCTGTCATCACAGAAGATGGACAGAGAATTGAGTGCGACGCAATCATTCTGAACCCAGATCTACCTGTTGCTTGGCGCGATCTACTCGGAAAGACTCCATTAAACGTTAAGCGCTTGAACTACTCCCCTTCATGCGTGACAATGTTGGTGGGATCTTCTAAGAAGTATGACTTTGCTGCCCACCACAACATTCACTTTGGTGAGTCATGGGATGGGGTCTTTGATGAGCTCATTAAGAAGAAGCAGTTAATGAGTGATCCAAGTGTTTTGGTAACAATTCCTTCATTAGATGACCCTTCGCTAGCCCCTGCTGGAAAGACTTCTTACTACGTCCTCTTTCCTACCCCTAACCTCACCGCAGATATTGATTGGACTAAGCAAACCAAGCCATATCGAGATCACATGGTGGAAACTCTGGAACAACGTGGGTACACAGGTTTTGGAGATGCAATTGAAACCGAAGTTGTGACCACTCCACTTGATTGGAAAAATCAAGGAATGGAGCAAGGTGCACCATTTGCTAGCGCACACACCTTCTTCCAAACCGGTCCATTTAGACCACGCAATATGGCGGCTGGAATTGAAAATGTTGTCTTTGCAGGATCTGGCACACAACCAGGTGTTGGAGTTCCAATGGTTTTGATTTCAGGTCGCCTTGCCGCAGAGCGAATTGTGGGCCCGGTTAAGTAAATGGATGAACTAACCGCTGCAGGAATTACCGATCCTGAACTTCGTGCCTCCTATGAAGAGTGCAAGCGGTTAAACGCCCTACATGGCAAGACCTACTTTCTAGCCACGCTTTTACTACCAAAAGCAAAGCGTCCATTTGTTCATGCTCTTTATGGATTTGCTAGATATGCAGATGAGATCGTTGATGATTTGGCCTCTGAATTAAGCGTTGCAGAGAAAGCAGAAGCATTAAGTACTTGGGGCAATACCGTTTTAGCTGATTTAAAAAAGGGAACCAGCCAAGATCATGTTGGGCGTGCGCTCATAGACACAGTAAACCGCTTTGATATTCCACATGAACACTTTGAAGCATTCCTGCATTCGATGACCATGGATCTAACCGTTCAAGAGTATGAGAGTTACGAGGACTTGCTGGAGTATGTCTATGGATCAGCAGCGGTTATTGGACTGCAGATGGTGCCAATCCTTGGACCATTACACAATGATGCATTTGCGGCTGCTGAAAAACTAGGGATTGCATTTCAACTAGCAAACTTCATTAGAGATGTCGATGAAGATTTAGATCGTGGACGTGTCTACCTACCAATAAAAGAGCTGGCTCAGTTTGGCGTTACCCGCGAAATGCTGGAAGAACGAGTGCTAACACCAGAGATTATTGAGGCTCTTAAGTTTCAGATTGCACGAGTCCGACAATTACAGGCAGAGGCCGCACCTGGCATAGTTATGTTGGAGGCAACAAGTCGTCCATGCATAGAAGCGGCCAGCACTTTGTATTGCGGCATTGTGGATGAAGTCGAAAAGATTGGTTACGACATTTTCAATCAGCGAGCAAAGACTTCAAAGGCTCGCCGTATTCGTGTTGCCGGCAAGGCTTTCATTAAGCGCCAGTTCATTTCACGCTAGAGTATCAACCACGGGAGCCGTCAAGGCTGAGAGGGTCTGAAATTCAGACCGACCGATTGACCCGTCCGATAATGCGGACGTGGAAAGGAATACATCGTGTCAACCATTTTATTTACCGCTTGGGGCTATGACGTCTCCATCTTGGAATTTGTTGCAGCAATCGTTTCATTTGTGGGTGTGTGGTTAGGAACAACTGGAAAACGCATAACCTGGCCTTGGTGGGCTTTAAGCAGCGCTCTTTATGGAATCTTCTATTACCAAGCAGAATTCTTTGCCAGTTCATTACTACAGATCGCATTCGTTGTGGCCGCAGCATTTGGTTGGTTTGGCTGGGCTCCAACAGGTGCGGTTCCAGGAACTCTGTCCGTTCGAAATCGTCAATACATTGCGATAGGAACAATCATCAGCGTTTCTGTTCTTTCTCCGCTTTTATCAAATATCGGAGCAGCAGCAACCTGGACTGATGCATTCATACTTGTGGCAAGTTTAACTGCACAGGTGCTGATGATTTATGAAAAGTTTGAGGCTTGGATAATTTGGATTATTGTGAATGTAACTGCAACGATCCAATTCTCCATACTCGAATATTGGTTCACATCTGTCTTATATGCCGTGTTCACTATTGTTGCTGTAATCGGCTTGAAGCGTTGGCATGACTCTCTTAGCCATTGATGGTCCAGCTGGTGCTGGTAAAACTACTTTTGCTGCAAAGCTGGAGGCTGAACTGTCCTTAAAGGGCACCGTAAAGGTTATTCACATGGATGATCTCTATAACGGTTGGGAAAATGCCTTAAGCAATGCTCTTTCAGAAATCTTAGATCGAATCACCACCGCCCACCTTGCTGGAAGAGAGTTTGTCATTAAGAAATTTAACTGGCACACCATGCAATTTGATAAGGAAGAAACAGTCCCACCGACTGATTATTTGATTATTGAAGGAGTGGGTGCAGCGCAGCAGATTGTTCGTGAGTCTGGAGCAACTACCTATTGGTTTGATATCGAGCCGGAGATCGGTTTGCAACGTGTCTTGAATCGAGATGGAGCGCACATCGAGGCGCAAATGCGTCAATGGCAAATAGATCAAGATAAACACTTTGAGCGGGATGAAACCCGTGAAAATTGCGAGTTTAAACTCACTTCATAACCCTTTTGGGCGCGCCCTGAACCTCTGTTGTGGGCCCACTCCTTAAAATCTGCATATGTCTGATCTGACCGGTGAGCTCATTGATGGGCGTTATCAATTACTGCGTCAAGTTGCTAACGGTGGGATGGCAACGATCTATGAAGCACTAGATACACGTCTTGACCGCAAAGTTGCAGTCAAAATCATGCACGCACATTTGGCGCAAGATGAAGCGTTTGTGTCTCGATTTATCCGTGAAGCTAAAGCTGCAGCTGCACTGACACATCCAAATATTGTTGCGGTGCAGGATCAGGGATGGAATCAAAGCGGAGTCCCCGCTGTGTTTTTGGTTATGGAGTTAATCGAAGGTCACACACTCCGAGAGTATTTAAATGAGCGTGGTCGTTTTGAAATAAAGGATGCAATCAATTATTTAACTCCTATTTTGTCCGCACTTTCTGCAGCACATGACCTAGGAATTGTGCATCGGGATATCAAGCCTGAAAATATCCTGATCTCAAAAGATGGAAGAATTAAGATCGCAGATTTTGGTTTAGCCCGAGGTGAATTAATCGGTACAACGATGACGGCAGAGTCCAGTGTGATCCTAGGAAGTGTTTCCTACCTATCTCCTGAGCAGGTTCAACGCGGTATTGCAGATTCTCGAAGTGATGTCTATGCAGCAGGAATAGTTGCCTATGAAATGTTTACAGGGGAAAAACCATTTAATGGGGACTCCCCGATTCAGATTGCCTATATGCATGTGAACGAGGCTATCCCCCGACTGCGCAGCAAGCGCAAGGAGATCCCCCAAGCACTAGATGACTTGATTGCAAGTGCTACCTCAAAAAACCCAGATGATCGTCCTCGCACAGCCGGTGAATTCCTAGCCCGTTTACACACCATTCAAGTTGAGCTTGACCCTAAGAAGAACCAGATGGATCTTGGTTTGGACTTACCAGTTGAGCCTATTCGCGAGAAAGCACGGAAAAAAGAAAAGGTATTGCCCGTCAAGGAAGCAACAGTTGAGGTTAAGGAAACTACTCGCGAGATAAAGCGCCGAGAAGAAAAGAAAAAGCGTGCCAGTGCCAGAGTTCGGAGGAACCGAAAGGTTGCACTGATACTTGCAATTGCTCTAGGTGTTGGTGGATGGTGGACACTTGTGGGCCCTGGTTCACGTGTTGTTGTGCCTTCCACAGTTGGCGGCAGCTATGACGAAGCAGTTGCAACATTTACTCCTTTAGGGTTAACCGCCGTTATCTTAGAAAAAAGATTTGATGAGGAAATTGCTAAGGGAAGAATTATCGAGTCCGCGCCACCTGGTGGAGGAAAAGTAGAAGCCGGTGGCAGTGTTAAGTTGATTATTTCTAAAGGTCCAGAGCGCTACACGATTCCATCAGTAGCTGGCTTAACACCTGAAGCAGCACAAGGTGCCGTCACTAAGTTTCCATTAAGTATCGGGACCATAACTGAGGTATTCAACTCAGATATTCCAAAGGGCTTTGTAATCTCAGCAACGCCAACATCAGGTACAACTGTAAAGCGAGACACAAAAGTTAATTTGCTAGTTTCAAAAGGTATAGAACAAATTGCACTTGCTTCCTATGTTGGCAAAAGTGGCGAGCAAGCGCTCAATGAGTTAACAGAGGCTGGATTTAATGTTGAGTCTGGATACGCATTTAACGAGACGACACCAGAACTTGCTGTTATTTCACAATCTCCAGCTGGTGGCGTTAGTGTCAATAAGGGCGGGACGGTAAAAATCCTTATTTCTAAAGGCCCTCGTTATACCTACATTCCAAAAACGATCATCACTATGGAAGCACAGGCCGGTAAAGAGATGCTTGAATCCCTAGGCTTGAAGGTCAAGGTTGTCACTATTGGAAAAGCGAAAAAGAAGGTTGTTAAGAGTGTTTCTCCAGCGGTAAACACCAAGGTGTTACGTGGAAGTTTGGTGACGATTACCGTAGGGTGAGCCAATGTCATCGCCAGTAAAGAAACCGCGTATCGGTGCCCACACCCCTACTACTGGCGGAATGGCGAAGAGATCCATCGCTTACGCACAAGAAATTGGTGCTGAAGCGATTCAGGTTTTTGCCTCAAGTCCACGAACATGGGCAATGCCAGAGGCCAAGCCAGAGCTAGATGATGCCTTCAAAATCAAAGCAGCAGAGTTAGATATTGAAACCTATGTGCACGCCCCATTCTTGATTAACTTGGGCTCACCAACCGAGGCAACCTATTTAAACTCTTTAGCATCTACAAAGTATTCACTCCAACGTGGTGCAGACATTGGCGCACTTGGAGTGGTCATCCACACAGGTTCAGCTGTTGATATAAACCATGTTGAAAAAGCGTGGAAGCAGATTCATGAAGGCATGATGCCGATACTAAACGCACTCGGTGATGACGCACCGTACTTGTTGTTAGAACCAACAGCTGGTCAAGGTCAATCACTGGTAAAGAAATTAGATGACCTTGCTATGTATTTGAAGGCACTGGAATACCACCCAAAGGTTGGAATCTGTCTTGATACCTGCCATGTCTTTGCCGCAGGACATGACATTTCCATTAAAGGCGGAATGAGCGCAACAATAGATTTGCTAGTTGAAGTCGCAGGAATAGAAAGATTTCAGTTAGTGCATGCAAATGATTCAATGGATGTCTGCGGAGCACTCAAGGACCGCCACCAAAATATTGGTGAGGGTCATATTGGGGTAGATCCATTTAAGGAACTGCTTTCTCATCCCGCTGTTGCAAATGCTCCTTTGATTCTTGAGACTCCAGGCATGGAACCAGAACACGGTAAGGAAGTTGCGTTACTGAAGAAATTGCGCGGCTAATGTCTGCTCGCCATCAATTACAGTTAAAACTTGCTCCATGGGCACTGCTCTCAGTCTCTGCTGCTTGGGGATTTGCCTTCGTTGTCATGAAGGATGCGATCGAAAAACAGAGCGTTAACAACTTTCTTTTCACTCGTTTTACCTTGGCTGTTGCCGTCATGCTCTTGATCCGCCCTCAAACAGTTGAATATTTCAATAAAGATTTACTGCAACGTGGCTCATTAGCTGGAGTCTTTTTAGGTCTTGGCTATATCGCTCAAACACTTGGCCTTGAGCGCACCGGTGCTGCAATTACCGGTTTCATTACTGGTCTATATATCGTTCTGACTCCCCTCCTGGCCTGGCTTGTATTGAAGGAAAAGATCACTCGCTTTACCTGGTTGTGCATTATGGTCGCAACGGTTGGTTTGGCATTGCTCTCGATTCGAGGTTTCTCAGTTGGTATCGGAGAAATGTTTGTCTTAGCTAGTGCTTTTCTCTTTGCCGCTCACATTATTGCTCTGAGCAAATGGGCATCGGGTCGTGATGTTTATGCAATGACGGTTGTTCAGTTAACCATGTGTGCAGTTTTGTCAGGAATTGCCTCAATTCCAGGAGGTTACTCACTTCCTCCAGATTCTGGGGTGTGGGCGGTAGTGGTATTCACCGCAGTGTTTGCAACTGCAATCGCATTTATTGTGCAAACCTGGTCCCAGGCACATATGAGCGCAACAAAGGTTGCTGTAATCCTGACGATGGAAGTTGTCTTTGCTGCCCTCTTTGCAATCCTATTTGGAGGTGAAGTACTCACACTTCAAAGTGCAATCGGTGGAGTTCTAGTCATTGTTGCTATGTATTTGATTGTGCTCAAGGAACAGAAGTAGGCTGCTGATATGGCGATAGATCTTCGAAGCGACACCGTTACCAGACCATCTCCAGCAATGCGTGAGGCAATTGCTAGCGCACCTGTTGGCGATGATGTTTATAGCGATGATCCAACCGTTAATTCTCTTGAAGAACGAGTTGCCGCCTTGTTTGGCAAAGAAGCTGGCGTATTCACGCCAACTGGATCTCTTGCCAATCAACTAGCCATTCGCATGTTGGTGGCACCCGGTGAAGAACTAATCGCCGAAACAAACAGTCACATTGTTCGGGCTGAACTTGGCGCAGCTGCTGTGTTTAGTGGAATTACAACCAGAACTTTTCCAGCCAAGAATGGTCTCTTAAAAGCATCAGATGCATTGGAAATTGCTCGCCCCAATAGCGGGCCATACCTTGTTTCAACTACTGCAATTGCCGTTGAAAACACACATAATTTTGGTGGTGGAACTGTGCAACCAATCTCAGAGATTGCCGCCCTTCGCAAAAGCGCCGATGAACTTGGATTGGCTTTGCACTTAGATGGCGCACGCATCTGGAATGCCCATGTTGCATCTGGTGTTTCATTTGCAGAATATGGAAAGTACTTCGAAACGATTTCAGTCTGCTTTTCTAAAGGGTTAGGTGCGCCAGTTGGTTCAATGATGCTTTCCACGAAAGAACACGTTGGAAAAGCTCGCGTGTGGCGAAAGCGCTATGGCGCGGGCATGCGTCAAATCGGTTTGCTAGCTGCTGGAGCTCATTACGCATTAGATAACAACATTGATCGATTGGCGGAAGACCATCGTCGTGCCAAGGAAATAGCTGTTGCAATTGCTGCCATCGATTCTTCACTGATTGATCCATCAACTGTTCAGACAAACATTGTTGGCTTAGATCTTGCAGTCCTGCCAATTTCTGCCGCTGAGCTTGCCCAACGTTGTCGTGATGCAGGTTTATGGATTAGCGCACTTGGCCCTAAGTATGCGCGGTTAGTCACGCATTTAGATTTTGATGATGCACAATGTGCTCAAGCAATTGAAATCTTAAAGAAAGCCCTCGTGGCTTAACAGCCACTGCTTCTTTTCAACACCGTAAGCATAATTTCCCAATGCTCCCCCAGTTTTTACAACTCGGTGGCAGGGAACAACAAGCATGATTGCATTATTTGCACAGGCACTTCCAGCAGCTCTGACCGCTGCTGGTGATCCTGCTTTTCCAGCAAGGTCGGCATAAGACCAAGTTTTTCCAGGTGCGATCTTTCGCATAGCCTTCCAAGCTGCTTGTGAGAAAGCTGCTCCAGGTTGGCGAACTTGAATTCCATTGAGAGCAGTTAAATCACCATCAAAGTAATCATGGATTAAATCTGAAATCACCGGAATTGATTTAACTACCTTCACATCTGAACCTGCCTTAAAGGCTGAAACGGAAGAAAGGTTTGCTCCGATCAGAATTTGATCATCTGCTAAAAGGTTGAGTGTGCCAACTGGGGTTTTGTGTGATGCGATTAAGAGTGGCACAGAGCAAAATTAGCGATCGCGCAACATTTCGGCAACTAAAAATGCGAGTTCCAATGATTGCGCGTGATTTAGGCGTGGATCGCAGGCTGATTCATAGCGAGAAGCCAAATCCTCATGTGAAATCTCTTCGCCGCCGCCAACGCACTCTGTGACATCGTCGCCAGTTAGCTCAATATGAACTCCACCAGGATGAGTTCCTAGTGCCTTATGAACTTCAAAGAATCCCTTAACTTCATCCATCACATCATCAAAGCTGCGGGTCTTGTAGCCACTAGGTGCTTCATAGGTGTTTCCGTGCATCGGATCGCTGACCCACAACACCTTTGCCCCTGACTTAGTCACGCCATCAACTAGAGCGGGCAGAATTTCACGAATGTTCTTTGCGCCCATTCGTGTAATAAAAGTAATGCGACCTGGTTCGCGATTTGGATCTAACTTTTCGATCAAAGCAAGTGCATCAGCAACGGTGGACTTTGGCCCAAGTTTGATTCCGATTGGATTGCGAACCTTTGAAGCAAAATCAACATGAGCACCATCTAATTGGCGGGTGCGCTCACCTATCCAAACAAAGTGACCTGAAACATCGTATGCATCCCCGGTACGTGAATCAATACGTGTTAGGGCCTTTTCATACTCCATGATTAACGCTTCATGGCTTGAAAAGAAATCTACAGATTTGAAACTCGCTGGATCAACGCCGGCAGATTGCATAAAGGCTAGAGCACGACCAATTTCACTTGCCATCTTTTCATAACGCTCGCCTACTTTAGAATCACGAATGAATCCTTTATTCCATTCATGAACTTGGCGAAGATCTGCAAAGCCACCTTGGGTAAATGCACGGACCAAGTTAAGAGTGGCAGCAGATGTGTTATATACGCGAACTAGTCGTTGTGGATCAGGAGTTCGTGCACTTTCTGTGAACTCAATGTCGTTGACCGCATCTCCGCGATATGCAGGAAGGGTCACATCTCCGCGAGTTTCAAAATCATTTGAACGGGGCTTTGCAAACTGGCCAGCCATACGGCCAACTTTGATCACCGGCAGGCTTGAGTAGTACTGAAGGACTGCTGCCATTTGTAGAATTGTTTTGATGCGATTGCGGATTGAATCAGCAGTAGCTGCAGCAAATGTTTCTGCGCAATCTCCGCCTTGCAACCAAAATGCCTTACCTTCTGCTGCGAGCGCAATGCGAGCTTTTAAGTCATCGCACTCACCAGCAAAAACAAGTGGTGGCAAAGCCTTAAGTTGGGCCACAGCAGCTTTGACCTGCTCCCCCTCTGGTCCACCTGGCCATGTTGGTTGCTGGGCAGCAACAAGGCCAGGTGTAAACAGAGAGTCTAATTGTGAGGTCATCGGAGAAGTGTAGAGAGTTCGAAAGTAATCGCGCGAGGCAATTATCCGAAGAAGATCTCTGACTCCTTGTATAGCTCTAGTGGAACTGTCTTTAACTTCTCTGTTGCAGATGCCAATGGCACGCGAGCGATGTTTGTGCCGTGAAGTGCAACCATCTTGCCCCAGTCACCTTCATGAGCAGCTGTAATTGCGTGCAAGCCGAAGCGGGTAGCAAGAACACGGTCAAACGCCGTTGGAGTTCCACCACGTTGGATGTGACCCAAAACTGAGGTACGGGCTTCCTTGCCTGTTCTTTCCTCAATCTGCTTTGCTAGCCAATCACCAATTCCTGAGAGCTTCACATGGCCAAATGAATCAAGGGTCTGATCCTTCACAACCATGTCACCATCCTGAGGGATTGCTCCTTCAGCGATCACAATTATGGGCGCGTAGTGAGACTTAAAGCGAGACTCAACCCATTCGCAAACCTTCTCCACAGAGAACTTCTGCTCTGGGATCAAAATACAGGTGGCACCACCTGCAAGACCTGAATGTAGTGCGATCCAACCTGCGTGACGTCCCATAACCTCAACGATGAGCGCACGATGATGTGACTCAGCAGTTGTGTGAAGACGATCAATAGCCTCGACAGCGATGTTTACCGATGTATCAAAACCAAAGGTGTAATCAGTGTTGTTTAGGTCATTATCGATTGTCTTTGGAACGCCAATGACTTTCACGCCAAGTGCGTCAAGCTTTGTTGCAACACCCAAAGTATCTTCGCCGCCAATTGCAATTAACGCATCAATGCCAGCTTTTTCTAGATTTTCCTTAATCTTCTCAACGCCACCATCGATCTTGAATGGATTTGTGCGTGATGAACCAAGGATGGTTCCGCCGCGAGGCAAGATTCCGCGAGTAGTTTCGATTGTAAGAGGCATGGTTAGACCCTCTAGAGGTCCCTTCCATCCATCACGGAAACCAACAAACTCGTGACCGTACTCTTTAACACCCTTACGAACCACTGCACGAATAACTGCATTTAATCCAGGGCAGTCTCCGCCGCCAGTGAGAACACCAATACGCATGATTAACTCCAACAATTTTATTGTTTAGTGAAGTGGCCTTGAATTTTCCTGCCACTAATGGTCAACGCTGACTGGCACAGTCTAGCCATCCCATATCCCTAATTCACAACTATTGGCCTCATGCATTCCAGAGGTGTTTTTACCCAAAGGGGTCAGACGGTTACGCGGACACCTTTACCGACAATTACTATGCCACCAGCGCTTACGGTAAAGCGTTCACGATCACGTTCTAGGTCCACGCCAATCTGTGCGCCAGGGTCTACTACAACGCTCTTATCCAAGATGGCTTTGCGAATAACTGCGCGATCCCCAATTTTTACTGAAGGCATTAAAACAGAGCCTTCAACAATTGATGCTTGCCCAACAGAAACATCATAAGAAACCACTGATCCATGAAGGATGCCACCTGCCACAATCGAACCTGCACCCACGATTGAATCATGTGCAGATCCACCTTCGCTGAATTTAGCTGGTGGTAATGATGGCGGATTAGTAAGCAGTGGCCACTGACGATTGTATAAATTAAAGATTGGATGAACTGAGACTAAGTCCATGTGTGCGTCGTAGTAGGCATCAATAGAACCGACATCTCGCCAATAACCTTTATCGCGCTCTGTTTCTCCTGGCACAACATTATGTGCAAAGTCATAAACCTTGGCAACGCCCATGTTTGTTAAGTAAGGAATGATGTTGCCACCAAGATCATGACGAGATTCCAAATCCTCAGAATCAATGATTAGCGCTTCTTCCATGACATCGCGCTTAAAAATGTAATTACCCATCGAAACCAAACACAAATCTGGATGGCCAGGCATAGCTGGTGGGTTACTTGGCTTTTCATGGAACGCTTTTATTGTTATTCCATCATCTGCTAATTCAATAACTCCAAATTCATGTGCTTCAGAGCGCGGCATGCGAATAGCGGCAACTGTTACACCTGCTCCTGAATCAACATGTTGTTCAAACATCTGCATAGGATCCATGCGATAGACGTGATCTGCACCAAAAACCAAGACATGCTTAGGGTCTTCATCTTGAATCAAATTAAAGTTTTGCAAAATTGCATCAGCGCTACCTGTATACCAACGTGGGCCAAGGCGCTGTTGTGCTGGAACTGGAGTGATGTAGTTACCAAGAAGTGATGACATGCGCCAGGTAGTTGTTATGTGGCGGTCAAGTGAGTGAGATTTATACTGCGTAAGAACTGCAATCTTGAGCATATTTGCATTGGCAAGATTTGATAATACAAAGTCCACTAAACGATATGAGCCACCAAATGGGACGGCAGGTTTTGCTCGATCTGCAGTAAGAGGCATAAGACGCTTGCCCTCGCCACCAGCAAGCACGATGCTGAGTGGAAGTTGCAGTTTAGCCATGGCTTAACGATAGCCTTTGAACCTTGACGAAGGAAGAGGATTAACACCAAATGAGCGCGCTTAATGTAGGCATTGTTACCAAGGAGTGGCCGCCTGCTATTTATGGTGGAGCTGGGGTTCATGTTCTTCAGTTAACGCAAGCCCTTCGCACAATCAATGATGTTCATGTTGATGTCCACTGTTTTGGTGGAAAAAGAGAAGATGCTTTTGGGTATTCATTGCCTGCAGGTTTTGCAGATGCTAATCCTGCGGTGCAAGCGCTAGCTATCAACCTAGAGATGGCCACGCACTTAGGTCATGTTGATATCGTTCATTCACACACTTGGTATGCAAATATGGCTGGTCATATCGCCTCTCTCCAACATGGCATCCCCCACATTGCTAGCGCCCATTCACTTGAACCATTACGTCCATGGAAAGCTGATCAATTAGGCGGCGGATACCGGATTTCATCGTGGGCAGAAAAAACAGCTTTCGAAGCAGCTGCTGCAATTATCGCCGTCAGCGATGGAATGCGTGCTGATGTCTTAGCGGCATACCCTTCTGTAAATCCTGCAAAAGTTGTAACGATTCGAAATGGTGTAGACACCAATAAGTTTGCACCAAACTATGATTCATCTGTTGCTGAGAGTTTTAACATCACTGGACCTTATGCAATCTTCGTTGGGAGAATCACCAGACAAAAAGGATTAGCCCACTTATTGCGTGCTTGGAAAGATGTCCCAGCTGAATATGGCCTAGTTCTTGCTGCTGGCAGTCCTGATGAAGAGGGCATTGGCAACGAAGTAGCCGCATTAATCGCAGAGTTACAGCGCACTCGTAGCAATGTGTGGTGGATTAAAGAGATGCTTCCGCATGATCAGCTAACAGCGATGCTAACGGGTGCAGATCTATTTATTTGTCCCTCCATCTATGAGCCTCTCGGAATCGTTAATTTAGAAGCCATGGGGTGTGAAACAGCTGTATTAGGTTCTCGCGTTGGCGGAATTCCTGAAGTTGTTGCCGACGGTGAAACTGGAGAACTAGTTGAATACAACGGTGATGCTGCACCATTTGAGAAATCTTTGAGTGAGTCAATCACTCGCTTAATGGCACAGCCTGACTTACTCAAAAAATATGGTGTAGAAGGAAGAATCCGCGCACAAAAACTATTTGGATGGGATGCTGTAGCTGCATTAACTGTAGATCTATACCGACGCGTGATTGCTTAGATGACCCGTAAATCCTGGATCCACTTCGCTTTAGTTAGCGTGCTTTGGGGAATTCCCTATCTGCTCATGAAGGTTGCAGTTGAAGACTTCCCGCCTGCTGCTGTTGTCGCGGGTCGAACTTTAATCGGTGCTTCCATCTTGATTCCCATCGCTATCTACCGCAAGAAGTTTGGCGGTGCGGTATTGGGATTCAAGTACGTTGCATTTTATGCACTGATGGAAATGATCGGACCTTGGATCCTAATAACTACAGCTGAGCAAAAGATTGATTCAGGGCTCGCAGGATTACTTGTTTCAACGGTTCCAATCTTTGCGACAATCATTACCTCACTGCGCGGAGATCACTCTGTTTGGCAATTCAAGAGAATCTTTGGAATCGTCGTGGGATTTGTTGGATTGATCTTGGTAGTTGGAATTGAAAGTTTGTCAGGCAATAGTGATCCCCTATCTATTGCTATGGTGATTGTGGCATCGATGGGATATGCCTACGCCGTCATCATGGTGACTACTAACTTGCCGCTCGTCGATGGAATTGCGATCAACGGATTAGCAATGGCTATTACTACTGTCTTTTGGGCACCCGTGGCGATTGCTCAATGGCCTTCTAGCATTTCGATGAATTCGGCACTTTCGCTGATCGCATTAGGCATATTCAGTACAGCTATTGCCTTCATCTTGTTCTTTAAGGTAATTGCCGAGATAGGCCCTGCACGTAGTTCTCTCGTTACCTATCTAAACACAGCAATTGCAGTTGTATTAGGTGTGATTATCTTGCGCGAACCAATAACCGTTGGAATTATCCTCGGACTGCCATTGGTGCTTATTGGTTCTTATCTAGCAAGTCGCAAAACCGCTTAAGACTTTTCGCCAAAACCTAACTTTGCAAGCAGCTTTGGATCTTTTTGCCATTCCTTTGAAACCTTAATGTGAAGCCCAAGAAATATCTTGGCACCTAAGACTCGCTCAATATCTGCTCTTGCCCGAATACCAATTTCTTTTAGTCGAGCGCCTTGATGTCCCAATAAAATCGCGCGTTGCGTGTCTCGCTCAACGTGAATAGTTGCATGAACATCATAAAAAGGGCGTGATCCCTTTTCTTCACGCTCGCCAAATTCGTCAATTGTCACAACAATGCTGTGTGGTAACTCCTCACGCACATCTTGCAGAGCTGCTTCACGAATGTATTCGCAGATAATTTGATCAATTGCTTGATCACTTGTGGTTCCTGCTGGGTAGTACTCAGGACCTGCAGGAAGATTCTTACCAATTAATTCGTTGAGTAAATCAACTTGATCATGGATCGCAGCTGAGACTGGAATAATCTCATCCCAAACAAACCCTTCAGCAATCTTCATAATGCCGAGCAATCTCATAGCAAGCTTTTCCTTTGCGATGAGATCTGTCTTGGTAATTACTGCAAACTTTTTAGCACCTGGGTGCTTTGCAATCTCTTGTGCAATAAAGGTATCGCCGGCCCCAGATGTTTCATCAGCCGGAATACACATAATGACAATATCGACTGAATCCATACTTTGATCTACTACTTGATTAAGGCGCTGCCCCAACAAAGTCTTTGGTTTGTGAACACCAGGTGTGTCAACAAGGACGGCCTGGAAGTTATCGCCATGAACAATTCCGCGAATTGCTGTGCGAGTGGTGTTGGGATGGTGTGAGGTAATTGCAATCTTGCTTCCTACCAGAGCGTTAATCAGAGTTGATTTACCAACGTTTGGGCGGCCAACAATGGCCACGAAACCCGAACGGAAATCACTCATGGGCTTATTCTCTCACTGATTGACGCCAACAAACTCCACCGCATCTTGCACAGAAGTAACAATCTCTGCAGCACGTTCTGCGATTAATCGATGACAACCCTGGCTAGATGGAGAATTGAGTTGACCTGGGATGGCCATTACTGGTCGCATGAGATCGGTGGCATCGCGTGCGGTACGCAATGAGCCACTTCTATAGGCGGCTTCAACAACAAGGGTTGCACACGATAGTGCTGCGATTAATCGATTGCGGGTTAGGAATCGATTTTGCGCAGCATGAACATAAGGCATCACTTCACTGACCATCGCGCCCTGAGTACTTATTGCCCTAAAGAGTTTGGAGTTCGAGGCTGGATAATCAACCAAGACTCCAGATGCAATTACAGCAATAGTTTTTCCTGATGCCTTAAGAGCAGCGACATGTGCGCAGGTATCAATGCCAAGTGCTCCCCCACTAACAACATTCCAGCCTTGGCTCACAAAAGCTGTTGCAAAATCAGCTGCCATCTCTTTTCCATACTGAGTTGGCTCTCTTGTGCCAACAATCGCAATAGATTTCTGGCTCAATTGCGAGAGATCTCCTTTAACAATTAATCCGATCGGAGGATTTGCTAGTTGATCCACCTGCCTCGGCCAATCCACATGACCTGGATATATGAACTCAGAATCACTTACCGCCAACGCTGTTTGCAGCATCTCTATGTTTGTCTGTTCAATTTTGCCAAGTAGGGTCGAACAAGATTTAGAGTTGTATTGACCTCCCAGCAATCCCTGCAGAACGTTCACTGCGCCAACGCGTTGTATCTCTTGACTCCAGCCTGTATGACCAGGCTCAATTGCTGAAAAGAGAATCAGGCGCGCTTCATACTCATCTACTAATTCTTTGTTTTCTATATACATGGACCTAATTAATACAGATCCCCCATCTCAAACTCTTTGGAACAGATTACTTGTGGATGAGCGCTGCAACATTGGCAAAAGAGCTGCGATGTTCCAGGCATGGCCCATGTTCATTTAATGCTTTTGTGTGAGCGGCGGTGATATATCCCTTATGTCCTGCAAATCCATAGAGTGGAAAATCTTCATCCAGTTCGCGCATGATTCGGTCTCTGGTCACTTTTGCAATAACAGATGCAGCACTGATGGACACAACAACTTGATCGCCCTTCCACACTGCAAGGTTTGGGACACCTAAACCTTCGATTGCATAACCATCTGTCAACACATAGGCAGGTTCAACATTTAAGCCCTGAACTGCTCTACGCATTCCATCTAGATTTGCTGCATGCACACCACGAGCATCAACCTGGGCTGCCGGAACAATCACGACACTGACAGATGCTGCAATACTTTGAATTAATTCGAAGACCGCATCTCGCTTGCTTTCAGGAATCTCTTTTGAATCACGCACAACTGCTAATTCAGGAGCGAATGGATTATGTAAAACAACTGCTGCGATTACTAATGGGCCAGCACATGCCCCGCGCCCTGCTTCATCAACTCCAGCAATAGGTGAGATTCCTGCACTGGTTAACAACTGCTCTATAACCTTCATGAGGTTACTTATTTAATACATCAACTTTTGGCACATACGTGATGTTTTTAAATGGCCAGATAACTGCAACAACTCGGCCCGTTACCTTTGAAACTGGCACAAATCCCTTATTGATATCTTCTTGGTGATAGCGAGAATCTGCACTAGCGCCACGATGATCGCCCATTACCCAGATTTTTCCCTCTGGCACAGTCACATCAAATGTCATTTCTGATGGCTTATTGCCTGCAAAAATGTATGGCTCATCTATCTCAACTCCATTGACGCTTAGCTTGTCATCTTTGGTGCAACAAATGATTCGATCACCAGCCACGCCTACAACCCGCTTAACGAGGTATTGCTTGGCAGGGTTTGGAAGTACTCCGATAGCCACAAGAGCACTTTTGGCAGTTGTTATGTATTGATTGGTTCCGTATTCAACTATTTCTGGCAACCAATTATCAGGATCTCTAAAAACTACCACATCGCCGCGGTCAATTGATCGTGAAACAAATGGGATTTTGTTGACCGCTACGCGATCTTGCACCTGCAAAGTGTTTTCCATAGAACCACTTGGAATATAGAAAAACTGGACTAGAAAAGTCTTTATTAATAAGGAGGTAATGAGTGCGACAACTACCAGGAACGGGAGCTCTTTGAGGAGCGATCCCTTTTTGGGCATTGAGAAGTTATTCAGATTTTGGAGCATCTTCAGTTGCTTGCTCAGCAACTGCTTCAACTACAACTTCTGTAGTTGGAGCTTCAACTGAAACCTCTTCCACGGCAACATCTGCAACAACTGGTGCTTCAACAACAGCCTCAACCACAGGTTCTGGGATTACAACTGGTTCTGGTGTAGAAAGAATTCCATCGCCGTAACCTTCAACGCCATCGCGCTTTTCGCGAATCTTTGCAGCCTTACCGCGAAGATCACGTAGGTAGTACAGCTTGGCGCGACGTACTTCGCCCTTCTTTACTAACTCAATCTTTTCAATAACTGGAGTGTGTACTGGGAAGGTACGTTCCACACCAACACCGTAAGAAACCTTACGAATTGTGAATGTTTCGCGAACGCCATCTCCTTGACGACGAATAACTACTCCTTGGAAAACCTGAAGACGGCTCTTGCTACCTTCGATAACACGAACATGGACCTTGAGCTCATCACCAGCACGGAACTGTGGGATGTCTTTGCGCAGGGATACTGCATCTACGGCGTCAAGAATGTTCATATTCGGATCCTTTTGTCATTTCTATTAAGCACACGCTTTGGCGGTGCAGACTGCGTATTGTGCCACAGAGGATGGCCTGAGCGTAAATCGGTGAAAAGGGGGTGCCTCACTCGGGGATTTGAGCGTTAAGTGCGGCAAAAAGGTGCGGCCCAGCTGCCACGGTGAGGTTGAGGCCATGCCAGGGGCGGGTACTCACCGTTGCTCCAGCCTCTCGGGCAATGAGCTCTGCGGCGGCAAGATCCCATTCATAGAGCCCGGTTTCAAAGTAACCATCGACCATTCCCGTGGCGACATGACAAATATCTGCCGCTGCCGAACCAATACGGCGAAGATCGCGGATTTTTGGCAAGAGTGCATTAACAATCTTTAACTGCTCGATCCGATTATTAACATCGTATGCAAATCCGGAGGAGATGAGTGCGCGATTGAGTTCGATGGGGTCATTGCAGGCAATCTCCACATTGTTCAGGAATGCTCCCCCACCCTTTGATGCATGCCAGGTGGCATTAACTGTTGGTGAGTGGACAACTCCAACTAGCGTTCCGCTCTCATCCTTTGCAGCAATACTGATTGCCCAACCTGGCAAGCCATAAAAATAATTTACCGTCCCATCAACAGGATCAATAACCCAGGTAACACCGCTTTTACTTTCACGCGCTGCCCCTTCTTCGCCAATAATTCCATCATCAGGGCGAGCAGCCAGAATACTTTCGACAATCAACTTTTCTGATGCAAGATCCATTTGAGTTGCGATATCAATAGCTGTTGATTTAACAGTTAAGTCCCACGATGCAGGTCTATTGATCAGCAAATCACCAGCCTGCTGTGCAATCTTTAGTGCCAAGTCAAGCAATTGCTGCGTATCAGTCATGTCTGCAGTCTAACTGCGAGATAGACTCTTTCCTATGTTCTCAGGATATAAAACCTTAATTAGCACACCTGGGGCCCTGAGATTTTCCATTCCTGGCGTAATCGCACGTATGCCCATCTCTATGGATTCACTTGCACTGATCTTTATTGTGGTAGCAGTCAGTGATTCATATGCACTTGCTGGCGCGCTCAGCGCAACAGCCTCGGTAGTAATGGCTTTTGCAACACCGCATTGGTCGCGGGTTGCAGATCGAATAGGCCAAAGCGCAATGCTGATACGTGTTATTCCGATAAAAGTTATTGGGTTGTCTCTCTTTACTATTTTAGTCTTAAATCGAGCACCAGTTTGGAGTTGGTTTCTAACAATCATTTTGGCCGAGTCCATGTCCGTTAACACAGGTGGATTAGTTCGCCGCAGATGGCTACATATTCTCAGCCCAGATAAAACAAGTACCGCCGAAGATGAGCAAGATCGTCACTTAGTTAATACTGCATACTCATTCGAAGCGATTATGGATGAAATCGTTTTTATTCTTGGGCCCATCATTGTCACCGCATGTGCCACAACAATTGCACCTGCTGCCGGAATAATCTCTGGAATTGTCTTTGTTCTCATCGGTGTTCCACTCTTTGTTCTGCAAAAATCTACTGAGCCGCCAGCTGCGCCTAAGCGCATTGTGGATCCACATCCTGCCGTGATTCGCAATAAGCGTGTCCAAGCCGTTGTGCTTGCCACAACTTTATTGGGTGGATTCTTTGGCTCAATTGCAATAGTCACCGTTGCATTTGCAGAAGCTAGAGGCCAAGAGAGTAAATCAGGTCTGCTCTTGGCGATCTGGGCCTTTGGCAGTGGAATTGCGGCCATCATCAACGGCGCAATCAAGTGGAAAATCTCAAGTGCATCCAGATTTCTAATTTTCCTTTTCGCCTTAACCCTTTTGTCAGTGCCCATGCTCTTCACGCACTCAATGACATGGCTAGCTGTTGCACTGTTTTTCAATGGGTTTGCAATTGCGCCCCTAGTAATTAATGCATACGGAGTTGCAGAAGGTGCTGTACCTGCCGACCAGATCACCGAAACTTTGACATGGGTTGTAGCTGGCATGCCTATGGGTGGTGCTATTTCCAGTGCGCTTTCTGGACAGATTATTGACCGCTTTGGTGCGGATATAGCTTTTTGGGTTCCGCTGGGATTCATGATCGCGGCATGTGTAGCCACGCTGCCGTATTTCAGTACTTATAAGGCCCTCATCGACTACCCTCGTGCTCGTGACTGAGCTACGACTTAATGGGAAGACCGAAGACGGTCTGTATCTTTCATTGCATGACAATGACGGGAATGAATTCACCATCCGTGTGAGCGACACATTGCGTGCAACTGTAAATCAGCAACGATTGATGGCAGTTCCTACAAACCCTGAACCATCCGTTTCAATTAAGGAAATTCAGCGACTGCTTCGTGCAGGACAAACAGCTGAACAAATCGCTCGTGAACATGAAATTTCAATTGAGAAAGTGGAACGATTCGCTGGACCAATTCTTTCAGAGCGTATTTACATCATTGATCAAGCACAGCAGATCGTGATTCGCAAAGAAGGCGGACGCGATGCTGTAACACTTCTAGGTGTTGTGATTTCTCGACTAGCACCACGCAATATTGATTCATCAGAGCTGTCTTGGGACACATGGCGCTTGGAAGATGGCACCTGGACAATTGAACTTCACTACCCAAATAACACGGGTGTTGGAATTGCTCAGTGGAGTTTTGATGCAACCCTACGCACAGTCATTTCTATGGATGAGAATGCACGATGGATGATGGGTGATGAACCTACGCCTCGACAGCTTCCAACACCGGGGTTAGTTCCGACTGAAGCCTCTCACCCCTCTGAGCGTCGCGTGATCGATGTCTACAGCGAGTACCGCAAAGAAATTCTTACCGAAGAAATTGAAGAAGAGCTTGAACCAATCCGAGAAGTTCCACGCTTGGCTGTTATTCGTGAAGAGCCAGATGATGAAGCAGCACGCGATGGAATTACTGCGCGTGCCAAAGTTCCAAGCTGGGATGAAATTATGTTTGGCATTAAGCCTGAGGATAAGCAGCCTTAAGCTTCCCTTGCTTAACTCAAGGTAGTTGTAAGTAAACCAACTTGTGACTCAACTTCACTGTCAGAGCCATGATGTCCCACCATTGCGCCTTCTTTTTCAGCACGCTCTGCATCTAGTAAAACAACTCCCCCACGTGCGATGGCAATGATTTCACCCATTCGATCAAAGGCATCTGCACTGACTTCTGAGCCAAATAAATTGCTTGCTATCGCTTGTTCTCTAGTGAGCACCATCGCTTTGTCTTTCAAGTATTCCTGCCATAAAGATGCTGCTTCTGTGCGAGCAGCGGGTGAATCAGAGTTTAGATAAATATGACGAGCACGAGGCTCCCCGCCAACAATACTGACGCCTTGCATGAGTGGATTGTCTTGTCCGATCACAATTTTTTCATCCACATTTACCATTCCATGATCTGATGTAATCCAGATTCGTGTTCCTTGTGGGACCTCTTTCATTAACTGTGAAACCATCTGGTCAATCATGGTTAATGCGCCAATCCACTTGTCACTTCCCACGCCATCAGAATGGCCAGCAGTATCCAAATCATTAACATACAAGTAAACAAATGAGGGTGACTTTTGTAATGCGCTCTTCGTTTCAGATATCAAGTCTGTTATAACATTTGCACCTTTGTACTGCGCTCCACGAAAGACGGCGCGCGTAAAGCCAGAGTTTTCATATCGCTTAGCCGCAACATGAGTCACATTTATGCCAGCAGCAGTTGCTCTCTGAAATAATGTTTCAACAGGTTGCCAATGCTCAGGATCAACCCTTTCATCCCACTTGAGTGCATTGAGTAAACGTCCACCACTTCGCGGAACTTGGACTGTGTATCCCAACATCCCGTGAGCACCGGGTAATTGACCAGTAGTTAATGTTGCTAGCGATGTTGCTGTTGTGGATGGAAATGAAGTTTGGATAACTCCATGATTAAACATACGTGACATGGTTGGCATTGCTTCTGCATAGGTGGCTAGTGCGTCATACCCAAAGCCATCAATTAAAAACAGTAGCTCGCGGCCCATCGGAGACTGCCCAACAGACAAGTGATCAACTGCACTGTCTAGGCCAAGAGAAGAAAAGATCGATGGCGTTATCTGGGACAAATGCACGGGCATATCTTCCCACGACTGTGCACTACAGTTTGGCTATGGACCAGGCGATTAAATTCTCAACAGAAGTTGCTGATGCAATCAAGGCTGGAAAGCCAATAGTTGCTCTTGAATCAACAATTATCAGCCATGGCTTGCCACGACCTTCTAACCTAGAAGTTGCCCTTGAATGTGAGCGAATTGTCCGTGACGCTGGGGCCGTTCCTGCAACAATCGCGTTACTAGATGGAAAAGTCTTGGTTGGCCTAGAGCGCTCAGAGCTAGAAGCTATTGCAAATCATGATGACATTTCCAAGGCCTCTATTCGTGATCTAGCAATCATTGTTGCCCAAGGTAAATCAGCTGCAACTACAGTTGCAGCAACTGCTCACATCGCAGCAATTTCAGGTATCAATGTTTTCGCTACCGGCGGCCTAGGCGGCGTCCATCGTGGTGCTAATGAATCATTTGATGAATCGGCAGACTTAACCGCTCTATCTCAATTGGATATGACAATCGTCTGCGCAGGAGTGAAATCTATTCTTGATGTTCATGCGACTTTAGAACGACTAGAAACACTTGCTATCGGCCTTGTTGGCTATAAGACCAACTCCTTTCCCGGTTTCTATCTGACTGACTCTGGTTACACCTTAGAACATCGAGTTGATTCTCCAGCCGAAATTGCTGCGATCATTAAGGCTAGAAAAGCAGTTTCAACTCAATTCAAGGCTCTAGTTGTTGCAAATCCTGTTGTGAAAGAAATGCCTAAGCAGCGCCATGATGAAATCTTGGAAAGTGGATTAGCAAAGGCGAAGAGTCAGGGTATTGATGGAAAGTTAGTCACTCCCTTCTTGCTTGAACACTTTCATACCGCATCACAAGGTGAGTCTCTTGCAATCAACACTGAAATTATTAAATCCAATTGTTTATTGGCCGCGCAGATAGCTGTGGCACTGCAATGAAAAAGATTTTGTGCATTGGCGATTTAGCCTTAGATGTTATTTCACAGCTAAAGGAGCCGATTAATTACGGCAATGACACCGCTAGCAAGATCTCTAGCCACCCTGGTGGACAAGCCGCAAATGTAGCAACGTGGATTACTCGCACAAACTCTAAATCTCATTTAGTTGCTCGAACAGGCAATGATCCTGTTGGTTTTGCTTTAATTTCAGACCTAGATAAATACGGTGTGGAACACCTTAATTTGATGCATAGCGGGCGGCCAACAGGAGTTGTAGTGATCTTGGTCGATGCCAATGGCGAACGAACAATGTTTCCTGACAATGGGGCAAATGCAGACTTAGAGGTTTCAGATCTTCCACCATTAGATGATGTTGATGGCGTTTATCTTTCAGGCTATGCACTTCTAGATTTCCGTAGTCGCGAAGCTGTTCTTGCGATGATTAAGAAGATTAAAGCCACGGGAAAACCAATCTTCTTTGATCCAACAACAACTGGTGCAATGAAGATAGTTTCCCGAGAAGAAGTTTTGTCCTGGGTCTCACAAATGGATGGAATTCTGCTCAACAGTGAAGAGGCTCTCTACCTAGGAGATTCGACAGATGTTGAAACCGCTGAAAAGAATCTTCAGAAATACACGCCGCTAGTTGTCATCAAACTTGGCTCTAAGGGAGCTATTGCGGTCAATGGAGATGAAAGCGCAAAGGTCAAGGCGGTTACTACTAATGTTGTCGACACAACAGGTGCCGGTGATTCATTTGCTGCAGGCTTTATTCCCAAGTGGCTAGAAACTAGTGACTTAACTCAAGCCCTCACAGCAGGTGCAGCCCTTGCTGCTAAGTGTGTTTCATCTGTTGGGGCGCGCCCTCCCCTAAATTAACGCTGACTCTTGGCAGAATGCCCCAATGGCAACTGCAAAGACTCCCGCGAAATCAGCGGCTAAAGGTAAGAAACCCGCTGGACCAAAGCCCGGTGAATATCCAGGAAAGATCGTCGATATCGATGTTTCTAAGGAAGTTTCTGATTCCTTTCTTGAATATGCGTACTCAGTAATTTACTCACGCGCACTTCCTGATGCACGAGATGGATTGAAACCTGTCCATCGTCGCATCTTGCATCAGATGGCAGATATGGGACTACGTCCAGAACGTGGGCATGTAAAGAGCGCGCGTGTTGTTGGTGAAGTGATGGGTAAGTTGCACCCACACGGAGATGGTGCAATCTATGACGCACTTGTTCGCATGGCACAGAGTTTTTCAATGGGATTGCCATTGATTGATGGTCACGGAAACTTTGGTTCCCTAGATGCTGGCCCAGCAGCGATGCGTTATACCGAAGCACGCTTGGCACCTGCTGCGATGTCCATGGTTGCAGAAGCAGATGAAGACACAGTTGATTTTGGTCCAAATTATGATGGTCAGCTTTCAGAGCCAGTTGTTTTGCCAGCTGCATATCCAAACCTCCTAGTAAATGGTGGTTCCGGTATCGCGGTTGGTATGGCCACAAATATGGCGCCACATAACTTGGGCGAAGTTATCGCAGCAACTAAGTTTTTAATTGAGAATCCAACCGCAACAGTTAAGCAGTTAATGAAGTTTGTGCCAGGTCCAGATTTTCCAACTGGCGGAGAAATTGTCGGTCTAGATGGAGTGCGCGAGGCATATGCAACGGGCAAGGGTTCATTCAAAGTTCGCGCATCTGTTGAAATTGAAAAGGTGACATCTCGCAAGATGGGTATTGTCATCAAAGAGTTGCCATACACAATCGGACCTGAAAAGGTTGTTGAGCGTATTGCCGCCCTTGTTAAAGCCAAAAAGATTCAGGGAATCAGCGACATTATTGATCTTTCTGATGGTCAGACAGGCACTAACGTGGTTATTGAAATCAAGAACGGATTTGAGCCTGAAGAGGTTTTGGAAAAGCTCTATGCGCTGACCCCAATGGAAGATGCTTTTGCTATCAACGCAGTTGCACTTGTTAAGGGCAAGCCACAAACTCTTGGTTTGAAAGAGCTACTCCGTGTATTTATCGATCACCGCATCGAGGTAGTTCGTCGACGTTCTGAGTACCGCAAGGCAAAAGCTGAAGGCAGACTTGGTCTAGTTGATGGATTACTGAAAGCAATTATCGACATCGATAAGGTCATCAAGATCATTCGCAGTAGCGATGATGCTGGTCAAGCAAAAGATAAGTTGATCAAGGACTTCAAGTTAAATGAAGAGCAAGCAACATACATCTTAGATATGCCGCTTCGTCGTCTAACAAAGATGAGCAAAATCGAACTTGAGACTGAACAAAAGGAGTTAAAGGCAGTTATTGCAGAGCTCACAAAATTGCTAAAAAGCGAAGAGGCAATCAAAGCTCAAGTTTCTGCTGAGTTAACCGCTGTTGGTAAGTCATTTGCTACTCCTCGACGTACTCGAATTGGTGCTGCTTAACCTCTACCGATAGAGTTCGGTGTGATTTCAACCCAAGCCCTCGAACTACGCGCAGGTGCACGTCTTTTAGTTAAAGGCGTAACTGTGCGCATTAATAGCGGCGACCGCATTGGTTTTGTGGGTCGAAACGGTGCTGGTAAATCAACTCTTGCCAAGGTTTTAGCAGGTGAAACTATGCCGGCAGGAGGTGCGGTAAATCGCACAGGAAAAATTGGTTACCTCCCCCAAGATCCACGCACTGGTGATGAACCTGGCACGGTGATTGATCGAATTCTCTCTGCACGTGACCTTGATCAGATTGCAGCACGTATGCGCTCTGTTGAAGAGGAAATGGCAACAGCCCAAGATGAAGCACTCGAAAAGGCTATGGAGCGTTACGGACGAGTTGAATCAGAGTTTTCAGCCGCAGGTGGTTATGCCGCAACTGCAGAGGCTGAAGCAATTGCAACATCTCTTGGTGTGTCAGAGGCTGTTTTCGGCAATGAACTTTCAACTCTTTCTGGTGGTCAACGTCGCCGTATTGAACTAGCTCGCATTCTCTTTAGTGGCGCAGAAACATTGCTCCTAGATGAGCCCACTAACCACTTAGATGCTGATTCCATTGTGTGGCTGCGCGAGTTTCTTTCAAAGTATTCAGGTGGGCTAGTGATTATCTCCCACGATGTTAACTTGATCGAAACAGTAGTAAACAAAGTGTTCTACTTAGATGCCAACCGTAACTGCATCGATGTCTATAACTTGGGCTGGAAGGCATACCTGCTACAGCGTGAGCAAGATGAGCATCGCCGTAAGAAGGAACGCGCAAATGCTGAAAAACGGGCAGAGATTTTGCAGAAGCAGGGTGAGAAGATGCGCGCAAAGGCATCGAAGGCAACTGCTGCCCAAGGCATGTTACGTCGTGCTGAAAAACTTCGTAGTGGACTAGAAGATGTGCGAGTCGCAGACAAGGTTGCAAAACTTCGCTTCCCTACCCCTGCCCCATGTGGCAAGACTCCGCTTTCTGGTGAAGAGCTTTCAAAGAATTATGGATCCCTTGAAATCTTTACCGATGTTTCATGCGTTATCGATAAGGGTTCACGTGTTGTAATCCTTGGACTTAACGGTGCCGGAAAGACAACGCTCCTACGCATCTTGGCTGGTGAACTGGAATCAGATACCGGCAAAGTTGAACACGGCCATGGCTTAAAGATCGGCTACTACGCCCAGGAACATGAATCACTTGATTTCGAGCGCACAATCTTAGAAAACATGATGTCTGCAACCCCAGATATTCGTGAACCAGAAGCCCGTAATACCTTGGGTTCATTCTTATTTGTTGGCGATGATGTTCATAAGCCAGTCAAGGTGTTATCTGGTGGTGAACGAACACGTTTAGCCTTAGCTGTACTAGTTGTGTCTGCAGCAAATGTGCTACTTCTAGATGAACCAACAAACAACTTAGATCCAGCTTCTCGAGCAGAGATTCTCGGAGCATTAGCTGAATATCAAGGTTCAGTCATAATGGTTTCCCACGATGAAGGTGCGGTGCAGGCTCTAAAGCCAGAGCGCGTTATCTTGCTGCCAGATGGCGATGAAGACTTATGGAAAGAGGAGTACTTCGACTTAGTCTCTATTGACTAAGGCTTACTTACTTTTACTGTGTCTCCATTTTGATCACGAGATATAACTTCAATTCGCACCCCATCAACTGTGATGACATCACCGACCCGAAGTGCGGCATCAGTAAATTGTGAGTCTGTTGAACCAGGACGACGTTGGACTTTCCAGCCACCCTTAATTGATTGAATTGTCATATCAACTGTGTAAACAAGGGTTCCCTCTTGCGATGGGGTCAAAACATCAAAACCCTCGTTTCGACGTGACTCAATTACCAAAATCTTTGAACTAGAAAGTCTTACAACTATCGCCTTGGTTAGATCATTTATTCTCTCAATGGGATTGATTAGCTGTGTCACCCCAGTTGAGGTTATATCGACAACATTTAGACAATTGATTTGAGAATCAGTTAACCATCCCAGCAAATAACGGTTCCACGAGTTCAACTCAGTTGCACCAATAGCCCAGTTGTTTGACATCAAATCCCATGTGCCATAAACAGCATCACCTGGATTTACATACAAATCATGCAAACCAAAGAGGTGGCCAGTTTCATGTGAAATCCAACGCCACGGTGTGCCGCGAGCGATGCTGCTCCACGCATCTGCCCCAGACAAAGTTATATTCGTTACTGGTCCATCATCTGTGGCGATGCCTGCAGCGTTAAGAGGGCCAGCAGGACCATAGGCGATGGATGTCCAAGGAATTTCACGTGGGCTTAAAACATAAACAACATCAAACTGTGAGTAATCAACTAGAGGATCAGCGGTCTCAATAGCCAACTTCCAGTAGGAGTAAGGGTCACCTTGATTCCATGTCCCCATTTTATGGAAGGTTGAACTCACAGGCATGCGAACCCAGTTTTTAAGAACTTGATAATCGAATTTAACTTTGTTTCCAGACATCTTGTAGTAGAAATCATTCTGGCCATCAGTCATCGGTGTGAACTCTTCAGCAGGTGGCCTCTGTCCAACAACATCTGCAAAATCAACAGGGACGATTAGAGCCTTAATAGTGCCAAAACTCGGCAAGCGTCCTGGTGCTTTAGGAAATCCCACCTGCATTTGTCGGTTACCGGTTTGATCTAAGACCTGACATTGAGTAGTTGGTACAAATTTGTTGGCAGGGGTCGTCTGGATTAAATCTACTGTCACTGTAAAGAAGCCAGCAGCATTTGCTGACATCCCTGGAATCGAAAGTACTCCAGAACTATTAATAACGGCCGAATAGCGCTTTCGAAGATACTGCGCTGTATTTGGTTCGACAATGTCAAAGAGATAAGAGCCTGGAACTAGGTTTGCATAAAAACTGCCATCGGAATTTCCAGGATAGAACTTCCACTCCCCGCCAGAGGGTTGAAGCCAAACGCCAGGTGATCCAGCTTTAACTTTCTTATCACTTGGGTTATAAATCCAGAGCTTCACATTTGTTCCACCTGGTGCTGCTTGAACTGAAACAGGAAGATCAAAACTTTGTTCAACATTTTTTGGGTTTCCACCAGGACCGCCTGTGTAAACGGTAATACCTTTAACCGGAGGTGGAATCGCGCCACTGACTGTTGGAGTTGGAGTAGCAGTCGGTGTTGGGGTTGGTGTCGGTGTTGGAGTCGGTGTCGGTGTTGGAGTCGGTGTCGGTGTCGGAGTTGGCGTTGGAGTGGGAGTAGCAGTTGGAGTTACCTTGGGTTTAACAGCAACGGGTTTACTCCACACCAGTTTTTTACCGGATTTAACACAAGTGAACTTCTGTGATTTATAGGTTTGCTGTTGCCCAAGCTTGGTGCAGGATTTACCTGTAACAGGTGCTGCAGCATTACTTGTTGGAACAAAAAGAAAGCTTGCGCTTAAGACAAGAATTGCTAGGTAGGCTCTTTGGCGCATGCTCAAATGATAGTTAGATTTACGGGAGAAAGGTTGGTAAATCCTTGGCCAATGACTAAAAAGCCTGGGGCGAATTAGAAGGATGTGAAGCCTGATGACTTACTTGCTATTGACTAGTCACTTAATGGCTTAGCCTGCCAATAAGTTTGAATTTGGTATTTACGGGGTTGGCGAAAAATCGTATTATTTCAGCATGAGACGATTATCAAAAGCAGCATCCAGAATAGTTTTACTTGTTTCTCTCGGACTAGTTTTATCAGCATGCTCCGGAGAGAGTAAGGAAGAAAAGGCGCAGTTAGCTCTAGATATGGAAGCTATGAAGAAGTTGGCAATCACTGCATGCTCATACATTGACGAAGTCTATGAATCAAAAACTGATTTCAGTTCAGTGCACGATCAGATCGCCGCAACATTTGATATTCCTGAAGATAAAGCTAAGTATGCATTAGCAGGAGAAGCATTTTTAGAACTGAGTAAGTTAGATGTAGAACGTAGTGAGGAGTTTCTACGTTATTCAAAAGTATTGACAATTCCTGACCCTCTAAGTGGCGAACTTTGGACAAACTCAAGCCGCAGCGCATTGAACAGTGCGCGCGTTAGCGAGGCATGGACTTTCTGTGGCGGCTGGGGAGGCTATGGCGGAATTGGTGACATTCGGCCAAGTGAATATAGCGAAAGCAGCCTTGACACATACTTACAAAGTAAGGAAGTTACTGACTAAGCGTCGATGTGCTCGCGATCGATTTCAGCGTTAGCTATAAATTCTTTACGTGGCGCAACATCGCTACCCATCAATAGTTCAAACATCGCCTCAGAGGCTGCTGCATCTGAGACGGTAATGCGGCGCAAGGTGCGGGCATCTGGATCCATAGTGGTTTCGCGAAGCTGATCCGCGTCCATTTCACCCAGGCCTTTGTAACGCTGAATTGGTTCCTTCCAGCGCTTTCCTTCCTTCTTTAATTCTGCAGTAACTTTCTTCATCTCATCATCACTGTAGGTGTAGATGTAATTACCCTTCTTGCCTCCTCCGCCCACAACTTCGATGCGGTGCAGAGGTGGGATGGCAGCAAATACACGGCCTGAATCAATCAGTGGGCGCATGTAGCGATACATCAAAGTCAATAGCAAGCAACGAATGTGGGCTCCGTCAACGTCAGCATCTGACATCAAGATAATGCGGCCATAGCGTGCTTCATCTAATTCAAAAGACTTGCCAGAGCCCGCACCGATTACCTGAATAATCGAGCCACACTCTTTGTCTTCGAGCATTTGTGACAATGATGCTTTCTGGACATTCAGAATCTTTCCTCGAATTGGAAGAATAGCTTGGAACTCACTATTGCGAGCAGCCTTTGTTGTTCCAAGGGCCGAGTCACCTTCCACGATAAACAATTCTGTGCGCGTTACATCCTCGGAGCGACAATCTGAAAGCTTGGTAGGCAGTGATGAAGATTCAAGTGCGTTCTTGCGACGTTGCAGATCCTTGTGGGCACGTGCACTAATACGGGTACGTGATGCTGCTGCAATCTTTTCAAGAACAAGTCGTCCATTTGCCTTATCAATACGCTTTGTTGTGTTGAAGTATTCCTTCATCTTTTCTGCGACCACAGCAGAAACAATTCTTGTAGCCGCTGCAGTTCCTAGAACTTCTTTTGTCTGTCCTTCAAACTGTGGCTCGGACATACGAACTGTCACAACGGCTGTTAAGCCCTCAAGCACATCGTCCTTGATTACATCAATTTCTTTATTTGACAGAGTCTTGGTTGAACGTAGCGCATCATTAACAACCTTAACTAGCGCCTTTTCAAAACCAACTACGTGGGTTCCACCTTTAGGTGTTGCAATGATGTTTACAAAGGAGCGCTGGGTAGTCTCAAAGCCATTGCCCCACTTCATCGCGATATCAACCTCCATATCGCGCTCAACCTCAGTTGAAACCATATGGCCCTTGTCGTCCAATACTGGAACAGTCTCTTGGTAGTGACCGGTGCCGTAGATACGAATGACATCGCCAACAGCTTCATCTGGCTGTAGATAATTACAGTACTCGGTGATGCCGCTCTTGTGGAAGAAAGTTTCACTTGTCTTTGTCTTAGTGCGATTGTCATTAACAATCAGCGTTAGTCCAGGCACTAAGTAAGAAGTTTGGCGAGCACGTGCATAGATCTCTTCTAGTTCAAGTTCGGCTTCCTTCAAAAAGATCTGGCGATCACTCCACCACTTAATACGAGTGCCGGTTACCTTAGAAGAAATCTTTCCAATTACACGTAATCCTGATTTTGGTTCAAAAGGAGCCTTTGGTCCATCACCATCAAAAATTCCTGCTGTTCCGCGCTGGAATGACATCCAATAAATTTTGCCATCACGATCAACTTCAGCATCAAGGCGTGAAGCAAGAGCGTTTACAACAGATGCACCAACACCGTGCAAACCGCCAGATGCTGCATATGAGCCGCCACCAAATTTTCCACCAGCGTGCAATTTTGTGAGAACTACTTCAACTCCCGTGAGTCCAGTCTTTTGTTCCTTATCCACCGGAATACCGCGACCATCATCATGGACCTCTACAGAGCCATCAGACTCAAGATTGATTTCAATTTTCTTGCAATGTCCAGCTAGCGCCTCATCAACAGAGTTATCAATAATCTCCCACAAGCAATGCATGAGGCCACGTGAGTCGGTAGAACCGATATACATTCCTGGGCGCTTGCGAACTGCATCTAGGCCTTCAAGGACCGCTAAATCTTTTGCGGTATAACTATCTTGCGAAGGGGTCGCAATTACATCTTTCTCGGCCATGGGGCGAAAGATTATCTTCCTCACCCCATTTTTACCCTTAAGCGCGCCGTATACATCTCAGATAGTGGAAATTGTCGACTCTCAGCGTTAAATCAGTGTTCTTTAGGGAAAAAAGAATAAATATAACGAGCGGGGAATAAATAAATGTGGTTTCCTGTTCCATAGGAAGTACACGGAAACGGAGAGAGATATGACAGAACAGATGTTGCTTGAATCAGTACCTCTTAACGCCCTAGATCGATGCGATCGTTGCGGCGCTCAGGCTTATGTCCGCGCAGTGCTTCTCAACGGCGGAGAACTCATGTTCTGTGCCCACCACGGCAAGGAATACGCTGAAAAGCTAAAGCCAATTACCGCAAAGATTCAAGATGAAACAGAAAAGCTGATTGAATCTAAAAACTAGATTTATTAAAAAAGCCCTTATGCGAACACTCGCATAAGGGCTTTTTTGTTTTAACTCTTAATCTAGGTAGTCGCGTAGAACCTGGCTGCGTGATGGGTGACGAAGCTTTGACATTGTCTTTGATTCAATCTGGCGAATACGTTCACGAGTAACTCCGTAAACTTTACCGATCTCATCAAGTGTCTTTGGCTGACCATCTGTTAAACCAAATCGCATTGCAACCACGCCTGCTTCACGCTCTGACAATGTATCTAGAACTGAGTGCAACTGCTCTTGTAGCAAAGTGAATGAGACAGCATCAGCTGGAACAACAGCTTCTGAGTCTTCAATTAAATCGCCAAACTCTGAATCTCCTTCTTCACCTAGTGGTGTGTGAAGTGAAATTGGTTCGCGACCGTACTTTTGAACTTCAACAACCTTTTCAGGTGTCATATCAAGTTCTTTTGCTAACTCTTCTGGAGTCGGTTCACGACCAAGATCTTGAAGCATCTGGCGCTGAACACGTGCCAACTTATTAATAACTTCAACCATGTGAACAGGAATACGGATTGTGCGAGCCTGATCTGCCATCGCGCGAGTAATTGCCTGACGGATCCACCATGTTGCATAGGTTGAGAACTTGTAACCCTTTGTGTAGTCAAACTTCTCAACGGCGCGAATAAGGCCCAAGTTACCTTCCTGGATCAAGTCCAAGAAGAGCATTCCACGGCCGGTATAGCGCTTTGCAAGAGAGACAACCAGACGTAGGTTCGCCTCTAGTAAGTGGTTCTTTGCACGCTTTCCATCTTCTACTAGCCATTCCAGTTCGCGCTTGTACTTCTTATCAAGCTTCTTCTCATGCTTCAATTTTTCTTCTGCAAAAAGACCAACTTCTACGCGTGTAGCAAGCTCAACTTCAAGCTCTGCGTTTAGCAACGCAACACGGCCAATCTGCTTTAAATAATCCTTAACTGGGTCTGCTGTTGCACCAGCTGTCATAACAGTCTGAGCAGGAGCATCATCTTCTTCAGATGCCTTTAATGTAAAGGCATCTTCTTCCTTGCCCTGTGTTGCTTCATCAGCCAAGTCCACAACACGAGGTTGGGCACCCTTTTCTTCTTCGCTGTCGATGATTTCGACAACTTCCTTAATGAGAGTCTCAACATCTTCTAGTTCAACTTCTTCTAACTCAACTTCTTCGCCATCAATCTTAGTAATTACTGACTTACCAGTCTTTGCATCAACCTTTGGTGCTGCAACTTCTTTTACTGGCTCTGGCTTAGGTGCGATTAACTCATAATCAGACTTCTTTAGAATGCGAGAAGGAGATCCAAGTCCGCTCTTGCGAAGTTTTTCAATCATCACTGGAACTTCTGCTGCGAGCGCGCGTGCCTCATCAACTAAATCTTTATCGACCTTCTTAGGAATTCTATTAATTGACGTAACACCGCGAGCATCAAGTTCAGCTAGGACTTCGTTTTGACGAAGAACTGCGTTCTTTGCATCAACAATTTGCTGAACATCTTTTGCCGTTAAATCTTTTTTAAGTTCAATCTTCTTTACAGGTGCGGCCTTTTTAACTGGCGCTGCTTTCTTGGCAGGTGCGGCCTTCTTGGCTACCGCTTTCTTAACAGGTGCGGCTTTTTTAGCAGCGGCCTTTTTTACTGGCGCTACTGCTTTTTTAACAACAGCCTTTTTCGCTGGCACGGCTTTCTTTGCAACAGCCTTTTTCGCTGGTGCGGCTTCCTTCTTCGCAGAAGTTTTTGCCTTCACCTTGTTTTTGAGCGCACTAAATACAGCCACAATTGTCCTTTGATTTTTTCAGCGAGTCCGCTGAAGTGATAG
>NZ_JBIKSG010000043.1:0-6186 GCF_044348745.1 Candidatus Planktophila sp.
CAACAGCCTTTTTCGCTGGTGCGGCTTCCTTCTTCGCAGAAGTTTTTGCCTTCACCTTGTTTTTGAGCGCACTAAATACAGCCACAATTGTCCTTTGATTTTTTCAGCGAGTCCGCTGAAGTGATAGGTATATTATAATTTGTCCACAGGGCAAAATGCACATCGAAAACCCCTATTTGGCCAGATTTAAAGCCTCTCGGATCACATTTCCCACACTTTCAACCTCCACGAGGAAGCCATCATGGCCAAAAGGGCTACTTATGGTGACCAACGGGGCTGCAGCAGGGGCTAATTCGGCGATCTCAGCCTGCAGGCGAGGCGGAAAAAGCCGATCTGTATCAATGGAAACAGCAACCACTGGCACCTGGATTGTGGCCAAAGCTGCCGCAACTCCCCCGCGATCTCGGCCAATGTCATGGCTATTCATCGCTTCGGTCAGAGCGATGTAAGTATTGGCATCAAAGCGCTTAGCTAGTTTTTCTGCCTGGTGGTCTAAGTAGGACTCAACGGCAAAGCGTCCGGTGTCATCACCTTGCAACTGTCGACCAAAGCGGATGTCCATTTCAGCCTCTGTTCGATAGGTCAGATGAGCTATTCGGCGAGCAATACCCATTCCTGTTTCGGGGCCCACTTCTTGCTCGTAATAATCGCCACCATTGAAATGTGGATCAGACTTAATCGCTCTTATTTGAATGGAAGCGGTTCCAATTTGATCACCCGTTGCAACTGCAGATGATCCGATCGTGCAGATAGCACCAACCCGGTGCGGCAACTGCACCGCCCACTCCAGTGCGCGCATTCCACCCAGTGAAGGTCCAACAGCTAGCAAATACTTTTTGATTCCGATCGCGTCAGTGAATGCAACTTCTGCTGCAACCATGTCCCGAATTGTCACCGCTGGAAAACGAGAACCCCAACGCTTGCCATCAGGTGCAACAGATGATGGACCAGTTGAGCCTTGGCAACCACCTATTACATTTGGACACACCACAAAGTATTTGTCTGTATCAAACGGCAGTCCCGGACCAACCATGGAAGGCCACCAACCAGGAACATCAGACCAACCTGTCATCGCGTGATTAACTAAAATTGCATTGTCTTTGGCTGCGTTTAACTCGCCCCATGTTTGATATGCAATGGTGACATTAGGAAGAGTCTCGCCGTTTTCCAGTAACAAAAATCCAATTGAAATAAATTTACGTTCACCAGGATCATCTGTCTCAAGCCAAGCACCTGTCATGGCTGAACTTTTCTTTTCCATAAAACGAGAATCCCTACCCTGCGCTTGTCGCCATAGCGACCTGTTCGTCACCCGGAGCACCCCGCCGCGGTGGAGGGTTGCCGCCTACTAAGCCGGGGCTAATACGTAGGACTCGTGAACGCCCTAATTCTAGCCATTACCCTTCAAAAATCCCAGCCGTTACTTTGGGGTGAAGCTCTACGCGCATCGCAGCAAATGCCGCAGCCGGCCAGCCAGATCCAAAGACTCGGCGCAACAAAATGGTTAAGGCGTACTTTGGGTCATCAACTGTTGCTCGATCTAAGGCGCGATATGCCAGTTCACTTTCGCCACGTTCATATGCCAAAGTGGCAAATAGACAGGCAACAGGTGCCACATAACTATTGGGTGCGATGCGAAGTAAGTACAACCACATGTTCCAATAGACATCAAAAGTCTGAGCATTGTGAGTACCCATCGCAAAATCTCGGACTTGAATATCTGACAGACGGCCGATTACTTGAGAGATTAGTTCGATATCGCACTCATAACCACGATCTGCAAACTGCATGGATAAATCAATAACCGCAGTTGCCCCATCTCGCTGGAGCAAGTTGAGATCGTTGCTAAAGGCTGTCAACCCAAAGGTGTTAACACTTTCAATGAACTCGACATCGGTTGCAAGTGGCAATGCTGTGATGTTTACATATGTGTTTTCAGTTGTCATTTTACTTATCCTTTGAATGTAGTAGGTGCTTTAACGATTGTGACTACTGCGACGGTGACTTTCTTGATGCTTCCAGTAACTGCTCGAGCAACACTGTTGTGGAGATATGTCCCATTCCAGGTTGTTAACAAAGTGATCTGATAGGTGCCTGCTTGTTTATAGATGTGGTGGATCTTTCCGTTGGGGTATGGAGCACCATTTTCAGTTGTGGCATAAATACCGCCATCTCCAAAACTCCACACAAAAGATGGTCGCAAGGTCACATCAACTACTTCGCCGATGATGTCTATACGACTTTGAAAAAGCGTTGGAAGATCACACCAAAAATAAACTGGCACATTCACTAATGGTTCAAACTCTGGTTGATGTGCCACACCAGCAGTTGGCACCATGGCGGTTAATCGATCGTTGAGATTGACTTTTGTGACCGTCTTTTTAACGCGCGGTTTATAGGTGCGCTTGATGACCGGCTTTTTCACAGCTGGTTTTGGTGCTGCAGTTGGCTTAAAAAACAACGGCGGTGCTTTAGGTGTGGGAGTTACTTTGACTCTAGGTTTTTTGGTGGCGTGAGCGATGCTTTTCTTTATCGTTGTTGAGCCTTTGTGGGCTTCGATAATGATTTGGTTGTTATCGGTGTAGACATTGATGCAGGCAGTTTCTGCACATTCCTCGGCAGCAACACCTGCCGACATACCCCAGATGGTGAGTGAGAGAAGTAAAAATATGGTGACCATGTGCGCCACCATAAATTGCCGATGAGACTGTTCAGGAAGTCATGGCGCTAACTGTGGATAGATGTGACAGGCTAGGAGCATGGCAGCGCGCGATGGTGATGGATGGGTTCAGTGCGCCTGCGGACATAAGCATTGGGGCCTCAATGGTGCTGCAGGAATTTTGATTCTTCGCGGTACCGAAATCTTGCTCCAGCACCGAGCCCCTTGGGTGCATAACGGTGACACCTGGGGCATTCCAGGTGGAGCTCGTGATTCTCATGAAAGCACAATCGATGGCGCATTTCGCGAAGCGGTTGAAGAAACTGGAATCGACACAGCTTTACTCACACCCTTACTCACATTTAGCGATGATCACGGTGACTGGAAGTATGAAACTGTTATTGCTCGTGCTGCAGATGGCTTAATTGCACATGAGGTAAATGATGAATCCCATGAAGTTCGCTGGGTTGAAATAGATGTGGTTGATCAACTCCCACTACATCCCAGCTTTGCTAAATCTTGGCCAGAATTAAAGAAATTGCTTAATGACTTTATCAGCCCACGTTAACTCTGCTTCAGAGCTATGGGCCACAACAACAATTGTCACACCACTTTCTGCTAATTTCTGAAGCAGTTCAATGATTCTCTTTCTGCTGCTCACATCTTGGGCAGACAATGGTTCATCCAGAAGCAAGACTGGTGTTTGTTGCGCAATAGCAGCTGCAATAGAAACTCGTTGAGCTTCTCCCCCAGATAAAGTCGTGACCAATCGATCGGCTAATGAGGTTAGCCCCAGAGCTGTGATCACTTCATCTGCTGGTCCAGCCATTTCAATTACTTGCCTAACGGTAAAACCCAGGTGATAGCTTTGATTTTGAATCGCAACCGCTCTCATCTGTGCAAGCTGTGCCGGTGAAGTAAGAATCGGATGCACATCATCTATGGTGATGGTTCCCTTGGAGGGGGCAATATCTCCAGCAATAGCTGCCAATAGCGTTGATTTACCAGATCCATTGGGGCCAACAATTGCTGTGATGGATCCAGCAGGAATTTGTTCACTGTAATCATAAATTATTTCTCGCCCATCACGAACGATTGTGATTTCATCAATAGTAATCATTGTGTTCTCCACACATTATTCTTAATGCTAACTAATGCAATTAAGACAGGTGCACCAAGCAGTGAGGTAACAAGGCCAATCGGCAGTTCATTTGGCTGGGCAAGAGTTCTTGCAAGCGTGTCGGCAACTACCACCAAGAAAGCACCAATGATCGCCGTGTGAACAACCAAGGTGCGATGGGTTGGACCATAGATAAACCGGGCAATGTGCGGTGCTGCCAAACCAATAAATGCAATAGATCCAACGGTACTGACTGCGCCCCCTGCCAATAATGAAAGTGCAACTAGCGCAACAACTCGAAGCTTTGCCACATCAACACCTAAATGAAATGCGGTTGCATCCCCCAAAGAAAGACGATCTAATGAAGGTGCGATTCGCCAAGCAATGATGGCTCCAACAATTGCAGTGATGCTTATGCCAACTAGATTCTCTCTAGTAATTAGTGCAAGTGATCCGAAGTTCCAAAAGGAAATAGAACGAGCATCTGCTCTAGTCACCATTGCTGAGACAAGGCCAACTACAGCCGTTAACATCGCAGAAACTGCTATTCCCACAATGATTAAAGCAAAAGATGAAAGCTGGGCTCGAAGATTAGCTAATTTAAAAGTCAGAGCAGTTGCAGCCATTGCTCCAACTGCTCCGCAAACAATTGCACCAATAGATCCCACTTGCACCAAACCAGTGATAACAGCTAACACGGTGCCAAGTGATGCACCAGCAGTTGTTCCTAATATCGACGGCTCTGCTAGTGCGTTATTGCAGACACCTTGGGCCATTAAGCCAGCGAGTGCCAAGGATGCTCCAACAATCAGTGCAGCGGTAACCCGTGGAATGCGTATCTGCCACAAAATCTCATTGCTGCCAGGAGATATGAGGGCTGACCAGAAATCATCAATCTGGGCTGCCCCCACATAGACCGCGATAAGTGTTGCAATGACAAGGAAAACGGCCGGGGCTAGCCGCTTCACTTTAATACCGCGCTAACTCGCTCGGCTAACACTTGAACAAGTGAAGGAGTGCGAGGACCAAAGGAGAGAAGCAATGAATCATCAACATCGATTACCGCCTGCTTTTTCCCAGCCTCTGTTTGTGCCACACCCGGCAATTTAAGTAGGCCAGAGATTCCACCAACAGATTCCAAACCCTTGGTCATCACAATGATCACATCTGGATTTAGCGTTGCCAGACTTTCCGCCGTCAATGTGTTGAACGGACGAGGCAATGCTGCTGCCCCCACATCAATGCCACCTATTGCAGAGATCAATGAGTCTGCCCCTGAGCCTTCGCCCCCAATTAAATAAATAGATGAGGTGCCACGAAGATATAGAAAAGCGACACGAGGCTTGCTTGAAAGTTTTGAGTTTGTAATTGCAGATGAAATCGCTTGATTAAGTAGATCTCCTTGTTGCGGAGCGCCAATAACATTTGCAACTGCCTGCACCTTTAAGGAAATATCTGCCAGGTTCCAACTTTCAGGAGTTTGTTCAACCCTGATACCGGCAGACCTAATCTGATCAATCGCAGATTTAGGACCAGTTGATGCATCAATGATGACTAGATCTGGTTTTAGTCCAATTACTTTTTCAGGTATCACTTGATGCCCAGAGGTAACTACCGGAACATCTTCTAATGCTTTTTCTGAACTGGCGAGATCTCGCCCAACAATAAGTGCCCCTGCATTCAGAGAGTTCATGATTTCGGCAACACCATTTGCCAGTACTACTACTCGTGCCACTGAGAATGAACTTGTTGCGTCAATTGAAATTGCTGACACATCATTTTCGGAGATAGTTGAGGTGTCAGAAACCTGTGAAGTAGCGCACCCCGTTAACAAAAGTGCTGCAGCAAATAGACCAATTTTCTTCACCGCCCTAGTCTGCCAAAGCTTTATGCGACATGTGGTCGTGTCCTGTCGGATAAGCATGGTGAGCAACAGATTTAGGGTGCTCTTATGAAGAAGCTGGTTGTGAGTGTGATTGTGGTGATTTCTTGCGCCATCATCCCTGCAGCCAATGCCACTTCGCTCAAAGGTGCTCAGGGCCAACTCCTAACTGTTTCGGCAACAACAGCCAAAAGCGGTTCCATGATCACAGTCACCGGCAATCGATTTGATGAAACTGTTGGGATCTATCTGGCATTTTGTGTGATTCCTAAAAAAGGTGCCGCTCCAACACCATGTGGTGGTGGCGTGAACAAAGCTGGAACAGGTGAGGCATCATTTTGGATTTCATCTAACCCTCCACCCTATGCAGTGGGATTAACAGAAGAGTTTCTACCTGGTGGGCGTTTTACACAAAAAGTACAAGTTTCCCGAAAAATCGGAAAGTTTGATTGCACCAAAGTTAGATGTGCAATAACTGTTCGAGCAGATCATCTACGTGGCAATGATAGAAGTTACGACATGTTT
>NZ_JBIKSG010000034.1:0-10412 GCF_044348745.1 Candidatus Planktophila sp.
ATGTTTCACCAATGAGCCGAGCTAACGCTCTCGGAAACTTCTTAGGCTCAATCGGTGAAGGCACAAAGTTTTCTTGGCGGATCTCACCGAGATATCAGGATTCTTTTAATCCTGATCCTTTAGTTGTGAATTTAGGTTCAGATCCCAGCGACACGATTGTTGCAACGGGTAGCTTTGTTCAAAACTTTGTAATTCCAATGAAGTATCACAAAATTAAAATCGTAGATGCAGAAGGCACACCTATTGCAAATGCCAAGTTGGTCTTAACTGTTGGTACTGATGTTGAGTCATCCACCATTGATGTGGTGGTTGCACCTAACCTGAAGCCTTTTTCAGGTAGCTGGACTGGGCGTGCTGTAACAGATGCCAATGGCTGGGCAACAGTTCCTGGAGTTGCCACCCTGCTCCCTGCAGAGGGTTCCTTAAATGTGACTCCAGATGCGAACTCTAGATATGTGCCGCGTGTAGCAAAAATGATTGCAGGCACCGATGCCAGCACGGTAGTTGTCTTGGCAATTAAGCCACCAGTTGTTACCTCATTTTCAAAGACAACGCTAAAGCCAGGTGAGAACATGATTGTCACAGGAAACTACTTCCTGGGTGCAACCTCTGTGACCCTAGATGGCATCTCTGTTCCCTACACAGTCATTGATGACACAAGTATCAGTATTGCAATTCCTTCCAACGCTAGATCTGGCAGTGTCCAGATTAAAAACGGCGGGGGATCTAGTCCGCTCAGTGGCTCAATAGTTATTGACACCACACCTTTTGCAATTACCTCAACAACACTTCCAGCTGGTGAGCAAAAGGTTAACTACACACATACCCTGATTGCCTCAGGTGGTGTTGGCGCACTCACCTGGACACGCACTGCCGGCGGTCTACCAAATGGGCTATCACTTTCTTCCACAGGTGTTATTTCAGGAACTGCTCTGCAAGCTGGTAAGTGGAGCTTTACCGTCTCTGTTAAAGATGAGATCAATGAGATTCGCACACAAAACTTCTCCATTGAAGTAAGTGCAGATCCCACTGCAATCCCAGGCGCTGTTGGCACAACAACTGCCTTTGCAGCAGGTAGTTCAATTAACATTTCCTGGAAACCAGCGCTGTTAGATAATGGCAATCCCATCACTGGTCATCAAGTTCAATCATCTATTGATGGTGGTAACACCTGGACTGTGGCAATTGCTAACACAAACAGTCCAGCCCTTAGCGCATCCTTTAAAGCAGTAGGTGGGCAGCGATACTTTGTTCGAGTAGCTGCAATAAACGCTGCAGGTATTGGTCCATTTGAGATGACAGCAGGTCCTGCAGTTGTCATGGTCGCACCTGGCATTGTCTCTAACGTTGCAATATCAACTGTGGGGGATAAGGGAAGAGCCACCTGGGATGCACCTGAACAAGATGGTGGCAGCCCAGTTATTGATTACAGAATCCGTGTTTCTACAGATCTAGTCAATTGGTCCACAGTCATAAGTCGCACAGGAAACACAAGTACATCTGCAACCTTTAATCTGCCTGACTCAAAGTCTTACTACGTCCAAGTTGCTGCAATTAACTCCATCAACATCGGACCATATAAGAACACAACCACCAGGATTCAGGTGTTACCAGTAGTTGTGCCAGCACCAACGGCAGCGGCGACCCCAACCCCAACACCAACTGCCACCCCAACACCTACTCCAACACCGACAGCGACGCCAACGCCAACTGCGTCAGCAACTCCAACACCGACAGCGACGCCAACGCCAACTGCGTCAGCAACTCCAACACCGACAGCGACGCCAACGCCAACTCCAACACCAACTCCAACCCCTTCTGCAACACCAGCTCCTGATCTCTATGCTGGATTAGAACCAGTGTTGAGTGCTGTTAGTCGCACCAAAGATGGCTTTGTTTTCTACATTGATAACTGGAACTCGTCCTATACCTATCGTGCAACTACTTCATCTGGCGTTGTAACACTGGGTAGAGGACGATTGGGAAGAATGCCTGTGACAGTTACAGGACTAGAACCAGGGGAGGCTGCAACTGTTGATATTGCTTCATCAAGAACTGGATACATCACCGAAACTGCAAGTAAGCGTGGTGTGGCAAAGATTGCCTTTGGACTAACAACAAGGTTTGGCACACCAACCTATAGAACTAGCGCAATGAGTTTTATTGTAAAGATCTCTAACTATGATCCTAGATATGAGTACGACATAACAAGTAACTACGGAACCTTAAGCATTGGGACACCGGTTGGATCTACTCTCACCTTGACTGTCACAGGCTTGAACTCAAGGACCTTGCGCAACACAAAGATCTCAGTCACAACCTCAAGAACTGGATATGCCTCAGTTACTTCTAGCTTTACAAGCTAAAGCGGTCCTTAGTTCTTCTGCTCCCTTTAGTGGTGACTAAGAGTTACAGAACTTGAGAAATCCGTAGCCGTCGGAATCTGTCCATTTTCCTACGAGTGCTTCAAGCTTTTCCACTTCATCTAGGAACTTTCGTGAGACAACATAGAAATTGGCAGCCGCCGCTGGATCATTCTTATCATTTGGGCCGATGCCATTGTTGTAGAAGTCTGCGAGGTCTTGGAAAAAGATGGCATCTTTACCCGTTGCCTTGGTTATTTCGCAGACGCTTGCCTTTAGTTCAGCAATTCGTGCGTCCTTAGCTTTATCAGCCGCTGAAGGCGCACTTGAACATCCTGAAAGCAAGAAGACAAGCGCTAGAGATAATGCACATAATTTCTTCATTTAACTACACTCGACTTCAGTGAAAGTTGTACTGGTATTTGAGACTTCGTGTGAATATTGAAGTTTCATTCTTACAATTTCTCCAGCACTGATTTCACTTGCCGAGTCGCTCGCATTGTCATAGACGACTCCATTTTTTCCTGAATTTCCGGAGATGTAGACGCTCGAACAATACTTACTAGATACAAAATCAAATGTGAAACAACGTCCATAAGATGCACATTCTCCGTTATTTTTTCTGTAGGCAGCAAATGGATTCTCACTAAACTTGGTAAAACCAGATGGCACCCAGGACATGTCATCCACAGCAGCCTGGTATGCCTTGCGTTCTGCTTCTGCTGCAGCAGCTCTTGCCTCTGCAAGGGCAGCGAGTCTGTTCTCTTCTTTAACTTGGGAATACTTGTTAAAGCCGACAGAACCGCCAGTTACTAATAACACTGCGATTATTGCTATAACCAGAATTTTTCGTTGCTTGAAAAGAGTTGGTGTGTAGCTACTCAGTTGAGTTACCGTGCTGGGCTTCTTAACTTCTGCCCTTTGGATCACTTCAGCGGCCGCAGGCAAGTCCTTGCCGCAAAAACGACATAGCTTGGCCTGGTCTTTAATTTCCTCAGCGCAGAAAGGACAAATCACAGTTATATCTCCCAACGATCTCTCACGGGGATGGCATTCCCAACCTCGAATGAGGAAAATTTAACTCATAACTTTGCCACTGAACAGATTATCGCCCCACAATTTGCGGGTTATTCACCGGCAAGTAAGAAAGCGGCATGGGCAGAGATGAGTCCAAAGGTGTTTTGGGCGTGTTGCCAATAAAGGAGCCCAGTCGGAGAGGAGCATTGCCCACATACAGCCGCTTTGGCTCTGGACTGATTACGGGATCCACATAGGAGATGAGAATGAAACTACCAATGATGTTGAAAACAAGCGCTGTCTTTCTGGCGTTAGCAATGGTCACAACATCCTGTGGTGCTTCAAATTCAGAGCCAAGCTTGCAAGAGCTTATTGATCGCGTCTGCAATGTTATGGAACCCATTGGCTATGACTTCACCGATGAAACAATTCAAGCCTTAAGTGAATCTGTGCAGCGCCAACTACTAGATGACATTGCCGAAATAGAGAAGATCGCACCATCTCGACTTGAGGTTCCGCTAGCAACTTTATGTAGTTAGGGTTTAGGGCACCAGAGTTAAGATCGCATGTAGAACAATCTCGCCAAGGGAGATTTTATGAGTTTTTGTGAGCAATGTGGGAATGAACTTTCTGCTGAAGCAAAGTTTTGCAGTAAGTGCGGTAATGCCATCGGTAAGCAACCAGCTGCTGTACTTGTAGAAGAAGTTAGCACCTTCAAAAACAGAATCTCTTGCCAAGAAGCACTTGGGGGAGCAGATAAAAGTAAAGAATACGATGCGCTCTCAATTCGCCCTTATTTTAATGATTTGCTCCGTGAGGACGCCATAGGTGGGGCGCTACTTGGCGTAACTCCTCCCAACAATAAGGGTGAAGTGGGCCATTTCGGAAATGGTTTAATGGATGTGCTGCTCACTCAAAACTTCATTGCAATTGCAAGTAAGCATGGTAGCCCAAGAGATAACAAAGTTTACGGATGGAAGAAGAGTTCTGGATACCCATGGGGAATCATATTTCCGATTTCAGAATTGAGTAGCGTTCAGCTAAATAAGTGCAGTTGGAAAATGAATTTTTCCAACGGAAATGTCCAAGAAACCGAGTATTGGTATTTGGTGATAAAGCTTAAGAACCAAGTTATGCCTTCAGGAAGTTCTGGATGGTGGCCCTTAGATCTATCAGCGTATCCTGATCGCAAATCCTTCAAGTATGGATATAACGCCGAACTGAATCCATGCCCTAAAGCGTTGTGGCAACCCAAAGAGCGTTCGCTATATCCTGATGCTGGAGAAGGTGCTTGGTATATAGGTCTGCCTTTTGACGACAATTGCGATTTTCCTGCCAGAAAGAAACTAGCTACCGCATTAGGTAAGGAGATTAGTCACTATCCAAACTTTAGAATCGAAGAAAGCGCTGTCATCACTTCTAACACCCATCATCAATTGGTTGGTGTCACAGCAAGGACCCAAGGCTTCGCATTTTCAATGTTTGAAATGGAATAGTCGTAGTTTGATTCAGTAAGGGTTTAACCACACCTACTGTTGTGAGCATCTGAAAAAGCATCAGCCTCTTTGCCAGGACGCTCTAGAACATACTCACCACACACCTGACAGAGCGCGTCATAGAAATAGACTCTGAGATCTTCCATCCAGGTGAAGTCAAAGATGAAAGCCACAACAACTGGTCCAAACTCAGGCAGTGCTCGATGCCCTTTAGCTCGGTGGGCTGCATCTAATGCAATTTCTTCTAATCCGCTGACTTCGTGGGCAGCATTTTTTGGTATGACTAAACCACATGTGCAGTGCCATTGCTTGCCTGCATAATCAACATATGCGAAGTGCCACTTTTGTCGTTGCCAGGAATCTAAATTGGCGTAGTGCAACCACGCTTTATATCGGCCATAACGGGCCATCCCAACTGCAGTATCCATTTCTTCATGTAGCTCTGTGAGTAACTCTTTAGTGACGCTCACATCAACATATTTCTTCTTTGCTTTTGCCATGACAAACACAGTCCTTACTGGACCTCACATAAAAGAGACCCGCTACTTCTGGCGGTGTCTTTCATCGCCAGCAGGTCTTCCTTCAGACCACCGTGCGCGAGTTGCGCGGTTGGTACTAAGCAAGCCGAAGGGCTTAACGCTTAGATTCATTGACCTAGGTAAAAGATAGCAGGCAACTCTGACAAGTCATATTTAGGAGAAGTCGTTGGGTAAGCCCAGATTCCAGGGAACAAGAGTTCACGTGAGGTACCCTAAAGAAATGAGCGTCTTTGACATAATCTTCATTTGCTTCATTGGTAGTGGACTAACACTTACTTTAATAACTATCAGACAGCGAAAAGCCAATAAGTATCTTAAGGATTTAAGTAGTGCGACCAAAATAATTACCGACAATGAGTATTCGGAAATTGGAATTGCGATACGCGCTGGAGAATATTTGGTTAAATGTCCTGATTGCGCTGAGTTTATTAAACTTGAAGCAAATGTTTGCAAAAACTGCCATCGAGATGTGGCCACCTTCACTCAAGGCAAAAGAGAAGAACTAGCTAGTGTTTCCGAACTAAAGACCATAGCAAGACAATCTAAAGATGCGGCTAATAAGTCAACAGGGATAAGGTTTGCAGTAGTGATATTCGCGATCCTAGGTAGTTATTTGTTGTTTAATTTTGTTTCTACGGCCATTTCGAACAATAAAACAGAAAACTCAATTTCGGATAGAACGAGTGCAATTGATGCCGAATACTCTAAATGGAACTCAGCGGTGACGAAGTGCGGTTATGCTTTTGATATAACTAAAGACTATGCGGTCGATGCTCCTCTCCAAAATCTTTATATTGGGACACAGTTTCCCATCAAAGAAATGAAGACATTTTGGAGTACCGATCAGGGTAAGGGACTTGATTGCTTCTCAACTGCAATTTATGGCTTAAGGCTGTCGGACTATTTCTCCGTAAATGAAACTGATGCCCTCGCCTTCGAGAGTCGCTACTTATACGACCGAGTTTTTACAGATGCTTCGATCAAAGGCGTGACTGGGCAGAAGAATGCTTTCTATAATGCGGATGTAACTCAAAGTTTAGAATACAACGTTTATACCATTTCGTTATACTGGAACGTTTCTGGGTTTTAGTTTCCGTAAATGGCGCTTGTAGTCAATTCATTGACCTAGGTAAAAGATAGCAGGCAACTCTGACAAGTCATTTCTAAATTGTGGCGTTTGGTCAGATCAGTTCCTAGGGCTCTGCGAAATAGCGTGAGGTACCCTAAAGATATGAGTCGTTGGCAAGATGATGTAACCGCCGAAGAGTGGGAGAGCTGGCAGCGCATTGCCCAAACCGCCTCTCGCGGCCGAAACCGCAGTAGTTATAACAGCTCTCAAGATCTTGCTTCAAATGTTATGGAGAAGCTTGTACAGGCAGAGAATCGTCCAGAAAATGTAGAGGCGTGGATTAGGCGTGTAACAACAACTACCTATATCGATATGTGGCGAGCGCGCTCTAAATTTAGCAAAGTAGATATCGATAGTGATCAAAACCTGGAGGATGGATTTTTCTTACGTCAAATATCTGAAACCTTGATGGGGCCAAAGACTGCCTACATGCTTCAAGAGTCAGTCAACGAGATCCTTGGTTTCTTATCTGACAAGCACCAAAAACTGGTCTTGATGTATGCCGCAGGCTTTACGCCCACAGAAATAGCCGAAGAGCTGGCATATGCCAGCCCACAGGCTGTTTCTAATCAGCTGCGCCGCATCCAAGAACAGATCAAAACTCACATGGAAAGCACCGACCGCTACAACCTCTAGTCTTTTTTGCACTGGCAAATTTGTCAGTGGTGCCCGCTACTTTGGGTATATGTCAGTTACGCACCGTCACCTCGCACGCGCGATCGGTCCTGCCTTCTAACAGTTAGCTCTGCCCGCACACCCTGGGGCCCGATGCTCGGATACCGAGCATAAATACTTTTGCAATCTTGATTACTTTGCCCCCTCCAAATACGTCTTACATAGTAGAGGCCCAAAAAACCTGAAACTTCCAACGAAAGGAAACGCAATGAACGTAAAAGCAATACTCGATATCGACCTTGTAGCACTGGAGTCCACAGAAAAGGTCACCATGATGCTTGATATGACAGCACCGATTACCGATGCTGCCAAGTCTCGCCCCGGACAAGCTGTGGAAGTTGTTCTAGACCGCAGTGGATCTATGACAGGCGCAGTCTTTAACTCTGCCAAGGAATCAATCCTTAAACTAATTGAGCGCCTGGCACCGCAAGATTCATTTGGTTTGATTGCATTTGATAACCAAGCACTCATCATCGCTCCTATGCGCGCCATGGCAGATCACGATATGCCAGCACTTAGAAAAGCAGTACGTGAGATGCAGACAGGTGGCAATACAGATATCTCTGCCGGATACACCATGGGTCTGCGCGAACTAGCACGTGCCACAGCAGATGCTGGTGCAACTCTGCTTCTGATCTCTGATGGCCATGCCAACAGTGGTGAGCAAGATCCAGCTGTGCTGGCACAGATTGCAACTACACATGCAGCTAACAAGGTCACTACTTCTACGATCGGTCTTGGCACAGGCTATGACGAGAAGATCCTGGAAGCTTTGGCACAAGGTGGCAATGGCGCACATCGCTTTGCCTACACAATCGATGAAGCAATCGGTGCGATTGCGGCAGAGGTGGATGACCTGCTGGAAAAATCAGTAGTAAACGCGGTCATGCGCTTCACGCCATCGCCACTACTCACAACTAACCCACGCATTGAGATCTTGCAGCGTCTGCCTCACTTTAAAGAAGGTGACACCTACGTGGTCCAGCTCGGTGATCTCTATGCGGGGGAGAACCGCCGCTTTGTAATCGACATCGAAGTACCAGGCATGCCTGCACTTGGCCTTGCAACCATTGCTGACATCACTCTGGAATACCTTGATGTGGCAAAGATGCAAGAGATCACCGTCTCTATGCCGGTCCAAGTAAACGTTGTCCCAGATGATGTTGCTAAAGGTCGCCTGGCAGATCCTGTCGTGCGAGCAGAGCGTTTGATCCTGACAGCACAGACTGAAAAGGCAACCGCTATTGATGAGCTGCGAAACGGCTTGAACAAGGAAGCATCATCACGCTTGAAAACAACAGCAGAGAAGTTGCGCCGTGAAGCCAGCACTATCCGCGTCACAGATGAGCGCACAGCAGAGTCACTTCAGTTGATCACATCTGAGGCTGATGAGATGGATGTATTAGCAAAGTCAGCTGAGTTTGATGATGTTGCTTACTCATCTAAGCGCCTGAATGAAAACTACTCTGAAAAATCTCGCGCTCGCATGATGCGTAATCGCGATGAGAATCCAAAAACCCAAGATGACTACCTCAACTAAGGAGAATGCAATGACACTAAACACAAATCATTATCCAGCGGCTCTCTTTTCAGAGATCCTTCCCAATCTATTTCAAGGAGGCACAGATGATAACGACGTCATCCACGTCGCTCACAGTAGCTACAAGCGTCGCAGTGACATGCCGTTCGACTCCATCGTCACCATGTATGCATGGGCCCGACCTGCAGATTGGAGCGTGCAAGAACTTCGTTATGGCATCCCAGACAATCTCATTTCAGATATCGACCTCAACCGACTCCGTAAAGCTGTTGATTTTGCTCACCAGCAATGGAAATCCGGTGATCGTGTTCTCATCCGCTGCCAAGCAGGCCTAAACCGTTCCGGGCTTGTCACAGCACTTGTCCTGATCAAAGAGGGCTATAGCCCAGATCAAGCAATTGATCTGATCCGCGCCCAGCGCGGAGAAGATGCACTGTGTAACTCCCAATTCGAAAAGTGGTTACTGAGCAGCGCAGCTTCATTTATCAATCCACCATCTTCACTATCTGCCTAAGGAGGACCACATGAGCAAGAAAGTCACACTGGTTCATTCACCTGAGTATGCCAACTGGTTCTTCTCAGAGGATCACCCAACGCAGGGGCGGCGCTTTATCAACGGCTATAACGCAATCGTGAAGGATCAACAGATCCTGCAACCACGGGCTGCAACAAAAGCAGAGCTATCTCGTGTGCACAGCACTGAGTACATCAAGCAGGTCACAGAAGAGTTCAGCTGTGGTGAGTGGAGCGGAGCGCGCGAAGATCTCGCGCGCTTTGCCACACTTTTTGCTGGTGGCACCTTGGTTGCACTAGATGCACTTCTTAGTAAGGAGGCAGATGTTGCTATCCACCTACCTGCTGCAAAACATCACGCCCAATACGATCACTCATCTGGTTTTTGTGTCTTTAATGATTTTGCTTTAGCTGCAGATATTGCAACTAAAGATCATGGTCTAAAAGTTGCCATCATTGATGTCGATGCTCATCATGGCGACGGGGTTGAAAACCTCACTCGTGAGAATCCAAATGTTCTAACATTTTCCATCCATGAGCAAGGAATCTTTCCTGGCACAGGCAACGCTGATGAACCAGAAAACAATGTGTTTAACTTTCCGTTAAATGCAACAACTGGCACAGGCGATGGTGGGCTGTTGGCTGGGATCAATAGATTCATTCCCATTGCACAAGATTTCACACCAGATCTTCTCTTCATCACATCAGGTGCTGATGGTTTGGCAGAGGATCCACTGACTAACCTGCAATACAGTCTTGAGGGATATGCAGCAGCAGCTAGGTTCTTGGCTAAAGCATTTCCTGACACACCAAAGCTGATGGGTGGGGCAGGTGGGTACTTGCCTGACACTGGCACGCCAGAGGTGTGGGCTGCGGTTGCAGGGGAGATATCTAGGTAATTTGCGCTCAGCCTTACCCGAACACCTGTTCGAATTATGTGTTACTCTCCGCTTCCCCCTAAAACTGCCCAAAGCTGACCCCAAGGCCTCAGAGCAGATTTGTCAGTGACGGTCAGTAACTTCTCCACCAGTCAGAAGCACCAGTGTCTATAGGAAAGGATCCGGTGAGCGCCGAGAATAACGAGCACAAAGCCCAAGAGCAGGAACTCTGGGACCGTATGAGCACGACCGAAGGTCGAGA
>NZ_JBIKSG010000054.1:0-2780 GCF_044348745.1 Candidatus Planktophila sp.
ACTGTATGCGTTAAACCCTGACGATTATCAGATTCAAAGAAGCGCAGCCAGCGCGAACGGATCTCGGCGGATTCCACTAGCTAGGATCACTCCGCCTTCTTCTTCTTTGAGCGGCCTTTACTCATTTGAGCAGCAGACAAAATCGCCCCAGCTACTTTCACTGCAGACCCGTTCTTGTTCACAAAAGATGATGTTGCTTCATTTACCTTGTCAGACATTTCTTCAATATTTTTTGTCACGCGGTTAATGCTGTGAAGAGGACCATTTACAAGGGTCACAGTGGTGTTCAACTCATCGATCAATGGCGCAGTCTCTTCTGTCAGGACTTTCAAAGATGCACTTGCCTCGTCCACTAAGCGACCAACCCGAATAACGACATATGCGATTGCAAGGGAGATCACCGCTAACGATGACGCCGCAATGATTGTTGCTATTCCTCCAGGACCCATGTCTTTAGCCTACCTGACCCTTACTTATCTTCGCTGGCTTTTGCTTGTGGAACCCAATCGATTCCGCTCTCTTTACGTTGAGCGGGAGTAATTGGAGTGGGAGCACCGGTTAATGGATCTCCTCCACTGGCAGTCTTTGGGAAAGCAATGACTTCACGAATCGAGTCAGACCCAGTGAGGAGTGCGCACACACGATCTAGACCTAGCGCAATTCCACCGTGTGGAGGTGGACCATAATTAAAAGCTTCCAACAAGAAACCGAACTTACTGTTGGCCTCTTCATCACTTAATCCAATGACAGAAAAAACATCCTTCTGAATGGTGCGATCATGGATACGAATAGATCCGCCACCTAATTCAGTTCCATTCAAAACAATGTCATATGCATAAGCAAGTGCTGATGCAGGATCTGACTTAAATGTAGATGCAAACTCTGGTTTTGGTCCGGTAAATGGGTGGTGAACGGCTGTCCAACCTCCGTTATCTGTAGGTTCAAACATAGGAGCATCCACAACCCATAAAAATTCCCACTTGCCATCAGGAATTAGCCCACATCGCTTACCGATTTCTAAGCGAACCGCTCCAAGCAAGTTAAGCGAAGCGGTGCGATCACCGGCTGCAAAGAAAATCGCATCTCCAACTTTGGCACCAGCTGCTTCAACAATGCCGGCAGTTTCCTTTTCAGAAATATTTTTAGAAACTGGTCCGCCCAAAGTTCCATCTTCATTTACCAGAATGTAAGCCAAGCCTTTGGCCCCGCGTGCCTTTGCCCAGTCCTGCCAAGCATCTAACTCACGGCGTGCAGAGGTTGCTCCTCCAGGCATAACGACAGCACCTACATATGGTGCTTGGAAAACTCTAAATGGCGTCTCAAGGAAAAACGAGGTGAGATCAACCAACTGATTTCCAAACCGAAGATCTGGCTTGTCCGATCCGTAATGCGTCATGGCATCTGCATAAGTCATGCGCTGCAATGGAAGCGGAATGTCGTAGTTAACAGTTTCCTTCCAAATGCGAGCGACTATCTTTTCCGCAACTGCCAAAATGTCCTCTTGGTCAATAAATGACATCTCTATATCTAGTTGAGTGAACTCTGGTTGACGATCTGCGCGAAAATCCTCATCACGGAAACAGCGGGCAATTTGGTAGTACTTTTCCATGCCTGCAACCATCAATAATTGCTTAAATAATTGCGGAGACTGTGGAAGTGCATACCAACTACCAGGTTGTAAGCGAACTGGTACTAAAAAGTCACGAGCACCTTCCGGTGTCGATCGAGTCAAATAGGGAGTTTCGATCTCTAGAAAAGTTTCTTCCTCCATTACCCGACGAATGGTCGAGGTGACCTTTGATCGCAAACGAAGGTTATGTGCTGGCTTTTCACGACGAAGATCTAAATATCTGTATCTCAAACGAACTTCTTCATTGATATCTGTGTCATCGCCACTATCAACTGGAAAAGGTAGGGGCGCAGACTCTGAAAGAACTACAACAGTGTCCCCCATGACCTCTATTTCACCGGTCGCGATGTTTGAATTCTGATTTCCATCTGGACGGGAAACAACTTCTCCTGTGATCATCAAGCACCATTCGGCACGCAAAGATCCCGCAACTTTTTCATCTCGTATAACAACCTGAACTGAGCCCGACGCATCTCGAAGATCAATGAAAGCCACCCCACCATGATCGCGTCGACGAGATACCCACCCTGCAAGGGTTACCGTTTGACCCGTATGTAACTTACGAAGTGATCCTGCTTCATGTGTACGCAACATAAATTAGTCCAATTTTCCCGTTTTAGATAGCTTCGAGCAATGAGTCAATCTTAACTGAAGATGTGTGCCCAGTTTTCATCTCTTTCAATTCAACAGTTCCATTGGAAATCTCTGATTCGCCAAGGACTACGACATAGGTAGCGCCACTCTTATCAGCGCCCTTCATGGCCCCCTTTAACGCTCGATCACCAAAAGCAATTTCGACTGTTTTGCCATGACTTCTTAAATCGGCAGCAATAGTGAGCGCTTTGACTTTTGCTACCTCCCCTAAAGGAATAATAAAGAGATCTGAAACAAAATCCTCATTGCCAATTACGCCTTCCGCTTCTGCCGCCAGAAGGGCGCGATCAACGCCTAAACCAAATCCGATACCAGATAGTGATTGACCTCCGAGTTGTTCCATTAATCCGTCATATCGTCCGCCTCCACCGATGCCTGATTGAGCACCCAGAAGTTCATGGACAAATTCAAAGGTAGTGCCGGTGTAGTAATCCAACCCACGGACCATTCGGGGATTAACAACGTATGCGATTCCTAATGCGTCCAGATGTTTCTG
>NZ_JBIKSG010000035.1:0-9838 GCF_044348745.1 Candidatus Planktophila sp.
GTCTCAGGTAATAAAATTATTCCTGGCGCGGCGTTGTTCCCTGAAGGAAAGCCACCTATGCAATTGCCTAAGATTTCACCTGCAACCAAGCCAAAGGAGACGGGTAAGTGAGCTCCATACAAGCTCGCCAGCGTCGATATCGACGTGAGCGTCAATCCTTTTTCCACGGTTTTGATCCTGTTTTAACAGCCGTTGTTGGTCTCTTATTATTTATTGGAACACTTTTGGTGTGGGCTGCAACCCGTGACTGGTATATCCGCAATGGTTTAGATGGGCAGTACTACTTAAAGCGTCACACCATTAATATCCTGATTGGCTTAGTCCTGGCATATGGCGTAACTGTTATTGATTACAGATTATTGCGTGCCTACACCCCATTTTTGTGGGGTGCTGGAGTTCTGGGATTAGTAATTGTTTTGATTCCTGGACTAGGTAGTGAAGTAAACGGTGCGAAGGCTTGGATCGCTCTGCCTGGCGGATTTCAAATTCAACCAGCAGAGCTAGCAAAGATTTCTATCATTATTGGAATGTCCATGATTTTGTCAGAACGCACACACGATAGCGATGGACCTTCAAGCGCCGATGTTTTGCAATCATTAGCAATTGCTGCAATTCCAGTGTTGCTGATCATTCTGCAACCTGACATGGGAACAATTCTTATCATTTCTGCTGCAGTGGTCACAATCATTGCAGTTTCGGGAGCACCGGCACGTTGGGTAACAGCGTTGTTGTTACTTGCTGTCCTTGGTGGATTTGTTGCCGTGAAAGCTGGAGTTGTCAGTGAGTACCAGGTAAATCGTTTACAGACATTTGTTGATCCAAGTGCAGATACACAAGGTGCTGGATATCAATTGCGACAAGCTCGCATCACTGTGGGATCTGGTGGCTTGTTGGGCACTGGTTTGTTTAATGGCCCACAGACAAATGGTCGATTTGTCCCAGAGCAACAAACTGACTTTATCTTTACAGTCGCAGGAGAAGAGCTTGGATTTCTAGGTAGTGGTGCAATTTTGATTCTCTATCTAATTTTATTGATGCGAGGGTTTTCCATTGCCCGGCGAACGAGTGATCCTTTTGGGCGATTAGTGTGCACAGGAGTAATTGCCTGGTTTGCTTTTCAGATTTTTGAGAATATTGGAATGACCTTGGGGTTGATGCCCATGACCGGCGTGCCCTTGCCATTCATTTCCTATGGTGGCTCGTCGATGTTTGCCACTTTGATCGGAATAGGCTTGTTACAGAATGTTCACGCTCGTTTACGCGGGTAAATAGGCAAAACGCCCCCGCTCTGCCATAATTAGGTCACTAGTTCAGCGCGGCTCGCGATCAATCGCGAAACAAGCCCAGCGCGAACGGTACGGAAAACCCAACAGGATTTTTTAAGAAGACAGTCTGCACAAGCAGACACAAAGGATTTGGTGCCATGGCGATTGAGCCTAAAACACCGCGCAAGCGTGCGGTTAAGAAAGCATCTGCGAAAGCAGATACCCCCGTTACTGAGGTAACTGAGGAAAAGAAAACTACCCGTAAAAAGACTGCAGCAGTTCCAGTCCCAATCTTTCAAGCAGCACCTGAAAAGCCGGCTGCTAAAAAAGAGGTAACTGAGAGCAAGCCACGTAAGAAGGCTGCTGCAAAAAATGATGCAACAGATGTGTCAGAAAAACCCGCTGTTGCTAATGATTCAGAGAGTTCAGATTCCGAAGATCGCGCTAGCCGCAATCGTCGTCGCCGTCGTGGTGGCCGTGGTCGCCGCAAGCCAGGTGCTGCAGATGCAGGCACAAATGAAGGTAATGATGAGAATTCAAGTGACGAATCCACAGATGATGAATCAGCTGAGGGTTCAACCTCTACCCGTCGCCGTCGTCGCCGTCGTGCAACTGGTGAAGGTGTAACACCAGGGGAGACCATTGAAGAAGATGGTGTCATCACTGTAGTTAAGGTCCGTGAAAAGCGTGAGCGTGTAGAGCGTCCAGCTCGACCTGATCGCAATGATCGCAATAACCGAAACCGTCGTGATCGCAATGATCGTAACGATCGTAACGATCGTGGTGGACGAAGTGAGTATCGCGAGCCATATCGCAAGCGCGGAACAATCATTACTGATGGAGAATTCCTAGCTCGTCGCGAAAACGTTGATCGCGAAATGTTGGTTCGCCAAATTGCAGACCGCACACAGATTGCAGTTATCGAAGATGGCGTCATGGTTGAGCACTATGTCAATCGCAATAGCAACCAGTCATATGTTGGTAACGTTTATTTGGGTCGTGTCCAAAATGTTTTGCCTTCTATGGAAGCGGCATTCGTTGATATTGGTAAGGGACGCAACGCTGTTCTCTATGCGGGTGAAGTGAATTGGGATGCAGCTGGTATTTCAGAGTCTGCGCCACGCAAAATTGAAACAGTTCTAAAGACGGGCCAGCCAGTATTAGTGCAGGTAACAAAGGATCCAATTGGCCAAAAGGGTGCACGCCTAACTAGCCAGATTTCATTACCAGGACGCTATGTTGTTTATGTTCCAGGTGGTGGAATGTCTGGTATTTCAAAGCGTTTGCCGGAAGAAGAACGTGCACGTTTGAAGTCAATCTTGAAGAACTTAATCCCAGAAGAAGCTGGCGTGATTGTTCGTACCGCTGCAGAAGGTGTAAGTGAAGAGGATCTGACAAATGATGTAGCCCGTCTGAAAGCGCAATGGGAAGACATCTATGCAAAGAGTCAGAATTCAAACTTTCATCCACCCGCTGCTCTTTATGAAGAGCCTGATTTGGCTGTTCGAGTTATTCGCGATATTTTCAATGAAGATTTCCGCAAGCTAACTGTTCAGGGTTCAACTGCCTGGGATGAAGTTACAAACTATCTCGGCTTTATTGCTCCAGAACTAACTCAGAAGATTGAGAAATACACCGGAACAGGTGACTTGTTTGCTGACTTCCGCGTTGAAGAACAACTTGCAAAGGCTTTTGATCGCAAGGTGTATCTGCCTTCAGGTGGATCACTGGTGATTGATCGCACTGAAGCAATGGTTGTTATTGACGTTAACACCGGTAAGTTCATCGGTAAGGGTGGAAACCTTGAAGAGACTGTTACCAAGAACAATTTGGAAGCTGCAGAAGAGATTGCACGTCAACTACGTCTTCGCGACCTTGGTGGAATTGTTGTCATCGACTTCATCGATATGATTCTTGAATCAAATCGTGAAGCTGTATTGCGTCGTTTGGTTGAATGTCTTGGTCGCGATCGCACAAAGCACCAGGTGGCAGAAGTTACATCTCTTGGTCTAGTTCAGATGACACGTAAGCGTGTTGGTCAAGGACTCATTGAAGCCTTCTCAACTACCTGTGATTCATGTAGTGGGCGCGGTATTCATATTCATATGGAGCCAGTGAAGATGAAAGCTCCAATGCCTCAGATCGATACTCCTTCCTCCCAGCATGAAGATGCTGATGAAAAGGATGCAACTGCTCATGAATTCCACGAATCTCTCAATGATGAGCCCAAGACCCAGGAGCCAGAAGTTCCAAAGGTCGAGGTGCAGACCGGTGGCCGCAAACGCCGCCGTGCCTCTTCCTCAGGCATCATTACCGCCTAGATCTAACCCCGATTTGAGCCTGAGCGCTCTAATCGGTACCCTTACCCCTCAACGCAAAAACCTAAAGTTCGGAGAACTACGCACGTGGCAAATATCAAGTCTCAGATCAAGCGCATCAAGACCAACGAGAAGGCACGCCTTCGTAACAAGTCTGTGAGCTCATCTATCAAGACAGCCGTACGTAAGTTCCGCGACGCTGTTGCTGCAGGAGATTCTGCTGCGATCACAACAGAGCTACGCGCTGCATCACAGTCACTAGATGTTGCAGTTCAAAAGGGTGTTCTTCACAAGAACTCTGCTGCAAACAAGAAGTCTTCAATGGCTAAGGCAGCTGCCAAAGCCGGCGCACGTTAATCCCTTTACTACTTTAAAGCGAGGCTAGGTTCATGCCTGCAATTTCACTTGCTAAGGCGCCACAACCAGCATCAACAAATCCGGCGCAGATTCGTAACTTCTGCATTATTGCCCACATTGATCACGGTAAATCAACTCTTGCCGATCGTATGTTGGGAATTACCGAAGTTGTAGAAGCTCGCAATATGCGTGCGCAATATCTAGATCGCATGGATATCGAACGCGAACGCGGAATCACCATTAAATCTCAAGCAGTTCGTTTGCCATGGAGATCATCTCTAGATGGCGGCGAATACATCCTGAACATGATCGACACACCAGGTCACGTTGACTTTACTTATGAAGTGTCGCGCTCGCTAGCAGCATGCGAAGGCGCAGTGCTACTTGTTGATTGCGCACAAGGAATCGAAGCACAAACACTTGCAAACCTTTATCTTGCAATGGAGAACAACCTAACAATCATTCCGGTGCTTAACAAAATCGATCTGCCTAACGCACAACCTGAAAAGTTTGCAGCAGAACTTGCACGACTAATTGGCTGCCAGCCTGAAGATTGTTTAAGAGTTTCCGGTAAAACTGGAGATGGTGTGGCAGATTTGTTAGATCAAATTGTTGCTCAAATCCCGGCACCAGTTGGAGATCCAAATGCACCAGCACGTGCACTTATCTTTGACTCTGTTTATGATGCATATCGCGGAGTAGTTACCTACGTCCGTGTGGTTGATGGTCACTTGTCACCACGTGAGCAGATTCAAATGTTCTCAACTGGTGTGCGCCACGAAGCTCTAGAAGTCGGCGTCATTTCACCTGAACCACTTGCTTCAAAAGGTCTTGGGGTTGGCGAGGTAGGGTATTTAATTACAGGCGTTAAGGATGTTCGCCAATCACGTGTGGGTGACACCATTACTACCTATAACAACCCAACAAAGACCGCACTTGCTGGATATAAAGATCCAAAGCCGATGGTTTTCTCTGGACTGTTCCCATTAGATGGTGCTGATTTTCCTATTCTTCGTGAAGCGCTCGATAAATTGCAGTTAAATGATGCAGCCCTTGTCTATGAACCAGAAAGTTCTGCAGCTCTTGGCTTTGGTTTCCGTTGCGGATTCTTAGGCCTGCTTCACATGGAAATCGTGCGCGAACGCCTTGAGCGCGAACACAAACTCAACCTTATTTCCACAGCACCCAACGTTGTTTATAACGTAAACATGGAAGATGGAAAGTCAGTTCGTGTAACTAATCCATCTGAGTTTCCTGATGGCAAGGTAGCTGCAGTCTTTGAACCGATTGTTAAATCCACAATTCTTGCTCCATCTGAATACATCGGAACCATCATGGAGCTTTGCCAAGACCGCCGTGGCGTCTTGCTAGGCATGGATTACATTTCAGAGGATCGCGTTGAGATTCGCTATGACCTACCACTGGCTGAAATTGTTTTCGACTTCTTTGATCAACTAAAGAGTCGCACGAAGGGTTATGCATCCTTAGATTACGAAGAAAAGGGCGAATCCGAAGGTAACTTGGTAAAGGTTGACATCTTGCTACAAGGTGAAGCAGTTGATGCATTTAGCGCGATTGTTCACCGTGATAAAGCATATGCCTATGGCGTAATGATGACCGGCAAGCTTCGCGAACTGATTCCACGTCAACAGTTCGAAGTTCCGATTCAAGCAGCAATTGGTGCACGCATCATTGCTCGCGAAAGTATCCGCGCAATCCGCAAGGATGTATTGGCCAAGTGTTACGGCGGAGATATTTCACGTAAGCGTAAACTTTTGGAAAAGCAAAAAGAGGGTAAGAAGCGCATGAAGATGGTGGGACGTGTTGAAGTTCCACAAGAAGCCTTCGTGGCAGCCCTTGCTACGGACGCGGACATCGAACAGATCAAGGCTGCGCGTAAAGCAGGGCAGTAGCGCCTTTTGTTCGAGTCAAACCATAAAGTCACAGATAGCTCTGATAACTTATGGCTATGAGAATCTCTTTCCGGTCAAAATTTCTAGTCGTCATTGCACTCTTCGGATCCCTCTTTTTGTCAGGCTGTGGATCATCCGGAGTTGAGAATGAAAGCATTCGCGCCAGCAATTGTGCATTAATCGCTGACTGGAATATCTACTCAAATGATCCATCCACTGATTACTATCAAGGAAATTTGAACAGCTATGAGACTGAAAGCCTCAAAGAAGATCTTCTCTGGAGCAAACTCCAAACTGGAGATAAGTCTTATGATGCAATAGTTGAGTTGCGCAAACTAAGTTACAACCAGCATTTTTGGATCGCCCCACCTATGGGTGAAAAAATCACACTCGAAAATGTAGCTACCTACACAGCCGGTGAAGATATGTTTGACGACGAAACAAGTTGGAAGATAATTGAGAATGTAAGGGCTAGTTGTCCAGCATTCCCAAAGGAGTATTTGGCTGAAATGTTTAGTCCAGTTTTGAACATGTAGTACTGCAGTTCTCAAGTATTTGCTAAAAACTGGGCGCATTACCTGAACAGAATTACACATAGAATGTACGCATGACGCTTTCGTTTTATGTGCATATCCCGTACTGCATAAAGCGCTGTGGCTACTGCGACTTCAACACTTACACCCCAACAGAACTTCAAGATGGAGCGACTCTAGAGATCGTTAGCAATGATTATATCGATGCGGTGTTGCGTGAATTAGAGGCTGCACCTAAAGATGCTGTCCCAACAATCTTCTTTGGCGGTGGCACACCATCGCTTCTTCCAGCAGATGATTTAGGCCGAGTTATTTCCGCAATCAAAGCGCGTAATGGATTGGCAACCGATTGTGAAATCACCCTTGAGGCAAATCCAGATTCAGTAACTGCAGAAAAGCTGACTCGTTGTTTTGAAGTTGGCTTCAATCGAGTTTCCTTTGGAATGCAATCTGCAAAGCCGCATGTACTGGCGGCACTTGATCGCACACACAATCCTGCAAATGTGGAAAAGGCAGTTTCTATGGCTCGTGCTGCAGGCTTTAAATCAATTAGCGTTGATTTGATTTATGGCACACCAGGGGAGTCCTTGGATGATTGGCGCGAAACAGTGAGTGCGGCTTTGGCTCTTGATATCGACCACATAAGTGCTTATGCATTAATTGTTGAAACAGGAACCAAACTTGCAGCACAGATTAAGCGCGGTGATTTAACAATGCCCAATGATGACTTAATGGCTGATATGTATTTGTTAGTTGATCAGATGTGTGAAGACGCAGGACTTACTTGGTATGAACTTTCAAACTGGTCTAAGCCAGGACATGAGTGTCGACACAATATTGCGTATTGGCGCAATAAAAACTGGTGGGGTCTTGGCCCTGGAGCGCACTCTCATGTTGATGGAAAACGGTTCTGGAATCTCAAGCACCCAACTACTTATAAGCAAAAGCTTTTTGCAGGCGAATCACCTATTTTGGAAAGTGAGCAATTAACCCTGGATCAAATCAAGGATGAGGTGATTCTGCTCGGCATTCGGATGCGAGAAGGGTTAGAGATTGCACTCCTTCAACCCCACCAGTTAGAGGTATTGGGTGAGTATCGCTATAACGGTTTTGTTGAAATCAACGAGGAGCACGTTCTCTTGACCCCTGCCGGGCGCTTGATCGCAGATCGAATCGTGCGAGAAATAACTATCTAGTACCCTTGGGACAAATGTCATCACGTCGTCTTGAAATCCTCCGCGCAATTGTCGATGAGTACGTTGCGACCCAAGAACCTGTCGGTTCTAAGTCAATAGCCGATCATCATGGACTCGGAATTTCACCTGCCACAATTCGAAATGAAATGGCAGTTCTTGAAGATGAAGGCTTGATTACACAGCCTCACACAAGTGCTGGACGTATTCCTACAGATCTGGGATATCGAGTTTTTGTAGATAAATTGGCAACCGTTAAGCAGCTTTCAACTGCCGAGCGCAGAGCGATTGAAACATTTCTTCAAGGCTCTAATGATTTAGAAGAGTTATTGAAACGCTCTGCCAAGTTATTAGCAGATATCACTAAGCAGGTTGCGGTGGTCACATATCCGATCATTGGAGAGAGCCGCGAGAAGATGGCTATTTCAGGAACTGCAAACCTGGCTCGTTCTGGAGAAGATTTAGGTCTTACGCTTTCGCCTATTCTTGAAGCATTAGAAGAACAAGTAGTTATTTTGCGTTTACTAGATGAGGCACGTTCAACTGTGCACGTGCGAATCGGCAGTGAGCAGAATGAGACAAATCTTCAATCAACATCGTTAGTAACTGTCGGTTACGGCGTTGAGTCTGCCCAACATGGGGCGGTAGGAGTTTTGGGGCCAACTCGAATGGATTATGCAGGCTCTATTGCTGCAGTTGATGCGGTTGCCAGATACGTTGAACGATTCATAAACGAGGGTCCATAAGTGGCAGATCATTATCAAACTTTAGGTGTCACAAAAGGTGCCAGCTCGGATGAGATTAAAAAGGCTTATCGCAAACTAGCTCGTGAACTACATCCTGACGTGAATCCTGATCCGCATACGCAGGAAAAGTTTAAAGAAGTTACTGAAGCCTATGATGTTTTAAGTGACCCACAAAAGCGTCAAAACTATGACATGGGTGGAAGCAACTTTGGTGGTGGCTTTGGTGGCGCAAACTTTGGTGGTGGATTTAGCGACATCATGGATGCTTTCTTTGGTGGTGGTGGATCACGTGGGCCACGTCCACGCACACGTGCCGGACAAGATTCATTAATTCGCATTCAAGTTGATCTCAATGAAGCTTGCTTTGGAACAGAACGCGAAATCACGGTTGAGTCAGCTGTTGTGTGCCCTAAGTGCACGGGCACAGGTTGTTTAGATGGAGATCATCCTGAAACGTGTATGACATGTAAGGGACGGGGAGAAACGCAACAAGTTGTCCGCTCTGTGATCGGGCAAGTGATGACTTCAAGACCATGTAATGCATGTCAGGGATATGGCAGCGTTATTAAGAGTCCATGTCGTGAGTGTGCTGGCGAAGGACGCGTGCGTAGTCGTCAAACAATTGATGTGAAGATTCCTGCAGGCGTTGAAACTGGCAACAGAATTCAAATGTCTGGTCGTGGCGAAGTTGGCGCAGGAGGCGGACCAGCAGGTGATTTGTATGTTGAAATAGTTGAAGAGCGTCATGAATATCTAGTGCGCGAAGGCGACACATTACATATGGCGCTGGAAGTAACCATGATTGCCGCAGCACTTGGCACAACAGTTACCGTTGAGTCATTAGACGGCCCAGTTGATGTCAACATCAAGCCAGGAACACAAAGTGGAACTCCAATCGTTGTTAAGGGTAAAGGAATGACCCGATTGCGTCGAGGCGATCGAGGCGATCTGATTGTTCATGTGGAAGTAATAACTCCAACGAAGTTAAGTAAGGATGAAGAGAAGATCCTGCGCTCATTTGCTGAAGCTCGTGGCGAAAAAGCCAATGAAGCGCATGTTAAAGGTCAGGATGGATCAATCTTTAGCAAACTTAAGGGAGTGTTCCACAAGTAATGTTCACACTTTTTTTCGTAGATGAATTACCCACGACTGTTGGTGGTACCTACGAGTTTGCCAATGAGGATGCCAATCATGCAATTCGGGTGTTACGTATGCAGGTGGGCGCAGAATTTATGCTCAGTGATGGCAAGGGATCTTGGTCTCAGGTTGTAGCCCAAGAGGTAAGCAAGAAGTCTATGAAGGTTCAAGTTGTCGAATCAGGTTTTCAAGAGCCACTAGCTACAACAATCACAGTTGTTCAAGCGCTACCTAAGGGTGATCGAGCAAAAGAGTGCATTGAGTTGTTAACAGAAGCCGGTGTTGATCGGATTGTTCCGTGGGTTTCAACCCGCAGTATTGGTAAAGGTTCAGACAAATTTGCAATCACTGCGCGGGAAGCGAGTAAGCAATCGCG
>NZ_JBIKSG010000036.1:0-9486 GCF_044348745.1 Candidatus Planktophila sp.
ATTAACTCGGACCGCAGCACATCCTGCATCAATTGCAGCGAAGATATATTTAGGCTGGAAGTGAATATCTGCAATCACTGGAATCTGTGATTTCTTCGCAATCTGAGCAAGCGCATCTGCATCATCTTGACTTGGAACTGCAACGCGAACAATCTGACATCCTGATGCTGTTAACTCTGCAATTTGCTGCAATGTGGCATTCACATCAGCGGTAAGTGTTGTGCACATCGATTGAACTGAAACCGGTGAATCACTTCCCACACCAACTGAGCCAACCTTGAGCTGACGCGTTTTGCGACGAGGGTGCAGTGTTGGCGGTGGTGCGCTTGGAATTCCGAGATCAACCATGGCTTTATTCTGCACTACGCAAGGGAAAACCGCCGAATTAAAGGTTAAAGGTCACTGGATTAATGACATCTGCAACCAAAAGTAGCAATGTCAAACAGGCAAGAATCACAAAAACCACCAACGTTACTGGGGTTAGGACCGTCACATCGATAGCAGGAGGACGTGCCCGTCCGCGCAAGCGAGCATAAAATGCACGAATTTCATCAGCGATAGCAACAGCCATATGACCGCCATCTAATGGCAAAATCGGCAAGAGATTGAAAATACCCACGAAGATATTAAGGCTTGCCACAATCAATAAGAAGGTTGCTAACCGCTCAGAATCGGTCAACGCAGAGCTTCCAACCGCTTCGCCAGATACTCGTGCAACACCGACTACTCCAACAAGTCCGTTTGCATCACGTTCTTCACCACGGACTGTTTGGCCCCATAACGCAGGAATCTTTGATGGCAATTGAATTAAAGACTTAACGCTCTCGGTAACAAAACTCTTTGTCAGAGTAAAGGCTTTAGTAGTCGATTCCACTACCCCAGTGCGTTTGACTCCCACGGTATTTACTATTCCGAGCAAATATCGCTTTGTTCCTTCCACATCAGTCAAGCGTGCTGTAGCGGTTACTGTTATTTCTTGACCATCTCGGATTAATCCAAGTTTTAACTCTTTGCCTTCAGAATTACGAATCTTTTCAACATCTTCGATCCAAACTGAGACCCTAACTCCATTAATTGAAACCACTTCATCGCCGACTTGAATGCCGGCGGCCTGTGCAGCAGAGTTAGGAACTACTTCACCAATAACAGGTAAAACTTGTGTTGTTCCAACGCCCGCAAATAACACAAATAACAAAAGGTAGCCAAGTACGAAGTGCAGAAAAGATCCAGCTCCAAGAACAATTAACTTCTTCCCAGACGATGCCTTATAAAAGGCGCGATCCTCTTCACCTGCAGGCATTTGATCACCCGGTGCCATACCTTCGATTTTGCAATAACCGCCTGCAGGAATGGCCTTGATTCCAAACTCAGTCTCTCCTTTAGTAAATGACCAAAGGCGTTTGCCAAAACCTAGGAAAAACTCAGAAACTCGCATTCCATATCGACGCGCAGTTATGTAATGCCCAAACTCGTGGACCATAACTGAAAAGAGGAGTGCGACGATAAAAGCTGCGATACCTAGAATTTCCATTAATTACCTAACCCTTAGAAGTTGCACCAAAGTATGCACAATACCGCTGACATCTTGAGAAATAGGTGGTTATCGATCGAGAAGGTTCTGAGTAGGCGAATAAATGCCACCAGAACGTCTTTTAGCTATTGCACTAAGCGCTTCAAGAACCACCCGATTGGCCAAAATAGCCGTGATATCTGCCGTATCAAATGGTGGAGCAACTTCAACTACATCAATACCAACTATAGGAAGCTCTAAACAAATTCGTCGGACCGCTTCGAGCAATTCACGACTTGTCATTCCACCAGGTTCTGGGGTTCCAGTCCCCGGTGCCATACCTGGGTCAACAACATCAATATCTACGGATAGAAAAACTCCATCACAACCGTCAACTACTGTTGCAAAGGATTCATCTAACACCGCCGTTAATCCACGGTGGTGAATTTCAGTCATTTCATAAGATCGCATACCTTGATCGCGCATCCAATTTAGAGTTGCATCCTCTGGCCAATATCCGCGCAACCCCAGCTGTAAGAAACGATCTCCACGAACATAACCATTGTTGATCAGATTACGCATAGGTGTTCCGTGACCGACTAATGCTCCAAACTGATCTTCTCCGGTATCGGCATGAGCATCAAAGTGAATCATAGAAACTTTTCCATGGCCTAAATGGTTTGCAATTCCTGCAACATCTGCCGATGCAATCGAGTGATCTCCCCCAAGCACAACTGGAATAATTCCTGCTCGAGAAATCTTTTCTGTTGCTTCGCGCAACACTGCAAGGGATGCAACTAGATCTCCACCTGGCATCAATAAATCACCAGCATCTAGGACTTTCAGATCCTTTAATCCATCGGTACGCAGTGCTAAGTGGGGCCTGGAACCATCATGTGGAAGGTAATCTCCCCCGCGAATTGCTTGTGGTCCAAATTTTGCACCAGATCTATGAGATGTTCCGCTGTCTATGGGTGCACCAACAATGATTACATCAGCGCCCTTATAACTGGCTGGATCATCTAAATCACATGCTGGAATCCCAAGAAAGGTAAAGTTTGGGCCATACATATTGCCGTGATTGGTCACTTTGAAACCTTTACTCTGCGGCCAACGAACTGCCCTGCGATCACAATAAGCAGTGCCAAAATGAACATAGCTGAACCAATCACATTTGCTTGCGCAGGAATGCCACGTGCTGCAGATGTATAGACAAACTCCGGGAAAGTTTTCAAGGTTCCTGAGTTAAAGTTTGTAATGATGAAGTCATCAAATGACAAGCTAAATGCAAGAAGTGCAGCACCTGCGATACCAGGTGCCACTAACGGCAAAGTTACCCGGCGGAATGTTGCGAACTCATTGGCATAGAGATCCATGGCGGCTTGCTCTAAACGTGGGTCTAGTGAAGCAATGCGTGCCTTCACGGTAACCACAACAAATGAAATGCAAAACATCACATGTGCAATAACAGTTGGCCAGAAACCAGGATTGATTTGAAATACCAAGAACAATGAAAGTAGCGAAGCACCTAAAACAATTTCAGGTGTAGCCATTGGTAAGAAAATCAATAAGTTAGAAGATGAGCGCCCCTTGAATGCATAACGTCCGATAGCAAAGGCGATCATAGTTCCCAAAATCGTTGAGAAAATTGTTGCTAACAATCCAATTTTGATGGAGTTACCAAGTGCCGTACATACCTCAGGAGCACCACACGGGTTCTTCCAGTTGTCTAGGGTGAAGCCCTTCCAGACTAAGTTGGACTTACCGGAATCATTAAATGAAAAAACAAAAGTGTATAGAACTGGAATGAAGAGGTAGGTGAATCCAAAAACGGCATAAATGCGGATTAGGTTTCGCCCGAACCAGCGTGACAGGCGTGCTTCGAAGGGAATTGTAGGAATGGTCGCATCTTTTTGCCTTGTCATACCAACTCCTCCGTTCCTGCTTTTCGAATATAGACAGTTACAAGTATCAAGATTGCAGCCATTAAAGTAAATGAAAGAGCTGCAGCAGTTGGATAATCAACGATCTTGAAATACCGGGATTCAATTACGTTACCAATCATTTTGGTGTTCGGGCTTCCCAAAATAGCGGCGTTGACATAGTCACCAGCTGCTGGGATAAAGGTTAACAATGTTCCCGCAACCACACCTGGCATAGATAAAGGCAAAGTGACTTTGCGGAAAGTGGTAATTCCGTTTGCGTAAAGGTCACCTGATGCTTCCATTGTGCGTGGATCTATGCGCTCTAAGGAGGCATAGAGAGGTAATGTCATAAAGGGCAAGAAGTTATAGGTCATGCCCATTACCACAGCAAAAGATGTCGAGGTCAGAGTGGTGCTCTCGCTAATTATTCCAATACTTCGAAGTGTTGGTACGACAAATCCTTCTTCACCCAATATCTGCTTCCAGGCGATAGTACGAAGTAAGAAAGATACAAAGAATGGTGCAACAACTAGAACAAGAAGAAAGTTCTTTAATCTTCCAGCTTTAAATGCGATCGCATAGGCCAATGGATAGGCAATCGCTAATGCCAAAATTGTTGCGCACAACGCATAAATGAAGGAACGGCCAAACTGTTCTTTGTTTTCTGTAAAAGCAGTTATGTAATTTGAAAACGCAAGAGTTTGTTCATATTGGCCAGTATCTCCCCCAACAATAGGTGTCTGAGTTGAGGTTTGAGCCAGGTTAATAATTGGCAAGATAAAGAAAGTAAAAAGGAACAAAAAACCAGGCAACAACAAAAGGTAAGGCAACTTCACCTTAGACAAGGCGTTGCTCATTCTTCGTCTAGTTCCTCAGGGTTAACTTCAAGTCCAGCTTCGACATCTTCATCGCCGCGCAGAGCAAAAGTGAAGTTAGGCTCCCAAGAAATTACAACCTCATCGCCCTTATGAAATGGTGGAACACCATCATCATTTTGCTCAAAGACCATTACCTCTTGTCCCCAAGGCATTGTTACCTGGTACTGAGTGGAAACACCAATGTAGGAAACATCTTCAATGCGTCCGCCAGCCAAAATGTTTCCACGAGTAGGTGTTCCAACCAATGAAATACGGAATTTTTCAGGACGAATACCAGCGTAAATAGAATTATCAACAGCATGGCTACGGTTCTTTGGCATTGAAATTTTCTGTCCGAAGAGATCAACAACTAAGTTATCCCCGTCTGTGCCTTCTATACGCCCCTTAATCAGGTTTGATTGGCCCAAAAAGTTTGCTACAAAAGCAGTTTCTGGGTTGTCATACAGATCTGCCGGAGAACCCATCTGCTCAATTTCACCCTCGTTCATAACCGCGATGGTGTCAGCCATAGTCATGGCCTCTTCCTGATCATGTGTAACGTGAACGAAAGTTAGGCCCACTTCGCGCTGAATCCACTTGAGTTCAATCTGCATCTGGCGACGTAGTTTGAGATCGAGTGCACCCAACGGTTCATCGAGCAAAAGCAGTGCTGGGCGGTTAACAATTGCGCGAGCTAAAGCAATGCGCTGTTGTTGTCCACCAGATAACTGAGTTGGCTTTCGCTGTGCAAGGTGAGGCAACTCAACTAACTCAAGGACTTTGTTTACATCTGCAGAGACATCTTTAATTCCACGACGGCGCAACCCAAATGCAATGTTTTCAAAAATAGTTAAATGTGGAAACAATGCATAATTTTGGAAGACAGTATTTATGGGACGCTGATATGGACGCTTAGTCGTAATATCAGTTTCACCTAAATGGATACTGCCAACAGTAGGTTCCTCCAACCCTGCGATCATTCGCAACGTTGTCGTCTTGCCGCATCCTGAAGGCCCAAGTAATGCGAAGAATGAGCCTTCAGGAATTGTTAATGACAAGTCATTAACTGCAGTGAAATCTCCGTACGACTTTGAAATACGAGTTAGGCGTAAATCTCCGTGCGTTGCAGATGAAACGTCAGTCACTAGTTGCCGGCGGCCTTCTGGAATGCTTCGGTCCAAGAAGTTTCTTCTGCGGGTGTTAGTGAGCGGAAGACATTAAGTCTTTTTGACATGGCATCATCTGGGAAGATGAATGGGCTGCTTGCCAGTTCTGGAGCAATCTTTTCCATCTCAGCTTGTGCACCCTTAACAGGACACACATAGTTAACGTATGCAGCAACTTCAGCTGCAATTGCTGGGTCGTAGTAGAAGTTGATCAACTTCTCAGCATTTGCCTTACCTTCTGCAGATGCTGTTGAAGGAATCATCAAGTTATCACCTGAGATAGTTCCACCTGACTCTGGAATAGCAAAGTCAAACTTGCCTTCATTTTCAGCCTTCAGGATAAACATGTCGCCAGACCAGCCAATAACTGCTGTCGCATCTCCTGAAGTTAGGTCTTCAGCATATTCATTACCCTTAACGCCACGAATCCAGCCATCCTTGATTTGCTTAGCCATGTAATCAACAGCGTTCATGAATTGATCTTCTGTAACTGTCTGAAGGTTTACGCCTTGTGCCAACAAAATAATGCCGATTGTGTCGCGCATTTCAGAGAGAACAACAATCTTTCCCTTGTTCTGTGGCGCAAATAGCTCTTCAAGTGTGTTAATTCCATTTGGATTCTTTTCAGTGTTCCAACCAAATCCAGCCATGATGCCTTGCCATGTCATTGATTGTTCACGGTTTGGATCAAATGAAGGTGATGCAAGTGAATCAAGAATGTTTGACTTGTTTGGAATATTTGCTGTATCAAACTTTTGTGTGTAACCAAGACGGATCCAGCGAGCTGCCATCCAGTCTGTTGGTGTGACAACGTCATATCCAATATCTGAACCAATTTTTAGCTGAGCCTGTACTTTTCCGAAGAACTCATCGTTATCGTTGTAATCTTCAAAATACTGGGCGTTTAATGTATTAGCACGAGCAAATTTGTCTAATGTTGGGTAGTACTTGCACTCTGGGTCATAGTCTAAGTACAAAGGCCAGTTGCCCCAGCGAACTACTGCAGCATCTGCTGGTGCTTCATAAACATCGCACGAAGATGAACCGCAAGCAGAGAGCAATCCCACTGCTCCTAAACCGCCTGCACCCGCGAGTAATCCGCGGCGCGAAACCATTGCACCTAATACTGATTTTGCCTCTGGTGAGAGTGAACTTTCTTTTGACATACTGATTTACTCCTTAAGGGTTAAGCACAAGCTAGTTGTCGGATTACCGAGCCTCAAGCTTTCTGTGGGTTGTGGATTGATAGTTGGTTGGTCGAACAGTGGGAAATACTACGCCCCCAGATTACTCATTACGTGCTTAATTCGTGTGTAATCTTCAAAGCCGTATGCTGAGAGATCTTTGCCATATCCCGAGCGCTTGAAGCCGCCATGTGGCATTTCGGCGACGATTGGAATGTGGGTGTTGATCCAGACACAGCCAAAGTCAAAGGCCTTTGCCATGCGCATTGCGGTGCCATGGTTAGTGGTCCAGACGCTTGAAGCGAGCCCGTATTCCACGCCATTGGCCATGGCCACGGCCTGGGCCTCATCTGAAAACTTTTGAACGGTAATAACCGGCCCAAAGATCTCCTTCTGAATCAACTCATCGGACTGCTGCAACCCAGCAATTACGGTGGCTGGGAAGAAGAATCCTGGTCGATCTAGGGCGCTTCCACCTGTCATCACCTGGGCATGGGCTGGGACTCTAGATAGTAGATCTGAAATTCGGGTCAGCTGATTCACATTGTTAACTGGCCCCAGGAAAACATCTTCATCTGCAGGTGCGCCAATTGCGATTTGTTTGGCTTGTTCAGTAATCAACGCAACAAAATCATCATAAACAGAGTCCTGAACAATCACACGTGTTGCAGCTGTGCAATCTTGGCCAGCGTTGAAATATCCAGCAACAGCGATCGCTTCAGCTGCTGCTGCAAGATCTGCATCTGCGAAAACAACAACTGGTGCCTTGCCACCTAATTCTAGGTGCACGCGCTTTAACTGCTTTGCAGCAGACTCTGCCACTTTAATTCCAGCAGCAACTGATCCAGTAATTGCAACCATGTCAGGGCGTGCATGATTTACAAGTGTGGCACCTGTTTCGCGCTCGCCACACACAACATTGAAAACGCCTGCAGGTAAAAACTCCGCCATCAAATTAGCCATCCACACAGTTGATGCAGGTGTTGTATCACTTGGCTTTAAAACAACTGTGTTACCTGCTGCAATTGCAGGTGCCCACTTCCATACCGCCATCATCATTGGATAATTCCATGGTGTTACCTGTCCAATAACGCCAACAGGTTCGCGGCGAATCATGGAAGTCATACCTGGCATGTATTCACCAGCTGACTTTCCTTCCAGATTTCTGGCAGCACCCGCAAAGAATCTAATCTGATCCACCATCGGTGGAACTTCTTCTGTGGTCGTTAGCGAAATTGGCTTGCCTGTGTTTTCACATTCAATAGCAATAATCTCTTCAGCCCGCTCCTCAATTGCATCAGCAATCTTTAGCAAAGCACGTTGGCGCTGTGAAGGAGTTGAATCGCGCCACTCAGGGAATGCATCACTTGCCGCCTTGAATGCTGCATCAATATCTGCCGCATTTGAATTAGGAGCAGTTGCGAAAGGCTGTCCTGTCGCTGGATTTACAAGGGTTGTGGTCTCACCTGATGTTGAATCTACAGACTTACCATTGACAAAGTTACTGAGCTTTTTCATGTGCCCGAGCCTAGCAATTTCCCTTAAATCTAACTAGTAGGCGTCGCTTTCTCCGCCGCAGCCAACTGACCGCACGCACCATCAATCTCGCGGCCGCGAGTATCACGAACCGTTACTGGCACGCCGTAACTTTCCAGGATCCGAACAAACTCTGCTTCATCTTCTCGACGGGAGGCGGTCCACTTAGAACCTGGTGTCGGATTAAGTGGAATCAAATTAACGTGAGCATTCCGGTTTTTGAGCAAGCGACCCAACAAATCTGATCGCCAGGATTGATCATTAATATCGCGAATGAGTGCGTATTCGATCGAATATCTGCGACCCGTCTTTTTTTCATAAGCATCTGCGGCTGCTAAAACCTCACGAACGTTATAGCGATTGTTAATTGGAACTAAGGAATCTCGAAGTTCATCATCTGGGGTGTGAAGGGAGACAGCCAAGGTGCAGTTGATGCCTTCATCCATCAGTTTTTCAATGCCGTTAACAAGCCCAACGGTTGAAACAACAACTGAACGAGCAGAGATTCCAAGTCCATCAGGGTTTGAATCCGTTATGTTGCGCAAGGTGCGCACTACTGCGTTGTAGTTGGCTAATGGTTCACCCATTCCCATAAAGACAATGTTAGAAAGTCGGGTTGGTCCCCCTGGCAGTTCACCATTGGCACATGCTCTTGCAGCTGCAACGATCTGATCTGTGATTTCAGCTGCAGATAAATTACGAGTAAGGCCTGCTTGACCTGTCGCACAAAATGGACAGTTCATGCCGCAACCTGCTTGTGAGGAAATACAGACGGTTACTCGGTCTGTGTAACGCATTAAAACGCTCTCAACTAAAACACCATCATGTAACTTCCACAAATCTTTTCTAGTCATTCCGTTATCTGTTGTACGAGTAGTAACCAACTGAATCATTTGTGGGGTCAGGGCAGCTGCTATTGATTGGCGCTCTGCTGCAGGAATATCTGTCCACTCTTCTGGATTACTAGACAAATGGGTGAAGTAATGAGTTGCCACTTGAGAAGCTCTGAAAGGCTCAAATCCGAGCTCCTTTGCAAAGGCTTTTCGTTCAGCTGGAGAAAAATCAGCTAAATGTTTAGGTGCCTTCTTACGCTGGACCGGCTCATCAAAAACAAGTTTTACCTCTGGAATTAGCCCGCTCATAGGAAATGCTTTACTAATTCAAGTGCCAACCACATGGCTGGTGCGGATAAGACCACAGAATCAAGGCGATCTAACATCCCGCCGTGGCCGGGCAACAGTGTTCCCATATCTTTAAGACTCATATCGCGCTTCATCGCACTTTCAATCAAGTCACCACAGGTTGCCG
>NZ_JBIKSG010000002.1:0-94223 GCF_044348745.1 Candidatus Planktophila sp.
ATTTCTTTACGGTAACGTTATAAACCACGCGCTCATGCAGACTGTTCACCTCTTGCTCATTTGCCGTTCATTAAGGCAGACTTCACCCACCAAAAGCGCCTATGGGGCAGGTCGACTCTCCACAGACGCTTTTCTCAAACCCCTCAAGGAGGATCTATATGAAGTTCACACGTAGCGCAAAGTTTGCGCTCGCAGCTGCAGCATCAGCGGCGTTGGCAGTTTCACTGCTTACACCTGCACAAGCTGCAACTCGTTCAACGGTTGTAATTCACCACACGAACGTCCAGACCGGACTTAACTGTGGCCTTTCAACTACAAACTCAACAGTTTGTACTGATCAGGCTGCACTAACAGGTATGGGCTTCAACTATTACAACGATAAGAAAGAACTAATCAAGAACACAACATTTGGTTCTTACAAAGTTATCAAGAATTCAAAGACTGACTTCCGTGTTCAGTACACAGTTGCACCAGGACGTGTTTGGTCAGATGGAACTCCAATCACTGGAGTAGACCTTCTACTTTCACACATTCTTGGAAGCGACACATACTCAATCGAAGCAGGACTTGGTGATCCAGCAAGCAAGACAACAAAGCCTGCCTTCAACGGTCAAGGTTATGGAAGCACTTACCACAAGAACATTGTGGGAGAGCCAGTTCTTTCTTCAGATGAAATGTCAGTGACATTGCGTTGGAAGAGCCCAATTGCTAACTGGGATCTATACGGTCCAGGACCAGCCCCAGTACACGCAATGGTGTTGCTTGCAGAAGGTAAAGATGGACTTCAGTCAGCATCAGCAAACCTTGCTGCTAAGGATCGTTTCCTAGCTGCTTTCAAGACTAAGAACACTGATCTTCTTAAGAAGATGGGTAAGGTGTGGTCTGAGGATTACACAATTACTACAATCAACAGCAGCACAAATCCATTGCTTCTAATCAGCAACGGTGGATTTATTGTTGAGTCTGCAGTTCCAAAGACATCTATGACACTTGTTGTTAACCCTAAGTACAACTCAGGTCCAAAGATGACAGGTTCAATCGACAAGATCGTATTCAAGGTAATCACAGACGGAACAGCTGCAGTACAGGCTCTTTCAAATGGTGAGCTTGATGTGTACTCAGGACAGGCAACAGCAGATGCTGTAGCAGCTCTAAAGAAGATCACTAGCGTAAACATCACTGGTGGAGAGCAAGCTGTTTATGAGCACTGGGATCTCCACTACGACAGCGTCGAGGGTGAGCCTCCTTACTCAGGCGTGTTCTCTAAGAATGGTGGAGCGAAGGCTAAGGCACTTCGTCAAGCATTCTTGCTAGGTCTACCTCGTGATGAAATCATGGACAAGATCATTGCTCCAATCAACGGAATCACAAAGCCACTATGTACTGCTTGGGTTGCCCCAGGTACAGCTGCATATGACAAGATCTGTGCTGTTAACGGTTCAGCGTTCTACACACGTGGAACACAAGAGTCACGTAACAAGTCAGCTCTTGCATTGGTACAGAAGTACTACCCAGATGCACTCAAGAACCCAATCAAGATCAACGTTCTTGTTCCAGGTGGTAACGCTCGCCGTGCAGCACAGTTCGCGCTTGCAAAGGCAAACTTGGCTAAGGTCGGTTTCGAACTAGTTGGCGATGTCCAATCTGGTTGGGGAGCACTTCTAGGAAATGGTAAGTATGACGCGTTCTTCTTTGCCTGGGTTTCAAGCTCAGTAACACAGAAGCAGTCATGTTCAGTTCTAGAGACAACAGGTGGATCTAACTACGTTATGGGTTACTCAAACTCAATCGTGGACAAGGTCTGTACTGAACTAGACGTTGCCATGAAGCCAGAACTACTAGTCCAGAAGTACATCACGGCAGACCGTGCACTATTTGCGGATGCTGTAACACTTCCGGTCTTTACACACCCTGGAGTAACTGCAATTAACAAGGATCTCAAGGGTCTAAAGCCAGCTCCATTGTCACCACAGTTGACATGGAACTACTGGGAGTGGACATACTAAGGATTAATTTCCTTAGTTAGCATTACCTATTCAGTCCTTTGGACGCTCGGAGATACATCTCCGAGCGTCCTTTGGCTGTATAGTCACCCAATAATTTAAGTTCATTTATTATTCGAGGAGAAACACAATCCATGGTTGCCTTTATTCTTAGACGGCTCGGTGTCCTGGGCGTAATTCTCATGGGATCAAGTTTTATTCTTTATAACTTGGCAGCGATTTCAGCTGACCCACTGGCCGACCTTAGATTGAGCACAGATCCCGATAGGGATGCAAAAATTCTGGCATTAACCAGAGAGCTCCAACTAGATGTAATTCCACCTCTTCGTTATTTCCTCTGGCTCAGAGGCGTTTTAGGAATCTTTATTGGCCAACCTAATTTTGGTACGGGCCGTGACGGCTTAGCTGTCTTGGATTCATTAGCACTTGCAATACCTGTAACACTTCGACTTGTTGCTGCAGCAACAGTAATTGCCGCAATCCTTGGAATCATGATCGGTATCGTTACCGCACTTCGTCAGTACAGTCGCTTTGACTACTCAATGACCTTTGTGGCTTTTCTTTTGTTCTCACTACCTATCTTCTGGGTTGCTGTTCTCCTCAAAGAATATCTAGCAATTTCTTTCAATGACTTTTTACGAGAGCCGACAATTCCATTTAACTGGATTATTGGAATTGGCCTAGTCAGTGGATTGTTCTGGGCAGCTGTAGTTGGAGGATCACGTAAAACGTTTTGGACAACTTATGTTGTTGCTTTTGCAGCATCGAGTAGCTTGGTGGCCGTTCTTGGAGTAACCGGCTGGTTACTCAATCCATCATTAGGCCCAATCGTTGTATTGGTTCTGTCTATCGGAATTGCCTTTGGCGTTACGCAAATTTCAGTTGGTTTGGGAAACAGAAAAGCCCTAAAGGCCTCACTCACGATTGCTGGACTTTCGGTTGTTGCTTATTATCCAGCGAATTGGGTCTTTGATAATCATCCAAGCGCACTCAATATCTTCTTAATGGTCTGCGCTTTAATCACAACTTCAGTCTTTATTGGGCTAGCATTTTCTAAGATTGATCGTGCGCCAATCGTGAGAACAACGATAATTACTGGTGTTTTATCTGCCCACTTAGTGTTAATTGATAAGTTTATGCAGACATGGAAACCATACATGGAGACAGATGCAATCAATTTCCGCCCAGTTCCAACTGTTGGTGAAAGAAATGATTTGCTCGATACCTCTGATTTTTGGATCTCAGGTCTAGATGTAATTACTCACCTATTTTTACCAACTCTGGCACTCACACTTATTGGTTTTGCTGGATACATCAGATTTGCTCGAGGCACCCTGCTAGAAGTCTTGAACCAGGATTACATTCGTACTGCGCGCGCTAAGGGACTTTCAGAGCGCACAGTGATTATGCGCCATGCATTCCGCAACACAATGATTCCTATGGCAACAATCTTGGTGGCTGACTTTGCAGGTGTAATTGGTGGAGCATTTATTACTGAAAGCGTATTTGCTTGGTCAGGAATGGGAACCTTGGGTCTTCAAGCTATTCGTGGACAAGATCTCAATCTCCTGATGGGAGTTTTCTTTGTGACAGCCACGATGGCTGTTCTGGCTAACTTTGTTGCAGATTTGCTGTACTCAGCCTTAGACCCACGTATTCGAGTAGGAAGTGGTGCATAAAGATGGCACGTAAATCAAAGGCCAGCGTTGAGTCAACCGAAGTTCTATCCGGTGAAAATGCGATCCAAAACAAAGAAATTGAAGGCTTAAGCCAAGGACAAATTGTCCGCAAGCGTTTCTTCCGCCACCGTGCCGCTGTCGTTTCTCTCTTCACCATTAGTTCAATCGTCCTTATTGCATTTACTGCATTTGATTGGAAAATTTTTGGTACGGTGAAGGTTCCAGGTTGGTGGAAGTGGACCCCAGAAGATTTGCCAGAGCTTCGCTATGGTGATTGCCCAAATGACACAGTGGGTTGCCCAACAATTTCACTTCGCCCTAAGTTTCTAGGCGGTTCTGGAATCGGACTCGGAACACATCCATTCGGACAAGATGACATCGGTCGCGATTACTTCGCATTGGTTATGAGAGGCACTCAGCGCTCATTATCTGTAATGGTTGTTATTGGTTCGATTGCTGCAACATTAGGAGTTGTCGTTGGTTCGATTGCTGGTTTCTACCGCGGTCGTATTGATGCAATTTTGATGCGTTTTGTAGATTTCATGATCACAATCCCAGTAATCATCATCGGATCTGTTGTGGGTTACCGTTACGGAAACCTTGGAGCAGTCTTCCTAGCTGTCCTACTTGGATTATTCGCTTGGACCGGTTTATCGCGTCTTGTTCGCGGTGAATTCTTGTCCCTTCGCGAACGAGAGTTTGTCGATGCCGCCCGTGTTGCGGGAGCCACAAACAAGCGCATTATTTTCAAGCACATCTTGCCCAACGCGATTGGTGTAATCATCGTTTCTGTAACGCTATTGCTTTCAGGTGCCATTTTGCTGGAAACGGCACTCAGCTACATTGGCTTTGGTGTTGTTCCACCAGATGTTTCTCTCGGACTACTTATCAGCCAGTATCAGGACTCATTCACAACTCGTCCATGGCTCTTCTGGTATCCAGGCTTCTTCATTATCAGCATCGCCCTTAGCATCAACTTTATTGGTGATGGCTTGCGAGATGCCTTTGATCCACGTCAACGCCGTCGTATCTCTAAGAAAGAGCGTCAGGATTCAGCGACAGCAAGAAAGTTGGCACAGGCCAATGATTAATTCTTTAGAAGATAACCGCAGCTACGCCGACCAGCAGCAGAGCCAAGAAGGTGTAGAAGAGGCTGTTATTGCTAATGATTTCAAAATCACTAGCACCACCGGCAACGAAATCTTTTCTTCTGATGTTAGCCATGTAAGTGCAGACACCAGAGTCACTTTTAAGAGAGTCTCCTACACGTCGCGGAGCATCAAAACCGGGAAGAAGATCAGTCTTATGCATTTTTCTACTGTGACGACTACTCGGAGCTGGAGCAGCCCAAGCGAAGTATCTCTTCTCTCTGATCTGGACCGACATGCTATATCTGGTCTCGATCTCCTCAACCAGATCCCAAGTAGCGGTGATCTCTTTGGTTGGGTTAACAATCTTGATGCCTTCATCAAAGAGCAGAACGTAGGGCTTAATGAAGACCAGGTAAGAACCGAGAGCACCTGCGCCGCAGATACCAATTGTGGCGATGATGTCACCGTCGTAGAAAAAGCTTTGAATAATAAATCCGACAAAGAAGACGATAAGTATCCATCCACTGGCAACTGCGCTTCCGGGTCTGAACTTTTCACTATTCGTCATTCCGCAAGTTTCTCACAGATGGGGTCAACCAAATGAGTAAGCCAGTCTTAGAGATCAAAGATTTTAATGTTGATTTCTGGGTAGATGGAGTCTGGTACCCAGCCGTTATTGGCATGAACCTTTCCCTAGAACCCGGCAAAGTTACAGCCATCGTTGGTGAATCAGGCTCTGGTAAGTCAACGACTGCACTTGGTTTGATGTCCCTACTTGCTTCAAATGCTCGCATGTCTGGATCTGTCAAAGTTAAAGACCAGGAGATGCTCAATGCAAAGGCGGTAACACTGCGCAAGTTCCGCGGAAAAGAAGTTGCCTATATTTTCCAGGAGCCAATGACCGCTCTGAACCCTATTTACACAATTGGTTTCCAGATAATGGAGACTCTTCGTAACCACTTTGATATGGGCCCTAAAGAGGCTCATGAGCGCGCTCTAGAACTCATCACGTTAGTTGATATTCCAGATCCTGAAAAATCAATTAATAAGTACCCGCACCAGTTATCTGGTGGTCAACGCCAGCGCGCAATGATCGCTCAGGCACTTGCTTGTGATCCTGGACTTTTAGTTGCAGATGAACCAACAACAGCGCTAGATGTGACAGTTCAAGCAGAAATTCTAGATTTGATGCGCGGCCTCAAAGACAAGCTCAACTCCGCCATCCTTTTGATTACCCACGATATGGGTGTTGTTGCAGATATGGCAGATCAGATTCTTGTGATGAAAGATGGAATCACAGTTGAATCTGGCACTGCAGATCAGATCTTCAATAAGCCAACACATCCATATACCCAACAACTGCTTGGCGCTGTTCCAAAGCTTGGATCATCAAAGAAGCGTGCACTTCCATATTCAGAAAGTGCCAAGCCGGCACCTGTTTTAAAGTTGGAAAATGTCACTATTGAATATCCAAAGCGTGGTCGTATTCCTGCTTTTGTGGCTGTTAAAAACTTCAACCTTGAAATCTATCCAGGTGAAATTGTGGGCCTCGTAGGTGAGTCAGGTTCCGGAAAGACAACTGTTGGTCGTGCCTCTATTGGCCTACTTCCAATTAAGGAAGGTTCACTTGAGATTGTGGGCAGAGACATCAGCCATGCAACTCAAAAGGAACTCTTCACAATTCGTCGTCACACAGGAATTGTTTTCCAAGATCCAGCCTCATCGCTAAACCCACGCCTTCCAATTGGTGAGTCAATTGGCGAGCCTTTGTTCTTAGCAAAAATGGCAAAAGGTCAAGAGCTTGCACATAAAGTTGAAGAGCTACTCGATCAAGTTGAACTTCCACGCAGCTACCGCAACCGTTACCCACATGAGCTTTCAGGTGGTCAGCGCCAGCGCGTAGGTATTGCTCGTGCTCTGGCACTAACTCCAGATCTTTTGATTGCAGATGAGCCAACATCTGCTCTGGATGTTTCTGTTCAAGCACGCTTCTTGGATCTTTTGCAAGAACTTCAAGTGAAGTTGAACTTTGCTTGCTTGTTTATCTCTCACGACTTAGCAGTTGTTGACATCTTGTCTCACCGAATTGCAGTGATGCAAAACGGTTTGCTTGTCGAAGTTGGCGATCGCGATCAGATATTGAAGAACCCACGTAATGATTACACCAAGCGTTTGATTTCTGCGGTACCAGTTCCAGATCCAGCAGAACAACGAATTCGCCGCGAAGCTCGCTTAGCTAACAAGAAGTAGCGGGCTAGTGGACTTAGACCTTTTGGTCTTTGGTCTAGACCTTGTTTCTACCTTTGCATTTGCATTAGTAGGAGCACGGGTTGCTGCCAATAAAGGTTTAGATTTTGGTGGCATTTTATTTATTGCAGCCGTTGCCTCTATTTCAGGTGGAACTCTGCGAAATCTTTTTATGGGGGAGCAGCCACCATGGGTTCAGCGCCCGTGGTTATTTGCACCCATCATTGCTGCTTTCTTAATTACAGTTGCAATGGGCAAGACCAAAAGTGTTGGTCGCTTTGCGCTCTCTCTTGATACTTTGGGGTTAGCTGTTGCAACCGTTTCTAGTGTTCAGTTCGCACTTTCTAACGATGCACCCTTGGCAGCAGCTGCCGTCCTTGGTTTAATTGGTGCGGTCTCTGGTGGATTATTTAGAGACATCATGTGCCAAACGGAGCCGGTGTTACTACATCGCGAAACAGTGGGAACTGCATGCCTGTCAGGTGCTCTTGTTTACCTTGCTTTAGATTCTTTGGATCTAAGTGAAGCCATACCGGTTGCTGTGGCAGGGGTTGTGGTGGTTTTGGTCCGCGAGCTATCCATCAAATTCAATTGGAACCTACCCACCATCCAAAAGGGCAATTAATCCCTGGCTTGACCGCTTCTGTGGGTATAGCGGCCCAAGAAATCTGCCTTCATGTCAGCAAAGTTTCCATCAAGTAATGCTTGGCGCATCTGATCGACCAATCGCACAATAAATCTTTCATTGTGAATCGTTGCAAGGGTTGCACTAATGATTTCTTTACCACGGAATACATGGTGCATATAAGCCCGTGTGTAGTGCGTACAGGTGTAACAGTCACACTCATCGTCAATCGGGGTGAAATCCCTCTTAAAACGGCTGTTAGACAGGTTAAAACGCCCTTCCATCGTGTACACAGCGCTAGTTCGTGCAATTCTGCTGGCTAATACGCAATCAAAGGTGTCACAGCCGTTTTCAACCCCAACAAATAGATCTTCCGGGGCCCCAATACCCAAAAGATGTCGTGGCTTATCTTCCGGCAAGATTTCATTGACCCAGGAAACAATGGTTCCTAGTTGGCCCTTGTCTAACGCCCCACCGATTCCGAATCCATCAAAGGCTTGGCCATTAGATTCCAGTGAGCCAAGATCGGTAGCAGCTCTTTTACGCAGGTCTTCATATTGAGCCCCTTGGATTACCCCAAATAATGCCTGGTATGGCTTACCCACCCGCTCTTGGGTTAACTTCTTGTGTTCATCTAAACATCTAATGGCCCAGGCATAGGTGCGATCCATAGCTAGCTCTTGATATGGGCGGGTGTTGTGCAAGGTCGTGCACTCATCAAAGGCAAACATGATGTCGGCCCCGATTTGGTGTTGAACTTGCATGGAAACTTCTGGAGTGAAGCGATGCATTGATCCATCAAGGTGGGACTTAAAGGTCACACCTTCATCATCAACATGTGCCAAGCGATCTTTGTTGCCAGCGATGACATCATCTCTGCGAAATGTTTGGGCATCCATCGCTAATACTTTTTTAAAGCCAACTCCCAATGACAAAACTTGAAATCCACCAGAGTCTGTAAAGGTCGGGCCAGGCCAATTCATGAATTCGCCTAGCCCACCAGCCTCATCCAAGATGTCAGAGCCCGGCTGCAAATAGAGGTGATAGGCATTTGATAAAAGAGCTTGCGCTCCTAAATCTGCCATGGCCTCCGGCAATACAGATTTAACAGTTGCCTTCGTGCCCACCGGAATGAATGCAGGGGTTTGAATTGGCCCATGAGGGGTATTGATAGTTCCAACACGAGCAAGCGAATCACTTTCTGCGTGTTTGATATCAAATGAAAAACTCAATGCATTACCAAATCTGCACTCGCGATTGTTCATCTAGCCAGAGCGCGTCACTTTCAGTTACGCCGAAAGCTTCATAGAACGGGGTGAAGTTCTTAACGATTTGGTTGCAACGAAACTCTGCAGGGGAGTGAGGATCAGTTGCAATACGGCGGCGCATCTCTTCTGGGCGCACCTTTGCGCGCCAGACTTGTGCCCAGGAAAGTAGCAGTCGCTGTTCGCCACTAAAGCCATCGATGACAGGAGAAGGATTGCCGCCAAGTGAAATCAGATATGCCTTATAGGCAATTGCTAAACCGCCAAGGTCGCCGATGTTCTCACCAATAGTTAAAGCACCGTTGACATTTACATCAGGTGCTTCTTCAGGAATCAAGGCATCATATTGAGCAATTAACGCTTTAGTGCGCTCTTCAAAAGCGGCACGATCAGCATCGGTCCACCAGTTATTGAGTGCGCCATCACCATCATATTTAGAGCCTTGATCATCAAAGCCATGGCCAATCTCATGGCCAATGACCGCGCCAATGCCACCGTAGTTAACAGCGTCATCATGGTCTAGTCCAAAAAATGGAGGTTGCAGAATTGCTGCCGGGAAAACAATCTCATTCATTACTGGGTTGTAATAGGCGTTCACAGTTTGTGGTGCCATGTGCCATTCATCCCGATCAACCGGCTTTCCAATCTTGCTCAATTCATGATCTCTTTGGAACTTAATAACGCGACCAACATTTCCATATAGGTCATCTGGGGTTGTCTGCAGGGCGCTGTAATCACGCCACTTATCTGGGTAGCCAATCTTGGGACGGAACTTGCCGAGTTTTTCTAAGGCTTTAACCTTGGTATCAGGGCTCATCCAAGCCAACTCATTAATGCTGACTCGGTAGGCCTCAATCAGATTGGCAACTAACTGCTCCATCTGGGCTTTGGCCTCTGCTGGAAAGTACTTCTGCACATAGACCTTGCCGACTGCTTCGCCCAAAGATCCCTCGATCATTGTTACAGCGCGCTTCCAGCGCTCGCGAAGTTCAGGTGTGCCAGAAAGGGTCTTGCCGAAAAATGCAAAGTTCTCATTGACTAATTCATCTGAAAGATAAGGAGCAGCGCCACTGATGATGTGCCACTTCATCCAGGCCTTCCAGGCAGCTAGATCAAAGTTGGCCAAGATTGAATTGAGGCCTTCAAAAAACGACGGCTGCTGGACAATGACAGATTCCAAAACAATTGCCGGGATCTCTCCATCAGTTAGATAGAGATCCCAATCAAAGGCAGGCATGAGGTTCTTGACGTCAGCTCGAGCCAGTTTGTTATAGGTCAGGGTCGCATCTCGATTTTTCACCTGGTCCCAATGATGGCTTGCAATGCTGGTTTCAAGGGCCATGACCTTGGCTGCTAATTCTTGCCCTCCTGCAACACCAGCCAACTCAAACATCTGTGCAACGTGTGCAAGGTATGCGGTGCGAATCTCGGCATACTTTTCATCACGGTAATAGGCCTCATCAGGCAGTGAAATACCACCTTGCAGCAAGTACAAAATATTTGTTGAAGCATCCTTCATATCTGCATAAATGAATGTTCCGAAAATTCCGGAAAGGCCTCGGGCTTCTAGTTTTGCAAGGGTCGAAATGAAATCTTTAAGTGAAGCTATGGAATCAACTTCTGACAACTCACTAGCAATGGGGGAGCAGCCCTTTGTATTGACCGCATCTGCTGCCATGAAGGAGGCGTAGATGTTGCTGATCTTTGTGGCCTCATCCGAGCCCGATGCCTTTTCAATGATTTCGCGAACTCGGGCTTCAGATTGAATTCGAAGCGTGACAAAAGCGCCATCGGTTGCACGGTCGGCTGGGATTTCTGCCGTCTTTAGCCAACCACCATTGAAGTGGCGATAGAGATCATCTTGGGGACGAACAGATGAATCTTGATGCGCGAAATCTAGCCCAGCTTTTTTAATACTCACGACGTTCTCCTTTTAGGTACTAATGAAAGTAGTTGAAGCTTCAACCTTTGCCGTAGACTTCACTCATGGCACGTGAAAACGCTACCGCACCTAGGTGGCTTACTCCCACAGAAATGAAGGCTTGGCGCCGCTACATCTTGGCTAGTCGCCGCCTGCTAGATGTGCTGGATGCTGACCTAGGAGAGCACGATTTATCGATGCCAGATTATGAAATTTTAGTGCAGTTAAGTGAAGCCCCAGATCGCAGAATGCGAATGAGTGAGTTAGCAGCTAATGCTCTTCTATCAAGGTCGCGACTGTCTCACCGGATGAAGGTCATGGAAAAGGCTGGCTGGGTAAAGCGAGAGGCCTGCCCTATTGATAAACGTGGCTACTTTGCCGTGATGACCCCTAAAGGTTGGAAGGCAATTGTTGGTGCAGCACCAGATCATGTTGAAAGTGTTCGCGCTAGATTCATGGATCATTTAACAAAAGCAGATCAACAAGCATTGGCAGATATCTTTGAACGCATTGAGGAATCACTGCGCAAAGATGCAGCCGATGAATAATTTCTGATTAGTAAAAGAACATAAAAAAACCCGCCACATAAAGTGGCGGGTTTTTTTAATAAGCGTGAGGGCTTTACTTAGCCTTCTTAGCTGCCTTCTTGCGCTTCTTTGGAGCTGCTGCTGGAGCTGCTGCCTTCTTGCGACGCTTTGGCGCCGCCTTCTTTGCAGTTGCCTTCTTAGCTGCCTTCTTGCGCTTTGGAGCTGCCTTCTTAGCTGCTGCCTTCTTGCGACGCTTTGGAGCTGCCTTCTTAGCTGCTGCCTTCTTGCGACGCTTTGGAGCTGCCTTCTTAACTGCTGCCTTCTTGCGCTTTGGAGCTGCCTTCTTAGCAGCTGCCTTCTTGCGGCGCTTCTTTGGTGCTGCTGCTGGAGCAGCTGCCTTCTTGCGGCGCTTCTTTGGAGCTGCTGCTGGAGCTGCTGCCTTCTTGCGCTTCTTTGGTGCTGCTTTCTTTGCTGCGGCCACGTACTTCTCCTATCGGAATGGTTCGGATCCGTCACCCAAACCTGTTCGTGGATAAGCGTGACATCTTTTGGCCAAAAATGCCAACATTTTGTGAGAAATAATTTAGCGCGTGTCGCAAATTTATTATTTAAAAAATTTATGCATTTGCGAAGATTTCGCCATTTTTTATTTTCTTGATTTATTATTTTCGAGAATATTTGCAAAAATCCCGCAAAATTCTGTCAAGTTAGGAATTCTCGTCCTCGGATTGAGGGTTTACGCGTAATTTTTCCGCCATTTTCTGATTTTCGAGGGCATATTTGTTGGTTCGGATGTCGAATTTTCTGAAATCTGGCAAGAAACAGGCCAATAGCACCACCACGATCACGCAAATAATTCCACCGCTTGTTACCGAAATGGTCAATGTAGTAGCAGCGGCCATTGATGCTGCACGCATTTGCCCCGCAAGTGGTCCGATCGAATAGGACAGCAACTCAATTCCAGCAAGGCGTCCGCGAAGATTGTCGGGGATGGTTTGGTTCCACATTGCTGATCTAAAGAGGGCACTGATCATGTCCGATGCCCCAGCCAAAGTTAGAAATAGGAGTACCAGCCATAGGTAATTGGTCGCACCTGACAATGCGATGGCTACGCCCCAACCAATTGCTGCCCACATAATTGCCCGACCATAGAAATGAACATTTTTTGCCCAACCACTTGTCAGGACAATTGCAACAGAGCCAATTGTTCCGGCGGCATAGAGCAGACCCAGGGCCCACGGTGCCCCTAATTGATCGGCCCAAAATGGAATAAGGGCTGTGGGCATTGCAAAAAACATTGCAGCTAAATCAATCAGGTAAGTGCCCAGTAAATCTTTCCTACTGAAGGCATATTTCACACCATCAATTAACGCTGACAGGGATGGGGCTTCAGCCTCGTGGGAGGGTGGGATGTTTTTCATAAGTGCGATTAATGCAATTGAAATTATGAAGGTTGCAATATCTGCGGCATAGCCAACTGCTACTGAATATGTTGAAATCAAAATGCCACCAATAGCAGGGCCCACAATCACGCCAATCTGCCAACGCAAACTCATCAACGCCGCAGCAGCTGTCATATCTTCATGATCGACAAGTCTAGGAAGGGCGGCCTGCATTGCAGGTTGTCGCAGCCCGCTGGTTGCGGCAAATAATCCTGAGACGATGTAGATCAGTAGCAGGCTGGGCGAATCCATCATGGAATTAACAAGCAGAATTGCGGTGAAAAGAAGTGAGAGTAGCTCGGTTACCCAAATCAATTTCTTGCGGTCTAGCGCATCGGCTAAAACTCCGCCATAGAGACCAAAGATGATGAGGGGAAGGATTTCTACTAAACCACTGATGGCAACTGCCACATAAGAGCCGGTCAGCTCTTTGATTTGAAAAGGCACTGCAACATAGGTGATCATCGAGCCGAAGTAAGAGATCAGCCCTGCCGCCCACAATAAAGAAAAGTCCTTGGACTTTCTTAGGGGTGCGAGATCAATTGCGTATTTAGCCACGCGCCAACCCTAGTTCACGGTGTGGCCTAGTTGAAGGTTTGGACCTCGGTGGGAAATTGGCCCGAGCGAACATCAGCGGCAAACTCGGTAGTTGCTGCCAACATTTCTGCCCTGAGATTGCGATATGCCTTGGCTAATTTTGGAGCCTTTTTGGTAATGCCCATTAAGTCGGTCCAAACCAGGACCTGTGCATCGCAGTTAACTCCAGCACCAATTCCAATTGTGGGAATACTTAATTCTGCGGTGATACGAGCCGCTAATTCTGCTGGGACAAGTTCTAAGACAATTGCAAAAGCACCAGCTGCTTGAAGAGCTTTTGCTGCTTCCACAATCACATCGCCATCGGTGCGGCCCTGAACTTTGTAGCCACCTAATTGATGCATTGATTGCGGGGTTAAACCGAGATGGCCCATCACTGGAATTCCGCTAGCAACTAACTTCTTTACCGTTTCTGTATGGGCACCTTCAAGCTTTACCGCCATCACACCAGATTCTTTGAAAAAACGAACTGAGGTAGCAAGTGCTAATTCAGCAGATGCTTCATAGGATCCAAAGGGCAGATCTGCCACAACCATGGCCCGCTTTGACCCTCGGACTACCGCTCGAGCAAGCGGGATTAACTCATCAACTGTGACTGGGATTGTGTTCTCTTCGCCTAAGAAATTATTGCCGGCACTATCGCCCACTAGTAGGACTGGGATTCCTGCCTCATCAAAGATTTCAGCGGTCATGGATTCATAAGAAGTGAGCATGGCCCACTTTTCTCCGCGCTCTTTGGCAGCGGCCAGATCCAGAATAGTGATGCGTCGATGCAGCGCACCGCCATATAAAGATTCCATTATTTCCTCTCCTCGAAGCCGCCTGTAGCAGTCCCCGGGTACAAGGCAAAGGGTACCCCCGTTACACTTGAAAAATGAAGTTGCGCGTGGCGCTAGCCCAAATCAACCCAACCGTTGGTGACCTTGCGGGCAATGCTGGGCTCATCGCTGACTCAGTCAAAAGCGCACAAGCACATGGTGCCAATCTGATTGTGTTCCCAGAAATGATTGTGACGGGATATCCCGTTGAAGATCTAGCGCTTCGTCCATCCTTCCAAGCAGCCAGCATTAAGGCTGTCGAAGAGATTGCAGCTGGCATTACTGGTGATTTAGTGGCAGTTGTTGGGTATTTAGACAAAGGGCCTAAGAACGCAGTTGCGATTATTCATGATGGAAAAATTAAAGCTAGATATGTCAAGCGCCATCTGCCCAATTACGGAGTCTTTGATGAGTTCAGAAACTTTGTAGCTGGAGATCAAAACCTTGTGGTGCGGATCCATGGCGTTGATGTGGCTGTGGCAATTTGTGAAGACATTTGGCATTCACTGGAATCAATCGCAGAGCGAACCCCTGGATTATTAGTCGTGCCCAACGGCTCACCATTTGAGCGAAACAAAGATGATGTTCGATTGGCACTTGTGCAAAAGCGGGCCAAGGAAATCGGTGCACCTATTGCCTACGTCAACATGACAGGTGGGCAAGATGATTTGGTCTTTGATGGCGACACGATCGTTGTTGGCAAAGATGGCGGAGTCCTTGCACGAACTGCCCAGTTTGATGATCAATTAATTGTTGTTGACATTGAATGCGCCGAAGGTAGTTCACGACCAGATGTAGTTATTTCTGAAGAACAAACTTCCCATGCTGATTCTGCAGCACCAGCAGTTGCAACCCGATTGTCCAATGAAGCAGAGATGTGGCAGGCCCTTGTGATGGGACTTCGTGATTATGTTGGTAAGAACGGGTTTAGATCCGTAGTCCTTGGGCTATCAGGTGGAATAGATTCTGCCTTAGTTGCTGCAATTGCCATTGATGCGTTAGGTGCTAAAAGGGTCAATGGTGTTGCAATGCCAAGTAAGTATTCATCTACTCATTCTGTGGAAGATGCTCAGGCTTTGGCAGATGCCACAGGCATTCACTTCAGAACCACACCTATTGCTCCCATGGTTGATGCCTATCTGGCCAATCTGACATTGAAGGGGTTGGCTGAAGAAAATCTGCAGGCACGCGTTCGCGGCACAACCTTGATGGGAATATCTAATCAAGAAGGTCACCTGGTTTTGGCAACAGGCAATAAGAGTGAGTTAGCAGTTGGATATTCAACCCTTTATGGAGATGCTGTTGGTGGTTTTGCTCCCATTAAAGACATCTATAAAACAGATGTGTGGGCGCTAGCTAGATATCGAAATGAAGTGGCGATTAAACAAGGCCAAACACCCCCTATTCCTGAACGTTCAATTACAAAAGAGCCAAGTGCTGAACTTCGCCCAGATCAAAAAGATTCAGATTCATTGCCAGACTATCCATTGCTAGATCAAGTTCTTCGGGCATATGTGGATGAAGATCATGGCTACGAGGCGCTACTTGCCGCTGGCTTTGATCCAGAGTTAGTGCGCCGTGTTATCTCCTTGGTCGATAAGGCTGAATACAAACGTCGCCAATATCCACCAGGCACCAAGGTCTCAGCGCGAGCATTTGGTAAAGATCGCCGCCTGCCTATGACTTCAGGCTGGAATGAGCAGTAACCTGCAAATCATTTGCAACTCGCATAATTAAATCAATTCAGTAGAATTTGCACATGCTTTCAATCATCAACTGGTTGTTTACACGAAACCGTGTTGTTGATTTCTGCCTTTCCACTTCTTGCAGCTGCTAGTTCTTTCCTTATTTCGCAGCCAGTCTGTTTTTATCCATCCACAAATTTCAAAAAACTATGTTTAGGGGAGAACTATGAAGGTCTATAACAGCATCACAGAAATCTTTGGAAACACACCATTACTGCGCATCAACAAGATTACAGATGGTGCTGCGGGAAATGTTTATGCCAAGTTGGAGTTCTATAACCCAACTTCATCTGTTAAGGATCGTTTAGGCGTTGCGATGATCGATGCCGCAGAGGCAAGTGGTGAACTAAAGCCTGGCGGCACAATTGTGGAAGCAACATCTGGAAACACTGGAATTGCAGTTGCGATGGTTGCAGCGGCTCGTGGATATAAGGCAATCATGACAATGCCAGAGTCAGTCTCAAAAGAGCGTCGCAAACTCATTCGTGCCTATGGTGCAGAGCTAGTTCTCACTCCTGCCGGAGAGGGAATGAAGGGCGCAGTTGCTGCTGCAGAAAAACTTGCCGAATCTGGTGCTGTGCTAGTTCGTCAGTTTGAAAACGAAGCAGGCCCATTTATTCACCGCACAACAACTGGTCCAGAAATCTGGCGCGATCTAGATGGCAAGGTTGATGCATTCGTTTCAGGTATTGGCACAGGCGGAACAATTACTGGTACTGGTCAATACCTAAAGGAAAAGAATCCTGCAATTAAGGTGTTTGGTGTTGAACCAGCTGCATCTCCAATTTTAAATGGGGGAGAGCCAGGACCACACCCAATTCAGGGAATTGGACCTAACTTCATTCCTAATGTTTTAGATCGCACTGTTTATGACGAGATCTTGGATGCAACTGCAGCAGATGCAATTAAGTACGCCCGCCGTGCTGGCGCAGAAGAAGGTTTCCTGGCTGGTATTTCATCAGGTGCAACTTTGTGGGCTGCGACAGAGATCGCAAAGCGTCCAGAGTTTGCTGGCAAAAACATTGTTGTTATCTGTGCTTCAAATGGTGAGCGCTATCTATCAACAGTTCTCTATGAGGATTTGGTTGATTAATTCATGCCATTTCTAAATCGCATCATTGAAGACCTTGATAACGCCATCAGCCATGATCCGGCTGCGCGTAATCGACTAGAGGTCGCTTTGGCATACCCAGGCGTGCACGCGGTTTGGGGACATCGAATTTCGCATTTCTTGTGGAATCGAAAACTGAAGTTGATTGCTCGCATTCATTCCAACATGGTGCGAACGACCACTGGTATTGAAATTCATCCTGCAGCAAAGATAGGGCGACGCTTTTTTATTGATCATGGGATGGGCGTTGTAATCGGAGCAACTTCGATTATTGGCGATGATGTGATGCTCTATCACGATGTGACCTTAGGAGCCCGAGGCATTGAAGAAGGCAAACGCCACCCAACCATTGGAAACAACGTGATCATTGGTGCTGGCGCTCGAGTTCTCGGAAATGTAACGGTGGGTGAAGGATCTCGAGTCAGCGCTAATGCGGTTATTACAAAGGACTTAGCCCCAAAAACTGACCTTGATCACGCTGATTTCTTTGTCATCTAGAGATAGTTAACATAGCCGTAACCTGCATTTGTAAGAATGCCGCTTATGTCAACAGATCTTAATAAGCAGCAAGAGTTCGTACTTCGCACCCTAGAAGAGCGCAACATTCGTTTTGTGCGTTTGTGGTTTACCGATGTATTGGGATTCTTAAAATCTGTTGCAATCGCACCTGCAGAACTTGAAAATGCTTTCGCCGAAGGCATTGGCTTTGATGGTTCTGCCATTGAAGGTTTTGCCCGCGTGACTGAATCTGACATGTTGGCAAAACCAGATCCAGCAACATTTTCTATTTTGCCGTGGCGCACAGAATCTCCTGGTGCTGCACGCATGTTCTGCGACATCACCATGCCAGATGGATCGGCTTCACCATCTGATCCACGAAATGTTTTGCGTCGCACACTAGATAAAGCAGCTCAACTCGGTTACACCTGTTACACACATCCTGAAATTGAATTCTTCTTGTTTAAGAACACTCCTGAAAAAGGAGTTGCACCAGTACCTGTTGATCAAGGTGGGTACTTTGATCACACTCCTGCAGTTGTTGGACATGACTTCCGCCGCCAAGCAATCACATTGTTAGAGGCCATGGGAATTAGTGTTGAGTTTTCACACCATGAAGGTGGACCAGGACAACAAGAAATCGATTTACGCGATGCTGACGCTTTAACCACTGCCGATAACATCATGACTTTCCGCCATGTAATCAAAGAAGTTGCTATGGATCAAGGCTTTCACGCTTCATTTATGCCAAAGCCATTTACCGATCATCCAGGAAGCGGAATGCACACCCACGTTTCATTGTTTAAAGGTGAAGAGAATGCTTTCTACGATGCCACAGCAGAATTCAGTCTTTCTGCGGTGGGTCGCAGTTTCGTTGCAGGATTAATTAAACATGCACCTGAAATTACAGCGATTACAAATCAATGGGTGAACTCTTACAAACGATTACATGGTGGAGGCGAAGCACCTGCTTTAGCTAACTGGGGTCCTAGCAATCGCGGCGCACTTGTGCGATTGCCTATGTATAAGCCAGGTAAAGAGAATTCAACGCGTATTGAATTCCGATCTCCTGATACTGCATGTAATCCATATCTTGCATATGCAGTAATGCTTGCTGCAGGACTTAAAGGAGTAGAAGAAAAGTATGAATTAAGCGATTCAAGCAATCCAGTATCGCTTCCTTCAAACCTCAACGAAGCCATTATCGAAATGGAAAAAAGTGAGTTAGTTCGCGAAACCTTGGGCGAGCATGTATTTGAGTATGTACTGCGCAATAAGCGGGCTGAATGGCTTGAATACAGTCGCCAAGTCAGCGCCTTTGAACTCGATCGTTATTTGCCAGTCCTTTAACACTCGCGTTACCCTTTACTCATGAGCAACCGCAGCCTCCTCCTTAGCTGCCGTGGCGGGGCCAAATAACCGGACCCCTCGCCGCGGGGTTTGTCGTACCGGTTCACCCATGACAAAACCCGCCAAATAATAAGGAGCATTACATGAACTTCCCGAAGCAAGTACCGTCGAAGATGCCCGTGCATCGTTATGAACCTTTTCACCCTATAGATCTTCCAGATCGCACCTGGCCAAATAAGAAAATTACTCAAGCACCTAAGTGGTGTTCAGTAGATCTACGCGATGGAAATCAAGCGTTGATTGATCCCATGGATACACCACGCAAGTTAGCAATGTTTAAGCTTTTGGTTGCAATGGGATATAAAGAAATTGAAGTTGGTTTTCCAAGTGCAAGTCAGACCGACTTTGATTTTGTCCGAAAGATTATTGATGAAGATCTGATCCCTGATGATGTTGTTATTCAGGTTTTAACGCAGGCACGAGAGTCCTTAATCATCCGCACCTTTGAAGCCATTAAGGGATCCAAGCAAGCGATCGTTCACTTATATAACTCAACTTCAACCTTGCAACGTCGAGTTGTCTTTGGTTTGGATAAAGAAGGCATTAAGAAAATTGCAACTGATGCTGCCCAAATCTGTTTGGATTTAGTGCCAACAGTTCCAGAGACCAAGGTTTCCTTTGAGTATTCACCTGAGTCATACACAGGCACTGAACTTGAGTTTGCGGTTGAGGTTTGCAACGCCGTTAATGATGTGTGGAAGCCAACCCCAGAGTGGAAGACCATTATGAACCTTCCAGCAACTGTTGAAATGGCAACACCAAATGTCTATGCAGATTCCATAGAGTGGATGTGTCGAAACCTTAACAATCGCGAGAGTGTGATTGTTTCTCTTCACCCACACAATGACCGTGGCACAGGAGTTGCAGCAGCAGAGCTTGGTTATTTAGCAGGTGCTGATCGAATTGAAGGAACACTGTTTGGAAATGGTGAACGCACTGGAAATGTTTGTCTTGTAACCCTTGGCATCAACCTAGTAACTCATGGGATTGATCCACATATTGATTTCTCAAATATCGATGCTGTGCGTCGCACCGTTGAGTATGCCAATCAATTACGCGTGCCTGAGCGCCATCCATATGGTGGAGATCTGGTCTTTACCGCGTTTTCTGGTTCACACCAAGATGCAATCAAGAAAGGTTTTGATCACTTAGCCCGTGATGCAAAAGCGGCTGGCAAGGAAGTGCGTGATCACACTTGGGCGATTCCTTATCTGCCTATTGATCCACTCGATATTGGTCGTTCCTATGAAGCGGTCATTCGTGTGAATTCACAATCTGGTAAGGGAGGTGTTGCTTACTTGATGAAGAATGAGCATCACCTTGATTTACCTAGACGTTTACAAATTGAGTTCTCCAAAATCGTTCAAGCAAAAACAGATGCCGAAGGTGGCGAAGTGAGTGCTGAAGATTTGTGGAATATTTTTGAGGATGAGTACTTGCCAACAGATGGCGCGCCATGGGGTCGTTTCCGTCTTAAAGGTTTGTCACAAAGTTCTGTACTCGGTGAAGATGTTTATCTAACAGTTTCCTTAACAGATCGAGGAGAACTGCACGAACTTAAGGGACAAGGAAATGGTCCGATTGCCGCCTTCTGCAATATTTTGCAGGCATATGGTGTTGATGTTCGAGTACTTGATTACTTTGAGCATGCATTAGCTGCAGGTGGGGATGCATCTGCCGCCGCCTATCTTGAATGCGCGATTGATGGAGAGGTCTTCTGGGGCGTGGGAATCGATCCCAACACCACAACGGCTTCATTAAAAGCGGTCGTGTCTGCGATAAATCGCGCAATTCGCTAATCCACGCACTACCTTTACCCGTATGAGTTTGTACCGGGATGAGGCGATTGTTTTGCGCACTCAAAAACTCGGGGAAGCAGACCGGATTATCACAATGCTCACTCGCGATCATGGCCGCATCCGAGGAGTTGCCAAAGGTGTTCGTCGGACAAAATCTAAGTTTGGCGCACGTCTAGAACCAGGCAGCCACGTGGACATTCAGCTCTACACCGGTAAAACCTTTGACACTGTCACGCAAGTAGAAGCACTAATGAACTATGGCGAAGCGCTAACTGAGGATTATCAACGCTGGACAGTTGCCGCTGCGATTTTAGAAGCAGCAGAGCGATTTACCAGCCAAGAGAATGAACCAGCTCTGCAAGAGTTTCAACTCGTGGTTGGCGGCATGAAAGCTTTGGCAGAAAATCGTTATGAGCCACTGCTGATTCTTGATGCATTTTTATTGAGATCTTTAGCTGTTGCCGGATATGCACCTTCAATGACAATTTGTTCTAAGTGTGAAGCACCTGGACCTCATAGATACTTTTCATTAGTGGGCGGTGGCTCTGTGTGCGCAGATTGTCGACCATCTGCATGTGCAACACCGGCCCCAGAAACGTTAGAACTAATGGGCGCATTGCTATCTAGTGATTGGGATATTGCAACAGCTAGTGAGGGAAAAAATCGCCGAGAGGCTAGTGGTTTAATCGCGGCTTACTTACAATGGCACCTTGAACGCGGCCTGCGTTCCTTGCCAATGGTGGAGCGGGTATGACAATAAAGATTCCTCATCACGTTGCAATAGTGATGGATGGCAATGGCCGTTGGGCACAACAACGTGGCCTGCCCCGCACTGCCGGGCATGAAGCAGGAGAAGCAGCGTTATTTGATGTTGTTGGAGGTGCACTTGAGTATGGTGTTAAAGAAATAAGTGCCTATGCATTTTCAACAGAGAATTGGCGACGCTCACCTGAAGAGGTCAAGTTCTTGATGGGCTTTAACAGAGATGTTATTCGCAGGCGTCGCGATCAGATGAATGAGATGGGCGTGCGCATCCGTTGGGTTGGTCGTCCAAAGCGTTTATGGAGCAGCGTCATTAATGAGTTAGAAGAGGCTGAAGAATTAACCAAAAAGAATAAGAAGTTAACTTTGAATATGTGTGTTAACTATGGCGGGCGAGCAGAGATTGTCGATGCCGCTGCAGAGCTTGCACGCGATGTTAAGCGAGGCAAGATCAAGGTCGATGCAATTACCGAAAAAGTTTTTGCTAAATATTTAGATTCCCCACAGATGAGTGATGTTGACTTATTTCTACGATCTTCGGGGGAGCAGCGCACCAGCAACTTTTTGCCCTGGCAAAGTGTTTATGCCGAGTTTGTTTTCATGGATGTGTTGTGGCCAGATGTCACGCGAAAGACTTTGTGGAAAGCGATTGAAGAGTATTCAGCTAGAGATAGAAGATTTGGTAAGGCTTAAGCGGCTGGGAAATCCATAGGTGTTGGAGCGGTTAAATGGGCCTGACACATTGCACAACGAGCGTTATCAAGTAAGTACATCTCAATCTCATAGGTATCTGGACTAAACGACGCAGTTATTTCTAAGAGATGCGAGCCGCATGCAGGGCATGCGCAGGTTGGAATTCCTCTAAAGTCGCCCATTAGTTAACACTTTGAACAGATTCCGAAGATCTCTGCTGTATGCCCAACCTCGCGGAAACCAAACTCTTCAGCCATTGTCTTGGCCCACTTTTCAATTGCACCACCTTCGATTTCAACGGTGTCGCCGCAACTCTTACACACTAAGTGGTGATGATGGGTGTCACCGCAAAGACGATAAACAGCTTCTCCATCTTCGCGGCGCAAAAGATCCACAATCTTGTCATCTACTAAAGATTGAAGCGCACGATAAACCGTTGTAAGGCCGATTCCATCGCCCTCTCTGCGCAGGATTTGATGCAGTTCTTGAGCACTGGCAAAGCCACCAGTTCGCTCAAGAACTGCAATCAATTTGAGATCGGACTTATTCATTCTCTTCGTGGGCGTGATCATCTTCTGCATGCTCACCCTCAGCATGTTCATCTTCGTGGTGTATTTCTTGACCAGTTCCATGCGCATGTGCATCACCGGAGTGAAGATAGGAAACCAAACCCCACATGATTAACACACCTGCAATTGTTGCAACCATTGTTAGTCGTGAAGAGTGGCGCGAGTGTGCTTCAGGCAAGATGTGAGAAGTCGCAAGATAAATTACAATTCCGGAGAACGCTGCTAGGTAAATAGCAATCACATTATCGCTTAAGACAAGAGTGCTACCGAGAGCAGCGCCGCTTACTCGAGCCAGTGCATCTATACCAAGCAAGCCAATACTCTTTTTTCCCCAAAGACCTGACTTGATCATGAATGAAACAGTATTAAGGCCATCGCTAAATGCGTGAACAAGTAGAGCGACAAACACCACAAGCCCTAAATCTGAACTGACTTTAAATGCCACGCCGAGAGCTAAGCCATCTAGAAATACATGGCCACCCATAGCAATAGCGCCAAATGTTCCTGCGAAGTTATGCGAGTGTTCATGATCATGGCCGTAATCAGATTCGGCTGGCTCATGTGAACCAAAGATTCGCTCATAGAAGTGAAGAAGTAGGAAACCACCGATCAAAGCAATTGAGACCACAGGGGCATGAAGGAATTCTTGACTTCCTAATTCGAAAACTTCAGGTAACAGATCAAAGGCAACGAGCCCAAGTAAAAGACCGGCTGATAGGCCAAGGACAAGATGAAGGCGATCCTTTGCCTTCAGGGCTAAAGCCCCGCCTGCAAAAGTTGAGAGAGCGGTTAGTGCTGCGAGGATGATGGCTATGTTCATGTCTGGACAGTATCACAAAATGGAAATGATTATCATTTCCATAATCCAGCCCGCTACGCTCAACCCATGCTTGCTATAGCTCGATTTACAGTCCCATTGGCCAATGCCACCCAATTTGAGGCACAACTCAGCACAGCTCTTCAGGCATTTTCTGCGTGTAAGGGATTTGTAAGCGGTGAGTTTGGCCAGAACCTAGATGAACCGACGCTGTGGTCGCTGGTGACGCATTGGGAAAATGTTGGCTCATATCGCAGAGCGTTAAGCAATAACGATGTGAAAATGAATGCGATACCGATCTTGGCACAGGCAATTGACGAGCCCGGTGCATATGAAAAGCCATACGCAGAGTAAAATAAGCACACGGAGGTAACACACGTTGCTTTTCGCCGACAGCCAGCCGGATGGAGAATATTGTGGCAACGGACCGTTTAGAAAACATCGTAGGACTAGCAAAGCGTCGTGGGTTTGTATACCCATCATCTGAAATTTATGGCGGACTCCGCGCATCATGGGATTACGGCCCACTTGGAGTTGAGCTAAAGAACAATGTGAAGCGTCAATGGTGGAAGTCAATGGTCATGGGCCGCGAAGATGTAGTCGGTCTTGACTCATGTGTAATTTTGGCAAAAGAAGTCTGGGAAGCATCAGGCCACGTTGCAACATTTAGTGATCCACTTACTGAGTGCACCGCTTGTAATAAGCGCTACCGTGCCGATCACCTAGAAGAAGCATATGAAGCAAAGCATAAGAAAAAGCCCGAGTCTTTAACTGAGGTTAATTGTCCTGCGTGTGGAAACAAGGGACAGTTCACAACTCCTAAGCAGTTCAGTGGCTTGCTCAAGACTTTTCTTGGACCAGTAGAAGATGAATCAGGACTTGCATATTTGCGTCCAGAGACTGCCCAAGGAATCTTTATTAACTTTGATCAGGTAATGACAACTTCTCGCAAGAAGCCACCATTTGGTATTGGCCAAATTGGAAAGTCTTTCCGTAATGAAATCACGCCAGGAAACTTTATTTTCCGCACACGTGAGTTTGAACAGATGGAGATGGAGTTCTTTGTCGTCCCAGGAAGTGATGAGGAGTGGCACCAGTACTGGATTGATACCCGTATGGCTTGGTATGTCGATCTTGGAATCAACCCAGAGCGTTTGCGTATTTATGATCATCCAAAAGAGAAGCTCTCGCACTATTCAAAGCGCACCGCAGATATTGAATACAAGTTTGAGTTTGCCGGAACTGAGTGGGGCGAGCTAGAAGGTATAGCAAACCGCACAGATTTTGATCTGAAGGCTCACTCTGCAGCCTCCGGCAAGGATCTTTCTTACTTTGATCAAGAAAAGGGTGAACGCTGGACACCATATGTGATTGAGCCAGCAGCAGGTGTTGATCGCTGCACACTCACATTCTTAATGGATGCATTCACCGAAGATGAAGCACCAAATAGCAAAGGCGAAATGGAAAAGCGGGCTGTATTAAAGCTAGATCATCGCCTTGCACCAATTAAGGCTGCAGTGCTTCCGCTTTCACGCAATGCTGATCTTTCTCCAAAGGCACGTGACCTTGCAGCTCAACTTCGCAAAAACTGGAATATTGATTTTGATGATGCAGGCGCAATTGGTCGCCGCTACCGTCGTCAAGATGAAATCGGCACTCCATACTGCATCACAATTGACTTTGAAACTCTTGAAGACAATGCGGTAACAATTCGCGATCGAGACACAATGGCGCAGGAGCGCATCAGCCTAGATCAGGTTGAAGCATGGCTAGCACCTCGTTTACTAGGTTGCTAAAGCCACTCTTACTCCCATTAGCAAGCGGTGATCACTACATAGATCCACCGGTTGTTCTAGCACCCATGGCCGGAATTACCAATGCACCGTTTCGCACTTTGTGTCGTGAGCAAGGTGCAGGTTTGTTTGTTTCTGAAATGGTTACAGCACGCGCATTAATTGAACGTCGACCAGAAACACTACGAATGATTGTTCCTGGAAAAGATGAATGGCCACGCTCTGTGCAGTTATATAGCGTTGATCCAACGACAATGCGCGCTGCGGTGACCATGATTGGCAAGGAAAACCTTGCAGATCATATTGATATGAATTTTGGATGTCCTGTTCCTAAAGTAACGCGCAAAGGTGGGGGAGCAGCGCTTCCTTTCAAACGCAAACTCTTCACAAATATCGTGGGTGCTGCAGTTGAAGCAGCAAAACCATTTGGTATTCCTGTCACGGTAAAGATGCGTATTGGTATTGATAGTGATCATGAGACCTATCTAGAGGCAGCCAAGTCTGCAGCTGATTTGGGTGTTGCATGGGTTGCACTGCATGCGCGCACTGCAGCACAAATGTATGAAGGAAAAGCTGATTGGAGCGCAATTGCCCGTCTTGTGGAGCACTTAAAGCCAACTGGAGTGCCTGTTTTGGGCAATGGAGATATTTGGTCTGGCAGTGATGCGGTTTCAATGGTTGAGCAAAGTGGTTGTGCAGGTGTTGTTGTGGGACGTGGTTGCCTTGGACGCCCATGGTTATTCACCGATCTTGTGTCGGCACTCAAAGGTGAAGGCACGCAAATTAAGCCAACCTTGCATGAGGTGCGTGAAGTGATGTTCCGTCATGCACATTTAATCGTTGAATACTTAGAATCAGAAGATCGCGGTATGCGCGATATGCGCAAGCACATGGCTTGGTATTTAAAGGGCTTCCGCGTGCCACGCGAAATCCGTCATGATTTAGGCATGGTCTCTTCCTTACAAGAGATGCGAAATCTATTGGATCAGTTAGAAGATCAACCGTATCCAACTGAAGTTGGAGAAAAACCGCGTGGACGCACAAGTCATGGTCGCCCACCAACTTTGCCTGATGGTTGGCTTAATGATCCCGATGAACTAGTTCATGTTGAACTAGAGGATGCATTTTCAGGCGGATAGATGTTTCTCTTTAGATGGATTCGTCGCATGATCACATTTGCAATAATCATTGCGCTAATTGGTCCTGCCTATGGTGTTTCACAAGTATGGCGTGCAGCTAATAATCCAATTGTGCGTCAAGCAGATGTGATTGTTGTTTTGGGAGCTGCTCAGTTAGATGGCAAGCCAGGTGCAGCACTTGAAGCGCGTCTTATTGAAGCAAAAAGAATTTATGATCTTGGATACGCCCCATTGATTATTACTGTTGGCGCAGGAGCACCTGGGGATCGAACAACAGAGGCAGCATCTGGCAAGTATTGGTTGCGCATGAATGGGATCCCATCCAAGAACATAATTGCAATTGAAGAAGGTCGAGATACTTTGGTCAGCACCAAAGCTTTTGCAGCAGTGATGAAAAAGCGCTTTGTCAGTGATGTGATTCTTGTGACTGATCCTTATCACTGCAAGCGCGCGATTACGATGGCTAATGATCAAGGTGTGCTTGCTACTTGCTCACCTGTAGAAACTGGGCCTAATACACTTGCAAATAGCGGTTATAGATACCTCATTCGCGAGGCTGGGGCATATTTGGCATACATAACATTAGGCAGACGTGGCATTCATGTTAGTGATCACTTACCTGATGCAGACATTGTTACTAAGGTATTGCCATGAGTTATAGCGCATTTGACCAAGAACGGTTCTTGGATGAACCGGCAAAGCGCACTGGCCGCACAGAATTTATGCGAGATCGTGCTCGAGTAATTCACTCTGCATCATTGCGTCGCTTGGCAGCAAAGACTCAGGTGGCAGTGCCATGGGAAAACGATTTTCAACGCACCAGACTTTCACACTCTTTGGAGTGCGCACAGATTGGCCGCGAGCTTGGTGAATCACTTGGCGCAGATCCTGACCTGCAAGACACCGCTTGTCTTTCCCATGATTTAGGCCATCCTCCTTTTGGTCACAACGGTGAAGAAGCTTTGGCAGAGATCGCCCAAGAGTTCGGCGGCTTTGAAGGAAATGCGCAAAGCTTTCGGTTGTTAGTTCGCCTCGAGGCAAAGACCGTTGATGCAGATGGCAAAAGTATTGGGCTGAATTTAACGCGCGCATCTCTAGATGGTGCAACTAAATACCCATGGCCAAGATCTGAAAACCCTCGCAAGTTTGGTGTTTACGATGATGATGTTGAGATTTTCAACTGGATGCGCCAACTAGCACCGGCAGGTAAGAAATGCATTGAAGCACAAATCATGGATTGGTCTGATGATTGTGCCTATTCTGTCCATGACCTAGAAGATGCAATTTTTGCTGGTCAGGTTTCGGTAAAGAATTTTGAACAAGATTTTGCAGAGCTATACAAAGTAATGACAACTGATTACAAAAGCGATGCTACAGAGCAAGAAGCAATCGATGCACATGCTCGACTCTCAGCACTTTCTGCTTGGCCACACTATTACGACGGTAGCCATCGCAGTCTGGCACGATTAAAGGATTCAACGAGCCAGTTGATTGGACGATTTGTTCTAGCAGCAGAGGTCGAAACTCGTAAAGTCCATGGCAATGGACCACTTTCACGCTATAGCGCTGACCTTGAGATTCCACGTGAGCAAAAATTGGAAGTAGATTTCCTAAAGGCGATTGCAGGGCATTACTTGATCTATGCCGCACATTCACAGGATCGATATGCAAAGCAACAGGTAATCATTGCCGAATTAGTTGAGATGTTATTGAAATATCCCAATGAACTAGATTCCTATTTCCAGAAGCCCTGGAATGAGGCAAGTGATCATGTGGCCAAAATGCGCGTGATTATTGACCAAGTTGCTGCCCTTACAGACCCAGGTGCCTATGCCTTGCATGCACGCCTACTTGCTAATAGGTAGGGTACGAACATGAGCGGTCGCATTAGGGAAGAGGATGTTGCATACATCCGCGATCGTGCGCCCATAGATGAAGTTGTTGGAGATTATGTCCAGCTAAAAAGTGCTGGTGGCGGGCAGAAAAAAGGTTTGTGTCCATTCCATGATGAGAAGTCACCTTCATTTCATGTGACGCCAAGCAAAGGATATTTCCATTGCTTTGGTTGCCAAACTGGTGGAGATGTCATTGCGTTTTTAATGAAGATAGATCACTTAACTTTTACAGAAACAATCGAGCGCCTTGCAGATCGTATTGGTTACACCCTTCGCTATGACGAGGGTTCAAATACCGGACCGGTGCTCACTTCGGGTACACGTAACCGTTTAATCGCAGCCCATGCTGAAGCTGCAAAGTTCTATCAGGATCAACTTAACTCTTCACCAGGAGCAGCCCATGGCCGCGAACTGCTCACAAAGCGTGGCTTTGATAAGGCAGCCTGCGAACAATTTGGTGTTGGGTACTCACCAGATGAGTGGGATGGCTTAACAAAACATTTACGCGCTCTCGGATACTCAATTGATGAACTTGAATTAGCTGGACTTTCAAAGATGGGCCAGCGTGGACCGATTGATAAGTTCCGTAATCGTTTGATGTGGCCGATTAAAGATATTTCAGGAGACATAGTTGGATTCGGTGCCAGAAAGCTTGCTAGTGATGCAGATGATCAAGGTCCAAAGTACTTAAACACCTCTGAAACTCCGATCTATAAGAAAAGCCAAGTCTTGTATGGGCTCGATGTTGCCAAAAAAGAGATTGCCAAAAAGCGCCAAGCGGTCATTGTTGAAGGCTATACAGATGTAATGGCAGCTCACCTGGCTGGGATAACAACAGCGGTTGCAACCTGCGGTACAGCATTTGGTGCAGACCACATTCGGATTTTGCGCAGATTGTTAATGGATGATGATGCTTTCCGAGGCGAAGTGATCTTTACCTTCGATGGTGATGCCGCTGGGCAAAAGGCTGCCCTTCGTGCTTTTAGTGAGGATCAAAAGTTTGTCACGCAAACATTTGTTGCAGTTGAGCCAGATGGTTTAGATCCTTGCGAGCTTCGTCAAGAAAAGGGCGATCTTGCATTGCGCGATTTAATTGCACGTCGCGTTCCGTTATTTGAGTTTGCAATTCGCGCAGAACTTGCTCATCACAAGTTGGATTCTGCCGAAGGTCGAGTCAATGCATTAAATGCAGCAGCTCCATTAGTTGCTCAGATTCGTGACAAATCTTTACGGCCTGAGTACACACGCCTACTTGCTGGTTGGCTAGGAGTGGAAGTTGAACTTGTTACCCGCGCAGTTGCCCAAGGAGTTAAGGCTGCACCTGCAACTCAATCGGTAGTTGAAGAAACAACCTCGGCACCTAACTTCAGACCAGATCCCAATGAAGCACGTTTGATATTGGAGCGCGAAGTATTAAAGGCAAAATTGCAAGAGCCATCACTATTAGCTGGGGAACTATGGAGTTCAATAGAACCCGGTGCCTTTACTCATCCTGCTTATGTTGCATTGCGCGGAGCTATTGATGCTGTTGAGAAGATCGCACCAGAAAATATTTCAGATGAAAATGTGAAGTCTTTGTTTACTGAGTTAACGGTTGAACCGATCCGTGCCGATGGAAAGCCGACCGCCATCTATGTTGCAAGCATTGTGGCCCGTTTACGAGAAGTGGCGATTTCACGGTCAATTGCCGAACTCAAGTCATCTCTTCAGCGCTTAAATCCAGTAGAAAATGAGATTGAATACAACGCAGCTTTTGCCCAATTAGTAGCCCTTGAAAGCGCCCGCAGATCCCTTCATGACTTGGCGTTAGGCAGCCTTTAGCCCGTAATTTTTGCCCAAACCCGTGTGTGCGATAGAGTTTGCGCTTGCACAGTTAATCCCTGATAGCTCAACGGCAGAGCAGTCGACTGTTAATCGACAGGTTCTTGGTTCGAATCCAAGTCAGGGAGCATGAAGTTCACGCGTAGATCCGCGCTTCGAATGGCCCTGGTAGGGGCGAGCACTTCTCTGCTTGGAAACCATGCAGTTGCTGCCAATAACCAAATTGTTAAATTGAGCAAGGTCAAAGTTGGCGCGACCTATTCATTTCAACTCAAAAATGGTGCACCTGCCCTGCTATTTCGCACAAAGACGGGTGTGTTTGCCTACCAAACTATCTGCACACACGAAGGTGGATTAGCCAAGTACTTTGCACCTCGAAAGTTACTGGTGTGTGCCGTACATAACGCCAGTTTTGATCCATTTAAGAAGGGCAAAGTTGTTGCAGGCCCTGCAAACAAACCTCTTCCTATCGTCAAAGTTGCGATAAAGGGTGAATGGATCGTTCTCCAATAAGTTACATCAAAAAGTAAGGTGATTCCCAACGACCTCTAAGGTAAAAGTGAAATGTTGCTTTTATCTATGAAAGAGGTTGATATGAAAAGAACATCCACAAAAGTAATCGCCGGATTCTTGCTGGGAGCAACTCTAGTCGGTGGTGCTGCCACAGCAGCTACATCCGATCCGCTCGGAGTAAAAGTCTGTGTTGATAAAAAGAGTCAAGCGATTTATTTAGCAAGCCCATCTGGTTGTTCGGCAAACCGTACCTCAATGACTTTGGGTGCTCCAACTATCGATGTTAAAAGTATTGCATCACTAGTGACCCCATCCGTCGTTTCGATCAAAGTTACCTCCACCAGTGGTAGCGGTACAGGTAGTGGTTCAGTTTATAAGTCAGACAAAAGTGTTTCCTACATCATTACCAATAACCATGTCATTGAAGGCGCGGTAAGCAACGGAACAATTCTGGTGGAGCTCCTAAACGGCGATACTTTCTCAGCCCAAATCGTTGGCCGTGATGCTGCTTATGACCTAGCAGTGATCAAGATCAACAAGGGCAACTTACCAACAGTCACTGTCGGAGATTCATCTCGAATTAGCGTTGGCGAATCAGTCGTTGCTATTGGTTCACCACTTGGACTTGCGAGCACTGTTACAAGCGGCATCATTTCAGCATTAAATCGACCAGTGACAACAGGCACCGTCGGCGCTGAGTCATTTGTCAATGCAATTCAAACAGATGCAGCAATTAATCCAGGAAACTCCGGTGGAGCATTGCTGGATTCTCAAGGTCGAATCATCGGAGTCAACTCTGCTATTGCAACACTCTCAGCAGATGGAGCAAGCGGAAGTATCGGGCTTGGGTTTTCCATCCCTATTAATGAAGCAAAACGCGTCATTGATGAATTAATTGCGACGGGTAAATCAACTCGCCCCGTTCTTGGGGTCTTCTTCGACACCACTTTCAAAGGTACCGGTGCAAAGATTCTTCGACTTAGCCCAGGAGAAGGTGCTGAAAAGGCAGGCATTCCTGCAGGATCGGTAATAACTGCTATTGAGGGAGTCAAGATTGCCGATCAAGTAGGTGCAATCGTCAAGATTCGCTCTTATGCACCTGGAAGCACAGTTACCGTAACTGTTGAACTTCCAACCGGAGGCTCAAAGAGTTTCAAAGTGACCTTAGGTACAGCGCCATCTAATTAATGTTACGCGGTTGAAATAGTGTCAGGGTATTGTTTACCCATGGCACTATTTCAACTTAACGTAGCTCTCCCTGATCGCCCAGGCTCACTAGGACTGCTTGCATCAGCAATTGGTGCTGCCGGGGGAGATATTCGCGCGCTCGCTGTTGTTAAGTCAGAAGATGGCAAAGGGTATGACGACATCACCGTTGCAATTCCAGGTAGCGATGCAACAGATCTATTGAATGTTTTAGGTGCAATAGGTGGAGTTGAAGTTCTTTCAATAACCCCGCTGTAAACCGTGAGAAATACTTTTAACCTCTAGAAAGTAGCTCTGCTCCTTGGCTTGGCAATGAAGTAAAAAAGCGAGGTGCTTTAAATTTCTTATCTGCAAATGCTTTTTCAATCGCGCTAATTGTTTGCGAAGTCTTTGCTGCTTCAATCAAAGCAATTGCACTTCCTCCAAAGCCACCGCCAACCATGCGTGATCCCAATGCACCAGCAGCCAAGGAAGCCTCAACTGCGGTGTCTAGTTCTGGGCAAGAAACTGTGTAGTCATCTCGCAAAGAACGATGTGAGTCGTTGATCAGTTGCCCAACTTTTACAAAATCACCGCTACCTAGTGCATCTACACAATCTAGAACACGCTTCATTTCGGTGATTGCGTGGCGAGCACGAATGTATTCAGTCTCTGAGAGAGTTGCCCGGGCCGAATCTAACTGCGCCATCGTTAATTCCCGCATGGATTTAACAGATAATTTAGCCGCAACAGCTTCACATGATGCACGGCGCTCGGCATAGCCACCATCAGTTAATGCATGGTGGGCCTGTGTATCAATAATGAGCAGTTCTAGGCCATGGGATGCGACATCAAATGGAATATTGCGTGTTGAAAGATCGCGGCAATCAAGTAAAAGCGCGAATCCTCTTGATGCCATCAGCGAAACAGATTGATCCATAATCCCGCAAGGAACTCCCACATATTGGTTTTCTGCTTTTTGAGTTAAGCGAGCAAGCTCTTCAAGATTAAATCCCATATCGAATAGATGATTCATCGCAGTTGCTACAGAACACTCAAGAGCTGCAGAGGAAGAAAGACCGGCACCCAGTGGAACATGACCATCAATTAGCAGGTCAACCCCGCTTTTTACACCCATCGACCACAGAACACCTAAGGCATAACGTTCCCATTCGCCCTTGAGCCCTGGCCTAACTTCACTGATGTCCACTGTGACAATCTTGCTCCGGCGCTGGGCAGAGGCGATGCGCACCGTTGAATCATCACGCTTTCTTGCCGCAACCAAAGTTCTGTCTTTGATTGCAAATGGAAGAACAAAACCTTCGCTGTAATCAATGTGCTCACCAATTAAATTAACGCGACCAGGGGCAGCAGCGACTAGATCAGGCTCTTCACCGAAAGTTTCAAGAAACTTTTCCTCGATTGAACTCATTGTTATGCCATAGATTTCAAGGTGTCTGAAACCATCGTGTTTATATTCCGAGAAGGTTCCCAACCAAGTTGTGATTTAGCCTTAGAGATATCTGCAATCAAAACGGCAGGGTCTCCTGCTCGACGCGGTGCATCAATAAATGGAATTTGGTGTCCCACGGCCGCACTTGCTGCTGCAACTACTTCCCGCACCGAGTATCCAGAACCACTTCCCAAGTTATAAATCTGATGCCCAGGTGTTCCTAATGACTGCAGTGCCTTGAGGTGAGCATCAATCAAATCAATGACATGGACGTAGTCACGGATACAGGTGCCGTCTTTTGTGGGCCAATCGGTGCCAAAAATCTTTACTGGATTTTCATCTGTACTACGCAAGACATTTGGGATGAGGTGGGTCTCTGGGTCATGTCTTTCTGCAAGCCATCCACGTTCTGCTTTGAGCGCACCTGCAACATTGAAATAGCGCAAAGAGGCTGCAGAAATTCCATGACTGGCTGCCTCAGCTGTGATCATGTGGTCGATCGCTAGTTTTGTTGCGCCATAAGGATTAGTTGGAATTGTCTGGGAAGTTTCAAGAATTGGGACAACCTTTGGCTCACCATAAGTTGCTGCAGAGGATGAGAAAACAATTTTTGAGATATTTTGCTTGCGCATTTCATCTAGCAAAACGCCAGTGCCGTCAACATTTACGGAATGATAAAGATCAGGCTTTTCGACAGATTCTCCAACTAGTGACTTGCCTGCAAAATGCATCACAGCTTCACAACCGGATAATGCTTCGGCTACATCTGCAGAGTTAAGAAGTGAACCTTGAATAAAGCTCACACCAGCTGGGACTGTGTCAGCATGACCCATACTGCAATCATCTAAAATTGAGATTTCAAAGCCTTGATTAATCAAGATTTCAACTGCAGTGGAACCGATGTATCCGGTGCCTCCAGTGACTAAAACACGCATTACAAAACAACTTCGCGCAGCTGTGCAGCAGATTGTTCTGGGCGCATATCCATAATGAATGCTCCCATCGCAGATTCAGAGCCTGCTAGGTACTTCAATTTTCCTGGTGCACGGCGAACACTTGTAATCTGCCAGTGCAGGCGCAAAACATCCCGACCAACTCGAACTGGTGCTTGATGCCAAGCGGCGATGTATGCCATTTCAATACCAAAGACGCCATCTAATCTGCGAGTAACCTCTAGTGCAATCGCTGGGAAGGCCTCCCGATCCTCATCAGTTAATCCAGTTAAGTCTGCAACTGGGTTAAGTGGTGCGATGTGAATTTCAAAGGGATACCTAGCCGCATATGGAACAAATGCAATCCAGCGATCATTGCGAGCAACAATGCGTTCATTTTCTCGAATCTCTCGAGAAACGATTTCATCAAACAAGACTTTGCCAGTCTGTTCTTTATAGCGATTGGCCGCAGCCAACATTTTCTCAACACGAGGGGGAAGATAGGAGTAGGCATATATCTGTCCATGTGGGTGGGAGAGAGTCACGCCAATTTCTTCTCCGCGGTTTTCAAATGGTGCGATATGTTCGATGTAACTCTCTTGGGACAATTCGCCGGTGCGATCAATCCAGGCCTCAAGCAGGGTGCGAACACGTTGTGGTGTTAGATCCTTAAATGCGTTGCCATGTTCTGCCGTAAAGCAAATCACTTCACATTTGCCGGCAGCTGTTCCTAAATCAGTATCTGGTCCGACCAAGTCAGGAAGTGCCCAATCACCAACAGGTGTTCGTAATGATGGCGAACGATTATCAAAAACGACGACTTCAAAATCTGATTCAGGAATTTCAGTGAGCAATTCACCTGTTGTGGGACACAAAGGACAAAGCTCTTTCGGAGGCAAGAAGATGCGTCCTTGTCGGTGCGCTGCCATTGCAACCCACTCATTGACTAAAGGATCAAGACGAAGTTCACCAATTCCTGGTTGTTCCTCTACTGGTCGAGCATCCACGGCATTTCGCGCCTGCCCAGAGGTGTCGTAGTAGCGAATAGTTCGCCCATCGGCCATCTGGCGATCATTTCTAATGACGCCGGCATTTAGTTTTTTACTCTCGACCATAGTGTCGTTACTCTACCTATGTGAGCAAGCAATCTGCACTATTGACCGCGCCATCCTCGTCATTGCTGCTCGAAGTAGTCGATGGGGCCCTTGTTATCCAACACTGGGGCGCACCCATTCATGGTGATCTTTCATCTGCGCAAACGGCTATAACTCCATCGATTGCAAACAGCTCATGGGATCAGCCACAGTTTCCAGGAATCATGCGGGAAAGTTCACGCGGTTTTCTAGGTCGCCCCACTTTATCTGGGCACCGAAATGGAAAAGCATGGTCAACTAAATTTGAAGTTACTGATTTTCATCATCAAGAAAATCATGTGGCAGTCACGCTTCGCGATTTCCATGCACAACTTGAAGTACTCATCACTTTTGATTTAGATACCCATGGCGTTTTGCATCAGCGCGCCACAGTTGAAAACATTGGTGAGAGCGACTATTGCCTCAACGAGTTTATTCATTGGCTACCACTTCCGAAAGAAGCCACACAAACTTTAGATTTTGTTGGTCGTTGGTCTAATGAACGGAACCCTCAACGAAAAGAAATAGCAACCGGAACATGGGTTCGAGAATCTCGTGAAGGTCGAAGCGGTCATAATTTTTCAGTCGCAGACATTGCCTTGACTGCTCAAACATCATTTCAATCTGGAAACGCATGGGCAACAAGCATTGCCTGGAGTGGTAATTCACATTACTTGGTTGAAAAACTCTTTGACGGTTCACAATCCATAGGTGCTGGAGAGTTACTTCTTCCAGGAGAATTGATTGTGGGTGCGGGTGAAGTTTATGAAGCACCTGCACTTATCTCTGTGTTTTCAGCAGATGGTCTAGATGGCGTTAGTGCTGCTTATCATTCCTACCTTCGAGCTCGTGATGTTCATCCAAAGCGTCCCCGTCCTCTTACATTAAATATGTGGGAAGCGTTGTATTTTGATCACAACGAGGAGAAGATCAAAGCATTAATCGATGTGGCAGCAGAGGTAGGGATCGAGCGCGTAGTTCTAGATGATGGTTGGTTCCACTCAAGACGCGATGATCGCGCAGGTCTTGGTGACTGGGTGATTGATCCTGCCGTGTGGCCAAATGGCTTGTCGCCAATTATCAAGTACATCAATGACAAGGGAATTGAGTTTGGCCTGTGGTTTGAAGGCGAGATGGTTAACCCAGACTCTGATTTGTATCGTGCACATCCGGAATGGATTTTGCATGAAGGAGATCGCACACCGCCTCTGTGGCGTCACCAATTAGTGCTAGATATTGGCCATGAAGGTGCCTTTAATCATGTGCTTGAGCAAACTTCTGCAGTTCTAGGTGCTCACAACATTGCCTACATCAAATGGGATCACAATCGAGTTCTAGTTGATGGAGGTCACCTTGGTGCAGCAGGTGTTCATCGCCAAACACAAGCGATCTATCGTTTGTTTGCAGAGCTAAAAAAGCGTCATCCAGGACTTGAAATTGAATCGTGCGCATCAGGTGGTGCGCGAATTGACTTAGGTGTCGTTGATCTTGTGGATCGTTTTTGGACAAGTGACAACAACGATGCGCTGGAGCGTCAAACTATTCAACGGTGGACAGCTCAGGTAATTGCACCTGAACTACTAGGCACACATATCGGCCCAACCCACGGTCACCAAACTGGTCGCACATTAGAACTATCTATGCGAGCAACAACTGCTCTTTTTGGACACGCAGGTATTGAATGGAATATCACTGAAGCTACTGCAATTGAGCGCAAGCACCTTGCAACCTGGGCTCAGTACTACAAGGACAACCGCGCTCTCTTGCACTCTGGAAAAATGGTTCGAGTTGATTATCCAGAACCACATGCCTACTTACATGGCGTGCAGGCCCATGACGCATCACGTGCTATTTATGCCTATGTTCAATTAACTCCAACAGTTTCGATCCACCCATCACCGTTAAAATTTCCTGGTCTAGATAAGAGCGCAAACTATGTGATCAAAGCGGTGTTTCCTGCTGGCAAGCCACGGTTTATGTTGATTACTCCACCTGAATGGATGAGTGGAATAACCCTTTCAGGCTCTGCACTTTCTGCAATTGGTGTGACTGCACCAATTCTGGCACCAGCAAACGCCTGCTTAATTGAAATAACTAAGGCTTAATCAATCCATTTCAAAGTTCGCTCAACAGCTTTCTTCCATCCTGCATAGCCAACTGCTCGTTGTTCAACGGTGCTAGTGGAGTTCCAACGACGAGATTGTTGCCATTGCTTGCGAACCTCATCTGTTGATGACCAATAGCCAACTGCTAAACCAGCAGCATATGCAGCACCAAGGGCAGTAGTTTCTCCAATAAGCGGCCGGGTAATGTCGATTCCCATCACATCAGCCTGCAGTTGCATGCAAAAAGAGTTTGCTGTTATTCCGCCATCAACACGCATTTCTTTCATGGGCACTCCACTATCTGCAACCATCGCATCCATAACATCTCGCGTTTGGTAGCAGATCGCCTCTAGTGCTGCGCGGGCAAGGTGAGCCTTTGTTGCCGCTCTGGTTAGCCCAACAATTACTCCTCGTGCATCGCTGCGCCAATAGGGAGCAAACAAACCTGAAAATGCAGGAACGAAGTAAACACCTGCTGTATCGGCAACTGAAGAGGCTAATCCTTCAGTTTCTGCAGCGTTTGTAATGATGCCCAGTTGATCACGAAGCCATTGAATTGCAGAGCCTGTAACAGCAACAGAACCTTCAAGTGCGTAATGCGCTGGAGCATCTCCTAATTTGAAACAAACGGTAGTCAGCAACCCATTTTTGGAACGGACAATGTCAGTGCCGGTATTGAGAAGTGCAAAGTTTCCTGTCCCGTATGTAGTTTTGGATTCACCGCGATCAAAGCACACCTGTCCCACCATTGCCGCTTGTTGGTCACCCAAGATTCCAGCAATTGGAATTGCGGTGCCAAAAGGGCCATGGGGATCAGTGAGTGCATAGGTTTCTGAGGAAGATTTAATTACTGGTAGCGCTGATCGTGAGACTCCAAAAATTGAGAGAAGTTCCTCATCCCAATCTAGGGTTTCAAGATTCATTAACAATGTGCGACTGGCATTTGTCACATCGGTTGCGTGCACGCCTGCCCGCACTCCACCAGATAAATTCCATAAGAGCCAAGAATCGATAGTTCCAAATCGAGCATTTGCACTTTTCGCAGCTGGAACATTCTTGAGTAACCAGTTCATCTTGCTGCCGGCAAAGTAGGGAGCGATAGTTAAACCAGTTTTATGGCGAATCTGCTGCTGCTGTTCAGCTGAGAGGGTGGCTAAGAAATCAGTAGTTCGTGTGTCTTGCCAGACAATGGCATTGGATAAGGGTTGGCCTGTTTGAACATCCCACACAACAGTTGTTTCACGTTGGTTAGTCAGTCCTATTGCAGCCAAATCTGAGCCCAGAATATTGGCTTGCTTAAGCGCTCCAGTAATAACCTCTTGAGCTCTTTCCCAGATCTCAGCTGCATCATGTTCAACCCAGCCAGCCTGCGGAAGTATTTGGCGATGCTCTAGTTGATGCTGTCCAACTACCTGGCCTGCGTGGTCAAAGATCATGAAACGAGTACTACTAGTGCCCTGATCCAAACTGCCGATAAATGCCACGATGCACAAACCCTTCGCCGTAAGTTAGGCTTAGCGTACTCACTGGTTACGGAGAAGCAACGTATATGTTCTTGTCACAACTTGGCCCCGACCAGCGTGAGACTGCCATTTCACAACTTGGCACCGAACAATTCGACATCCTTGTTATTGGCGGGGGAGTCAACGGGGTTGGTGCGGCGTTAGATGCAGCAGCGCGAGGATTAAAGGTCGCCCTGATCGAGGCTCAAGATATAGCCGCTGGCACATCGAGTAGATCCAGCAAGTTAATTCATGGTGGCCTTAGATATCTTGAACAATATGATTTCAAATTAGTGCGAGAAGCTTTGCACGAGCGCGAGTTAATGGTTTCAACATTGTGCCCTCACCTTGTTAAGCCGGTAGGTTTTTTGTTTCCCTTAACTGAAAAACTCAAAGAGCGCACATATGTTGGAGCAGGTCTTGCTCTCTATGACGCACTTCGTGGATTTCAACGCGCCCTTCCCTGGCACAAGCATTTGAGTCAAAAGCAGATCAATGAAATTGCACCATCTCTGCGCCATGACCTTGTTACTGGTGCGATCAAATATTTTGATGCTCAAGTTGACGATGCTCGCCACACCATGTCAGTTGCCAGAACTGCTGCGCGTCACGGCGCAGTTATCGCAACACGAGTGTCTGCAGAATCACTGATCCGTGAAGGAAAACGAGTTGTCGGAGTTAACGCTCTAGATTTAGAAACGGGCAAGAGAATTAAAATAAAAGCAGGTGCCACAGTTATGTGTGCTGGTGTGTGGAGCGATCAATTGCATGAGCAATTTGAGCTCACTCCTGGATATAACGTGACCATGAGTAAAGGTGCTCACATTGTCGTGCCTGGTTCTGCAATCAAGTCTGATGCTGGAATCATTGTGAAAACTCCGGTCTCAGTATTGTTTTTAATCCCATGGGCAGATAAATGGATAGTTGGCACAACTGATACTCCATACGAGGGTGATCGCGCAGAACCATTTGCCACCAGAGAAGATGTTCAATACATACTTGATCAGGCCAATCGAGTTCTTAAGCCGAAGTTAAAGGCTGAAGAAATCATCGGAGTTTATGCTGGCCTTCGTCCACTAGTTGCAAACAAGAAGAGTGCGACAACTACAAAGCTCTCACGTGAACACACAGTAGATAGACCAGCAGCTGGATTTGTTTCAATTGCTGGTGGTAAGTACACAACCTATCGAGTGATGGCCAAAGATGTTATTGATCGCGCAGTAATTGAACTTCGCAGAATAACCAAAGAATCAGTCACAGAAAAACTTCCACTAGTTGGCGCAGATGGCTACTTTGCATTAGAACAACAAAAGGATCGTATTGCACAAGAATCTGGTCTAGATGTTGCCACTGTCACCCATCTACTGAATCGCCACGGCTCACTCATTAGTGAAATTCTAGAAATAATCAAAGAGCAACCAAAGTTAACTGCAAAGTTAGATTCGGAATTGCCTTACATTAAAGCTGAGATTGTTTATGCCGCATCACATGAGGGTGCACGTTCAGTCGATGATGTCATCTCACGCCGCACGCGACTATCTTTTGAAGCAGCCAACCATGGGCTCTATTTGGCAGAGGAAGTTGCAGGGCTGATCGCACCGGTTTTAGGGTGGAGTGCAAAAGAACGTAAAGAATCTATTGCTCACTACGCTGGATTAGTTGAAAGAGAAAAAGCAGCCCTAGATGAACTACTCAAGATTAATTCTTAATCTGTCCTCTGCAGCCATCTGTTGTTGGTTTTTTGGTAGGAGTTATTGAAGGTGTTGGCTTAGCTGTTGGCGTTGGACCTTGAGTAACGGTGAAGGTCACTGGAAAAGTTGATTCAGCATGAGTTCCAGAAACATCTTGGAACAGGATCTTTCCACTGTATGTGCCAGCTAAGACCCCTTTGAGTGCAAGAGTCCACACACCACTTGTTTCACGCATTAGTGTCTGTATCGGTTTAACTTCTGGTGTTGTGGCTTTATCAAAAACAAGTTTGACACTTCCGGTTACTACAGGAGAGCCATTTGGTCTAACAACATTGACCTTAAATGTGACCAATTTGTTGGTAGTACTTGAAGATTGACCGACAACGCTTAACACTGATGGTTCTTGTTGTGGCATCAAGTCCACAAGAGTTGGCGTCCAACTGCCCGTTGCTAAATCTAAAAATGATGAAGGCGTCCCACGGAACACGTTGAGATCAAGTCTGCTTCCTGGAACTCCGTACTTAGGCGCAATTCCGCAGGAGGAGTACTGCCACACAGTCCATTGAGAATCGCAGTTCTCGCCTGTCCAGGAGTGGACAAAACAACCGCCAGTTTTCATTCCTGGCTGGTTAATGGGATTGGCTGGGTCTATTGCATACTGCGCTAGCCACAGTGGATATTGCGCAAGCTCTGGTGAACGAACCATTGAACTTTCTAAAAAGGCGGGGTAGGAATACAAAATGGGAGTGCGTCCAGTCTTTTCCTTAAGCGATGCTAAGAAAGTTAACGCCCACAAAGTAACGGCGCTACGTGTTGCATACTTTTGACATGCACCGGTGGAGGAATAGCGCACACACTTGTTTTCCAGATCTAATGCATATGGCAGATCTCGATCTGAATAACCTCCCATAGAGGCCAATCTCCAGACAACTTTTTGGGCCTGAGCAAGTGCATCTTTCTTAATATCTTCAGGAGATGTGACATCGGGCAAAACGGCGTAGTGATAAAAACCGGTATAAATTCCGGCAGCTTGGGCGGCATGGTGATCCATAGCGGCATATTTGATGGCAAGTTGATCAGCAGTTTCGCGCGTATCTGAAGCTTTTATAAAAACAAAGCGCATTCCAGCGTCATACATCTTTACAAAATCAATTGGCTTATCGTTGGGATGCTGCCAACGACTGACATCAGCGCCATGAATGCGACCACCAGGGCCCTTCAAATCAATGAACTGCGCCGGATCCGCATTTGTAATTTCAGGTTGTTGTTTGACGGTTATTGAACGGATGGGGGAGTAGAGACTCTTGCCAGCAACTACAGATACTGCTCGATAGCGGACTTGAGCGTTAAGTGCAGTAGCCAAGGCGGTAACTTTCCAAGTTCCAACCTTGGTGACCTTGGTCGAAAAACGAGTAGTTGTCCATTTTCCATTTGTATCAACCTGGATTTTAACGACCGTGCCCGAGCGGTTTGGCTTGAGGTTTCCATACAAAGTAAGCAGAGTTTCAGAAGCACTTGGTGTCTGTCGGACTGACATCGTCAAGGTTGAAGTGGCGGCAAGTGATTGTGGTGCACCAGCAATGCCAATAACTAAAGAGAATGAGAGGAGAAAGATCTTTATCTTCATTGTTCGATGATCTCTATATCAATGCCAAGAGTTGATCTAATTGCATCGACTAAGGCAGCCTTCAAATTCGGACGAGTCTCTGAGTATTCATGGGAAGTTGCAAATTTACGGCTATCTGAGAAATCTAAGATCAAAACACCGTTCTCGTATGAGCTTAAACGAGCATCGAAGTAGGCAATCCAGGCAACTCGATTGTGTGATTCGAGGAGGTCAAGGACTTGATTCCACTGCGCACGAATCTGATCTAGCTCCATAGGCGCGAACTTTACCTTTGCAACTTTAAAGAAGGGCAAAACTAGAGTCTTGGCGCGCCAATCCACTTGAAGTATTGACCTACTAATTGCACCCGCAAGTTCTTTGTGCGATCTGGCTGCACGTTAAGCACCATTGCAATTCTGGAAACAAGCTGCTCAATTGCTTTTTCACTGACAAATCTCATCCTACTTATCTCAGCATTTGTTAAGCCATCGGCCACAAGACGCAACGTTTCAATTTGAAGGTCAGTCAAATGTGCCATCAAAACTTCTTGTGCTTTCTCCTGAATTGATTGATTGCCATTGACCCAGGTGATGGGCGAATCTGGCAAGAAGTTTCTTGACTCTGAAATCACATCGCATAATGCTGCAACGCTATTCATGGATTTCTTGATGACTACTTTGGCTCCAATTGGAATTTCACAGGTCAATTCCCCGAGCAGCCTTAGATCTGGGCAAGCCACCAAGATGACCACACCTATCGTTGGTGATTCCTTGCGAATCTGATTTGCAATTTCTATTGAGTGTTCACTAGATAAATGCATATCTATGAGCAAAACGTTTGGTTGCATGCTTCTTAGCAAGAGTATTGCTGAGGACTTTTTTTGAGCTTCTCCAATTACATTTGTTCCGTGCATTTTGAGCGCAGCAGCCATAATGGATAATTCAAATGCATCGTCGATTACTAGCAAGACTCGATCGCTCATAACTCAAAGTTACGCCTATGTTTGTCCAATAGACACATAGGTTAGGGATAAATGAGGGGTAGCAGTAAGTAGGGTGAGAGCAACTCTTTTTGAAATTGCGGGGCTTGACCATTACATCCATAATTAGAGCATTCGAAGTACTTAACAGGGGGAATCATGGACGCAAAGTGCCCAGTAGCACATGGTGCAAACACTCAAACTAGTGAATCAAACACTTATTTGTGGCCCAACACCCTCAAACTCGATATTTTGCATCAACATGATCGCAAGACCAATCCATTGGGCGAGGATTTTGATTATCGCAAGGAAGTTCAAACTTTAGATTTCGCTTCATTAAAGAGCGATCTGCATCAATTTATGACCCAAACACAAGAGTGGTGGCCAGCTGATTGGGGTCACTACGGTGGTTTGATGATTCGCATGGCTTGGCACTCCGCCGGTACATATCGCGTTGCCGATGGGCGTGGTGGAGCGGGCACCGGAAGTTTTAGATTTGCACCACTTAACTCATGGCCAGATAACGGCAATCTTGATAAAGCACGTCGTTTGTTATGGCCTATTAAGCAGAAGTACGGCAACAAACTGAGCTGGGCTGATCTATTCATTCTTGCCGGAACAATTGCGTATGAGAGCATGGGACTAAAAACATTTGGCTTTGCTTTTGGACGAGAAGATGTCTGGCATCCAGAAAAAGATATCTACTGGGGATCAGAATCTGAATTAATGATGCCAAGTGATGAGCGATATGCAGACACCACAGATGCAAGTTCACTAGAAAATCCTTTGGCTGCTGTGCAGATGGGATTAATTTATGTTAACCCAGAAGGCATCAATGGAGTTTCAAATCCACTGCTAACCGCCCAACACATTCGCGAGACCTTTGCACGTATGGCGATGAATGATGAAGAAACTGTTGCCTTAACAGCTGGTGGACACACCGTAGGCAAGGCCCATGGAAATGGTGATGCATCTCTATTGGGGCCAGCACCAGAGGCTGCAGATATTTTTGAGCAAGGACTTGGCTGGAACAACCACACCAAGCGCGGCATTGGTCGTAACACTGTAACTAGTGGCATTGAAGGTGCTTGGACTACCGAGCCAACTAAGTGGGATGCTGGCTATTTTGAAATGTTGTTTAAGCATGAGTGGGCACTTGTTAAGTCTCCAGCAGGGGCGCAGCAATGGGAGCCAACAAATATTGTTGAAGCTGATAAGCCTGTAGATGTTGAGGATTCATCAATTCGCTACAACCCAATGATGACAGATGCAGACATGGCAATGATTAAGGATCCGATCTATCTTGAGATTTCAAAGAAGTACCATGAAAATCCTGCACTTCTAGATGATGCATTTGCTCGTGCGTGGTTTAAGTTAACCCACCGCGATATGGGTCCAAAGGTTCGCTATATCGGACCAGATGTTCCACAAGAAGATTTGATCTGGCAGGATCCAATTCCTGCAGGAACAACTTCTTATGATGTCGCAGCTGTTAAGGCAAAGATTGAGGCAACAGGGCTGACAGTTGCAGAGTTGGTATCAACTGCCTGGGATAGCGCTCGCACCTTCCGTGGTTCTGACCTACGAGGAGGGGCAAACGGATCACGTATTCGTTTAGAGCCAGCTCGCAATTGGGAAGGCAATGAGCCAGCACGCTTAAACAAGGTTCTTGCAGCTCTAGAGCCAATTGCTAAAGAGTCTGGTGCAAGCATTGCAGATGTCATTGTTTTGGCTGGAAATATCGGTGTTGAAAAGGCTGCAGCTGCAGCCGGCATCAAGATCGCAGTTCCATTTGCGCCAGGTCGCGGCGATGCAACTCAAGCACAAACAGATGTGAATAGTTACGCAGTTCTTGAACCAATTCACGATGGTTTCCGTAACTGGGTGAAAAAGGATTACGCAGTAACACCTGAAGAGTTACTGCTTGATAGAACTCAGTTGATGGGCCTCACAGCACCTGAAATGACTGTGCTCATTGGTGGAATGCGCGTGCTTGGAACTAACCATGCAGGAACATCTCATGGAGTATTTACTAAGAATGTTGGAGCACTTTCAACAGACTTCTTCGTAAACCTCACAGACATGAAGTACACATGGGAGCCAGCAGGGGAGAACCTCTACAACATCCGTGATCGCAAGACTGGATCAATTGATTGGACTGCAACCCGAGTAGACCTAGTCTTTGGTTCTAACTCAATTCTTCGCTCATATGCTGAGGTCTATGCACAAAACGATAACAAGGAAAAGTTTGTTAGAGATTTTGTTGCTGCTTGGACCAAGGTGATGAACGCTGATCGCTTTGACCTTAACTAATTCTTAGTTAGCCCACGCTTGTTTGTCTGTAGTGATGGTTTTGTCAGAGGCTATTGATTCATCGATAGCCAGTGAAATCAATTGGTCTTGTGATGCCTGGCTTAGGGGATAGGGCGGCTTCGCCTTTCCCTCAATCCAATCAGCCATCTGCACCATTAACTGCGCAATTGCGATCTCTTCATCCATAAATCGAAGTCCCGTAAACGGGTTTTTGAAAACTACTTTTCCATCAAAAGAAAGATGTTCAGTATCAAATCCATCAAGGTTAAGGTCATATCCAAGTTGATAACGCTCAATTCTAGATGTTGTTATAGCTGGACCCTCAGTTAGGCGAATCACTGCATCATCAACTATTTCGCCTTTACTGCCGCGGATAACAATTCTGCGGTGGCGAAGTTGGTTGTGCCATTGGTTATCAACGAAGTTATATACACCAGATTTCCCAAATCCAAAGTCAATGAGTGAAATAGTGGTTTTGGCTTTCTTGGCACTCAGATCGCTATTCCATCCATCACGTGCAAGTGGATCTACTAATAGGGCTTCAAATTGTCGGGTAGTTATTGTGGTTGGCTCAAACCCAGAGTGAAGGAATCCGCGCATGATCGCCACAGCGTGATAGCCATGTGTTGAAGAGAGCTCAACCGATGTCACTTCGCCAATAACGCCCGATTGAGTAATCGCTAAACGAGAAGCGTGGCCGGGCAGATTCAAATATTGTTCAGCGACTTGCACCATTCCAGATGCACCCACGGTCTTCCAAAGATTCTGTAAGGCTTCAACTGTGGGTGCTGGGGGAGTTTCACACAGTACATAGACACCGGCGGCAACTAATTCCTCAACAACAGATGGATTTGAATCCCATGAAACACTACTGACTGCATAATCCGGTTTCTTATAGCTTAGCAATTGGCTCATGGAAGAAAATGTTCGAACGCCGAACTCCTGCTCCAGCGAGATCCTCACATCTTCTTTACGTGCAACAACCCCAATAATCTCAAACCGTTCAGGCATCAGTTGAGCAATGCGAATATAGAACTCTGCGCGCCAACCGGCACCGATGATTGCGATTGTGGTCATGGGAGATGGTAATACGAAACAGATGATTTCAGCCGAGGGTGTGAGATCAAAATTGTGAACCTAGCGGTTCTTTAGGATGGCTTCTCCAATGATTCGATCAAACTTGCGAATATCGATGCCTTTTGCAAGATTAACCTTGATGTGTCCAGCACGAGTCCAGAGCTCTAGTTCTGCGTTCATATCCAAAAAGGATCCAGCGTTTTCAGAGGACCACATATTGATAGATGAGTATGGAAGGCTATAGATCTCGATTTTCTTTCCTCGTAGGCCTTGAGCATCTCTAACAATCAGTCGAAGATTGGTGAAGACCGCTGTGTCTCGGAAAGTCTTATATGCCGCAACTGGTGTTTCTCCATCAACCAAAAGAGGATGAATGTCATCTGGAATTGGACACTCAGATACCAAAGTCCAATTAAGGATTGTGCTTACTTCTGCCATTTCTGTTTCTCCTTAACGCTTGAAGTATTAACTAGGTTTTACTCCGCAAGAAATTGTGCGAGTTGCGCCAGAACCACCAGTTATAGTGATCTTGAGACCTACGAAAACTTTTGAAAGCTTTTTACCGCTTGTAACTTTTTTGTAGTTTGCTTTGATCCAGTCACTTGAAGCGTAAACCTCGTTGGCACCGCCGCCTGCTTTTCCGGCACACCAAGTAAAGTGAAACTCAAGATTTGGATATGCTGTGGCCTTCTTCGCAGTGAAACTTGCATAGCTCAGCGCCTGGCCTGCATTATTGCCGTGAAGATAGATCTCCAAGTTTGGCTTGGTGCATCGGGAAAATATTTCCGTTCCTCCCGAAGTTGGATCAATACTCGTTTTGCATTTGTACCTATTAGTATCTGCTGTGCCTTGAAGAATTTCTGTGTATTGACTCATATAAAAGAAGTCAGGCTGTGGAAGAGTTGGCTCTGTCGCATTTGCGGTCAAGGTAGATCCTGCAGAAACAAGAACCATGGAAATCAAGACAGTAATTATTTTTCTCATGCTGTATGGTAACAATCACCAAGTTGAATCTTGGCTGGTGTGACCAGTCCAATTTTTGTGCTTTTCAGAATTACCATGGCAAGTCACTGATGGAATTGGATCGAACTCCAAATCTTGAAGAATCGAGAGGATGTTTGGTGCTCGAAGGGATGAGGTTTCTATTGATTACTTTGGGCGCACTTTCTATGCTTGGTGATTGACGAGCAATACTTGCCATGCTATTTTTTTGCCACAAAATCTGAGGGGATATTCTTGTGGGTGCAAAAACAGCAATGGTTCTGGCAAGTGCCTTGTTATTGTCAGGCTGTTCGGCTCAGGCTCCTGTAGAAGTTACGCAAGACTTAGCAGTCAGCGTTGAACTCTGGGGAGATAACTACCAATTGACTGACAACGGTAATTGCAAAGGTGCCCCTGTCTTTGATGGCAATTTTGAGAATAATTCGACCGTTGTATTGGTTGGCCCAGATGATTCTGAGATTTCTGCGGCCACTTTTGGTGTTGGTCAATTAACAGACACGACAATTCCTGAATCGGATGTGACGAACTTTCCTGACGGCAGTATCTGCAGATTTGATGTCACATTCGTAAACATCCCAACCCTTGCAACATACAGAATAAAGACAAAAGACGGTGAGATCAGTTCAGTTTCTTGGTCCCTTGAAACCGCACAGCAACAAAGCTGGGATGTCGGTCTGGTCTATGGAGCTGAATTTCCAGACTAAACGAGTGAACTAATTACTGGAATTAAGCAAGATAAACACAAATCCTATAAACCCAATCACATTTACAAGAACCATAGCTACGGCAATGTTGGACAGTGTCTTCACGTGCGTGTTTATGTTTGTCAGCAGAATTCTGGATTGAGTCAATTCAGCTTTCAGTTCATCTAAATCTTCGCCCAATGCCTCTTTGTCGTCGTCGGTGAATGACATGGTTTTGCACCTTTCAAAAATTGGCCTGTCGGTTTAGTTCTAACTTTATGGTCTACAGAGCGTAACGGCTAGCCCCCTTCTTTTATGTCCTTTATCTGCTCCATTGCGTACGCACCAGATGATCAATTATTGTTTCCAAATGAAGATGCTCGCCAGGACCATTTTATTCTTCACTATTGTGATCGCCGTCTCCGGTTGTGCTTCAAAACCAATGTATGGGGCAAAGATTCATGTAGGTAACTTCTTTTGTTACAACATTGATTATGAGTCTCAAAACTATCAAGCATTGGTATATGACGTTAATGGTGATGTCGTCGCTTATGCAGATAACCTCGACGTCAAGAAATCAACAAACCGCTATTTGACTGGAACATGTGACATTACGGCTAGCTTTAGCAAGATCCCTCTGGATAAAGGTCCTTATAAAATTGAGTATCTAGTTAACGGGACCAAGGTAGATGAATACGAATTTGAATCCTTGATGGAGTACTGAGGATTCAAGGGCGGTCATGGCCTACTTGTCACACTAAATCAACAGGCAAATCCTTGAGTTTAAAGAATACTGATCACTTCAATTAAAGTAGCTCTTACGACCTAGGTCGATGCAATTGAATCCAGGAAGATTCAGGCCTAAACCCAACCTTTTCATACAGCTTTAACGCGCCAGACTCGTTTCCTGTATCAACATTAAGTTCGACAGAGTCGTATCCTTTTGTAAGGCAATAAGCAATTCCCGTCTGCAGAAGCGCCTCACCGATTCCCAAGCCTTGATTTTCATGAGTAACACCTAGAAGATTTACAAAGCCCTTGTTTTCTTCGGCGTATTCATCGTTGCATTGGCAAAAGCCAACAGGTTCTCCATTCTTGAATGCAAGGAAGACTCCCTTCGGATCCAAAGCTGAATCAAGGACAAGTTCTCGCCATTTTTCAAGCTCTCTTGGAGCAAACCCAAAGTGGTTTGAGAATGAGTTTTGATGAGCTGAATGCCAAAGGGCAATCAGATCTGGATTTGTAACATCTATTGCTCTGATGTCGAGATCCTCAATATGCCGAATAGAAGGCGCAGAAGAGAGCGTCATTCTCATTGTGTAGTAACGACGTAGAAATTCATATCCATGGCTTGCCCACGCACCTTGCAATCTTTTGTCGAGAGAGTTAACTCCTGGCCAAATATCCCAACTTGGATGCTCTGATTCTGCTAATTCAATTGCCCATAGAACTATGTTTTCTAAGTTCTCTACTTGTGGCCTTGCATAAACATCTGTGAAGTAACGACCTCTAACAGAATCAGGATGCAAGTTAACAACCGCCGAGAAGCCAGATTCACCATCAAGGCTTAACAAGTAAGCCGGGCTTGAATCGATATAGCCAGCAATAAAGTCCAACGCCCCCTGCTCACTGAACAAGCTGCTCTTGCTATCAACGCTTAACTCATGCTTATTGGCAAGGTCGGCAATTGCTTCTGCATCTGCTTCAGTCGCGACTCGCGCGGAGGTTATCTTCATACGCCTATAACTTTCTTGTAGTTCTGAGATTAAATCTTTTCAGTGGGGCGGGTCGGGCTCGTACCGAGGTAGACCAGTTTAGAGATCACACTAAAAAAGTCTGGCATGAGTCCTATATAGAGTTTATAATTTTAAGGTGCGTCTTCTTATCTTCGCTGCTGTTGGTCCTTCCAATCGCCTTAGCACCATCGGTTCAGGTCGAAGATTTATTCTCGATTGAAAAGGAGTGTGCAATGAGTGAGATTCAAATTGTTGGAGTTAATGCCGTTGTTTTGGTCGTCGCCTATTTTTGGGTATATCCCCGATTCGGAAGAAACGATGTCAATCGTATTGCCTCACTGGATCTCGCAATTGGATTAGCAACACTTGGTTTGCTTGCTCCCTTCAACTGGGGCTCACCCAACGAATTCACTTTGCTACCCAGCTTGGACACTCCATGGTGGATTTTTGCGATTGTCACTTACGCGGTTTTAGAGATACCGCTTTTCACAATTTACTGCGCTCGGCGAGGACTTTGGAACGAATACAAGAAATCTTTTCGCAGACAATAAATGGATCCAATGAAACTTTGATGGGGCGGGTCGGGCTCGAACCGACGACGACGGAATTATGAGTGGAGGTAGTTGTATTTCAATGCGCGTCTCTATGTTTCTAGTGTTTAGCATTTGAGCGTGAATTGTCTCTAGACACTCATTTTAATGCCTAGCCTGAACCTTGATTTAGGCTAAATCTCTGCCTACACTTCTTTTAACTACTTAAGGGAGTCCTCTATGTGTCTTGGATGCGCAGCAGTATATGCAGCAATTGCTGCATCAACAGTTACCTATTCTCTTTCGGATATCAATGGCAAAGAATCTGGTTTCCAGTTCACAGTTTCAAGTGATGATCTGTCAAAAGCTATTACAACAACGCCAACAGGTTCATCTGCAATTACAATTTCGCAGCCTAAAGAGAAGGTAAGCACCCTTTCAATGCGGGGCTGGATCGATCGAACTTCACAACAAGCGATCTAATACCTCTAACCGTAAGTGGGGCGGGTCGGGCTCGAACCGACGACGACGGAATTATGAGTTCCGGGCTCTAACCAACTGAGCTACCGCCCCTAACGGTGGAACTTTACTGTAGTTTTTTGTTGCGTTGGAATCCTCTGCGACCCCAGAACTCCCACATGCCCATTACCGACAAAATCAGGGCAAAACCAAACAAGAGATCTTCTATTGGGGCAGATGCGATGCGGATACCAATGATTGAATCTGGGTCATACATAACGATCGCTTTTCCATCGCTTCGCTTATGAGTTAACCACCAATTTGTGAGTAATTGGAATGGAAGGATGATCATGTATGAAAGCCAGAAAGCAAGGCGAGTAAGAAGTGAATTCTTAAACACAAACAGATCGACCATGATTGCGATGCAGAAGGCAGCAATTGCAATATCGCTATAAATCACTTCTCCTCATCCTTTCCGAACTCTTTTTCACGCAGATGTGGTTTAACTGTTGTGACACCTTCTATGGTCAAGATCGCTGCCATTGGAACAATAATGAAGAAGAGAAACTCTTCTAATGGAATATCAAAAGGTCCATAGATGCCGAGCATGCGATCGCGGTTGAAAAACCAATGTCCTTGGGCGATTGCATAGGCATCCCACACAAGGAACAAGAAGCTAATTGGAAGGATGCTCAGAAGCGCTCTCTTCCATCGTCTTAAAACGCTGGTCTTTAGAAAAATCTCTAGCCAAAATGAGCCAAATACTGTGAAGGCGAGCATCGCCATATAACCGAATTTTTCCACGTCAGATCTTCTCACATCTACCTTTGGTAGGGTTGTCGAAAAGGGGGAGACATGCACGAGAAGGTGGTTGCGCTCTTCAAGCAGGTTCGACTGTTTTCAACTGTGGCTGTGGCTACCGGGATCCTGCTCTCTTTGATTTTTTCCCAAGTTCTAGATGCCAGCTCTATGGGTTGGCAGGTTGTGATAGCGGTGATTGCTTTAGCAATCGGTATTCCGCATGGAGCCTTAGATCACCTGGTGACTTTGCCTAAAGCACAGCCAAAAAAGATGGCGCTATTTATTGTTATCTATGTTGCTGTCGCGGTGGTGGCGGTAGTTGGAATCCTAAATTTCAATGTATTTGGCTTCATCATTGTTTTGTTCATGAGTGCGATCCACTTTGGGATCGGTGATGCAGCTTTCATCAGTGAAATTGATAAGCGAACTGAACCTGAGAGAAAACTTAATCGTTGGCTCTATATCCCAGCTGCGGGATTCACCCCAGTATTTATTCCTTTAGTTAACTCTGCCAGCACCGATGCGCTGGCATCTGTGAACCCTGCCTTAATTAACTGGCATCAAGGATTTGATTCAGAAATATTGGTGGCTGTTACCTCCTTCGCACTTGTTTCAATCGCTCTGATGCTTATTGGGAAAAGATATAGAGAAGGCTTGGATCTAATTCTTCTTTTGCTGTTAGCTCATCTGGCACCACCTTTGATTGCATTTGCTGTGTATTTTGGGTGTTGGCATGCAATGCGGCACACCGCGAGACTGACCTTGTCACTTCCACGAAGCAGCGAGCGTTTAAGTAATGGGCTGAACAGACAAGCTTTCACAAGTGCAGTTATCCCTGGTTTACCAGCTCTGATTGGAACCTTTGTAGTGGCCGGGCTGTTGGCATTAAGCGGTCGGGATTTCACAGATGAGTTTTTCTGGATGGCTTTGGTTGTTGTGTGGGCGCTCACTGTTCCTCACATGGTAGTTACAGCGAAATTGGATCGTGCGGCATTAGCCTAAGGGCATGAAGTTAAAAGTCTTTGTAATCGTTGCAGCGCTAATTGCAGCCTCTTTTTCACCTGCACAAGCTGCACCTAACTATGCATTTCCAATTACTGGCTGCGAGTACACATATCCAAAAGCTCACCATAGCTATCCAGCAACAGATATTTTCGCTAACGCTGGATGTCGATATGTCGCAGTGACTTCAGGGGTCATCGATGAAGTTAATCGAGTCGATTCCTGGTCAGGCAAGACTAATCTTGGGATCGATCGAGGTGGCTTGTATGTATCATTTATTGGCGATGATGGTGTCCGCTACTACGCTTCACATTTGCGAAGCATTCCGCAAAGTATTCAACCAGGTGTTGCAGTAAAAGTGGGGCGCTTGCTCGGAACTGTAGGAACAACCGGTAGCGCGCGTGGAACAAAACCACATATTCACTTTGGTCTTTCCTGGAGCACGCCACCACAAACGTGGTGGGTGCGTCGTGGAATGGTGTGGCCTTGGAAGTATCTAGATGCATGGAAAGTCGGAAAAGATCTTTCACCTGCAAAAGAGGTTGAAGCTAAGCGTTTAAAGATTGGCGATCTTCCAGCAGAACCAGTTAACGAAAAAAGGAAGTGAAATAAAAAACCCCGCCAGTTACCCGGCGGGGTTTTTTATAAGTTAGTGTTGATTAGGCAGGGTTTACTGCATCAGCCTGAGGACCCTTTGGACCCTGTACGACCTCAAATGAAACTGCCTGACCCTCTTCAAGGGACTTGTAACCGTTTCCTTGGATAGCTGAGTAGTGAACGAAAACATCTTGTCCGCCACCATCAACTGCAATGAAACCGAAACCCTTTTCAGAGTTGAACCACTTAACTGTGCCTGTTGCCATGTATTTATTTCCTTCGATATGTGGGTGTTTCGAGAAATCCTCGAATCACGGTCTTCCTCTTGCTCCAGCGATACCGATTATGCAAAACATGAAACGGGTACTGATTAAGCGTCCGACTGAGGTGAACTCTACCTCCTACCGCCCCGTATGCCTAAAGAGGGGGTAGACAGTTTTAGGCTCAAGGGTGTGTAATTGAGGTGTTCACCAAGCAATTGGGACGCGAAAATGCCGCTGGGGAAGGTCGCATTTGGCGCATCTTGCTAGGAGAACCATGGAACGTTTAACCACGCCTTCAAAGCCGTCACAGGTTCGAGGTTTCTTAACTATTCACTCAGCACCCTCTGCGCTGCGCCACCATATTGATTGGGCGATCCAAGGCGTCTTGGGTAATTGGATAAAGCTCTCATGGAATCCGCAACCCTTGCTGCCTGGAACATTTCGCACACAACTGGAGTTTCGGGGAGCACAAGGAGCCGCTGCTGAGATCGCCAGCTCCCTTCGCAGTTGGCATTACTTAAACTTTGAAGTTATCGAAGGTACTGAAACAGGCGGAGAACTATTTCGTTTCACACCAGAGCTAGGGATCCATCGCGCCGTCGTGGATCAATCAGGTGCGGTCCTAGTCAATGAAAATCAATTAAGTGCCATTCTTGCAAACACTTTTGACGAGGATTCAATCCGCGAAGAAATTGCAGCCATGCTGGGCAAATCTTGGGAACAGGAGTTAGATCGCTTTAGGAGTGTTGACCTTCAAGAAGTGCCACGACTTCGAGCAATCTAATTGCTAAGATCACAACATGACTCAACTTAATGAAAGCCCAATAATCACCGTAGAGCGCCGCAAAGCGGTCACCATAATTATTTCCGCAGTAATCCTTTCACTGTCACTAGGTGTTGGATTAATGAAGGTTGGTTCCGGGTTTGCATCTCGTAGTAGTGATGGCATTACCGTCACAGGCTCTGCAAAGACAACAGCAACAGCAGATAACGCGGTGTGGGTTTTAAGTGTTTCGTTGTCTTCTCCAAATGTTGCAACAGCTGTCAAAAAAGTTGATGCTGATGTGGAAGCGCTGTCAAATTATCTAACACAAGGTGGCATTCCAGCAGATGCTCTGACTCTTGGAGCAGTTTCAACGTATGCGAATGAGGAATACATCAACGGAAATGCAACCGGAAGAATCCTCTCTTACCGTGCCTCACGCGAAGTCACTGTTCGTTCAAAAGATGTGCAGTTAGTTTCAAAGCTAAGCCAAGGAATTGGATCACTTCTTGCAACAGGCATTAACGCAAATAATTACGGTCCTCAGTACTACATCTCCAATCTGCCAGAGCTTCGCCCTCAATTGATGGCAGAGGCCATGAAAGATGCGAAAATTCGCGCCGAAGCCTTAACAAAGGCTGTTGGTGGAAACATCGGTGCACTTGTAAACGTTAAGGCTGGGCCAATTCAGATTACGACTCCGGACTCAACAGTTACAGCTGACTATGGCGCGTATGACACCTCAACAATTGAAAAGACAGTTACCGCAACAGTCTCGGTGACTTTTAAGAGCTAAAGAGGAATATTGCCGTGGGATCCACGGCGGTGAGGTGCGTTAGCAATCGTTTTTGCTAGCGCACTTCGCGTTTTCGCAGGAGTTAACATTTCATCAACTGCGCCGATTTCAATCGCCTTTAAAACACCGCCTGAGACCTTTTCATGCTCTGCGGCAAGTTCAAGTTCCATGGATTCACGTTGCTCTGCAGGAATATCAGCGAGTAAACGACGATGTAGCACGCGTACGGCAGCTACAGCACCCATGACTGAGACTTCAGCATGTGGCCAAGCAAATACTCGCGTTGCACCGAGTGACTTTGAATTCATTGCAACATAGGCACCGCCATACGCGCGGCGGGTAATCAAGGTAACTCGTGGAACAACTGATTCACCAAATGCGTGTAATAACTTCGCACCCCTTCGCACCGCACCCTCCCACTCTTGTCCAGCACCTGGCAAGAAGCCTTGAACATCTGCAATAACAATCAGTGGAATTCCAAAGGCATCACAGGTGCGAACAAAGCGTGCCGCCTTTTCACCTGCTGCTGCATCTAGTACTCCCGCAAGATGGGCTGGATTATTGGCAAGCACGCCTACTGTTGCACCGCCTAATCTTCCAAGGATTGTTGTCATATTCGGAGCCCACATCGATAACAACTCGATGTGCTCAGTGTCCTTATCAAGAATTGCATCAACTAATGGATGAACTTCGTAGGTGCGAATCTTTTGTTCTGGGACAAAGACAGATAAATCAATATCTTCAACTTGTTCATTCATAAATCCCTGATTGGCAAATAGGGCGGTTAAGGTACGAATATCTTCAAACGCTTCATCTTCACTGGCTGCAATAACGTGGGCAAGTCCGCTATTTTTCTTATGTGCTTCAGGGCCACCCAACAGCGCCATATCAATATCTTCGCCAGTAACACTTTTAACAACTTCTGGTCCTGTTACAAAGATGCGACCTTCTGGGGCAAGAACAACTACATCTGTTAAAGCAGGACCGTAGGCACCGCCACCTGCAGTTGGTCCAAGGACTAGAGAAAGCTGGGGGATACGACCACTTGCTGAAATCATTGATTGGAAAACTTCTCCGAATGCATCAAGAGATGCAACGCCATCACTTAGTCGAGCACCGCCGCTGTGCCAAATACCAATGATTGGAACTTGTGCGCCCATCGCAGCCTTATAGGCAGAGACAATTACTTTTGAGCCATCCACACCAAGTGCGCCGCTTTTGATTGTGGCATCAGAGGCAAAAATGACGACCTTGTTGCCCTTTACTGTTCCAGTAACTGCGATCATTCCGCACTCTGTGCGCGGGATTAGAAAGTTAAATACTCCATCATCAACCAAGCGCTCGATCCGTGCAATCGGATCGCGTGGATCATGGGATGTGGGTGACATTTAGATACTCTTAAATGCCAATACAACGTTGTGCCCACCAAAGCCAAAGGAATCATTGAGCGCTGCGATGTCACCAGCAGGTAATGCGCGCGGCTTATCTCGCACAACATCGACAGTTACTGCAGGATCTAGATCATCGATGTTAATAGTTGGGGGAGCCAAGCGATCCTGAAGCGCCTTAACGATAAAGACAGATTCAATCGCGCCAGCACCACCAAGTAAGTGCCCGGTCATTGATTTGGTTGCAGAGACAGCAACATGATCTGCATCTTTTCCAAGTGCTGCTCGCAAAGCATTAGCTTCAGCCACATCACCTGCAGGTGTTGAGGTTGCGTGGGCATTTAAATGGACGATATCTGCAGTTGTTAAATCTGCATCTCGCAAAGCGAACTTAACTGCCCGCTGCACACCAGCACCAGATGGGTCAGGCGCGGCAATGTGATAGCCATCAGATGACAAACCTTGGCCTGCAATTTCACAGTAAATCTTTGCTCCACGCGCTTTAGCGTGCTCGTACTCTTCTAAAACAAGAATTCCGCCACCTTCACCCAACACAAAGCCATCTCGATTTAGATCATAAGGACGAGATGCACGGGCAGGATCATCATTGCGGGTAGATAAAGCTTTCATCGCTGCAAAAGCTGCCATCGGAAGTGCGTGACAAGCAGCCTCAACACCGCCGCTAACAACAATATCTGCACGGTTATTGCGGATCATTTCAAATGCATAACCAATTGCCTCTGCACCTGATGCACAAGCACTTACAGGTGTGTGGATTCCAGCCTGTGCCTTTAATTCAAGACCAATATTTGCAGCAGGTCCATTGGGCATCAACATGGGCACGGTATGTGGACTCACAAGTCGAGCGCCTTTACTATTTAAAACATCGTATTGCTCTAGAAGAGTGGTTACTCCACCGATTCCTGATGCAACTACAACACCGAGACGCTCTTTATCGATCTCAGGTGATCCTGCATCCTTCCAAGCCTCACGGGATGCGATCAAACCAAACTGCTCTGAACGATCCAGGCGTCTGATTTCAACGCGCTCCATCTGTTCACTTGGCTCAACTGCAACTCGCGCTGCGAAGGTCACTGGAATTGTTTGGGCCCACTCCTCAGTCAGAGTGCGCACACCACTTGAGCCAGCCAAAATGCCAGCCCAAGTTGTTGCTACATCTCCACCCAAGGGAGTGGTTGCACCAAGTCCAGTGACAACAACGCGACGACGAGTCATTGTTTAAAAAATTACTTTGATGCGTTAACTATGAAATTAACTGCGTCTGCAACTGTTAGCAAATCTGTCACATTCTCATCAGGAATCTTTACTCCGAAGCGCTCTTCAGCTGCAACGACAACTTCTACCATGCTGAGTGAATCAACATCTAGGTCATCTGTGAAGTTCTTATCAAGTTCAACTGATGCAGCTGGGATACCGGCTACCTCTTCAACGATTTCCTTCAGTCCTGCAAGTACATCTGCTTGTGCAAGTGCCATTGTCTCTATGTCCTCTTCTATGTCGATCGGGCGTGCAAGGTGTTTATTGTGTATCAATTTCGCTCTTACTTACGAGTATTGCACGCCGTAAGTGGCCTAAATCTCAATAAATTTTACGGCTTAGGCGGAAGTTCAACAACCTGCCCCGCATATACCAAACCTGCTCCATAGCCAATGAGCAGAGCCAATTTTCCATGCAATTCCGGATGTTCTTCCAAAATTCGATCCATCGCCAAAGGAATAGAGGCCGCTGATGTATTTCCATTTGTGCGAATGTCATCTGCGATTAAAACAGAATCAGGAATCTTCATTTCCTTAGCCATTGTTTCGATGATTCTAATGTTCGCTTGATGTGGAATGAACGCGCCAAGTTCATCAACTGAAACCCCTGCAGCTTCGAGAGCTTTTAATCCAACCTTGCTCATTGAATAAACAGCCCAACGAAAGACAATCTGTCCTTGCTGAGAAATGTTTGGCCAACCGAGATCACCAACACCTTTTTCGGGATTCTTTTTGTACTCTAAAAATGATGGAGTTAAGGTAATTGCATCACGAGAATCTGCATCAGATCCCCAGATTGTTTGACCTATTCGAGGTTGCTCACTCTGTCCGATTACAACCGCGCCAGCACCATCTGCAAAGATAAAGGCCGTTGCTCGATCATCTGGGTCTGTGAAATCAGAAAGTTTTTCGACACCAATGACTAAGACATTGCGAGAAGTTCCGGAACGAACTAAATCACTTCCCATGGCAACGCCATAGCAAAAACCAGCACATGCGGCGCTGATATCAAGTGCAGCAGCCTTTGGATTACCTAGTTGATTTATCAATTCAGTTGCCGCACTTGGTGCCTGGAATGGATATGAAATAGTTGCAAGAATGACTGTGTCGATATCTTCAATAGTTAACTTTGCTCTTTGAAGTGCCATCTCGCATGCGGCTTTGGCCATCGAAATAACTGTTTCATCATCTCCGGCAAAGCGACGCGATTCAATGCCTGTGCGCTGCACAATCCATTCATCGGTTGAATCAATGCGATCTACGATCTCTGAGTTTGGGACAGAGCGCTTTGGGCGATAGGAGCCGACAGACAAAATTCTGCTGTGTCCTGTTGGTGCAGCTTTGATGCTCATGCGTGCCTTCCTGCAAACTCTCGCGCCGCATCTAGATCATCTGCACTCTTTAATGCAAAGGTTTCAATTTCACTAGCTGCGCGCTTGAGTAAGCCAACCAGAGTTCCAGCCGGTGGTAGTTCAATGACACCCGTTATCCCCATTGATTTCATAGTTTCCATGCATAGATCCCAGCGGACAGGGTTAGCAATCTGATTAACGATGCGATTTAGCACCTCTGTGCCATCTGTTATTACTTGTCCATCTTTGTTAGAGATAACTTGAATCAAGACATTTTGAGTTGCAATAGATGAGGTCAAAGCGCGTAAGGGTTCAACAGCAGGTTGCATGAATGGGGTGTGAAAAGCACCTGCCACAGCCAACGCCCGAACACGTGCCCCTGCAGGTGGGTTCTCACCTAGTTGTGAAAGTGATCCCAAATCTCCAGCTGCAACAATTTGGCCTGCCCCATTGTCATTTGCTGCAACCAAATCAAGTGCAGCTATTGCAGATAAGACTTCAGCGCGATCTCCACCTAACACCGCAGACATCCCTGCTGTTGATGCGGCCGCAGCCTTTGCCATTTCAATTCCGCGAGTACGAACAATTCTTAAAGCATCAATTTCAGATATTGCTCCTGAAAGGGCAGCAGCTGCTAACTCACCAACGGAATGGCCAGATGTGAAAGCAAATTGCTTAATTCCAAGAGCGTGAGCACCTAGTAGTGAAGTGGCAACGATCAGAGGTTGAGCGTTTGCAGTGTCTTTAATTTCATCTGCATCTGCATTGGTTCCAAGGTGTAACAGATCCAAACCGATGGCATATGACCAGGTAGCAATCAGTTCTTTGAGTGCTGGATCTTGAATCCAGCTATTGAGCATTCCTGGAGTTTGTGAACCTTGTCCAGGGGCGATGATTGCGAGCACATGTAGATATTACTGTGCTTACTTACTTACTATCTAGTACGTGAGACAAGCCAGACGAGCACGCTGTGTTCTGGCACTTCAACTTTAGAAGAAGGTGCAGCAATAACTGGCTCATATGTTGCAATCTTCTGGGAGGCATCAAATATGCATCGAAAGGTTTCACCCCAACTCGAATCTGGCAATGTGAAAGTCGTTACCTCGCGCGATGAATTGAGCATCAGCAATAATCCTTTAGTTGGATCTGCCTCAACAAACACAGTGATGCTTCGCTTCTCTTCATCACGCCAGTGATCATCACTCATTTCATTTCCACCGAGTGAGAACCAAGCAATATCTTTACGATTGGTGCCTTTATCAACAGCTCCTGTGTAGAACTCTGATGCAACATCTGCGAGATAGGTTGCACGAATCTGCGCAAGCGCTTGAACCGCTGCCAAAGTATCTGACTGCTCTTCATCTAATTGCCATGGCATAGCCCAACCACCATTAAATGATTCCTGGCTTTCTGAGTTTTGGGAAAGGGGGAGCGAGTAAGCATTATTTGAACCCATTTGAGTTCTATTGACTTCATCGCCCATGTTGAGCATCGGAACACCAGATGAAAGCATCAGTGTTGCTAGTAAAGATTTCTTGATGCGGCTACGAATCAGATTGATTCCAGCGTCCTGAGTCTCACCTTCGTGACCAACATTCCAGGAGCGGTTTGTGTCATTGCCATCTTTATTGCCTTCGCCATTAACTTCATTGTGTTTGTGGTTATAGGTGACCATGTCATGAATTGTGAAACCATCATGTGCTGCTACAAAGTTAATAGAAGAGGTTGGCCCTCGGTAGTGGAATATCTGGCTTGATCCACTGATGCTGGATGCAATATCTGAAACACCTTCACCAAAGCCCCGTGCGAGATCACCCAACCAGAATTGGCGGACAGAGTCACGATAAGCATCATTCCATTCACGCCAAGGATGTGGAAAATCTCCCAGTGAGTATCTTGAAACATCCCATGGTTCAGCGATCATTTTAAAGTTTCGAAGTACAGAGTCAGCACCGATTGCTGCCATGAGTGAAGAGTTGAATGCGCTATCACTTGTGTAGAGAGCTGTAGTTAGGTCAAAACGAAAGCCATCAATTCCAACTACTTCAATCCACCAACGTAACGAATCGATTATTTGGCGAACTGAATGTGGCTTACTTGCAGCAAATGTGTTTCCACAACCAGTCACATCCAGATAGTTTCCCTTGGAATCTTGGCGGTAGTAAGCGTGATTATCTATACCTCTGTAAGAAAGTGTTGGTCCACCAATGCCGCCTTCGGCTGTGTGGTTATAAACAACATCCATGATCACTTCAATGCCGGCAGCATGTAGTTGATCGACAGCCCATTGCAATTCTGCAATTGGATCTGAAGTGCTTGCATAGGCACGATGTGGCGCAGTGAACAAAAGGGAGTTATAGCCCCAATGGTTCAATCGGCCCCGACTAAATATCGAAGGCTCAGTTATTGATTGGGCAATGGGCAATAACTCAAGTGCGGTGACGCCTATTGATTTCAAATGCGCAATAGTGCTGGGATGACCTAAAGCTTTGTATGTGCCACGTTCCTTTTCCGCAATATCTGCATTAAAAGCTGTTAATCCTTTAACGTGAGCTTCGTAAATAACAGTTTTTGCCCACGGCACCAGTGGTCGCACGATCTCTCGTGGTCCGTGATCTGTTACAACTGAATAAGGAACTTTGCCTGCACTGTCTCTACCATCGCGTTGTGTTAAATCGCCTGCACCAAATGGGTCAGTTGCGACATGGCCATAAATTTCAGGGGAGTAAGAAACTTCTCCATCTATTGCATGTGCATAGGGATCGAGCAAAAGCTTTGCTGCGTTAAACCGAACACCATGTTCTGGCAGCCAGGGACCATAAACCCGATATCCATAGCGTTGACCTGGGCGCACGCCGGCTAAGTAACCATGCCAAATTGGTCCGTTGCGATGGGACATTGCAAAGCGGGTTTCCACCATCTTGCCATTTACTTCATTAAACAGGCATAACTCAACGGCATCAGCAGCGTTACTCCAGATTGCAAAGTTGGTTCCGCCTTCTGTGACGGTGGAGCCAAGGGTGCGGGGATCTGCAGGAAGCATGGGCGTTATCTTGCCGTTAAATGAGCAAAAATACTTGCTTAAGAGACGCGCGCTTCGTTAACTTCTTGTAAATCCCAGTGTGATTGAGGTGAAAATTCAGGGTAATACATAGTTCCTATTTCTTTTGCCTGTCGGTTAAAGATGATTTTGAAGAATTCGATGCTCATTAAAAACAAGGCAGCTGGGAAGAGGTCAAAGGATCTTTTGAAAAACCAAGGCGTTCCATTACGAAGCATCCAAATAATTGAAGTTTTCTTGCTCGTAACGGGAGTCTCTTCAATAACAATGGGATCAATCTTCCAATTTCGACGAAGCAGAATCTCGCGGAAGTGGGTGGCCATTATTTGATGACCGTATTTGCTGGGATGCATACGATCGATGTGCCAAACCTTTCGTTCATAAATGTCCTGAATTGAACGAGTCAAAAGAATTTGTGCGTTGAATTCCCGTCCAACTGAGTGAATGACCCTGTTTACGGCATTAATACGCCGATTCAAAACTTGTGCAAGCAATTTGGGCAGGGGAACAATTTTAGTTGGATCATGTAATTGCAAAAGTAAAACTTCTGCTCCTGATTTCTTTAACTCAGAGATAGTGGCTCGTAAATTTTGGTGCAACTTTTCCGGATCAAATCCATTACGCAAAGCATCATTTCCGCCCACAATTACCGCTGCAATATCTGGCTTATGCATGAGAGCCTTTGGAAGCTGATCCTCAAGCACCTCGGCAGATTGTGCACCTGGTCGTGAAAGATTTACATATACCAGCGGATCTTGAAAGTGTTTTGCGAGGTAGTAACCCCAGCCTCTTGTAACACCATTCTTATCGCTATCGCCAACACCTGACGCCGCGCTATCTCCTAAAACTGCAAAGGTAGCAACGCTTTCCATGATTAGGCAGCCCTTAGCCTTTTTTGATTCACAGTCACTTCGCGGCCTGCGCCATGCAAGCGAAGCATCATCATCAAAGTTGAGCTCCATGGGTAGTTCTCTGCCTGATGTTGGCAACGAATAGGCATGGCCCTATCTGCGGCCCGGTATGAAAGAACTTTTTGAATAGCTTCTGCAAAAGATTTTGGATTGTTCTGAGCAACGGCCCCAACAGGCTCATTTGAATCTAGGAGTAGGAACTCACCAACGGCACTTGTGGAGGATGCAACTACCGGCGTTCCAGAGGCAAGTGATTCGAGGGCAGCTAGACAAAAAGTTTCGATTGGTCCTGGAGCAATTGAAACATCAGCACTTGAAATGATCTCTGCCAGCATTTTTCGATCAACGATATATCCCATGAATGTCACCGGCAGATCTTTAGAGATCGCTTTCAAGTTCTTAAACATCGGGCCCATTCCAACAAAAATTAGTCGTGCATTAACTCCTGCGGCCAGCAACTCTTTTAATGCCAAAATTGAGTTTTGTGGATTCTTTTCTTTTGACATACGCCCACAGTGCAAGAGCAACACATCTGCGCCCTTTAGGAGTTCTGTTCTTAAGGCTTCATTTCTTTGATAGGGGGAGAAGTTTTGCAGGTCAACGCCTAAAGGAATATGAGTGAGATTATTTATCTTAATCTCGCGGAATTCTCGGGAAGCAAACTCGGTAGTGGCAATCACGTTGTGGAAACGAGATGCCAGTCTCGTGTTGTGCCAATTTACGAACCACTTCAATTCAACCTTGAAAAAGGATTTCACAAGACCAGAGAGTGTTTCATGGCTAAACACCACTGTGTGGATGCCTCTGGTCTTTGCCCAGAGGCCCACTTTGGATAATGTGAAACGGTCAGAGACTTCCAAGGCATCAGGCTTGAGGGTAATCAGCAACTTCTTGATGTCACGATTATTTCGAATGATTCGATATCCACCGCTAAAGGGCAGAACTATTGATGGGACAGTAATTTTCTTTCCGTGAAGTGTTTCTTCACAAAAGAAACCGTTGCCGGGAACTATGTATGAAAATTCGTGACCGCGGGCGATGTAGCCAGATCCAAGCTCGTGCAGTGTTGTTCTAATTCCACCAGATTTTGGTCCATAAAAATTAGCGATGTGAACAATTTTCATGCGACTCTCTCATTCTGCTGTGCTTGGCTCAACGCCAAGTCCTTGTAGTGTGAAACGAGTTGACTATTTACTAGCTCCCAGGTGCGATGAGCTACTGATTCTCTGGCCCGCTGACTCATTAATCTATGTTCAGAAGAGTTCAGAATTTGATTAACACTGTGATTAAGTGAGTAAGAGTTAGAGGTGTCAATCAAGAATCCGGTCCATCCATGCTTGACTAAATCTGTAGGACCTCCAGAATTTGGTGCAATAACAGGGACACCCGATGCCAGAGCCTCTTGGATTGATTGACAGAAAGTTTCATGCTTACCTGTGTGCACAAAAATGTCTAGCGATGCGTAATAACGCGTAAGATCTTCCCCGCCTTGGTAGCCAACGAATTTAGCGTTAGGCAGTTCGCGCTCAAGTCGGATTCGAGCTGGACCGTCACCAACGATTACAAGTTGAATGTCATCGCGCCTATCAAGCACAGCTAAATCATCAATGCGCTTTTCATTTGCTAAGCGACCGACATAGCCCACAAGTTTTCTATCTGGACGATCTCCTAGTAGTTCGCAACGCAAATTGATGTCACGCTTTTCAGGAGAAAATTTCACGGCATCTACGCCGCGTTGCCACAGGTGCACGTTGTCCACACCTGAACTCTTGAGATCCTCGCAAGACCAATTAGAAGGAGCAAGAGTTCTAGTTGTGCGTGTGTGAATTCTGGCAACCCACTTCTTGAGGGAGTCATGGGCAATTGTTAAACCATAGTGACGAGCAAAACCTGCGACATCGGTTTGATAAATAGACAGAGTAGGAATCTGTAACTTCTCTGCAACCCTGGCTGCGTAATTTCCTAAAAAGAAGGGGGAGGCTAAGTGAATGACATCAGGTGAGAATCCATCAATTAATGGTTCTAAGCTTTTTTGAGGAAAACCAACTGGAAGCATTCCCTTCATTTCAATACTTGGAACGCGCTTTACTCGAAAGCCTGCATACTCACTGACTCCACCGGCACTTTCAGGGGCGATCACTAAGGCTTCATGACCCTGGCTCCGTAGGTACTCAAGAACGCGAAGAACAGAGTTGGTGACACCATTAATTTGGGGGAGAAAGGATTCAGTCACGATGACCACGCGTAACTTCTTGCTCATGGCCATAGATTGAGGTAGTTCTCAGGCTTCAAGTCGAAGTTGAGGTTACGAGTCGGCAAACCCCACGTGAAATCTGCCGCTTGGCTAGCCGAAAGAGTTACTGACCAGTAACATTTGTCCCATGAAGATTGCCGTGTGCGTAAAGCAGGTCCCAGACTCTTGGGCTGAAAAGAAAATGGTTAATGGAATTCTCGATCGAGAAAATGTTGATGCAGTTCTCAACGATCTTGATGAGTATGCAGTTGAAGAAGCACTGCGTATCGCAGAAGCACATGGTGGAAATGAAGAGGGTGGCAGCAACACCATCACAGTAATTTCAATGGGACCAGAACGCGCAACTGAAGCAGTTCGCAAAGCTTTATCTATGGGAGTAAATGATGCGATCTTGGTTACTGATCCCAAGCTGGCAGGTGCAGATGCGCTCGCAACATCAGCGGTCTTAGCTGCAGTAATTGAAAAGGGCGGCTTTGATTTAGTTATTTGCGGAACAGAGTCTACTGATGCACGTATGAGTGTTGTGCCTGCGATGTTGGCTGAGCGCTTAAACGCAGCTCAACTTACATTTGCCTCTAAAGTGGAAGTTGATCCTGCAGCAGGCAAGGTTTCAATAACACGAGTAACAGAAGCTGGCGTTGATGAGATGCATGCACAGTTCCCTTGTGTTATTTCTGTTGTAGAAAAAATTAATGAGCCACGTTATCCATCATTTAAGGGAATCATGGCAGCGAAGAAAAAAACAATTGAAACTAGAGATTTAGCAGCTGTGGGAGTTTCAGCAGAAGGTGCGTGGTCATTAGTTGCAGATGCAACACCGCGTCCAGCACGTGCTGCAGGAATTAAAGTCACAGATGATGGAACCGCTGGCCAACAACTGGTTGCCTACCTAGCAGAAAAGAAGTTGATATGAGCAATGTATTGATTTTGGCTGACTTTGTTGGCGCAAAAGCGACAAAGACAAACGCTGAATTAGCAACAGCTGGGGCGCGTATTGGCGAAGTAACAGCTGTAGTTCTAGCACCTACTGGTCAAGGTTCTACTTTTGCAGCAGCAATAAATCGTGGCCCTATTGCCAAAATCATCGTTGTTGAATCTGATGCTTTTGCAGCCAATGGTGTTGCAGCAGTTGCTGATGTCTTAGCTCAAGTTATTGCAGCACAGTCACCGGCTGCAGTTCTGATCGCATCTCATGCGTTCGGCAAAGAGGTTGCAGCACGCACAGCGGTTAAGAGCGGATCTGGAATCATCACTGATGCGGTGGATGTTTCAGCAGATATCACCGCAACACAATTAGTATTTGGTGGCTCGACTACAGTGCATTCAAAGGTTTCACATGGCACGCCAATCATTACTGTGCGCCCAAATTCAATTGATGCAAATACAACCCAAGCAACACCGAGTGTTGAAACACTTTCATTTGCTGTGGCAGATGCTTCGAAGAAAGCAACGGTTACATCGTCACAACCTCCTGTCCAGGGTGGTCGCCCAGAATTAACTGAAGCAAACATCGTTGTCTCAGGTGGCCGTGGCACAAATGGTGATTTCAGTGCGGTAGAAAACTTTGCTGATGTTCTAGGAGCTGCAGTTGGTGCATCTCGCGCGGCAACTGATGCAGGTTGGTATCCGCACTCCTACCAAGTTGGCCAAACAGGCAAAACTGTTAGTCCGCAGCTATACGTTGCAAATGGAATTTCAGGTGCCATCCAACACCGAGCAGGTATGCAGACCAGTAAAACGATTGTTGTCGTCAACAAGGATCCTGAAGCCCCGCTCTTTGAAATTGCAGATTTTGGCGTCGTTGGCGATTTGTTTGCTGTGCTGCCAAAGGCAACGGAAGGCATCAAAGCCCACAAGTCATAGACTTAGGCCCGTGCCTTCGATTTACCTAGACCATGCCGCAACGACTCCCATGTCGCCTGCCGCTTTCTCGGCTATGTCTGAGCAGTTACAACAACTTGGAAATCCATCAAGTCTTCACACGCATGGGCGTGCAACGCGCAAGAGCTTAGAAGATGCCAGAGAAGCAATTGCGAAAAAGGTTGATTGTCTAGCCTCGGAAGTTATCTTCACCGCATCTGGAACAGAAGCAAATAATATTGCTCTCAAAGGTTTATTTTGGAACGGCAAGAGAAATGGCAAGAATCTGGTTGTTATTTCTTCAATTGAACATCATGCAATTTTGGATCCTGCGCACTGGCTGCATACGCACGAAGGCGCAGAAGTTGTAGCTGTTCCAGTTACCACCGATGGAGTTATTGATTTAGCGTTTCTGCAAAAACTTGTCACGGAACGTGGCGACGAAATTGCTGTCATTTCAATAATGCACTCCAATAACGAAACTGGAGTACTGCAACCTTTGCAAGAGGTAGTCAGAATTGCGGGAGATATTCCTGTTCATACAGATGCTGTGCAAAGTTTTACAAAAACTCCAGTGTCATATAAAAACCTTGGTGTTACAGCTTTGACACTTAGCGCTCACAAAATTGGTGGGCCACTTGGAGTGGGTGCACTTATTTTGCGGAGAGCATATGAAATTCCGGCACTGCTACATGGCGGAGGACAAGAGCGAGAGATTCGTAGCGGGACCTTAAATGCCCCCAGCATTGTTGCCTTTGCGGCGGCAGCGAGCGATTCTTATGACGCGAATAAAGTGCGCGGGATAAGAGATGCATTTATCTCTGGTGTTAAGCAAATGATTGCAGGTGCGTATATAAATGGTGAAAAAAGTGATCGCTTGCCAGGAATCGTCAATGTGACCTTTCCTGGTACTCAAAGCGATACCTTGTTATTGCTGCTAGATAGCGCTCATGTGTCTGCCTCCACAGGATCTGCCTGCAGCGCAGGTGTGCATGAGGCAAGTCATGTGCTTCTTTCAATGGGTCACACAGAAGAAACCGCCCAATCATCACTTCGCTTCTCTTTTGGGGCCACATCCACGCAGGAAGATGTCGATTTCGTTTTGTCAGTATTGCCCGATGTAATTAGTCGAGGACGGGCGGCAAATAAATGAAGCTAATTGCAGCAATGAGCGGTGGGGTTGATTCGGCAGTAGCTGCTGCTCGCGCAGTTGAAGCTGGCCATGAAGTAATCGGCGTTCACTTGGCACTTGCTGCTAATCCGCAGAAGTATCGTTCAGGTGCCAGAGGTTGTTGCACAATCGAAGATTCACATGATGCGCGTCGCGCAGCAGATGTCATCGGTATTCCTTTTTACATTTGGGATATGGCCGAAGAGTTTCATGATGGAGTCGTTGAAGATTTCCTAGCCGAGTATGCAGCCGGAAGAACTCCTAATCCATGCTTGCGTTGCAATGAAAAAATTAAATTTGCCGCAGTTCTAGATCGCGCACGAGCGATGGGATTTGATGGTGTCGTCACAGGCCATTACGCAAGAACAGAAATTAGTGAAAAAGGAAAAACACTCCATCGCGCAGTCGATCACTCGAAAGATCAATCTTATGTTTTATCTGTGTTAACCATCGAGCAAATCCAAGGCGCAATATTTCCTTTGGGGGATACGACCAAGGTTGATATTCGACTTGAAGCGGAAAGGCGTGGATTGGCTGTCGCACAAAAACCAGATAGCCATGACATTTGTTTCGTGCCATCAGGAGATAACGCGGGCTGGTTGCGCGATCGCCTCGGCAGTGAAGTTGGACCGATCGTTGATCAAGACGGAAAAAAGATAGGTGAACACAAAGGTGCCTACACCTACACAATCGGACAACGAAAAGGATTAGGTCTCACAGTCCCAACCTCTGATGGATCCCCACGCTTTGTGTTAAAGATTGAGCCAGTAACAAATACGGTGGTTGTTGGTGCCCGTGAAGATTTAGCGATTTCAACTATGCGCGGAGAGCGTCCTGTGTGGTGCGGACCAGCCGTGACAACCCAAGAACAAAGAGGCTTTGTGCAAGTGCGTGCTCATGGCGCAGCGCTGCCATGCACCTATTTCTTTGATGGAACATTACTTATTGCTCAATTAGATGAGCCTTTACTTGGGCTAGCAACGGGCCAAGCAATGGTTATTTATGACGGTGATCGTGTCGTGGGATCAGCAACAATCTGCGAGACGCAATGAGTAACAATGCTCGCCATGCAATCACAGAGTTGATTAATGAGATCAGAGATCATCAATTTAAGTACTATGTTTTAGATCAACCAACAATTTCTGATGCCCAATTTGATGAATTATTACGCCAGCTGCAGGAGTTAGAGGAGAAGAATCCTGAACTTCGTGAAGTAGATTCACCAACCCAGCACGTTGGTGGTGGTTTTTCTACACAATTTGAACAACGCGATCACATCGAAAAGATGATGAGCCTAGATAACGTCTTTGATTTACAAGAGTTATCAACGTGGTTTGATCGAGTTGAAAAAGAGGTATCGTCACCAAATTATTTGTGTGAGGTAAAAGTAGATGGATTAGCCATTAATCTCACCTACGAAAATGGCCAGTTGGTTCGTGGTCTAACTAGAGGCAATGGTGTTACCGGGGAAGATGTAACACTTAATGTTAAGACCATCAAAAATCTTCCACACACTCTGGCTGGAGATCAGATCCCAACTCTAATTGAGATTCGCGGTGAGGTTTTCTTTCCTATCGCTGCATTCAATGAACTCAACGATTCATTGGAAGAATCTGGAAAGCAATTATTTGCCAATCCCCGAAATGGTGCAGCTGGATCGCTTAGACAAAAAGATCCACGAGTTACGGCAGCGCGACCTTTATCAATTGTTGTTCATGGAGTTGGCGCTAAGGAAGGGATCAGCTTTGATTCCCAAAGTGGGGCTTATGGTGAATTGAAGAAGCTAGGTCTGCCGACCAGTGATCGATTTAAGGTGTGTGGCACCCGGAAAGAAGTTGAAAAATTCATTCAGTACTATTCAGACCATCGCCACGATGTGGAACATGAAATAGATGGCGTGGTGATTAAAGTCGATGACCTTTCACAGCAACAGCAGCTGGGTTTCACTTCTCGGGCACCCAAGTGGGCAATCGCGTATAAATACCCACCTGAGGAAGTGACGACAAAGCTCCTTGATATCAAAGTAAGCGTTGGTCGCACTGGTCGAGTTACACCATTTGCATTTATGGAGCCCGTAAAGGTTGCCGGTTCAACGGTTACCAATGCGACTTTGCATAACGCGGAAGAGATACTTCGAAAAGGTGTATTGATTGGTGACACAGTTGTCATTAGAAAAGCTGGTGATGTGATTCCAGAAGTTCTGGGTCCTGTCCTAGATAAACGCACTGGAAAAGAAAAAGCATTTGTCATGCCAACCCAATGTCCTGAATGCGGCGCTGAATTGCGCGCTATGAGCCAAGGTGATGTGGACATTCGCTGCCCAAACACTCGAAGTTGTCCCGCCCAGTTACGCGAACGTATTTACTACATTGGTTCTAGGGCCGCCTTAGATATTGATGTCTTGGGTTATGAAGCAGCAGTTGCACTTCTTGAGTCCAAAGTAATTACCGATGAGTCAGATCTTTTTGATTTAACTGCAGAAAAGCTTGTGACATCAGAATTTTTCACAAAGAAGGATGGAACCCCAGCTGCCAATGTTGAAAAGCTTCTTGCTGCTCTAAATGAAGCTAAGAGCAGGCCGCTTTGGCGAACTTTAGTTGCACTATCTATTAGACATGTTGGACCGACCGCTGCTCAAGGATTGTCATCAGCGCTAGGTTCTATTGAAGCGATTTCCCAAGCAACAGCTGAAGAACTTGCCGACGTTGATGGTGTTGGGCAGATTATTGCCGATTCAATTGTGGAATGGTTTGCAGTTGATTGGCATCAAGAGATCATCAAAAAGTGGAGCGCCGCCGGAGTGCGAATGATTAACGAACCCACGCAAATATTGCCTCAGACTTTGGCAGGATTAACATTTGTTGTTACAGGCGGGCTGGAATCTTTTAGCCGCGATGGGATTTCAGAAACAATTGCCGCCCATGGCGGAAAAGCAGCTTCTGCTGTTTCAAAGAAAACTGATTATGTCTTGGTGGGTTCAGATCCCGGGTCAAAGTTAGCTAAAGCACAAGAATTAGGCGTGCCAGTCATCGATGAAGCCAAGTTCAAAGATCTTCTCGCAGGCAGGTAATTGTGTCGGTAAGTAGTATTATTTGGCCATGATTAATCTTGCAGAAGAGATGCACCGAGAACTTCCAGCATCACCATTATATTTTGGCGTCTTTACCTTTGTAGTTTTTGTAGTTCTTCTTTATTTAGTACTTCGCCTAGACAGAGACTAATTTGTCCCGAGTAGGTATATACGGAGGAACTTTTGACCCGATTCACTTAGGTCATTTGCATGTAATTACCCAACTCATTGAAAAGAAAATTGTTGATCAACTTTTAGTAGTTCCTGCTGGAGAACCTCTACTACGCACTCATGCACCAAGGGCTTCTGCGCAACAGCGAAGAGCGATGTGTCAATTGGCAGTTTCAGATTTACCAGCAGATGTTGCCAGTAAAGTTCAGGTCAATCCGATTGAAGTTTTAAGAACTGGACCAAGTTATGCCATCGACACAGTTGAGGCGGCTGCCCAAAACTATCCTGAAGACACTCTTGTTCTAGTTATTGGGCAGGATGCTGCAGACAAATTAGATCAGTGGCATCGCATTGATGAGCTGCGCGAAATGGTGGAATTTGTGGTGATCGGTCGACCCGGATTTGAAGGAAGCGGCATCGATATTGGTGCCCTAGATGTTGCAGCAACCTCTATTCGAGATGGATTGAGCGCAGATGTTTCGTCATCGGTAGCTGCATTTATACGGGAGAATAACCTCTATGACAATTAGCAAAAGAACCCATGAGATCACCCAAATTGCAGCACATGCGGCAATCGACAAGATTGCAGTAGATGTAGTTGCGCTAGACCTTTCTGATCAATTGGTTCTCAGCGAAGTCTTCCTAATCGTGACAGGACAAAACGAAGCTCAGGTAGATTCCATTGCAGATGAGGTTGAGCGCAAACTCGCTGCTGCAGGGGACAAGCCAATTCGTCGTGAACATGGTGCTGAATGGATTCTTCTTGATTATTCAGATTTAGTTGTGCATGTTCAAAGCGCAGAACTTCGTAAGTACTACATGCTTGATCGTTTATGGAATGACTGTCCAACAATCGAGTTGGAGGCTGTGAAAGAGGCAGCAGTAAATGGCCGCTAACAGAGTTGTTTTATGGCGACATGGCCAAACTGATTGGAATGTCGTTAACCGATTCCAAGGACATTCAGATATTGACCTTAATGAAGTTGGAGTTTTTCAAGCAAAGCATGCTGCGCAGATTCTTGCAGGAATGAATCCAACAGCAATTATTTCAAGTGATTTAGGACGTGCTCGAAGTACTGCACAAGAACTTGCCGACTTAACTGGATTGACAGTTGATATAGATCCAGACTTGCGTGAAACAGATGGCGGTTTATGGGAAGGTAAAACTGGCGCAGAAAATCGCGCAGAAGATTTCGACAATTTTATTCGTTGGATTGATGGCGAAGATAATCCAGCGGGCACCACAGGAGAGCGCCGAAGCGAGGTTGCAGAACGCGCAATTCGTGCCATCAAGAAAGCACTTGGTGAGAAAACGGATCAAGTTCTAATTGTTACAACTCATGGTGGAACAGCCAGATGCATTCTCGGATCATTACTTCAGCTTCCAATGTCGCACTGGGGTGTGATCGGAGGGCTTTCAAATGCATCGTGGTCAATCCTGGAACGCAATCCCCGCCAATGGAGTTTGGTTGAACATAATGCCGGTTCTATTCCAGAACCTGTCTATGGTGAAGAAAGTGGCGGGGCTTCGGCATAAGTCCTATGGGGTGCGATGCGGTAAGGTCTGCACTTGCACGAAAATCGGGGCTATAGCGCAGCTGGTAGCGCACCTGCATGGCATGCAGGGGGTCAGGGGTTCAAATCCCCTTAGCTCCACATATGAATAACAACGTGAATGACGAGCGCGAGCACGCGGCATATGACTTTGCCTACGTGCAAGAAAAGTGGCTGCCTGTTTGGGATCAACTGCAACCTTTTAAGTCTGGCCGCGCAGATGACACACGCGAGAAAAAATATGTATTGGATATGTTTCCTTATCCATCAGGTGATCTGCATATGGGTCACGCAGAGGCGTACGCGCTCGGCGATGTAATTGCTCGCTACTGGGCGCAAAAAGGTTTCAACGTTATGCACCCAATTGGTTGGGATGCATTCGGATTGCCAGCAGAAAATGCTGCGATTAAACGAAATTCAGATCCTCGTATCTGGACTTATGAAAACATTGAAGTTCAAAAAGCTTCTATGCGTCGCTATGCCTGCTCATTTGATTGGGATCGCGTCTTCAACACATGTGACCCTGAGTATTACAAGTGGAATCAGTGGTTGTTCTTAAAGTTTTATGAGCGCGGCTTGGCATATCGCAAAGACTCAGCAGTTAACTGGTGTCCAGGCTGCCAAACTGTTTTAGCAAATGAGCAGGTTGTTGCTGGTTTGTGTGAGCGATGTGACTCAACTGTTACAAAGAAGAAATTGAATCAGTGGTATTTCAAGATTACAGATTATGCAGATCGTTTGCTCGATGACATGGAGCAGTTGGAAGGCAAGTGGCCTGACAAAGTTTTGACGATGCAACGTAATTGGATCGGTAGATCTACTGGAGCAAATGTTAATTTTGCAATTGAGGGTCGCAACGAGCCAATCACAATTTACACAACCCGCCCTGATACTTTGTTTGGTGCAACATTTATGGTGGTTGCAGTAGACAGTGAGTTAGCTGCAGAACTTGTTCAGGGCACTGGCGTTGAAGCAGAGTTCGCACAGTATTTAGAGACAATAAAAGCTGCAAGTGATATCGATCGACTTGCAACAGATCGCCCTAAAAGCGGTGTTTTCTTAAATCGATATGCAATTAATCCAGTTAATGGTGAAAAACTACCTATCTGGGCTAGCGATTACGTGTTAGCTGATTATGGAACTGGCGCAATTATGGCTGTTCCAGCACATGATCAGCGAGATCTTGATTTTGCACGAGCCATGAAGTTGCCTGTTCGGGTAGTTGTTCAAACTGGTGAAGAAGATCCAAATGCTTCAGGAGTTGCTACAAGTGGTGATGGAAAGCTTGTTAACTCAGATATTTTGAATGGTTTGAGCAAGGCAGAAGCAATCGCTGCAATTAACAAGAAGCTGGAAGCAGACGGAAATGGTGCTGCAGCACGTAATTATCGCTTGCGTGATTGGCTTGTTTCTCGTCAGCGTTACTGGGGCACACCAATTCCAATAATTCACTGCCCTGCATGCGGTGAGGTTCCAGTACCTGCTGACCAACTGCCATTGACCTTGCCGGATGCAGAGGGATTAGATTTAAAGCCAAAGGGAACTTCACCACTTGGTGCTGCAACTGATTGGGTAAATGTTAAGTGTCCTAAGTGTTCTGCTGATGCCAAGCGCGATACAGACACGATGGATACATTTGTTGATTCTTCTTGGTACTACCTACGTTATGCAGACCCAACAAATGCCAATGAACCATTTTCCAAGAAGGATGTCGATACTTGGTTGCCGGTCGATCAATATGTTGGTGGTGTAACCCACGCGATCCTGCATCTTCTCTACAGCCGCTTCTTCACAAAAGTATTAAATGACATGGGAATGGTTGATTTCAATGAACCATTTACTCGACTTCTTAATCAAGGCATGGTTGTTATGGATGGCTCTGCGATGTCTAAGAGCCGAGGCAACTTAGTACGACTTTCCGATGAGCTTGAAAACCATGGAGTTGATGCAATTCGTTTATCGATGGTTTTTGCTGGACCACCAGAAGATGACGTTGATTGGTCAGATGTTTCACCATCTGGCTCAGTAAAGTTCTTAACCCGCGCTTGGAGACTCTCTGGTGATGTCACAAGTGAGCCTGGTGTTGATTTCAGCAGTGGTGATCTTGGGTTGCGCAAAGCCACTCACAAAGCTTTGCATGATGCATCATTTGCCGTTGAATCCTTCCGATTTAACGTTGCGGTTGCACGTGTGATGGAGCTTGTAAATGCAACACGTAAAGCCATAGATTCTGGATGTGGGGCTGCAGATCCTGCTGTTCGCGAAGCGGTGGAAGCAATTGCAATTATGGTCTCACTTGTTGCTCCATTTACAGCCGAAGAAATGTGGGAACGCTTGGGCCATAAGCCTTGCGTTGCACTTGCGGGATGGCCAGCAGTTGATGAAAAGTTACTTGTTGCTGATGCCGTTACCGCTGTTATCCAAATTAATGGAAAGATCAAAGATCGTATTGATATTTCACCAACGATTACAGATGCCGAACTTGAGGCAGCAGCCCTTGCCTTGCCAAGTGTTGTAGAGGCGTTGGCAGGTGCGAGCATCAATAAGGTGATCACGCGGGCTCCAAAGCTTGTAAATATCGTTATCAACAATTAAATCGATAGCGCTTTAGAGACCCTGGCTCGCAAATGACAATGCGGCAATGGAACAGTTGCGCAATGCCTATGAATCCCTGAGTAATTGGTGGTTTGATCTTCACTACTCTCAGATTCAAAAGCGGGCTTTACTTGGAGTCAGCGTCGTTCTTATTGTTCTTTCTGTATTCATAGTTGCTCGTGGCAATAATCAAGAGAGTCCACCGATCAGCATAGTTCCAATCACAATTGCAGAACCTGAAATCTTTGTTGATGTTACTGGGGCGGTAAACAATCCAGGTGTTTATACATTAACGGGCAAGTCAAGAGTTATCGATGCAATCAAGGCAGCTGGAGATAGTGCACCGGGTGCGGACTTGAGCACAATTAATTTGGCTCGTGTATTGACCGATGGCGAGCAAATTTATGTTGACTCAACCGTTGTTAATAGTGCAGGGGTCCGTGTTTCTAAAACGGCACGCGCTGGACCGATCAATATCAATAGAGCCACGGCACATCAGTTAGATGCCTTAGATGGCATTGGCCCCGTCATTGCACAGCGAATCGTTGACTACCGAAAAATCAATGGTTCCTTCCTGAGTATTGATGATCTTCAAAAAGTGAGCGGAATTGGTGCAGCAAAATTCGCGCAAATCAAAGCAAAAGTCAGGATTTAATTGATTACAGGGCACTAGCCCTAGGTACTGCTTTGTGGTCAGGCGCTTTATTGCAAAGTGCGGTGTCTCCTTGGCGAGTTTGCATCGTCTCGTTGCTATTGATTCCATTTGGATTTCGAAGAGGTCGATTTATAGTTTTTATCGTTGCAATTCTTGTGGGGGCTACGGCAATGTCTCTTCGGCAAGCATCTCTAGAAAATTCAGTGGTAACACGCCACTTTGACTCGCAAATTGAATTCACTGCTCAAGTGGTGACAGATCCAAATCAAACCAGCTCAGGTAATTACACCTTCACGGCGAGATTACTGTCTTTTGAATTCGATAACAGGCATAGCACCTTGCGGGCCCCAGTTCGAATCATTTCAAAACAAAGAGTTGAATTTCTTCCTGATCAGACAATTAGAGCGATCGCACGAGTGGTGCGGACAAAGGAATCACGGGTTGCAGCCTTACTGCTAGTTGATAAAGATTTTATCGAAATCACTCCTCCTTCACGGTGGGCGGCCGCCCTGGGTGCAATAAGGACGGGATTGCGAACCCACTCTGGTAGTGGTGATGCCGGTTCACTCATACCTGGAATGGTTCTTGGAGACACATCTAAACAAACAGCACAATTTAAAGATCAAATGAAACGATCGGGATTAACACATTTAGTTGCTGTAAGTGGTGCCAACTTTGCAATAGTTTCTAGTTTTGTTTTGTGGTGCATGCAGTTCTTGATTCGGCGCACAAGTTATCGGGTGATAGCAACTGCTGTTGCACTGGCCTGCTTTATTGCTTTAGTTAGACCATCTCCCTCTGTCTTGCGCGCAGCGGCAATGGCGGCGGTTCTACTCTCTGCTCATGTCACTAAACGCAAAACAGATGCTCTGCCCGCTTTAGGGTTTGCGATAGCAGCAGTTGTACTGGGAGATCCCTGGCAATCACGTGATGCCGGATTTGCACTATCAGTGCTGGCGACAGCAGGTTTGCTCTTATTCGCACCGCTTATTGAAAAACACCTGCCAACCCACAAGATGTTGGCTGGTGCTTTAGCACCGCCTATTGCAGCCATGGTTTTTTGTGCACCTATCCTGGTTGCTCTATCTGGCTATTTATCGCCTATGAGCATTTTTGCAAATCTGCTTGCAGCACCATTTGTGGCTCCGATAACTATTGTGGGTTTTATAGCAGCCTTGGTCTCTCCCTTTGCTCCATTGATTACTGCCTTTTTGATTTACATCATCAGGTTTCCGGCAGGTGCGATTGTTGCGATTGCTCATTGGAGCGCCGGATTTCCTGTGCTGACGATTCACAACGGGACAATTGGATTTTTGATAGTTGCAGTTTTGGTAGCTTTGATTTGGTTATTCAAGAAACATTGGAGACAAATCACAGCGGTTATCGTGGTGGTAATACTTTCTTTAACCTGGATACAGCGCTGGCCAGCAGGGGATTGGCAGATTGCAAACTGTGACGTGGGCCAAGGCGATTCAATGGTGATAAACCTGCAGGGGGGTCAAGCAATAGTTATTGATGTTGGGCCGGACCCTGTTGCAGAAGATAAGTGTCTTCGAAATTTAGGTATTAAAGAGATCCCGCTTCTGATCTTGTCTCACTTTCATGCAGACCATGTTGGTGGCCTCTCGGGGCTTTTACAATCTAGACATGTCGGGCAAGTCTGGATCAGTACCAATCTAGAACCGCTGTTGGAGAGCACTCACGCTTTAAAGCTCCTGCAAGAAAGTAAAATTGTTACAGTTCAAAAAGGTTTTGTTTCACAAATTGCAGGGATTCAGTTTGAAGTGTTGTGGCCTGAGAATGTCACTAAGAATTTCCAATCCATGCCAGGTGATGGCTCACTGATCAATAACTCCAGTATCGCGATGCTTGTGACATCTGCAGATTGGAGTCTTTTTACGGCAGGTGATCTAGAACCCCCAGCACAAAGTGAAATCCTTGGATCTGTGCGGGAGGTGGACATATATAAGGTGTGTCATCACGGATCCAAATACCAAAAGGAAGAGTTGATGAGCGCTTTATCAGCCCAAATAGCGGTCATAAGCGTTGGTGCCAAAAACTCTTATGGTCACCCCGCTCCAGAAACTATTGATTATTTGACTAGACTTGGCACACAGGTTCTTCGGACAGATGAAGATGGCGCGGTAGCAATAACGGCTAAGCAGCATCATCTGCGGGTAAGAAAAAGCAAGGCAAAGATCAGATTGTTTTATTGGAGCTGAAGGGGATCACAATGAATGAGTTGTATTTGATCCTTGGCTCTGAATCTGCCTTAGCTGATCGCGCCTTATCGAAATTAAACCTCCAACTAAAAGAAGAAAAAGCTGAAGTAACAACATTGTTTGCTGCCGACACAATTGTTGGTGATATTGCAGATGCACTAGCGCCATCATTGTTTTCTGAACGTCGAGCCTTAATCATCCGTGACTTGCAAGATTTACCGGAAGATAATCGCGATGAAATCACTCGCTATATCCAACAGCCAGATCCAACTACGACGGTGATCTTTGTTCACAAAGGTGGCGTAAAGGGCAAGGCACTTTTAGATGCAATCAAAAAAGCAAAACCTGAATTAATTGCATGTGAACCGCTTAAGAAGGAAGCAGAGAAAGAAGATTTTGTTAAGTCGCTCTTTTTAGACTTGGGAAGAAAGGCATCACCTGGTGCGATTGCTGCATTAGTTGGAGCGCTAGGCAATGATCTTCGGGAACTTCAAGGAGCGGTAGGACAGATTGCTGCTGATGCTCCAGCTGGTTTGATCGATGAACTCATGGTTGATAAGTATCACCAAGGTCGAGTTGAAACGACTGGTTTTGATGTTGCCGACGCAACCCTTGACGGAAATCTATCTGCCGCACTTGTGTGCTTGCGCAGTGCGCTAGAAACAGGGACAGATCCCGTGATGATTACTAGCGCGATCGCCTCGTCACTTCGTTCATTGGCAAAGGTTTCTGGTGCCAACCGCAATCAGAAATCATTTGAACTTGCGGGGCAACTAGGCATGGCTCCATGGCAGATCGATAAGGCCAGGAGGCAGTTAAACCGCTGGAGCCCAGCTCAAATTGCCGATGCGGTGGGGGCAATTGCCCAGGCAGATGCTGAAGTAAAGGGTGCGGCCAGCGACCCTATTTACGCCCTAGAAAAGGCTGTGACCAGGATCGTCTCTTCGCAATTTGACCGCTAAGCACACGCTTGCGTACGCTTACCCTCTGCCCACGGACCTCATTCAGGTCAAGGCTTAGAAACTGAACTGGAGTAACACGTGTACGCAATCGTTAAAGCTGGCGGACGCCAGGAGAAGGTCGCAGTTGGCGACACAGTAATCGTTGATCGTATCGACGCTGCTGCTGGCTCAACTGTTTCATTTCCTGCCGTGCTCGTAGTAGATGGTGCTGCTGTTACAACAGACCCCAAGGTTTTGTCTGGCGTTAAGGTCACTGGCGAAGTTATTGAAGAGCTCAAGGGACCAAAGATTGATATTTTGCGTTACAAGAACAAGACAGGTCACCGTCGTCGCCAGGGATTCCGTGCGCAACTGACTCGTGTAAAAATTACCGCCATCAACGGCGCGAAGTAAGGGAGACGAAGTAAATGGCAAGTAAGAAGGGTGTCTCCTCGACACGAAACGGTCGCGATTCCAATCCACAGTACCTTGGCATCAAGCGTTTCGGCGGACAAGAAGTTAATGCAGGCGAAATTCTAGTTCGCCAGCGCGGAACACATTTTCACCCAGGCAAGAACGTTGGTCGCGGTAAGGATGACACTTTGTTTGCACTAGCTGCGGGCGTTGTTGAATTCGGTCGCGCTCGCGGTCGTCGCGTTGTGAATGTGGCTCCGGTAGCTTAATTTTAGGTTTCTTGTAAAAGAGCGAGCCGTAATCATGCGGCTCGCTTTTTTCATTCAATCAGGTTTTTACAGATGAAGGGGGTTAAGCAATGACAACATTTGTTGATCGCGTAACTCTCTATGCCATTGCAGGTAAAGGTGGCGATGGTTGTGTTTCTGTAAAGCGTGAAAAGTTCAAGCCACTTGGCGGACCAGATGGCGGCAATGGTGGGCGCGGCGGAGATGTAATTCTTATTGTTGATCCAAGTGTTACAACCTTGCTCGATTTCCACCATTCACCACATCGCAGAGCAACTTCAGGTCATCAGGGTTATGGCGATCGCAAAGATGGACACCAAGGTGAAGATTTAATCCTCGGAGTTCCAAATGGAACTGTTATTTACGATAGTAATGGTGTGCAGATTGCAGATTTAATTGGCACCGGAACAACATTTATAGCTGCGCAAGGCGGGTTCGGTGGCCTCGGGAATATGGCGCTTTCTTCATCTAAGCGTCGTGCACCAGGTTTTGCATTACTTGGCGAACCAGGGGAAGAGCGCACTTTAATTCTTGAGTTAAAAAGCGTTGCAGATATCGCATTAGTTGGATTTCCAAGTGCAGGTAAGTCATCACTGATTGCAGCTGTTTCTGCAGCTCGTCCAAAGATTGCAGATTATCCATTTACAACTTTGGTTCCAAACCTTGGTGTTGTTCAAGCAGGAGAAACACGATTCACAGTTGCAGATGTACCGGGACTTATTCCAGGAGCATCACAAGGTAAGGGCTTAGGCCTTGAGTTCCTCCGTCACGTTGAACGCTGTGTTGCATTGGTCCATGTTCTAGATTGTGGAACTTTAGAAACAGATCGCAACCCTGTCGCAGATCTTGAAGCGATTGAAAACGAATTAGCCCTATACGGTGGACTCGAAGATCGTGTTCGCATAGTTGCGCTGAACAAAATCGATTTACCTGATGGTCAGGCAATGTCAGATATGGTCGAACAAGAATTGCGCGATAAAGGATATGACGTTTATCCAGTCTCTGCTGCATCTCGTGCCGGATTGCAAGATCTGATCTATGCCATGGGACGCCTAGTGCACAAAAACCGTATTGAAGCGGGTGTTGAAGAGCGCACTCGCATTATCTTGCGCCCAGTTGCTGTCGATGATTCTGGATTCTTAGTTAATGCTAATGCTGATGGAACATTCACGATTCGTGGAAAGAAAGTAGAACGTTGGGTGAGACAGACCAACTTTAAAAACGCTGAAGCTATTGGTTACTTAGCAGATCGACTTGCACAACTGGGAGTTGAAAAAGAGTTGTATAAGAAAGGTGCTGTTGCCGGCAGTGAAGTTCGTATCGGTGATGGAGACACTGAAGTTATCTTTGACTGGGAGCCAACCATTGAGGCTGGTGCTGAGCAACTTGCTGGGCATTTACATCGTCGTGGTGAAGACTCACGTCTTGAATCGACCTGGAACATGCCTGAGCGCATCGAAGATGTTTTAAGTGAAGATGAAATCGCCAAGCAATGGGAATACAACGTAGTTGACCCACACACACCTAAACTTTCAGCACCCATCGTGAAAGAACCAGAGGACGGGGATGACAAGTGAGCCGAGAGCAGATTACCTCTGCACAGCGCATCGTCATCAAGATTGGGTCTTCCTCTCTCACCGGTAAGGCAGGATCGGCACTCGATGCAGATGCAGTTAATAAACTTGTAGATGCTGTTGCTGCGTGCAGAGCACGTGGGGCAGAAGTAGTAGTTGTTTCCTCAGGCGCAATTGCTGCAGGCCTAGCACCACTTGGCTTAACCACTCGTCCAAAGGATCTTGCAACACAACAGGCTGCTGCATCAGTTGGCCAAGGTTTGTTAGTAGCTCAATACACCCAAAGTTTTGCTCGCCATCTGATAACCGCTTCACAAGTGTTGTTGACTACGCAAGATGTTGTTCGCCGCTCTCATTATCAAAATGCACAACGCACTCTATTTCGTCTGCTTCAACTAGGTGTTGTTCCAATCATTAATGAAAATGACTCAGTTGGTACTGGTGAAATCCGCTTCGGTGATAATGATCGACTTGCCGCCCTCGTCGCGTTACTTGTTGGCGCAGACCTATTGGTGCTTGTTTCAGATATAGATGCACTTTATGACGCTCCACCATCACAACCAGGTGCGCAACGAATCAGAGAAGTATCTGTAATCGCAGATATTGAAACAACAACATTGGGTGGTGCAGGTAACTCGGGTGTTGGAAGCGGGGGAATGGTGACGAAGGTAGAGGCGGCAAGAATTGCAACCTCTGCAGGCATTCCTATGTTACTGACATCTTTAGCTGATGCAAAAAAATCATTAGGCGGGGAAGAACTAGGAACTCACTTTCATGCACAAGCCAGTAAAACAACTTCTCGCTTGCTCTGGCTTGCTCACGCGACAACTCCTAACGGAAAATTAATTCTTGATGCAGGAGCGGTAACAGCAATTTTGGAACGTGGAGTTTCACTGCTACCAGCAGGGGTTACGGCTGTTGAAGGTGAGTTTATTGCAGGAGATGCGGTTGAATTAGTTGGGCCAGATCGAAAAGTAATTGCGCGCGGATTAGTTGCCTTTGATTCAGAAGATTTGCCACAGATGTTGGGCCGTTCGACGAAAGAGCTTGCTGCATCATTGGGAGCAGAGTTTGAACGGGAATTAGTCCATCGTGATGATCTGGTGTTGATTTAAATGAGCGCGCAAACTTTGATCAACACTTTGGCTGATTCTGCTCGCGTTGCTGGCCGCACCTTGAGTGTTACAACAGGTGCCGAACGCAGAGAAGCACTTGTTGCTATCGCCAATGCCATTCAGGCTCGAAGTACTGAAATCCTTGCAGCCAATGAAAAGGATATGGAAGCTGCCCGTTTAGCAGGACTGAATTCATCATTGCTGGACAGATTGTTGTTAACTCCTGAGCGCATCACCGGTATCGCAGGTGGAGCGCGCCAAGTGAGTCAGTTACCTGATCCGTTAGGCATGACTTTACGTAAATCAACTTTGCCTAACGGCATCGAGTTAGAGCAAATCTCAGTTCCATTTGGCGTTATCGGCATGGTCTATGAAGCACGCCCAAATGTGACTGTGGATGCTGCCGTGATTTTGTTGATGTCAGGAAATGCTGCGCTACTTCGCGGGTCATCAAGTGCCGCACACAGTAATCAGATTTTGGTGCAAGTCATGCGTGATGCTTTAGCAACGACATCGATTTCTCCAGATGTAATCCAATTGGTGCCATCTGATGATCGTGAAACAGTAAAAGCACTCTTGAATGCTCGTGGCAAAGTTGATCTAGTGATTCCTCGTGGAAGCGCTGCATTAATCCGTATGGTCGTTGATGAATCAACAGTTCCAACCATCGAAACTGGCGCTGGTGTGTGCCATGTCTATATTGATGAGTTTGCCGATCTTTCAAAGGCATTACCAATCATTATCAATTCAAAGGTGCAGCGACCAAGTGTCTGTAACGCTGCAGAAACTTTGCTTCTACATTCTGCGATAGCTAATGAATTTGCACCCGTTGCACTTAAGGCTTTGCATGAAGCAGGCGTTATTCTGCACTGTGACTCTGCAACCCTTGCCATTGCACAAAGTATTGGAATTCCAGCAACGTTGGCCACTGATGAAAACTTTTGTACTGAGTACGGAACTTTAGAGATCAACGTTGCTATTGTTGAATCTGTTGATGCAGCAAGTGCTCATATTGCAAAGTTTGGAACTCAACACACAGAAGCGATAATTTCCGAAAACAAAGATAACGTGAAGAGATTTATCGCTTTGGCTGATTGCGCCGCGGTCATGGTCAATACATCGACCAGATTTACTGACGGCGAGCAGATGGGATTTGGGGCTGAAATCGGTATCTCAAATCAAAAATTGCATGCCCGCGGCCCTATGGGACTCGAAGCGATGACCACCACCACTTGGATAGTTACTGGAAATGGGCAAATTCGCAGTTAGCGAGTTATTTAATTAGACTAAGGGCCATGAGCAGCCTTTCACGCGATGATGTCGCAAAACTTGCAGGCCTAGCCCGCATCGAGATGAGCGATGAAGAGTTAGTGAATTTGGCTAACGAGTTCACGGTAATTTTGGATGCAGTTGCCCGGGTTCAAGAAGTTGCCGGTGCAGATGTCGAACCAACCTCACACCCATTGCCGCTTCGCAATATCTTCCGTCCAGATGTGGTTGTTCCAAGTCTTACTCCAGAAGAAGCACTATCTGGTGCACCAGCTCAAGAGGAGCAACGTTTTCGTGTGCCACAGATTTTGGGTGAAGAATGATTCGCGATAACGCATCCGAGATGGCGGCAAAACTTGCTGCTGGAGAAGTCACTTCAGTCGCATTAACACAGGCGCACCTAGATCGAATTGCGGCCGTTGATTCAGATGTTCATGCCTTCCTGCATATTGATACAGAGGGCGCACTTGCTCAAGCCGCAGCCGTTGATGCAAAGCGCGCTAAAGGTGAAAAGTTGTCACCTCTTGCCGGTGTTCCGCTTGCACTTAAAGATGTAATGGCTCAAAAGGGAATCCCTACTACTTGTGGATCAAAGATTCTCGAGGGGTGGCGTCCGCCGTATGACTCAACAGTTGTGGCAAACCTAAAGAAGAATGACATTGTTATTTTAGGTAAGACAAACATGGATGAATTTGCAATGGGTTCATCGACAGAAAACTCCGCATATGGTCCAACACATAATCCATGGGATTTAACTCGCATTCCTGGTGGTTCAGGTGGCGGATCATCTGCTGCACTCGCTGCCTTTGAAGCACCGCTTGCAATCGGAACGGATACTGGTGGTTCTATTCGCCAACCTGCAGCTGTCACTGGAACCGTTGGCGTCAAACCTACCTATGGCGGAGTTTCTCGTTTTGGTTTAGTTGCTTTTTCTTCATCACTTGATCAAGCAGGTCCTTGTGCGCGCACGGTGTTAGATACTGCGTTGTTGCATGAGGCAATCGCTGGACATGATCCAAAGGATGCAACAAGCATTAACGCGCCGGTTCCTCAGGTCGTTGCCGCTGCAAAATCTGGTGATGTTAAGGGAATGAAGATCGGTGTTGTTAAAGAACTCAATGGTGATGGATATCAACCAGGAGTGCGCGCACGCTTTGAAGAATCACTTGAGTTGTTGGCTAAAGCAGGTGCAGAGATCGTTGAAGTATCAGCGCCAAACTTTGAATACGCACTGGCTGCATATTATTTAATTGCACCATCTGAATGTTCCTCAAACTTAGCTCGCTTTGATGCCATGCGTTATGGACTTCGGGTGGGTGATGTCGATGGCGCATCTGCCGAATCAGTAATGAATTTGACCCGTGAGGTTGGCTTTGGCAAAGAGGTAAAGCGCCGCATTATTTTGGGCACATATGCGTTGTCATCTGGTTATTACGATGCTTATTACGGAAGCGCGCAAAAAGTGCGCACACTAATTACTCAGGACTTTACAAAGGCTTTTGAAAAGGCAGATGTTTTAGTTTCGCCAACATGTCCAACAACAGCCTTTAAAATTGGTGAAAAGGCCAACGATCCTTTGGCGATGTATTTAAATGACATTGCAACAATTCCCGTAAACATGGCTGGTATTGGTGGCATGTCATTGCCATCAGGTTTGGCAGATGAAGATGGCTTGCCTGTTGGATTCCAGATCATGTCACCGGTAATGAAAGATGAGCGCATGTATTTGGTTGGTGCCGCTCTTGAAGCCGCGCTTCTGTCTAAGTGGGGCGCACCGTTGCTGGATAAGGCACCGATTATGGGAGGTGCACGATGACTCTTTCATATGATGATGTAGTTGCTAAGTACGAACCCGTTCTTGGCCTTGAAGTTCACGTTGAGTTAAATACTAATTCAAAGATGTTTTGTGGTTGCAGCACGATATTTGGTGCAGAACCGAATACTCAGACCTGTCCTGTTTGCCTAGCTTTGCCAGGTGCGTTGCCGGTAGTTAACGAAAAGGCGATCGAATCAACAATCAAAATTGGACTCGCCCTTAACTGTTCTATTGCCCCATTTTCTCGTTTTGCACGTAAGAACTACTTCTATCCAGATATGCCAAAGAACTTCCAGATTTCGCAATACGACGAGCCGATCTGCGTAGATGGCTATGTTGATGTTGAGATCGAAACTGATGAAGGTCCAAAGAAGTTCCGTGTTGAAGTAGAGCGTGTGCACATGGAAGAGGACACCGGTAAGTCATTACACGTTGGCGGAGCAACTGGCCGTATCCATGGCGCTGAATACTCACTTCTTGATTACAACCGCGCAGGCATTCCTTTAGTTGAAATTGTGACAAAGATTGTTCCTGGCACAGGAAAATACGCACCAGAGGTAGCAAAGGCATATGTGGCAGAGCTTCGAGACATCTTGCGCTCATTGGGTGTTAGTGATGTGAAGATGGAGCAGGGTTCTCTTCGTTGTGATGCAAATGTTTCCTTGCGATTAATTGGGGCAGAAAAACTCGGCACCCGAAGTGAAACAAAGAATGTGAACTCACTTCGCTCAGTCGAGCGTGCTATTCGTGGCGAAATGATTCGTCATGCTGAGTTACTAAATGCTGGCGGACGAGTAGTCCAAGAGACTCGTCACTTCCAAGAAGACACAGGCCTGACTCGTTCTGGTCGCTCAAAAGAGCAAGCTGAGGATTACCGTTACTTCCCTGAGCCAGATCTTGTTCCTGTCGCACCGGACGCCGCATGGATTGAATCTTTGCGCGCAGCACTGCCTGAGCGACCATCAATTCGTCGCAAGCGACTACAAGAGGCATGGGCTGTTCCTGACAAGGAAATGGCAGCCATGATCAATGCGGATGTACTAGATATTGTTGAAGCAACTGTGTTACTTGGTGCGGATCCTACAAAGTCTCGCACATGGTGGCTTGGCGAGATTTCACGAATTGCAAACGATAAAGATGTTGCATTACCAGATCTTGCAATTACTCCTGCAGATGTTGCTGAGATCGTGGCACTTGTTAATGCAGGTGAACTAACAGACAAGCTTGCTCGTCAAGTTGTTGAAGGTGTTATTGCTGGAGAAGGTAAACCCTCAGAGGTAGTTGCAAAGCGCGGAATAAAAGTTGTAAATGACGATGGCGCTTTAATGGCAGCGATTGAAAAGGTTTGCGGTGAGCAAGCAGAGACTGCAGAGAAAGTCCGTAACGGACATTTGCCTGCAGCAGGAGCGTTGATTGGTGCTGTCATGAAAGAGACAAAGGGCCAAGCAGATGCTGCTCGCGTTCGAGAGCTTCTACTTGGCCACCTAGGTCAAGCTAATTAATTAGTGAAGGCCAGCGCCTTCTGTTTCAACAAGTGACTCTTTACCAATATTGATAAAGAAGAAGAGCACGATAGCTCCAATAAAGAGCAGCGCTGCACTGAACTTAAAGGCAACTGTAAAGCCATGAGTCATAGCAAATGGCATCACCTTGTCGCCTAATTGAGCATTAGCTGCAGCAAAACTAACTGTTGCTGAAGCGGCAATAGTGTTTAGCAGAGCAGTGCCAAGTGAGCCACCGATCTGCTGACTTGTATTCACCATCGCACTTGCAACGCCAGTGTCGTGGTTTGAGACCCCATGAAGTGAAGTTGAAGTAAGGGGGATAAAAACAAGTGCCATTCCGCTAGACATAACTAGCAATGAAGGTAAAACATGTGTCACATATGAGGTTTCAGGAGTAATTCTTGTCATAAACAACATACCAAGACTTGCAGAAACTAATCCTGTAACCATCAAAGGTCGTGGTCCAACTTTTGGAAGCAATGTTGATGCAATTCCTGCAAAGACGATGATGCCTGCAGTAAATGGCAAGAATGCAAATCCAGACTTCAGTGGGCTGTAGCCAAGAATTACTTGAAGGTATAGTCCCAAGAACAGGAACATGGAGAACAATCCGGCACCAACAACCAGTGAACCAAGGTATGAGCCTCCACGGTTGCGCTCTGTTACAACACGAAGTGGCATCAAGGGATTCTTCACTCGCATTTCAATCAAGACGAAGATGAGAAGAAGTACAACCGCTGCTACCAGGAAGGTAATTGTCAGTGGATCAGACCAACCCTTGAGAGCCGCTTCATTGAATCCGTATGTGAGTGAGAACAGACCAGCAGTTGCAGTTATAACGCCTGGAATATCGTAGGTGTTGTCACCTTCAGCTTTAGATTCCTTAACAAACTTGGTCGCTAAGATCGCGGCAAAGATTGCAATAGGTGTGTTTACACCAAGGCACCAGCGCCATGAGAAGAACTCTGTTAAAGCCCCACCCAAAATCAACCCAATTGCTGCGCCACCACCTGAGATTGCGCCAATTACACCAAATGCTTTTGCGCGCTCTTTAGGAACAGTAAAAGTTACAGAAATAATTGCAAGGGCTGCAGGTGCCAGAAGTGCACCAAAAACTCCCTGTAGTGCGCGAGATGCAAAAAGCATTCCCTGCGTTGATGCAATTCCACCAAGAGCAGAAGCTGCTGCAAATCCAGCAAGACCGATTAGAAAGATCTTTTTGCGCCCCATGTAATCGCCGATACGTCCGCCGAGAAGCAGTAATGATCCAAAAGCTAATGTGTATGCGGTGATTACCCATTGCTGATTAGCATCTGAGATTCCAAGCTCTAACTTTGCGCTAGGAATTGCTATGTTCATGATGGAGCTGTCGAGGACGATCATCAATTGAGCGATTGCGACAACGAGTAAGGTACGCCATCTTGTTGGATCTAGGGTTTCTGCTGGCGTGGATTGTGACACGGTATTGCTCCAATTATTTGAATGATAAATGAGTTATCAAGAGGGTAGAATTATCTCATGCCTAACATGAAGCCGCGTTCCGGTGTTGTTACTGATGGTCTGGAGCGAGCTCCAGCACGTGGAATGTTGCGCGCAGTTGGCATGGGTGATGAAGATTGGGTAAAGCCACAAATCGGCATTGCTTCCTCATGGAATGAAATCACCCCATGCAATCTTTCCCTAGACCGTTTAGCTAAGGCGTCTAAGCAAGGCGTAATTGATGCAGGCGGATTCCCCATGCAATTTGGAACAATTTCTGTTTCCGATGGAATTTCAATGGGACATGAAGGTATGCATTTTTCATTAGTCTCACGTGAAGTAATTGCTGATTCTGTTGAATGTGTAATGCAAGCAGAACGACTAGATGGAATGGTTACTTTTGCAGGGTGTGACAAGTCACTGCCCGGCATGATGATGGCTGCGGCACGAATCGATGTTGCAAGTGTGTTTGTCTATGCAGGTTCAACTTTGCCAGGTCAGGTTGATGGCAAAGATGTAACAATCATTGATGCCTTTGAAGCTGTTGGGGCTTGTGCTCGTGGACTCATTACAAAAGAGCGCGTGGATCAAATTGAACGTGCAATCTGCCCAGGAGAAGGTGCTTGCGGGGGAATGTATACCGCAAACACAATGGCAAGTATTGGTGAAGCAATAGGACTTTCTTTGCCGGGATCTGCAGCACCTCCTGCTGTTGATCGCCGCCGTGATACTTATGCAATCGCATCCGGGGCAGCAGTTGTCGAACTTATTCGCCAAGGAATTACGACACGGGACATTTTGACTAAGCCTGCATTTGAAAATGCAATAACGATTTTGATGGCACTTGGTGGATCAACCAACGCTGTGCTGCACTTACTAGCAATTGCTCATGAAGCGCACGTGGATCTATCTCTGGATGACTTCCACCGCATAGGTTCAAAGGTTCCTTTATTGGGAGATCTCAAGCCATTTGGTCAGTTTGTCATGAGCGATGTTGACAAGGTTGGTGGGATCCCAGTTGTCCTAAAAGGTCTATTGGATGCTGGCTTATTGCACGGAGATGTTCTGACAGTTACCGGTAAGACCATGGCCGAAAACCTAAAGGAGATAAATCCTCCGGATCCTGATGGGCAAATTTTGAAAGCTGTTTCGACGCCGATTTCGACAGATATTGGAATTACGATTCTCGGTGGATCACTTGCAACTGAAGGTGCAGTCTGCAAAACAGCTGGAATTGGAATTGAAAGTTTTGAGGGACCGGCGCGTGTGTTTGAACGCGAACAAGCTGCGATGGATGCACTTGAAAATGGATCTATAAAAGCTGGCGATGTAGTTGTAATCCGTTATGAAGGTCCAAAGGGTGGACCAGGCATGCGCGAGATGCTCATGATTACCGGTGCAATCAAAGGCGCTGGATTGGGTAAATCAACATTGTTATTAACCGATGGGCGCTTCTCTGGGGGATCGACTGGATTGTGTGTTGGCCATGTTGCACCAGAAGCCGTTGATGGGGGACCGATTGCATATATTAAAGATGGCGATTTAGTGCGAATCGACATCACTAATCGCACATTAGATTTACTCGTAGATCCAGCAGAACTAGAGGCCCGTAAAGTTGGATGGACGCCATTGACCCATAAGTACACTCAAGGCGTATTGGCCAAGTATTCAAAGTTGGTTCAATCTGCATCCAAAGGTGCGATCTGTCAGTAGATCTCTCAAAATATGAGATCTGCATCTCATCCCTTGACGCTGAGCCTGCTTCATTGGAGAATAGGCCTATGAGCACAACATTTGTGGTGGTGATTTAAAGGCGCGTGATCTGTATTTGATCATGCGCCGCCCTCAGTTATCTGAGGGTTTTTTCATTTCACACCCAAACAAGTTGTTCAACACGAAAGACCAGAATGAAAGGAGATGGATATGAGCAAGAAGATGAGTGGAGCTAAATCACTCGTGCAATCTTTGGAGTATGCCGGCGTCGATGTGATGTTTGGAATTCCAGGTGGTGCAATTCTTCCTGCCTACGATCCGATCTTTGATAGCAGCATCCGCCACATCCTTGTTCGACATGAACAAGGTGCTGGTCATGCTGCAACTGGTTATGCCCAAGTAACAGGTCGAGTTGGAGTTTGTATTGCAACTTCTGGGCCAGGAGCAACAAATCTTGTGACACCCCTTGCCGATGCAGCTATGGACTCTGTGCCGATGGTTGCGATCACGGGTCAAGTTCCTTCGGCTGCTATTGGAACAGATGCATTTCAAGAGGCAGACATCCGTGGCATCACAATGCCATTTACCAAGCACAATTATTTGATCACCGATCCAGATGAAATTCCACGTGCGATTGCCGAGGCATTTTATATTGCTTCATCTGGTCGTCCTGGTCCAGTACTTGTTGACATCGCAAAAGATGCTTTGCAAAAAGAAACCGATTTTGTATGGCCAAAGGATTTATCTCTACCTGGCTACCATCCTCAAATTGAACCTGAAAGTCAGGCAATCAAAGATGCAGCAGCGTTGATTGCGCAATCATCAAAACCAGTTTTCTATGTCGGTGGCGGAGTTATCAAAGCCAATGCATCAAAAGAGTTAATGCAGTTGGCTGAGCTGCTCGGAGCACCTGTTGTTACAACATTGATGGCACTTGGATCATTTCCAGACAGCCACCCTCAGCATTTTGGTATGCCAGGCATGCACGGAACTGTTGGTGCTGTCACAGCCCTGCAGAAGGCAGATTTACTGATTACTTTAGGCGCACGTTTTGATGATCGTGTTACCGGAAAGCTTTCAACCTTTGCTGTTAATGCAAAAGTAATTCACGCAGATATTGATCCTGCAGAAATCGGCAAGAATCGTTTCGCAGATGTTCCAGTTGTTGGCGATCTTAAGCACACTATTTCTGCACTAATTCCGGCCCTAAAGGCAGAGTTTGCCAAGGGTCGTGCTGATCTTGCCCCATGGCTTGCTGCGATGAACAAACTTCGCGCTACATATCCATTGGGATATGACATGCCTAAAGATGGATCCTTGTCCCCGCAATATGTCATTGAACGGATTAGTGCGATCACCGGACCAGAGGCAATCTATGTTGCAGGTGTTGGTCAGCACCAAATGTGGGCGGCACAATTTGTGAAGTATGAAAATCCACGAACCTGGCTGAACTCTGGTGGTCTCGGAACAATGGGTTATGCAGTCCCTGCTGCTATGGGTGCAAAAGTTGGCGCACCGGACACAACAGTGTGGGCAATTGATGGTGACGGATGTTTCCAAATGACAAACCAAGAACTTGTTACATGCGCACTGAACAACATTCCAATCAAGGTTGCAATTATTAACAATGAATCTCTTGGAATGGTTCGCCAATGGCAGACATTGTTCTATGAAGGTCGATATTCAAATACCAACCTTGAATCAAAACGCATTCCTGATTTTGTGAAATTAGCAGATGCGATGGGTTGTGTTGGTTTAACCTGTGATCGCCCAGAAGATGTGGATGCAGTTATTAAACTTGCTAACTCAATTAATGATCAACCAGTTGTGGTTGATTTCAGAGTATTCCGCGATGCAATGGTGTGGCCAATGGTTGCAGCTGGAACTTCAAATGATGATATTAAGATCGCGCGCGAACTGGCGCCTGACTGGGATTCACAGGAGCTCTAATGAGTACTCATACACTTTCTGTTCTGGTGGAGAACTCACCAGGTGTACTTGCGCGCGTTGCAGGACTTTTCTCACGACGTGCTTACAACATTGATTCCTTGGCGGTAGGCCCAACTGAAAATCCTGATATTTCTAGAATGACTATTGTCATCAATGTTGAAAGTCACTCACTGGAGCAGGTAATCCGCCAGCTAGATAAATTGGTCAATGTCATCCATATTGCAGAGCTAAAGCTAGAAGATTCTGTTCAAGCCGAACTTCTACTTGTGAAGATTTCTGCTACTTCAAAGAATAAGTTTGATGTGGACGCAGTGCTTGAGACCTATGGAGCGAGCATTGTCGATGAGGATGCAGAGTCCTTAACTATCGAAGCAACTGGCGATGGGGCAAAAATTAGTGACCTGCTTAACGCTTTAGAGCGTTTTGGCATCCGTGAACTGGCTCAATCTGGCCTTGTCGCCATTGAACGTGGCAGCGGCTCGCTGGCAGACCGTACCCTTAGCACTCAAAGTATTCCTACCGCTGATAGCGGCCAGGCTGATTACCAAAACTAAGAAGACCAACACAAAGGCGAATGGAGAAATACCGTGGCAGCAACGATGTATCACGAAGAGGATGCTGATCTTTCAATCATCCAGGGTCGCAAAGTCGCGATCATCGGTTACGGATCACAAGGACATGCACACGCACTTAACCTGCGCGATAGTGGCGTAGATGTTCGTGTTGGACTAAAGGATGGTTCACCATCACGAGCAAAGGCAGAGGCTGAAGGCCTTCGCGTAGTCAGTGTTGCTGAAGCTGTTAAGGAATCTACAGTCATCATGATTTTGGCTCCAGATCACTTGCAACGCCACATCTACACAGATTCAATTTTGCCAAATCTTAAAGATGGCGACGCTTTGTTCTTCGGACATGGATTTAATATTCGTTTTGGTTATATCAAGCCATCTGCATCAGTTGATGTGTGCATGGTTGCGCCAAAGGGCCCAGGACACTTAGTCCGCCGGGAGTATGCAGCAGGACGCGGCGTGCCGGTAATTGTTGCAGTAGAGCAAGATTCAACAGGAAGTGCATGGCCATTGACACTTTCATATGCAAAGGCAATTGGCGGACTTCGCGCAGGCGGAATTCTTACAACATTTACGGAAGAGACCGAAACAGATCTATTTGGTGAGCAATCAGTACTTTGCGGCGGTGCATCACAGCTGGTTATGTACGGATTCGAAACTTT
>NZ_JBIKSG010000038.1:0-8626 GCF_044348745.1 Candidatus Planktophila sp.
CATCTTGGCGATCAGACAAACAAACTGTCGTTTAATTTGTCATTTATATACCAAAGGAAATCAACGGGTATAGCTTTTTATGGCTATACCTCATTGAGGTATTTATATATTTGCCGTGGTTGTTAATGCATCAAAAAGCACTGTAAAACAATGATTTTTCGCTATTGAAAGCATGACGAACTAAGCCACTATTGGCATTGACTTATGGCACGCTGTTGAGTTCTCAAGGTACGGATGCGCACTGCTTCTCAGGATTTCTCCTGATTTTCAGGGCAGATCGCCAAACTTAGTGCATGCATGCAGGCGCGGTCAAACTGGCCTAAATGAGTTACTAGATCTGGCTGAGGCTCAATTACTTGAGCTTCTGTGCCTACTGTCCGGCCTAAATCGTCCGTTCCCAGCAAGGAGCGTAACTATACATAGGCTCCCTGAACGGGTCAAATCGACATCTCCGAGACCAGAGGAAAGCTTCAAAAATGGCAAAATTGCGAATTATCCACGCCCGCTAGGGTTTTTAGCCTCTTTTTGAAGGGTTAGACCAATTCGACAGCAGCGAGATCTCTTTTACCTTTTCTCAAAACCGCATATTTTCCGCATAAAAAGTCAGATTTTGAAGGTCTGAAATCTTCACCAGAAATCTTCTCATTATTGAGATATGCGCCACCTTCTTTAACGATGCGTCGCGCCGCTGATTTTGAGTCAACAACACCTGTTGCTGCTAGGAGATCTACCCAGGTTGGAATTTCATCTGTTGATGAAACTGTTGTTCGCGGGAGTTCTGCAAGTGCTGAAGCAAGAGTTGCTTCATCCAGTTCTGATAATTCACCTTGACCAAACAATGCACGAGCTGCAGCTTCAACGCGCTGTGTTGTCTCTTCTGAATGTACTAATGAAGTTAACTCACGAGCCAATGCACGATGTGCCTCTCGTAATCCAGGATTTTCGTTATGGGATTTTTCAAGTTCGGTGATCTCTTCGTGTGACTTGAATGAAAACACCTTGAGGAAATTGATCACATCTTTATCATCACTATTAAGCCAGAATTGGAAGAACGCATAGGGTGAAGTCATCTCGGGATCTAACCAAACCGACCCTCCAGCTGTCTTTCCAAACTTAGTTCCATCGGCCTTCATCAGCAATGGAACGGTTAACGCATGTCCGCTCCCCTGCTCAACGCGACGAATCAAATCAAGGCCTGCGACAATATTTCCCCACTGATCTGATCCGCCAACTTGCAACGTACAGTTGTTACGTCGAAACAGTTCCAGAAAATCATATGACTGCAACACTTGATATGAAAATTCGGTGTAGGAAATTCCTCCACCTTCTAAACGCGCAGAGACAGAATCTTTAGACAACATTTGGTTAACGCTAAAGTGCTTGCCAATGTCGCGAAGGAATTCAATGGCACTTAATGGTGAAGTCCAGTCGAGGTTGTTCACAACCCGTGCGGGATTCTTGGGTGCGTCAAAATCTAAGAACGCTGATACTTGGTGGCGGATGCGATTAACCCACGCTTCAACAACCTCACTGCTATTGAGGGTGCGTTCTTCATTCTTGCCGCTAGGGTCTCCGACCAAACCTGTTGCACCCCCAACTAATGCGATGGGGTTATGCCCTGCTAATTGGAATCGTCGTAAAACTAAGAGGACTACCAAGTTACCTGCATGAAGTGAGGGAGCTGTTGGGTCGAAGCCAACATACAAAGTGATTGGTTGCTTGAGTGACTCAATTAAGGCTTTTTCATCAGTTGACTGCGCCAATAAGCCACGCCAGCGCAGATCCTCGATTAAGTTCATGAGCTCATCATCTCCGAAAATGCAGCTTGTTTGCTGGCAATTTCTCTCTCGGTATTGGAATTGGCGGCTAAAGCATCTTTAATCTGGGCAGCAACAAGCACGGGCGCTGTTCCACCAGATGTCGTGCGCGAATTGATCGCCCCATGGACGGTAAGCACGTCTCTTACTCCCACATCTAATTGTGGATGGACCTGCAAAAATTCAGCATCTGATAATTGGTGCAATTGACGACCTGAGTCTTCACACATTGCAACACACTTTCCAGCCGCTTCGTGGGCAACAGCAAAAGGAACGCTCTTCTTGGCCAGATAATCCGCAATTTCAGTGGCTAGTGAAAATCCCGTAGGGGCTGCTAACGCCATCTTCTCTCGATCAAACTCCGTTGTTGCAATCATCCCTGTTACGGCGGGCAGAACAAGCAACAATGTGTCGAAACTGTCGAACAACGGTTCTTTGTCTTCCTGCAAATCGCGATTATATGCAAAAGGTAAACCTTTGAGCATTGTTAAAACACTCATCAGGTTTCCAACAAGGCGTCCTGATTTACCGCGTGCAAGTTCAGCCATGTCTGGGTTTTTCTTTTGTGGCATGATCGAGGATCCGGTTGAGTACGCATCTAAAACCTTGGCCCATGCAAACTCTTGTGAAGCCCACAATGTCCATTCTTCACCAATTCGTGAAAGGTGAGTTCCAATCATTGCGCAAATAAACAAAGCTTCAGCAACATAATCACGATCACTCACCGCGTCGATACTGTTTGCAAATGAAGAATTGAAGCCAAGATTCTGCGCTGTATAGGCTGGTTCAAGTGCAAGAGAGGAGCCAGCTAGTGCACCAGCTCCTAACGAACTAACAGAGGTACGTGCTAGCCAATCATTTATACGATCAAGATCGCGAGCAAAGGCATGCGCATGCTTTGCCAATTCATGTCCAAATGAAACCGGTTGTGCGTGTTGAATATGGGTAAAACCAGGTGCCGGATCATTTACATATTCAGCAGCTTTTTCGAGAATTGCAGTTTGAAGCGCTGTGATCAATCGAGCAACTTCTAGCATGTGATCGATTGCAAAGAGTCGAAGATCTGTAGTGACCTGATCGTTGCGAGAGCGTCCTGCGCGAATCGCTCCCCCGACAGCACCGATCTTTTCAGTTAATCCTCGCTCAAGAGCACTATGAACATCTTCATCTGAATCAATAGCTAGAAAGCTGCCGTTTAAGACTTCATTCGACAGCTCGTTCAGCGCTTTTGCTATTGCATCGGCATCCTTGGTTGAAACTAGGCCACTCTTTTTTAAGACTGCTAAGTGAGCCTTAGAAGAACGAAGGTCATAGGGAGCCAAGCGCCAATCAAAGTGCACACTTCGGGACAGGGCAAAGACTGATTCCTCAGGTCCTTGCGAAAAACGACCGCCCCAGAGAGCCATTACTTCCTCTTTCCATCTGATTGTGCGTAAGCAAGCAATTCTTTCGCTAAATGGGCTCCACCTGTTGCTTTCTTGGACACCAAGATAATCGTGTCGTCCCCAGCAATAGTGCCAATTACCCCAGTCAAGCCGGCATGGTCCAGAGAGCTTGCCAAAAACTGAGCAGCACCTGGAGGAGTATGAATCACGGCCAAATTCGCGCTGTGATCAACGGACAATATCAATTGAGAAGGTAAAGGCGTGCTTCGCGCAATCGCATCCTCTGCGCTTTCACGTATTTGATAAGTGCTTTCTCCATTTTTATTGCGCGCACGAACAGCACCTATCTCCTCAAGATCACGACTAGCGGTAGCTTGAGTTACTTTATAGCCCGCCTTTTTCAACAACACAACAAGATCTGACTGTGAGTGAACCAATCCAGATTGAATGAGGAATATCGCCTTGGCTCTGCGAGCAGAGACTGATTGGGCATTACTTGGCATCTGTAATCACCTTTCTGAATGTGGAAATGAATTTATTGATCTGAGCATCAGTCACAATCAAAGCCGGTGCAATACGAATTGTTGTTGGATTTGCCGCATTCACCAGAATTCCGGCATCTCGCATAGCATCCGACACATCCGATGCCTTTAATGATTCCAACTCGATTCCAAGTAGCAAGCCAGCCCCACGAACTTCTTTCACTCCTGGAATGAGCGCTAATTCCTGCATCAAGTGTGAACCTTGTTTTTCAACTTTTTGCAAAATGTCTTTTGTCTCAATGTATTCAATCGCTGCTAAGCCAGCTGCAGTCGTCACTGGATTTCCACCAAATGTAGAGCCATGATCTCCTGCTTGAAATAAATCTGCCGCTTTCCCCAATGCAATCATTGCACCCAATGGAAGGCCCCCGCCTAACCCTTTGGCTAATGTGATGACATCGGGTGTTATTCCTGAGTATTCATAACCGAACCAATCACCAGTTCGCCCCATCCCTGTCTGGACTGCATCAATAACAAGCAATGAACCATTTTTGTCACACAGTTGTCGTAGTTGTTGTAGATAATCTGATGGAGGAACAATTACTCCTGCCTCTCCCATAATTGGTTCAATAATTACCATCGCAGTTTTCTTGCTTATCGCTTTTCGCATCGCATCAATGTCGCCGTAGGGAACGTGCTTTACTCCCTTAATGAGTGGCAAGAAAGGTTCGCGCTTAGAGGCTTGCCCAGTAAGCGACAGTGCGCCCATAGTGCGACCATGAAAAGCACCCTGGGCAGCAACAACTCGCACTTTGCCTGTGCGTCGTGAAAGTTTTAACGATGCCTCATTGGCCTCAGCACCTGACTGACAAAAGAATACTTTTGCACTCTTGTCCCCTGTCATTGCTGCTAATTTCTCCGCTAACTCTATTGCGTTGGGGTGTGCGTAGAAATTACTAACGTGGCTTAAAGTCGAAATCTGCTTTGTCACCGCTTTTACGATCGCAGGGTGTGCATGACCCAAGATGCTTGTCGCAATCCCGCCTAGAAAATCCAAGTAGGTGTTGCCATCTGCATCAGTAACAACTATTCCCTTGCCCTTAACTAAAGCAATTGATGGCTTGCCATAATTATTCTGTAGTGAGCTATCCCAGCGCTTTAAATATTTCTTGTTAGTCATGCAACCACCAACGTTCCGCCTCTACCAGTCAGCGCTGAAGCAAAACTATCGGAATCGGTTCCATCAATAATACGTACTGCTTTTGCGCCATATGAGAGCGCATCAAGTGCTGCTTGAACCTTAGGAGCCATGCCATCTGCAAAATTTGTCTTGATTGATTCAAGTTCGCTTGCTGAAATGCTTTCAATGAGTGAATCTTTATCAGGCCAGTTGCGATAGATGCCTGCGACATCTGTCATGACGATTAAGGAAGATGCTTCTAGCGATGATGCAATCGCTGCAGCAGCGAAATCTGCATTCACATTCAACCCTGCCTTAAGATCCACATCAGATGAAACAGGTGCGACAACAGGTACGACCCCTTGATTGAGCAATTCAAGCAATGCTGAAGGATTCACCTTCTCAACATTTCCAACAAATCCAAGATCGGCAGGGGTTCCATCGATCAAATGTGTTCGACGACTTGCGATGACAGTTGGCAATGTACGCGCCGATATAGCTTGAGCTTTGATGCCAGCCTTGCCTAATCTGGCGGCAACATCTGGGCCGACTTGATTAACCAGAACATCCTCCACCACATCAAATATCTCCTGCGTTGTTACTCGAAACCCTCCAACCCAAGTACTAACAATCCCCTGAGCATCTAGGGCTGCATCAATTTGAGGGCCCCCTCCGTGGACAACTACAACCTGCTCTCCTGCGTTTTGGGCAGCGGAGATGGCTTTGGCGAAGTTTCCGTTTTCATCCTTCATTGCATGTCCGCCAAATTTTACGACAATCACATCGAAGCCTTAAGAACCGATTCCATCGAGGGCTAGACCGCTGATCTCGGCTAGTCCACAGATCAAGTTAGCGTTCTGAATAGCTTGTCCAGCTGCGCCTTTGCCAAGGTTATCTATGGCAACAGAGACAACGATGCGATTTGTATGTGCATCAACCGCGACCTGTAACTGAACCTTGTTGCTACCAATAACAGCACTTGTCTTAGGCATCTGTCCTATTGGGAGAACGTCGACAAAGAATTCAGAAGCGTAGTGTGAAGAAAACATCTCATGTGCCTGCTGAGTATTCAGGGATGAATTCAATTTCGCGGTAATTGTGGAAAGAATTCCACGCGGCATTGGCGCAAGAATTGGTGTAAAAGAAAGTTTTACTTTCTTTTGCGCTACCGCTGAAAGTGCCTGCTCGATCTCAGGTGTGTGTTGATGTACTCCGCCAAACTTATACGATGAAAGTGAACCCATTACTTCACTACCAATCAAATTCATGGATGCATTTCGTCCGGCACCTGTTGTGCCAGATGCAGCAACCACGACAATGTCTGACACGTCAATCAGCCCTAATACAGGTGCAATACCAAGAGATATTGATGTTGCATAACAGCCAGGATTAGAAACTCTGGTTTCCTTCTTAATTGCTTCCCGCTGGCCAGATGCAAGTTCAGGCAAGCCATACACCCAGAAACCTGCGTGCTTTCCACCGTAGTACTTTTCCCATTGCGCAGCATCTTCTAATCTAAAATCTGCCCCAAGATCAACGATCTTTACACTAGTTGGAATCTTTTCTATTATCGCAGCTGATTCACCATGAGGGAGTGCAAGAAAAACTAACTCAAGGGCTGAAAAATCAATCGAATCGGTTGATACAAAACTTCTACCCGCATAGCTTTGAAGCTGTGGATGAACAGATGTGACCTGCTCCCCTGCATTTGAATGCGCACTAACGACAACAACTTCAAAGTGTGGATGGATTGCAAGCAGCCTTAAGAGTTCTCCACCTGCGTATCCACTAGCACCAATGACCGCTGATTTCATAAGTAAAGGGTAAGGTAATATCTATAATTATGCAATCTTATGCATAATTATGCGGTGCGGACTACAGCTCCGAATTTAGCCGCCGCCACCGCTGTAGCTGCCTCGCGCATAGCGCTCACCTCTTCGCCTGTAAGGGTGCGATCCTGTGCACGGAAAACCAGAGTGAAGGCAAGTGAAATCTTGCCATCGCCAATCTTGTCGTAACGATCAAACAAGGTAATGGATTCAAGTAAATCGCCTGCACCTGCGCGCAAGGCTCCTTCAATATCTGCTGCACTTACATTTGATTCGACAATCAAAGCCACATCTTGAACCGCAGCTGGCATGGTTCCAACTGTTGTAGGTCGAACCAGCGCCGAATCCGGCAGCGCGCTTAGCGCCACAGCAAATGCAACTGAACGCTCAGGTAAACCATAGGCGGAAACTATGCGTGGATGAAGTTCACCTGCATGTGCAACGGCTTTTCCATTAACAATTAGCTCTGCGCAACGACCCGGATGCCAGGGGGCTAGATCTGAGCGAGCCACTGTCCATTCAAGATTACACAGCGCTAAAACATCTTGGGCGTATGAAATTGCATCTTGCCAATTATAGGAACGCGCTTTGCCCTGCCAATTCTCATTTTCGGTTTTTCCAACGAGTAAACCTGCAACGTGATATCCCTGTGGCGGAACACTTGCAAATATTTCGTCAATGATTGTTTTGGAAGGACGCTTAGAAAGATCTGGAGAAATTGCAGGAACTAACTTCTGGTCACTACGGAAGATTGAGCCCATTTCAAAGATTGCAAAATCTTTTGCACCGCGACTTATGTTTCGTTGAGCCACTTCAATCAAGCCAGGAACTAAGTGCACACGCATGAGCGGAAACTCTTCTGACATTGGGTTTGCAACTTTATATGTCGCAGCACGCTCGCCCACAAAACCCATGGAATCAATAGTTGCTTGATTGGTAAATGGGAATGTCTGAACCTCTGCCAAACCACGACTTGCAAGCATGGTTGCAACAGCGCGGCGACGCTTTTGAGTTGGAGTCAATGTTGCATGCAAAGGACGTGGAGGCAAAACTGAAGGGATCTTGTCGTAGCCGATCATGCGGGCCACCTCTTCAGTAAAATCTGCAGCAGTCAATAGATCTGCTCGCCATGATGGCGGATCGATGGTGAAACTCTTCTCGTCAACATCGCACCCAATAACACGAAGTACCTCAGCAACCTTCTTTGCTGGGATATCAAAGCCTAAAGTCTTGGAAACATAAGCAGGATCAATAGTGACCAAAGGTGCATAGATTGGCTCCCCATCAACCACAGTTGCCACATGCTTAGCGGAACTATGAGCGGTAAGAAGTTGCACAAAGCGAGCAGATGCAAACTCAGCCAAGGAAGGATCCACGCTTCGCTCTAAGCGACGTGATGCTTCAGATGAAAGTTTGTGACGACGAGAGTTCCTTGCAATACACACTTCGCAGAAATGAACCGCTTCGAGTGCAATATCCGTTGTGGTTTCGCTGATCTCAGATGAAAGTCCACCCATTGTTCCTGCTAAAGCTAATGGTTGTTCATCATCACACACCATTAAGTCATTCGGATCTAAAGTGCGTTCTACGCCATCTAAAGTTTTAAACTTTTGCGCTTTGCCAGCCAGCTTGATGGTTAAACCGCCCTTGATCTTTGATTTATCAAAGGCGTGTAATGGTTGACCAAGTTCTAACATCACGTAGTTCGTAACATCGACAACTAAAGAAATTGAGCGCATGCCCATCTTTTCAATACGTCGGCGCATCCAAATAGGAGTCGTTGCCTTTGGATCGAAATTTGAAAGAGTTCGAACATAGAAAACAGAAGCCGACGACTTTTCGCCAATCTTGGCTGTAACACCCTTGCCAGTCTCTGCAAACTTTAGACCGCGTAATGCATTGACGGGATCGGTGAACTTCAAATCCAAGGAGC
>NZ_JBIKSG010000039.1:0-8549 GCF_044348745.1 Candidatus Planktophila sp.
CGATGCCTGATTGAGCACCCAGAAGTTCATGGACAAATTCAAAGGTAGTGCCGGTGTAGTAATCCAACCCACGGACCATTCGGGGATTAACAACGTATGCGATTCCTAATGCGTCCAGATGTTTCTGAACCTGTGCAAACTGCTGGCGCGATTCATCGTTTAAATAATTGATCAACAATGGCGCATCCGTCATGGCATTGCGCATCTCTTCACGCTTATCGTCAAAGAGTCGAAGAGGATTAATTTTTGCTCGCGCAGCTGTGGCTTCATCCAATTCGAGAGTTGAAATGAATTTAACTAAATCTTTTCGGTGCGCTGCTCTAGATTCGCCATCACCTAACGAGGTAATCTCGAGACGATACTTACTAAGCCCAATAGCCCTAAAACCTGCATCCGCTATTGCGATTACTTCCGCATCAATTGCCGGATCATCCAATCCGATTGCTTCGATACCAACTTGATAAAACTGTCGGTATCGACCAGCTTGTGGACGCTCTGCACGAAAGAACTGCCCGGAGTACCAAACTTTCACCGGTAGTTGTCCGCGATCCAAACCGTGTTCGATTACTGCTCGCATCACACCAGCAGTTCCTTCTGGACGCAATGTGATTGAGCGACCACCTCGATCTTCAAATGTATACATCTCTTTGGAAACTACATCAGTAGATTCGCCAACACCGCGTGTAAAGAGTTCAGTATCTTCAAACACAGGCAGCTCAATTAGTTGATAGCCAGCTAACTTTGCAGGTGCAATTAAACTCTCTCGCACGAATTCAAATGCGCGTGATCTACCAGGAACGTACTCGCTCACGCCTTTTGGTGCAGATATCTTTTGACCAGCCATCAGTAGCGACCCACCAAATTCTTCAAGTGCGGATTATTCTTCTTTTCACGGGCCATTGTTGTTTCGGGTCCGTGACCGGGCAAGACACGTAAATGGTCTGCTAAGGGCGTTACTTTCTTCCGCAATGTTTCTTCCATATCTTTAGCTGAGCCTGTCGGTAGATCGGTACGCCCAATTGAACCAGCAAACAGGACATCCCCACTGATTAATACCTCGTCTGACACTTCAAACATCAACGATCCACGTGTGTGACCCGGGGCATGGATAGTCCTAAAGTTAAGACCAACCATACTGATTATTTCCCCGTTACGAAGTTCACGCACATCCTTGCCCTCAGAAAAACTCATACCCGATAAAAGTGCAGCAAACTCTGGTCCATGTAGATTTTCAGGATGGGCCAGAAAAGCCCGATCCTCGCTATGTATGTAGGTAGGAATTTGGTAACCATCAGCGATCGGTTGAATAGAAAAGGTGTGATCTAGGTGGCCATGCGTTGCAATAACGGCCACTGGCTTTAGATCATGTTTTTCCAAGATCTCCGTTAATTGATGTGAGACATCCGGCATTCCAGGATCGATCACAACGCACTCCGATCCCGGCTCTGTGGCTAGGACCCAACAGTTGGTGGCATACATAGGCGCGGCAAATGAGTCGATCAGCATGCTCAATCAACCTCTTTCCGCGCTCAGAATTGGGAGCGATTTACGCTCACCCCATGTGACAGGGTACCTTTTGCCTAGGAATCTACCTCCAACCCACGCTCAGAAGCCTCGAAACTTCTGAGCATCGCACCCACCACATAGCGAACTTCAAAGAGAAGAAACGCGCTGAAAGGATCACTCTCATGACAGATATGAATTTCCCACAACAGGCCAGCGCAGCAAGTGCGTTGATCGGAGATCCTTCAGCTTTTGGTCGAGTCGCAGAAGATGGCACCGTTTTTGTCCGCACATCGCACGGTGAAAAAGCCGTGGGTTCATATCCAGGTAAAACTGCAGAAGAGGCGCTGGCTTACTTTGTGCGCAAGTTTGAAGTTCTTGCATCAGAGATCGCTCTGCTAGCAGCACGCATTCAAAGTGGAGCAATGGTTCCATCAGATGCCTATGCAGCGGTCAAAAAATTACGTGATCAAGTAAAAGATTTTAATGGTGTTGGAGATCTCGATGCACTAGCAGCATCTGTTGAACAGATTGAACCTTTGATCGAAGGGCATCGCGAAGCATATGAGGCGAAAAAAGCGGCAGAGACTGCTGCAAAGACCGCCCGCCTTGCACAAATAGTTGTTGAGAAAGAAAAGATTGTTGCCGAGGCTGAAGGGCTTGCGCTTTCTGAAAGTTGGAAGAGCACTGGGGATCGCCTCAAAGTTCTTCTTGATGAATGGAAAGCTGCGCCTCGACTAGATAAAAAAGCAGATGCCGATCTTTGGAAGCGTTTTTCTTCATCCCGAAACAAGTTCGATAAGCGTCGCCGGACTCACTTTGCATCCCTAGAGGCTGCCCAGTCTCTAGTTGCCGATGCAAAAAAGCAGATCGTTGAAGAAGCAGAAAAACTTGCAACATCAACTGAGTGGGTTTCAACCGCTAAACGTTTCAAGGCCCTAATGGACCTGTGGAAAGAAGCTGGCCGTGGCAAGAAGAATGATGACGCCAAGTTGTGGTCTCGTTTTAAGGCGGCGCAGGATCAGTTCTTCACCGCTAAAAATGCTGACTTAGAAAAGCGCGATGTAACCATGGCAGCAAATCTTGCTAAACGTGAAGAGTTGCTCACTTTGATTGAGGCTATCCTGCCTATTTCCGATGTAAAGAATGCTCGTAAAACTCTAAATGAACATCTTCGTTCTTGGGAAAAAATCGGAATGACCCATCGCGATAAGAGAGCTGCGATGGATCTGCGTGTTTCTGTTGTCGAGGCGGCGGTGAAAGAGTTGGAAGCAGATATTTGGCGCAAGACTGACCCGGCTGCAAAAAAGCGCGCTCAAGAGGTTGTCACTCAACTTACTGAATCCATTGCTAACTACGAGAAGGCGGCGGCAAAATATGCCGCAAGTGGTAACACTAAGAAATCTGAAGAAGCCATGGAATCTGCAGCAGCACGTAAGGTGTGGTTGGCAGAGGCTGAAAAGGGCTTAGCTGAATTCAACTAGTTGTTAGTTGTTCGATAAACATCGTAGACGCCTTCAATTCCACGAACAGCTCCAAGGACTGCATCTAAATGCGTTGCATCTGCCATCTCGAAAGTAAAGCGCGAGAAAGCAGTTCGATCCTTTGAGGTGCTCACCGCAGCGCTCAGAATGTTTACATGTTGATCTGACAAAGTCCGAGTCACGTCGGCAAGCAGTGATGCACGATCAAGAGCTTCGACTTGGATGTTAACTAAGAATACTGAAGAAGCGCCGACGCGCCATTTCACCTTAACGACTCTATCCATTTGATGTACTTGTAAATCTTGAGCATTAGAACAATCGGCTCTATGGATTGAAACACCGCTTCCCTTAGTAATAAATCCCATGATCGGATCCCCAGGCACGGGTGTACAGCAACGAGCGAGCTTTACTAATACGTCATCTGTTCCTTCAACATCAACGGCGTTACTAGAACGTCTAGTAGTTGGAACACGATTGGGAAAGGTCTCCATCGTCGGTTCTGGATGAGAATCTTCAGCACCTAATGATGCGACAAGTTTGTCGATGATAGAGGCTGCTGAAACATAGCCATCCCCCACCGCCGAATACAACGCATCGATATCTGGATAACGTAAATCATGGGCTAGCTCCAGCAAGGAATGTCCTGCAAAAATCTTTTGAAGTGGTAAACCAGCTTTACGCATTTGACGAGCGATAGATTCACGGCCGGCATCAATAGCCTCTTCGCGACGCTCTTTGCTAAACCAGGCCTTAATCTTTGAGCGAGCCCTTGGGCTCTTGACGAAGTTAAGCCAATCTCTGCTCGGACCTGCAGATTCACTCTTGTTCGTAACTATCTCAACCACATCACCATTGTTGAGTCTTGAATCAAGGGGAATGAGTCGACCATTTACTTTTGCACCTGCGCACCTAAGTCCAACATCTGTGTGTACAGAAAAAGCAAAGTCAACTGGTGTCGACCCTCCCGGAAGTGCGATAACACTCCCCTTTGGCGTGAAAACAAAAACCTCAGGTGAGCCCAAATCAAAACGAAGTGCTTCCAAAAATTCAGACGGATCCTCTGTTTCTTTCTGCCATTCATGTAGCTGGCGAAGCCACAACATCTCGGGAGAGCTCTCAGTATTTTCTGGACCCTGCTTGTATTTCCAGTGCGCTGCAATACCGAACTCGGCGCGTGCGTGCATGTCATAGGTTCTAATCTGAATTTCAATTGCTTTGCCCGTAGGTCCAATCACGGTGGTGTGTAGCGATTGATAGAGGTTGAACTTTGGCATCGCTATGTAATCCTTGAAACGCCCTGGGACCGGACTCCATCTGGCGTGAATGGACCCTAGAACTGCGTAGCAATCACGAACATCATTAACCAACACTCTTATTCCTACTAGATCATAAATCTCATTGAACTCACGACCACGAACAACCATCTTTTGATACACAGAGAAAAAATGTTTCTTGCGTCCTGTAACCGTTGCCTCAATCTGATCACGCAAAAAATCCTCTTTGACAGCTTCGATCACTTGCTCTGTTAAGGCATCTCTTGAAGGCGAACGTTCAGCAACTAATCTAGATATTTCCTCAAACTTCTTTGGCTCTAATACCTCAAAAGAAAGGTCCTCTAACTCCCATTTGATGGCGTTCATACCGAGACGGTGTGCCAGTGGAGCATAGATGTCTAGCGTCTCGCGCGCTTTTCGAAGGGCACTTTCTTCTGAAACATACTTCCATGTGCGAGCATTGTGTAAGCGATCCGCTAGCTTGATAACCAATACCCGTATGTCTCGAGACATCGCAATAACCATTTTACGAACCGTCTCTGCTTCCGCAGTTGGTCCGTAGGCAAGCTTGTCTAGCTTTGTAACGCCATCGACAAGATTTGCAATCTCATCACCAAAATCTATACGAAGCTGGCTCAATGAATACTGGGTGTCTTCAACCGTATCGTGCAGTAGTGCAGCAATGACTGTTGCAGGATTTAAACCAAGGTGGGCAAGAATTTCCGCAACCGCAACAGGATGAGTTATGTAGGGCTCACCTGATTTACGGAGTTGGCCCTCATGGGCATCTCGCGCTACCTGATATGCGCGAGATACCTCATCAGAATCTACAGAGGCGTGATTTTCTTTGAGAGCACTGATTACTGGTGCTATCAATGTATCCACGAAAGACCTTACTTACGACCCTTGCGCTTTGGTTGATTGCGTGGGCCTCTACCGTTAATAGCTGCAACCGCACCAACAGTTGAAGCAGCAACAGTGCCACCTGAACGTGCACTCACACGCTTAGCCAAAGCCTGCATCGCTGGCTCTCTCTCACGCATTTGAGCTAGTACCGGAGGTGCAATAAAGATTGAAGAGTAAGTACCCACGATCAAACCAATAAAGAGTGCGAGTGAGAGATCCTTGAGAGTTCCCGCACCCAGTAAGCCAGCTCCAACAAAGAGAATTGCAGCAACTGGAAGCAAGGCCACGATTGACGTGTTGGCCGAGCGAACAATTGTTTGATTCACAGCAAGGTTAACTGCCTGTGAATAAGTCTTGGTTGAAGTAGAAGTAATCGATTTAGTGTTCTCTCGAACTTTGTCGAAGACAACTACCGTGTCATATAGGGAATAACCAAGAATGGTAAGAAAACCGATAATTGTCGATGGCGTAACGTCAAATCCGACAAGTGCGTAAATACCAACAGTAATGAACACGTCGTGAATCACCGCGATTATTGCAGAAACAGCCATCTTTGGTTCAAGTGCCATTGCCAAATACAACATGACAACAAAAAGGAATCCAAAGAGGCCATAGAGAGCCTTGCGAGTAATCTCTTTACCCCACGATGGTCCAATGATTTGGGTGTCAATTGTCGAAACACTCACTGAAAACTTAGCCGCTAAAGCATCCTGTACAGCATTGTTTTGAGCTTGCTCCAGCGAACCCGTTTGCACGCGCACCTTGTCATCGCCCACTAATTGAACGATGGCTTCACCAGTTACCCCAGCTTCTTCAACTGCGGCACGCGCCTCAGTTACAGAAGGATTGGTTGTTGTAACAGTGAAAGAAGATCCACCCTTGAACTCAATTCCTAGTTGCAGGCCTTGAACAGCCAGGGCTCCGATTGAAATCAGAACAAATGCAGCAGAGACGGTGTACCAACGCCGGCGGCGACCAATGAAGTCAACTGAAGTTTCACCACGGTATAAACGTCCACCTAGTCCAGATAGCTTTGACATGTTATGCCTCCTTCGCGATGGACATACCTAGGCTCTTTGGAGAAAATCCAGAGAGTGGGTGTCCTGAGTTAAAGAATTTACTTCGTGAGACAAGAACCAAAGCTGGTTTTGTAAACCAGAAGATGATGATCAAGTCGATGATGGTTGTTAGGCCGAGAGTAAAGGCGAAACCTTTAACACCGCCAACAGAGAAGAAGTAGAGAAGAATCGCAGCGATCATGGATACAAAGTCAGCTACCAGAATCGTGCGACGAGCCCGAACCCATCCAGTTTCAGCAGCAGTACGTAAGGACCTTCCCTCACGCATTTCATCCCGCACGCGCTCAAAATAGACAATAAAGGAGTCGGCGGTAACACCAATAGCAACAATGGCTCCTGCAATACCCGCCAGGGTTAACGTGAATCCAATCCACTCACCCATGAGCAAGAAGAGAAGATAAAGAATTGCTCCCGCGATAGCTAAAGAACCAACAGTTACAAATCCGAGAGCGCGGTAATAAAGAAGGGTGAAGATGACAACGAGGAATAGGCCTAGCGCTCCAGCTAGTAAACCAGCATTTAACTGATCGGCACCAAGTGTTGGTGAAACTTGTTGGATTTCACCGCGATCAAATGCAAGTGGCAAAGCTCCATACTTCAAAACATTGGCTAAGTCTTGCGCTTCAAGCTGAGTGAAACTTCCAGTGATCTGAGCATTACCTGATGGAATCGCCTCTGTGATTCGAGGGGCAGAAACAACCAAACCATCAAGCACGATTGCCACTTGATTAGTTGGTTCTGGGTTAACAGTAACTCTTGAAGTTAATGCAGCAAATGCTGTAGTTCCCTCGTTATTAAATTCTAGACTCACAAACCATGCTGTGCCAGCTTGTGTATCAAGACCTGCTGAGGCACTTGAAATCTGGCGACCAAGAACTTCAGCGGGTGCCAAAATGTATTTCGTTCCACCAGCACGATCACATGCAACCAAGGTTTCAGTCGGTGCATCAACACCAGTTCCCTGAAGATTTTCTGGCTTAGTGCAATCAAGTGCTGCAAACTTTGCATTTATTTCTGCAGTTACTCCTAAAACAGGAGTAGCGCCAACATCTGTTGCTGCGGGCAATCCGGATGCAGATGCAAGCACCTGACGGAATCTAAGTTCTGCTGTCTGTCCAACTAATTCAACAACACGACGACCCGTGTCACCTGGAATTGAAATAACAATCTGACGATTTGTTCCACTTCCCTGTGATGTTACTTCAGACTCGGCTACACCTAATGAGTTAACGCGCTGACGGATGATTGATACCGCCTGGTCAATCGCTTCGCTGGTGACTTTGCCTTCATCGCCCGGTGCAATTCGTGGCTGCAAGGTGACCGAAGTTCCACCTCGTAGATCTAGACCCAAGCGCACTGAAGTCGCTCCCTGTACAAAGACAAGAGCTGTCATAGCCACAACGACCAGACCCAGAATCGCTAGCGTGCGAACAGGGCGCGAACTCGTTTTTATCGTTTTAGTATTTGTAGACATAGGGGGAGAGTCTAGGCGTCAGGTGCTGGTAAGTCGAAAAGCGTGGAGATTTCCGCAGGTGGTGTTCGTCCTATATGCCGCCAACCCTGGGCTGTTGCCACCCGCCCGCGTGGAGTTCTCGCCATAAAGCCATTTCTTACCAAGAAAGGCTCAGCAACAGATTCAACAGTTTCAATCTCTTCGCCAACGGCTATTGCCAAGGTGGAAAGCCCTACCGGTCCCCCGTTGAACCTCTCTACGAGGGCCACTAAGACGCCTCTATCAAGTCGATCAAGTCCTAGCTCATCAACCTCATACATCTCTAACGCAGATTTTGCATCGGTGAGTGAAATACGAGCGCTCCCCTGCACTTGGGCATAATCGCGAACACGACGCAACAAGCGATTAGCAATGCGTGGGGTGCCTCGAGATCGGCCCGCAACTTCAGTTATTGCATCTTTATCAATCACGATCTTTAGTAACTCAGCGCTTCGGGTAATAACGTGGGCGATATCTGTTTCATTATAGAAATCAAGATGTGCTGTGAAGCCGAATCGATCACGTAACGGACTAGGCAATAACCCTGCACGTGTTGTTGCTCCGACGAGTGTGAAATGTGGAAGTTGTAAAGGAATAGCTGTTGCACCCGGTCCTTTTCCAACAACGACATCTACTCGAAAATCTTCCATTGCTAAGTAGAGGAGCTCCTCAGCCGGTCTTGGCAGACGATGAATCTCATCGAGGAAGAGAATCTCACCTTCAACAAGAGAAGAAAGGATCGCAGCTAAATCACCTGCATGAGTAATTGCTGGGCCACTTGTAATTCTAATTGGAGCTTGCATTTCACTTG
>NZ_JBIKSG010000012.1:0-25073 GCF_044348745.1 Candidatus Planktophila sp.
TTCTTCTGGCATGGCTGCCGTTAGTGCAGTGTTTTCTATTCTCCCAATTGGAGCACCAGTTGTTGCATCCAATCAGGGATATAGCGGAGTTATGGGATTGCTGAATCAATTTCATGCATCAGGACGGTTAGAAGTTCGCTTTGTTGAAATTACAAACACTGAAGAAGTAATCAATGCAATGAAGGGTGCAGCATTAGTCTGGCTGGAATCGCCAACAAATCCTTGCCTAGATGTTGCAGATCTTCCCGCATTGATAACAGCTGCGAAGAAACTAGGTATTGGTGTTGCCGTTGATAACACCTTTGCTACACCGCTGGTTCAAAAGCCGTTAGCAATGGGTGCCGACATCGTCATGCATTCGGTCACAAAGTTTCTGGCTGGCCACAGTGATGTTGTCCTGGGGTCACTATCAACTAACGATGAGGCACTCTTGGCCCGATTAGATCAAGCTCGCCGGTTTAACGGTTCTGTTCCAGGACCTTTCGAGGCATGGCTTGCACTACGGGGAATTAGAACATTTCCAATTCGCTTTAGGGCAGCAGAAGGCAATGCAAAGGAATTGGTTGCTCGCCTGAGCAAGCACTCAAAGGTGACCAAAGTTCGCTATCCAGGTTTTGGTGCGGTGATTTCATTTGAAGTGGATGGAACTGCAGAAGATGCAGAAAAAGTCTGTGAGTCATCCGATTTGATCACCCATGCAACCAGTCTTGGTGGGATTGAATCACTCTGGGAAAGGCGTCGCCGGTGGGCTCTTGAGAGTCCTTCTGTTCCTGAGCAATTGATTCGGCTCTCTGTCGGTTGTGAGCATGTTGATGATTTGTGGCAAGACATTGAGAAAGCTTTAAAGGTTCTGTAAAGAAATATTCAGAAAAAGAGAGTATTTTTATCCTATGTTCAAACTCTTTCGTCGAATATTCGCAGCAGCGACAGTGGCGATTTTGGCCTTCAAGGCGGTCGGTTCATTTCTTTCTTGGGTAGAGCAGCAAGAGGACTCAGTTGCCGATTCATGGGTCGACGAAGATGAATTTGAAGATGCCTGATTACGAATACATTCCTGGAAGTTGCAATATTGGGAAAGGTGAAATTCGCCGCAGGCAACTAGTTGCAGTAGTTGGTTTAATCGTTTCTGTAATGACTCTTTTTGTTTATGCTTTCTTTGATTCTCCAGCAGAATTTCACTTAGGAATCTTCTTTCCCCTATTTGTTGCCTCAATTGGCTTTGTGCAATCACGCAGCAAGTTTTGTCTGGCATATGGATTTGCTGGAACCTTTAACATTGGCAAGCTGGGGGACATAAAGAAAGTTACCAGCAAGGAAGATCGACAAGCTGACCGAGTGACAGCACTAAAAATTCTTGGTAAATCTTTTCTTCTGGCATCTCTAGCGACAGCGGTGGTCTTAGTACTACCCTTCTAAGTATGAAGATTCTAATTCATACACGGCACGCAGACTTAGCAGAAGATTTCAAATCAATCGCGGAAGAAAAACTCAGTAGCATGGAGCGATTTAGCGTAGTTATTGATCGCGTCGAAGTTGAGGTTCTTCACGAAGCAAATCCTCAACAGGGCAAGCATTCTCATAGAGTTGTACTTACTACTCATGGCTCAGGACCATTAATACGCGCAGAGGCAGCGGAGTTCAATGATTTGGCTGCTTTTGATACTGCTATTAAAGCTTTTGCACTTCAGATTCGAAAAATTCACGAACGCACCAAGGACTATGACCGTGAAACTCTACGAAAAATGAAATCAGATCTCTAAACGATTTCGCTTCCATCTTTGCGGGTTGCGGTAAGACTTGCGGTTGCTGTAACAATCAAGGTAAGAACAATTACTCCAAGGCTTGCTTCAATCGTGATGTGTGGAAGTGTTATCTCATGAATTCCGATGCCATGGAAAGCCTCAATAATCATCTTAAGGCCGATAAATGCCAGAATGAATGAGAGGCCCTTGGATAGAAAGACCAAGCGCTCCAATAGACCTTGTAACAAGAAATACAACTGTCGTAACCCCATGAGAGCAAAGATGTTTGCACACACAACTATGTATGGGTCACGGGTAATTCCAAAGATGGCTGGGATCGAATCAAGAGCAAAGATTAAATCTGTAAAGCCAAGTGAAATTAAGGCAATTGTGAAGGTCGATGCACCTTTTTTACGCAAGAAGGTGACCAGGCGATCCTCTTTCCATTCCTCATCGCCACCATGCTCGGTCAAGAGTCTGTATGCGGTAAAGATCAGGAAGGCTCCAAAAATAAAGAAGGCCCATGAGAATTTTTCAATAATCGCACTTCCGGCAGCAATGAAACCACCACGAAGTACTAGCGCGATGATAATTCCCAAGAGTAATACCAACTGTTGTTTAGTCTTTTCAACCTGAAGCCGACTTAAGATGATTACAAAAACAAAGATGTTGTCTACTGACAATGCATATTCTGTTAACCAACCTGCATAAAACTCTTTTTGTGCATTTGGATCTGTGGTCCAGTTGGGCAGGAAGTAACCAAAAACTAAGGCAGCGGTGACATAGACGATTGTCCAAATACCTGCTTCGGTCATCGTGGTTTCTTTATTGCGACGTAACACTGCAAGAATTAAGTCAAAGAGGATTACGGCAGACAAACCGCCAAGTGTGAGCAGCCAGATTGTCGTGGATTCCATGGCGTTATTGTGCCAGTTAGTGTTGAACCCACATCGTTGAAATTGGTGGAATTGTTATCTTTCCATCGCGACCATCAGGAACTCCCGCGCTCACGATCAACACTTTGCCTGTGATTTCAACCTCAAGGGGTGAATTCTCCAGATTCATGTATACGGACACATTTCCTCTCTGAAATGCCAGTAGAGAAGAACCCTTTTCACCATGATGAGGGCTCTCTAGCCACTCTATTTCTCCTGTATTTACTAAATGTTCAGCACGTAAATTGAGTGCATTTCGATACAAGTTCAGTGAGCTTTTTGGTTCTGAAGATTGCTTATCAATTGTTGAATCCTTCCAACTATCTTGCATTGGTAACCAAGGAGTTCCAGATGTAAATCCAAATGGAGCTTTGTCACCATTCCAAGGCAATGGAACTCGCGCACCATCTCGTCCCTTTTGCAGACCTTCTGTGCGGAAATAGATTGGATCCTGTCGGGATTCATCTGGGATGAGGCCATCTGGCAGTCCAAGTTCTTGACCCGCATAGACATAGGTTGAACCAGGTAAAGCAAAGACAAAGAGCGAAAGTGCTCGTGATTCTTGCTCACCAACCCGTGATGCAACTCGAGGTGAATCGTGATTGCTCAATGCCCAGGTAGGTAATGCATCCACCGTATTCATCAAATCAATAGAGCGACTAATGACATCGTAAAGATGTACTGAATTAAAGGGAGCATCTAAAAGGTCAAAGTTAAAGACTTGATGCAACTCATCTGGGCGCACATAGCGGGTGGAATTAACTGGTGGATGAACCCATGCTTCTGCAACAGCCATCACCTCGCGATCACCATAGGAATTAAAGAGATTGCGCCACTCACGATAGATCTCATGAACCCCTTGGCGATCAAAAAATGGCACTGTTGGCAACAAGGCATATCGTCTTTCAGGATCCATTGGCATATCCAGACGCAATGCATCACTTAAGCCTTGTGGATCCGGATGATCTTTAAGAACATCCTCTTTAACTAAACCATGTGCAACGTCAATTCGAAAACCATCAACACCAATGTCTAGCCAAAAGCGCAATGTCTTTTCAAAATCTTCAGCTACTTCAGGATTTTCCCAATTGAGATCGGGCTGTGAAGAATCAAATAAATGCAAGTAGAACTGACCATCTTCAACTTGTGTCCATGTTGGTCCGCCAAATAGTGAAATCCAGTTATTAGGCAAAGAACCGTCTGGATTTGCATCATAGAAGTGAAAACGTGAACGTTCCACCGAGCCACGTCCAGCCTTTAATGCCTCCTGGAACCACACGTGTTGATCTGAAAAATGATTGGGGACCACATCTACCAAGACACGTAAATCCAAGGAATGTGCAACTTCAATCATTTTTATTGCATCTGCTAAATCTCCAAAACGTGGATCCACATCACGAGGATCAGCAACGTCATAGCCACCATCTTTATTTGGTGAGGTGTAAAAAGGGCTAAGCCAAATTGCATCTACTCCTAATGACTTCACATATTCAAGCTTTGAAGTTATCCCAGGAAGATCACCTTCGCCATCGCCATTACTATCAAAAAATGACCGAGGATAGATCTGATAGATGGTTGCTTCTTTCCACCATGGAGAAGATTTCATGATGGAAGGCTACGGAATGGGTAATTCTGTGACAATGTAAAAAGCGTGTAACGAGCACCGAAAGGTTGCACTTTTATAACGTTTTTTGTGGTGGGCTCAGTAGCACAGGCAGGCTCGGCTCATTAATCACGTAATGCTTAAACGATACACTTGCGAAATTATGCAACTGTCAAAAGAGGATGCCTTAATTCAGGCAAGTTCTAGAATTTTAGATACCTCTACTTTTGTTCGAGCAGTCTTGTCTGGTCGCCGTCGCAATATGCAGGTCGAGTATGAGCGTATAGATGTTCGACTAGTTGAGATCAAAGGTGTTTTAAACCTACAGTTGATGCAAAATGATGGACGCGCAACGACTACAAAGAATCTTTTACCCAATCAGGTTGCAGTCGATGAGCTATTAGATAGCGGATACGCAAACATAACGGTCGAATCAACAAACGAGGCTTATTCTGTGCGCATTACTAAAAGTGGTGATGCTCAAGTGCACACAGAAAAGCGTGATGCTGAGCAAAACTTGTCACATGATAAAAAGAAGAATCGATTACTAGATGCTGGTGATCCATTTCTGCACGAGGTTGGTATTGCAGATGCCAAAGGCGTCATCAAGCCCTCCAGACAGGATAAATACAAGCAAGTAGAAGAGTTCCTTCGCTTACTTTCACCCACACTTAACTCGGCAATTGAAGCTGGCCAAATTCATAAACCAACTACAGAAAACCCCTTGCGAATTACAGATCTGGGTTGTGGACATGCCTATTTAACTTTTGCAGCACACCAATACCTTATGAAATCCGGAATCCCAGTCGTAGTCACAGGAATTGATATCCGTGAAGAATCTAGAGATCGCAATAATGCCATCGCCCAAAAGCTAGGTATTTCAAAGACAATACATTTCAAGGCAGAGGAAATATCAAAAACAACATCAGATACGGCAGATGTAGCTATCGCCCTGCACGCTTGTGACACTGCAACAGATGATGCAATTGCTTGGGCAATTAATGGCCAAGCAAAACTATTGTTCATTGCTCCTTGTTGCCATCACGATATTCAAAAGCAAATCGATAGAGCACCAGAACCTTGGGGTGCAATTACTAAATTTGGGTTGATGAAAGAGCGCCTTGGTGATCTTTTGACCGATTCATTACGAGCGCAGTTATTGAGAATAGTTGGATATCGAGTTGAAATTATTGAGTTTGTTGGGGGAGAGCACACCCCGCGAAATTTGATGATTCGTGCAGTTAAGACAGATGCAAAGCCAGAGAAGTCAGAGATCGATAGATATCTAGAAATTACAGCGCAATGGGGCATTACTCCGGCCTTGGAGCAGAAACTTCCAACACTTAACATCCGTTAGACTTGCTGCATGTCTAAGGTCCTTGCCTCCCTCCCAGTTGGAGAAAAAGTAGGTATTGCTTTTTCTGGTGGACTGGATACCTCAGTTGCTGTTGCATGGATGCGCGAGAAGGGGGCAGTCCCTTGCACATACACAGCAGATCTTGGTCAATATGACGAGCCAGATATTGATTCAGTACCAGGTCGTGCCAAGGAATATGGCGCAGAGATTTCACGTCTTGTTGATTGCAAGGGTGCACTTGTTGAAGAAGGAATTGCTGCTATTGCTTGCGGTGCGTTTCATATTCGCTCCGGCGGAAAGCAGTATTTCAACACAACACCCCTTGGTCGTGCGGTAACAGGAACAATGCTTGTTCGTGCCATGCATTTAGATTCAGTTGAAATCTGGGGAGATGGTTCAACATATAAAGGAAACGACATTGAGCGTTTCTATCGCTATGGACTACTTGCAAATCCAAACTTACGTATTTATAAGCCATGGCTAGATCAGGATTTTGTCACCGAACTAGGTGGACGTAAGGAAATGTCTGAATGGTTAGTCACACATGGTCTTCCATATCGAGACAGTACTGAAAAAGCCTATTCAACAGATGCAAATATTTTGGGTGCAACCCATGAAGCAAAGAGCTTAGAAAACCTAGACACTTCAGTTGAGCTAGTGCAACCAATCATGGGTGTTCGCTTTTGGGATCCTGCGGTAAAGATTGACACAGAAGATGTGACTATTTCATTTGTGCAAGGTCGCCCTGCTTCTATCAACGGAAAGTCCTTTGATGACATTGTTGATTTAATGAAGGAAGCAAATGCAGTAGGCGGGCGCCACGGACTTGGAATGGCAGATCAAATTGAGAACCGCATAATTGAGGCTAAGAGTCGTGGAATTTATGAAGCACCAGGAATGGCGCTGCTTTTCATTGCATACGAGCGCTTAATTAGTGCAATCCACAACGAAGACACAATTGCTAACTACCACGCAGAGGGTCGCCGTCTTGGCCGCCTTCTCTATGAGGGCCGATGGTTTGACCCACAGGCGTTAATGCTCCGTGAATCTTTAATGCGCTGGGTCGCATCTGTCGTCACTGGTGAGGTGACCATTCGAATGCGCCGTGGTGATGATTATTCAATTATTAACACGACTGGCCCAGGACTTAGCTATCACCCTGAGAAGCTTTCAATGGAACGAACAGAAAATGCTGCCTTTGGGCCAGTAGATCGCATCGGTCAATTAACCATGCGTAATCTTGATATTGAGGACACTCGCGCTAAATTAGAGTTGTATCGGGCACAAGGTCAGATTGGTGAGGGGGAGTTAAAATTAATAAGCGAAATAGAGTAAAGAAGAGGAAAAAAATGCCAAGAAAGACCCTGATAAAAGTATTTGCAGCTTTGGCGGTACTAGCAATTGCATTTGCATCATTTACAGCTCTAGGAGGGAAAGACAGAGTGCCAACAGAATTAACCGCAGATCAAATCAAGCAGTTGGTTGCTGAAAAAATCGTACCAACTGGCATAGAAGGCCCTGCACCTACAGAGTTGAAGTCAGAAGACATCGTTATCGGAAATGGAACCGAAATTCTTCCAACATCGACGCTCACAGTTCATTACACATTGATGCAGTGGTCTACTGGGGAAATACTTGAATCATCGTGGACCAGTGGAGAGCCTGCAACATTCCCACTAAATGGCGTAATCACAGGATGGCAGCAAGGATTACCGGGGGCAAAAGTTGGTGGTAGCCGTCTTCTAGTTATCCCTCCTTCAGTAGGTTATGGCCCTGTAGCTGGTCACCCTCTTCAAGCAGAAACATTGATATTTGTTGTAGACATCATCGTTGTTTCTTAATTAGCCTTAAGCAAAACCCCATTGGCCACCACTGGTCAGTGGGGTTTTGTGTTTGTTAACCATTCGTTTGCTTAGGAGTTGTACTCTGCGGACATGAAGAAGGTAATCGGGGAGTTCCTAGGAACGGCAACCCTTGTAGCAATTGTCGTTGGCTCAGGAATTATGGCAACTAATCTCTCTGAAGATATTGGTGTGCAACTGCTGATCAACACCATTTCAACAGTATTTGGGCTGGCAGTGTTAATCCAAGTCTTAGGGCCAATTAGCGGCGCAAACTTTAATCCAGTTGTAACGATGGTCGATTTGATTCAAAAGCGCACGAACTTTGTAACCTTTATTCAGTATGTGTTCGCTCAAACCGCTGGCGCTATTGCAGGTGCCGTTTTGGCAAATGCCATGTTTAGCCATCCTCTTTATGAAATCTCCACAAAGGTTCGTAGTGGTGGAAACCAATACTTAGGTGAAATAGTCGCAACTGCTGGTTTGATCTTGATTATTAATCTCATGATCCACCAAGAAAAGACGGGCCTGATCCCGGTCATTGTTGCTTCATGGATTGGCAGTGCTTACTTCTTCACAAGTTCAACATCCTTTGCAAATCCTGCTGTGACTGTCGGTCGTATTTTCTCTGACTCTTTTGCAGGTATAGCACCTGGATGCGTTTCTAAATTTATCGCTGCTCAAATTCTCGGTGCCATAATTGGCCTGGGCCTAACGAAGGTGCTTACTCATGACAAGTAAACCAACAGTTCTCTTCGTCTGCGTCCACAATGCGGGCCGTTCACAGATGGCAGCAGGTTTCATGCGCGAGCTTGGCCAAGGCCGGGTAGAAGTTCTTTCTGCAGGAAGTGCGCCAAAGGATTCAATCAATCCGATCGCAGTTGAAGCGATGGCTGAAGTTGGAATTGATATTGCAAACAACACTCCAAAAGTCTTAACAACTGAAGCGGTTCAAGAATCAGATGCTGTGATCACTATGGGGTGCGGAGATGTGTGCCCGTTCTACCCAGGTAAGCGCTATGAAGATTGGGTCCTAGATGATCCTGCAGGACAAGGCATTGAGCCTGTGCGCGTGATTCGAGATGAAATTAAAAAGCGAGTAGAGCAACTGCTTGCTGAACTTTTAGCTTAATCCTTCTGCTCTAAATACATAGCCACAGAGTTAATGCACCAACGCTCATCAGTTGGAACGTCATAGCCTTCACCCTTAAATACATGGCCAAGGTGTGAATCACAGGCTGCGCAACGGACCTCTGTGCGAATACGAGGAGCAAGTGAGCGATCCTCAATCAATGTGACCGCATCATCTGCAGTTGGTGAATAAAAAGAAGGCCATCCGCAACCGCTATGAAACTTTGTCTCACTTTTAAATAGTTCAGCGTTACACGCCTTGCAGCGATAGGAGCCGACTAACTCAGTGTCGGTGTATTCGCCAGTGAAAGGACGTTCGGTTGCAGCGTTACGTAAAACGTCATAGGCGAGATCTCCAACTCGAGCCTTGAGGGCTGCTTCATCGATAGTCACTTTTTCCATGTCAAAACCTTAGGGCAGGGACCCCTAGTTTGCAGAATTTGCGCGTAACAGCCTCATTTAATCGGCCATTCAAAGTAATTTCTCAGCAATAATTTGCTTGGGATTCACCCAGTGCCATGTATCTTTTTTCCTAGACATCTATGTCAAAGTTTGGGGGACAGAAATGAACAAAGTAATGAAGAGCGGTGCAGTAATTACTGCAGCAATAGCAATCTCACTTGCGGGTGTATCAGGATCATTTGCAGCGGAGCCAACAACTTCGACTGTTAAGAAGGTTGCACTTACACCAGAGCAGAAGGCTGCTATTGAAGCGGCAAAAGCACAATTCAAAGCTGGACGCGAAGCACGTCAAGCAGCCATTGCAACTGCCAAGGCAAGCATCGCAGCAGCAAAGGTCACTTTTGATGCAGCTAAGGCAGCTGCAACTACTAAAGAAGAACGCCAGGCTGCTCGTGAAGCATTTAAGGCAAGTGTTGCAGCAGCGTTAGCAGCGATTCCCGCAAAGCTTACAAAGCCAGTACGTCCTTAATACATAAGAAATATTTGTAAGGATCGACTTAAGGGTCGCGCCAGATTCAAAATTGCTAGTTTCTAGTTATTGAGAATCGCGGTTGCGGCCCTTAAGTCTTTTTCAAAGACCATTATTTGTGGTCCATCAAGGGTTTGAGTCAGTGTTGCCTTGATGTTTGAATCAACAAGTTTTTGCAACGCCATCTGGGCCTCGATGTAATTGCTGGGGGTTGGCAAAGGACTTAGTAATCCGTATTGATCCTTTTTCCCTGCCTTAATGGGAGTCACGATCATTTTCCTATTCGATGAAAAACCCCACTTTAAAACAAGAATCAAAATGGCAAGGCCAACGAATCCGCCGAAGGATTGCAAGAACAGCGCGTTGTTTACTCCACCTAACATGCCAGAAGTGTAAATCCTAACTTGGTATATCGCATGGCCAATTGCACCTGCATGTAATTCGCACCTGCCAAAAGGTATTGAGATCTATTTTGCATTCCCTGCTAATTTTTGCCAGGTAACAGGAGAGTGCCTCTTGATAGATCTGAAATCGGAGAGTTTAATGTCAGTTCTAAATGAAGTATTAGATGCAAACAAGAAGTATGTCGAACGCTTTGGGGAAAAAGGGAAGTTGGCTTTACCACCAGCTCGCCAATTTGCAGTTCTTACCTGCATGGATGCACGTCTAGATCCAGCAAAGTATGCCGGACTATCCGAAGGCGATGCGCACGTTATTCGTAACGCTGGTGCTCGCGCCTCAGATGATGCAATTCGTTCACTAGTGATCTCCTACAAACTACTTGGAACTAAAGAATGGTTTGTAATCCACCACAGCAATTGCGGCATGGAGTTTTTCACAGACGAAATCATGCGAGGACTACTTTCGAAGAGTCTTGAAACTGCAGCTCTTGGAGAAGAAGGTTTCTATGATGTCGGTAAAGGTCCAGGATCAACTGAAGCGGCATACATTGACTGGCTGACTATTGCTGATCGTAATAAGGCAGTTGTAGAAGATGTTGAGCGCATTCGTCGCCACCCACTGGTTCCGAAGAACATTCCTATTCATGGCTTTGTCTATGAAGTTGAAACAGGAAAGCTACTTGAGGTTCCAGGAGCAAAAGAAGCAGGCGCAGCTAAGTAGCAAGCATTAATAAAAGACACCCTTGCCGCAAGATTAGCAAGGGTGTCTTTTGTATTGTTGTGAAGTAATCTCACCACATGGATGTTGTCACTGTGCTTTAATTCATTATTCGAAAAGGAGAGATAATTTAAAATATTCAAATTAAAAGCGATGTCTATATTTGCATCAGTACTTGTGCTTACTTCAGTAGTGACTGGCTGTTCAAACAATCAAGCTAAGTGCGATGCTATTGGGAGTTCTACTTCTTGGACAATATCGGAAAGCGATTGGTACCTTTCAAACTGCCGTTAGTAATAATACGAAGAGTCTTGAGACATAAGCAGAAGTATGGCAATTGCAAAAATTCCACAAATTGCTAAAGCGATCCACCAACCTGCTGAAATCTCATTGTTGGGCTGGGGAGTTTGAGAAACAGATGTGATGAGGGGTCTTGTTTTTAAACTCCAGTTATTGCCATCCCAATATCTTTCACATTCATTACCATCGGGATCTCTATACCAACCGGCAGGTACTGCTGATTGCACAATAACTCCGTTCTATGTGTAAATAAACTCAGCCACGACAACTAAAGTTATCGTGGCTGAGTTCAATTATCTATGACTTTGCAGAAGAAACTGAAACGCCAATCACTGCGAATACTCCGAATAGAAGTCCCAAAACTGTCCAAAGTCCGACATTGAGGTTCTTCTTCTTTGCCTGGCTGTAGCAGAATGCTGCACAAGCGACCCATACGAGCAGAACTAGTATTTCCATAGTTTGATGCCTTTCGTTGTTTGGTTAGTATCCTGAGCTAAACAGTGCCGCCACAACAATTAAAACCACAATAACAACCAAGAGAGTCTTCTCTGAGGAATCAAATCCTGGATTGTTGGGCTTTACCTGTGGAGGTGGTCTGTTCGGAAGGATCGAAACTGGTCGAGTTTGCTCTGTCCAGTCTTGGCCATCCCAAAAGCGCTCACAGTTGAGACCCGATGGATCTGGGTACCAACCGCTAGGTATTTGAGAATTCATGGTCTTCCTCCTGTGACTAGTGTTACACGAAGGCTCTCAGATTGGGAAGCACCACGCTCAGATTTCCAAAACATGACCACTAGCATTGAAGTCGTGACGCAGAACTCTCGCAGGGTATTTCTCGCACTCGCCGGCGCTCTGATGCTCGGTGCAATTGTTCAAAGAACTGAACTCTTGAGCAAGAAGGAAGCATCACCGAGTCCGAAGCCAAAAAGCCCATCGCCTACGCCGACCGAACCAAAAGCGATTTCATCTCCAACGCCGACTTCGAGCAAACAAACTGCTTCGCCAACACCCACTAAGAGTCCAACCGAAGCTGCTACTCCTCAACCAACACAAACTGCAGTCCTTGAGGGCGTAGTCATTGCAAAGAGTGCAGAGCTGACTCTGCGTCAAACAAAAGTATTTAAACTAAAGGATTCATTCGGTATTTCAACTAGCTATTCACTTACTCGCACTTCTCGCGGCGTTGTTGCTTTTGATACCAGATGCACTCATGCAGGAGCACCCTGTGTTTTGAGTGAATCACTATTGCAATGTCCGGCACATGGATCAGCATTTAACCCTGAAGATGGGGCAGTAGTGCGTGGACCAGCTGTCGAACCACTCAAAAGTTATCGCACGCAAGAAGTTAATGGAGAGATAAGAATTATTATTTCTTGATTTTATAACCCGTTGGACACTTCGGATTAGTTCCGGTCACTCTGATTGTTTTGCCATTTTTAACACAGGTGATGGTCTTCTTATTACTTTTTGTAGTTGGAGACGCAGTTGCAACTGGAGAACTTGAATTACTTGGCTTGGCAGTTGGAGTCGGTGAAGGAGTTGCCTCAACAGTGTTTGTTGGCGTTGGAGTACCTGATGCGACCGGTGCTGCTATTGGTAATTTATCTGGATCATAAGCAACATTTCCAAGTGCGGTCTGAACTCTGGTTGGAAAATTCTCTGGAAGTGGAGTTTCAGAAAGATGCTTCATAACTGAGAGCACTTCTGGTCTGAAGTTTGGAAATACTTGCGCAGCACCTTCTGCGGTAATGCCAGCACGACGTGTGAGAATTTCTGATAGCAGGCTTCGGTAGTCTGCAGTAACAACTAGATCACCATCTTTGAGTTGCTTATTATCTAAACCAGGGAATCTTCCATGAATCTTTCCACCGTTTACACCACCACCTGCAACAAAGGTGCTTGAACCCCAACCATGGTCTGTTCCAGCTGATTGATTCTGACTAACTCTTCTTCCAAATTCAGTGACTGTTACAACAGTTACTCTGGACCAGAGAACGCCAAGATCTTCTCTGAATGCAGAAATAGATCCAGCAAGGTCTGCCAAATATGAGGTGAGCCAACCATCATCAAGAGTTCCCATATTGGCGTGCATATCCCAGTCACCTTGGAATTCAATATCGACCGCGCGCACGCCAATGCCTGCCTTTAACAACGCCGCCACATCTCTAAATCGATTACCTGTTCCGGTATTTGGATAAGTGACAACACTTTTCTGTGCACTAGCCATAGCAATTTGATCTAACGCTGCAATAGTTGATTTTGCTTGAGTCGCCCAAATATTTGTCCATCGGCCATGCGTTTCGTCGATAAAGCCAGCTAAGTCCTCTGCCTTGTATCCAAAAACGGAATCCAATCTAAAGTTATTAATGGATTCAACATTTACTGGTGCTGCTTTGCCACCAATAAGTTGTCGCGTGGTTGACCCAATTCCAACAGATTGCACCGCAGAGCCGTTGCCAGCCACATCTAAGAAGCGGGCAATCCACCCGCTGCGCTTATCTTTTTCACCATAAGCGGCATAGGCAACATCTGAAATTTCATCAAAGTGACTGCGTGAATGTGTTGGTGCGCCGAGCGTATTTACAATGGCGAGCTCTTTAGCCTCCCACAACGGCATAAACTTTTTAAGAGCAGGATGCAGACCAAACTCGCGATCCAGCGGCAACAAACTTGAATTAGGAATGAAGATCTCGCCTCGAACTTTTCGCATCAAGTTTTCATCTGTTGGAACAACGGCGCTTAAGGAATCAAATCCTCCACGAAGCACGAGAGTAACGACCACATCAGGAACTTCGTTAGTGGTGGCGGCAAAGGTGTATCTAATTCCACTTGCAGAAAGGACTGTCATTCCACCAAATAGAGCTGCACCGCGCAGGAACTGCCTACGAGAAAACCCTTCTCGTCCCTCAGGGCAATTCTTTATTGCATCATCAGGAATCATCTCAGGCTCCAAACTGGCAATTGAAATATCAGTCGTGCAATCAGGCCAGTGATATCACGGTAGTAATTATTCATGTCAGGATTTGGACCAAAAGCTTTGGTAACCGCATTTCTTACCGCAGCACGATCTGCGCTCCCTAACTCCTTAAACAGGATTAATTGAGCAACCTGATCTATTTGCCGATCTAGGTTCGTCTCTCGAGTCGCTAATAACGAATCCAAAGCAGGTTGGTTCCAAGTATTTCCTTGAAGGAAATGTCCATAAACATTCCAACGCAGTACTTGATGGTTTGCATTTACCCAGCTGGCTGCAACATCTGGATAGCCATCAGGAAATGGCCAGGATAAAGGAGCATGCCCCATACGTTTAAGTTCATCGGGCACGACTGCAGGATATGAAAACTCTTTGGTCATACCTTTCCACTTTTGCACTCTTGTGAAATTAGGAAAGACATTGAGTGTTCGAGCAACAGAAACATAATCCTCACCCGGGCGCTTCAATTTCTTACCCACAGCATTTTTGAAATCAGGGTGTTGATAGACAGCCTTTAAAACAGCCTTAATATCCCCATTACTTGCGGTGTAGGAAGCTGCAATATCGCTGATGAATTTTTGTGAGGGCACATCTTCAACAAAGCGACGGCCAAGTTTTAGAGCAATAGCTTTTGCTGTCTCAGGGTGGGCCGCCAAATACTTAAGAAGTGACTGGATTGCAGGGAGAACTTGATCAAGAGTTGTAACTGTTTGCTGCCAACCCATAATTTTGAAAGTGCCATAGTTTTGACGCTCTCCATGCAACATGGTCGAAAAGGGCGAAACATCTTTGAAGGTGGTGCCCCAAGGACGTGTTCTTGGGCCTCTTTGGTACCAGCGCTCAGGCCACTTCACCCGCAAACCTGAAAACAACTTTGCCGCGTTAATAATGTCTGATTGGGTATAGCCAGATTTTGGGGTCACTGTATAAAGTTCTAGTAATTCACGCCCAAAATTTTCATTAGGTTGCTCTTTAGTACTTAACTCACCATCTAAATAAACAATCATCGCTGGATGCAGCGCTGAAGCTTGTAATAAATCTTCGAATCTTCCTAAAGCGTGTTGGCGAATTACTCGCTTATTCCAATCGTTGGTATGCCAATCGAGATTGCCGTCTTTAGTCTCATCTCCAAGTGTTGTAATGTTCAAATGGTCGTGCCAGAACTCGACCATTATTTCAAAGATCTGTCGCTCAGAATGAGTTTGCTGAATTAGGGTGTAGAGATGTAGAACTCTGCCGGACAAATGATTTATGTAAAATATCTGACCTTTAGCCATATCTCCTTCAGATTCAGCCAAAGGCCACAAGTAATTCATATCTTTGTGGATGTAATTGAAAATATCCCACTTTGCTAGGTAGCTCTCTACCTTAGTATCCGTTAACGCTAGATGATCTAGTTGTTTATCAAACCACGCATCTGCGCCAATCTTGGTAACTTCTGCGACTGAATCCTTTGTTGGCCCATATGTAAATCTATGGAGCAAATGAATAGTGGGGTCACTCGATGGTGATGTTGTACCAGCGCCCCAACTAGATTCCATAAGGCTAGGTTACAGCGGGCCTTTCCCAATAAGAAGGTTTATGGGTAATTCAGGGTCAATCATGCGTGAGCATGTGTCGATCATGACTAGGCAGAAGTTAGTTTTTGGGTAGGGAAAGAAGAATTCACTGCTCTGTCGCCCCATTTAAATACTTTTCCCATTACCATTTTGGAGTGCAGGGAAGCAGGCGAGTTAGCAGAGTTTTGTTGATGGCACTTGCCCTCACCCTGGTTCCGGTTACTTCTTTTTCAGCACAAAAAGTAACCCCAGGAAGTACTTGCAAAGCATTGAATCAAAAAGTGATTTATGCCAGCAAAACCTATACCTGTATCAAGTCTGGGAAGAAGTTGATATGGAATAAAGGGATCGCCTTGAAACCAAAACCAACACCAACTCCCACCCCAACTCGCACACCAACTCCCACACCAACTCCCACACCAACTCCCACACCAACTCCCACACCAACTCCCACACCAACTCCCACACCAACTCCCACACCAACTCCCACCCTTGCACCCTTGACCTTTTACGAGAGATTTAAGAAAACAGGATCGAATGGTTTGAAAATGTTTGATGAGTGGCGATCAAATCCAGCTACCGGAAAGCCAGAGAGTAAAATTGAATATTGGTTTGGAAGTTCTGTGCCGCAAGAGATTGTTATCGGATCAAAGCGCAAGTTAGATAATGCAGTTTTGCAGTGGGAAAGATTCCATAAAGTAACTCGCACGAAAATCTACCTAGATCTTGCTTTGAAAGATCAAATAATCGAGAAGTGTCAAGTGATGGCTCCACGTTCAGCATCTTTCACAATAGATTGGTGTCGAAGTCAAGCAGAGAGTCAACTAAGTTATTTCATCTACCAAGCAGCAGCCTATGAAAGCGAAGGAAGCTGGCGTCCGATTTTGGCACCAATGCTTTCACCCGCTGCTTCCGTGACGCATTCATACGTCCTTCTGGAACCAATGATTTTCTCGACAGATAGTTTTTTCCCAAGAATAGAACATGAGTGGTTTCATCAAATTCAGTTTGACCTTTCTGGAAACCACTACATCCGCGAGAATCCAGTCTGGTTTATGGAGGGCGCTGCGGAGTATTTCGGACTGATAATGGCAGCAATGGATGAGCCCGAGTACTTCGTTCGCCATCGCGCGCAAAGTTGGTTCCCTGGTGGTGGCGATAACAGGAATGCAAAGATGACAAAAGAAAGCTTCGCAGCTTGGATTTCCAAGAACACAGTTCCTCGCCTCACTTACAACGACTGGTCTGATAACTTGCCAACTGATGGCACTCCTTATAAATACGGCGCAGTCCTAACTGAATGGCTGGTAGGAAAAATCGGCTTTAAAGGTGTAGTAGATCTAATGAGAGATATTGAAAGTCTTGGCTGGAAAAACTCCTTTACGAAGCATCTAGGAAAACCTCAGGAGGCTTTCCTAGATGAAATGGCAGAATATCTTTACAATGAATACCAAATCGCTCAGGAGAATGGTTCTTGGCTCAGCTTGCCTAGATGTAAATCTCTTGACCCCAATCGCTTCCTACCTGAGGCCAACAAGGGAGTTTGCTTTTCGGGGTAGAAATGACTGTACAAGATCCCACCTAGTTTGATCTTCCCGCTACCCTTTCAGAATGCGAATTAAGGGAAGTTTTGCCAGAGGGTTATTTTTTCTCCTTGCGGTTACATTAATTCCAACAGCAGCAGTTTCTGCTCAGAAGGTAACTCCAGGGTCGATCTGCAAGGTTTATAAGCAGAAGGTTACCTATCAAAACAAGGTTTACTCATGTGTCAAATCTGGTAAGAAGTTGATATGGAATAAAGGCATCGCCTTGAAACCAAAACCGACTCCCACACCAACCCCAACCGCAACCCCAACACAAGAAGTTGCATACCCGGGGGTGTTAGATATTGAACGCAATTTATATCTAAAGATGGATGCGATCGTTAAGGAATGGACTCCCTATCTTTCAGCACTTGATAACAACAAGGTGAAAGTAATTAGCGAGAATCCATCACATCTTCGCAATGAAGAAAATCGCCTAAGTGCGGAAGTGTCTTTTGAAATCTTAGGGAAGATGTTGCCAAGAATGGTTTCTCCAACGTATTACATGTATGAAACGACGGAGTGGTCCGATAAACAAATGGCGGCAACCTGTCCAAACTTGGTGGGTCAAGCAAGTACGAGTGCCGGTGCACAAGTTGGATGCGGCAAGCTAGTTATCTCTAATCTAAATGGCTGGATGAATAAGGTTGCCGGTGTAGATGGTTCATGGTTTGAATCAGCACATGAGACATTCCACATTGCTGAATTTGTTGCTGCTCTTGTCGGAACCGACCCTAATAATTCACTCTTTTATCCATACCATCCCTCCTGGTATCGAGAGGGAAGTGCCTCAACCTTTGGTGGCTTAGTCAGATCGCTAATGAGTAAAGGTAAATACAACTACGGAGATTTAAACCGTTTTGAGAAATCGCCTGTGTCCTATAGTGATTGCAATAAAGCGTGGACTTATTGGCAGCAGACCAATAATGCCACTGGGTTTTCAGAACTTGGGCAATGTGAATACGGCCTTGGTCGCAGAATGACAGATTATCTTGTTGCCTGGCATGGCGGCGTTGAGGCAATCCTTAAAAATTATCAATATGTTGCACAAGGAAAGACCTTTGAAGAAGCCTTCAAATTGGCTCACGGCATAGCACTTAAGGATTTCTTTGTAGAAGTTAAGCCATTTCTAGCAAATCAAGGATTTGTAATTCCTTAAACAACGGTCGCCAGTTTACGGAGACAAAATCCGCAATACCCAATGGACACAGAATCAGGGATTGCGTGGCCAGTACTCGGGATTTGCTTTGAACCAAATCCCCAATTTTTCGGAGGCATTTTTCCCATATAACTCTGCCCCGCGGACAAAAGCCTCAAACTCTATTCCGTATTGGTATTTCAATGACACTGCAAGTCGTTTTTGTTCGAACTCCTCTGGTTTGTTTGGGTCCCAGACAACCTCACTATCTACCTTTGTCTGTTGTTTAGCTAGATTTACAAGTGATCCAATATCACCTGTGGTTGCAACTAGATACTCACTCCACAAGTAACCGGAATAGTAAGCACCACAATTATTTTTTTGCCCGGTGTTTCTTATGTAGTCAGTGAGCTTGAGGGAATCACTGGAGAAAATACACGCACCGTAGGTAGCGATATATGTTCTAATTTTTGAAAAAGGCAGCTTATAGATATATGCCTGCCCCATCATTGCAGCAAAGTTTGCACCGCCTTCATTTAGCCAATACGAATTATAGAAACCCTTCATATTGGCAAATTTCACAGTGGCCTCACCCTGCATCCAATGCACCATCTCGTGAACAAATCCAAAAGAAACTAAAATTTTGTCAGGATTTTTGGAGAAGTCCCGCTTGCTGTTACTTCCGCCTCCTTCTAAATATCCATCAATGCTTATAAAAATTACCCCTGATTCCAGACCGCAAAATCCACCAGAGCCATATCCCGGAACACCCATAACAGGATCTGTACACCAAGTTCCGGCAGGCATCTTTGGAGTTAGCCAATCGCGGGTTCCAACATATGCCTTGATTGGTTTAGAAAATTCGATTCCTAAGATTCCAGCGACTAGTAGAGCACTGTCCAAACTTTCCCTTGCAATTTCCCCCAAGATTGCAACTTCCTTTCCGGGGCCAATTTGTAAGTCAATGGTCACTTTGGCTGGCTTTGCATCCTTGAATGCGCTAGAGACCAAGGAATCCAGTTTTTCGATTTCTGGCGATTGCGGAAGAGAAGCTGAGGTTGGTTTTGCAGTAGGGGTTGGAGTTACAGTCGCCTTGATAGCAACTCCTTTATTCCACACCAACTTAGTACCCGACTTAACACAGGTGAATTTTTTTCCGCCAGAAATAGAAGTTGCCCCAGCTTTTACACATTTTGAACCTGCCTTAACCGCGGCAAATGCGGAGGATCCAGCAAACAAGAGTGACCAGATGATGATTGGTGCAACAAGCCGAAGGTCTTTGCGCATGTCTAAATTTAAGCCATGGAGGGGCTCTTATTCAATGACCAAAAGCAAAGATGATTAGTTCAAGCAAGAGATCGCCATATCGATTCTCTCGGACTTACGCTTGCGAGTAAGTTGTGGGGGCTTCGAATCCCCAACTATCCCTCGTGTCTATGGCGACTTGTTTAGTTGAAAAAATCTACAATTAAATATGACAAAAAAATGCATATGCAGCAAGCCAGTCCCAAATTTTGATGGCACTTGTGTAACCTGCAGTAAATTGCTGGATTGGGACAACACGCAGTTAGTTGAATCTCAATTAGAAAATACGATAGCGGAGGAGGATGTTCCCGCTCCTGCAGTTCCAAAAATTTCAGCTAGGCCAACGCAAAAGATTGATTTACCCACTCAGCTTGGGAATGCAGCAAATGAGGTTGTTCGATTTTCAAAGATATTCAAATCTATTGGTGACACTTTAAATATTTTGAACTACATTTTTATAGGAATCATGATTCTTGCTCTGATCCTGGTTGCTGCATCGGGTACTTCATCAGGCATGGTTTTCTTTGCTGGGATACTTCTAATTCTGCTTGTTTGGGTGATTTCGTGGATTCAAACTGCGCTACTTCGTGGACTTGCATCATTTTTCTTAATGCGAGGACTTCGTGAGTTGAAAGATTTGCAGGCTAGGTAATTCATACTCACCAAGTTATCGCCTTAAAATGAAGGACTGCTCAGGCGCACTCACCTGAATAAGTGGTTGGTGAGGGACTAGAACCTGCCATTGTCTGGGTTATATTGAACTATGAAAAGATTATCCATCATTGCAACAGCTTTAATTGTTCTTGTAGTTGCTGGTTATGGTGTCTTCAGTTTGCAGGGCGATGACCTTGCAATAACAGAGGGTTCATTTCTTGCTGGAGGTGACCGTTCAACTTCTGTCGATCTCCCTACTGGATATAACGCAAATAATCCTGCTCCGCTATTGCTAGACCTACATGGCTTTATGGGCGATGGCTTAAGTCAACAACGTTTTTCAAGACTCAGCAATGTCGCACGTGAGAACGGCTTTGTCTATGCCGCCCCGGATGGTTTGCGCAACTCAAATGGAGATCAATTCTGGAATGCCTCGCGTGCTTGCTGCAATTTTGATCGCACCGATATTGATGATGCTGCGTTCCTTAAGTCTCTAATTGATGAGATTTCTGAAAAGGTTGCCATCGATCCCAAACGTATTTACATTTTCGGTCATTCAAATGGCGCTTTTATGAGTTATAAGTTTGCCTGCACCTACCCCAATACCGTGGCGGCCATAGTTGGTGTGGCAGGCGCAATGGACGTGGCGGGTAATGACTGCGCCATTTCATCGCCGGTCAGCGTTCTAGAAATACATGGCACTGCAGATTCGGTGATCCGATTTACCGGGGGTGCGATCGTTGGCAATTCCTACACATCAGTTGAACAAACTCTTGATATCTGGCACAAACTCGATAAATGTTCTGGAGCTCCTATGGCCAAGGAAAATATCGATATCGACGAAAGTATTGATGGCGCTGAAACAAAAGTATTTGAAAGTACCTGCACTAACTCAACTGTTACGAGCTGGCAGATTGTTGATGGACTGCATGGACCTGCATTTAGTTCGACTTTCCCCAAAGCAATAATTGAGTGGCTCTTAGCTAACCCGAAGCAATAGTAAGAAGAGAAATGACCACTCAAGATCTCAAAAAAATAGAGTTTCCCACTACCCTTTTGGAGTGCGAATCAGTCGGAGTAATCTCTTAACATCACTCACTCTTGTGGTTGGGCTGATGCTAAACAATTCTTCTCTGGCTCATTCAGTCGAATTTGGACAAGATGCAACCGGTGATCCGAATGCGGTCAAAGTTAGAGGTGGCTCTGGATTTTTGTATTCTGAAAGAATCATTATCACTGTTGGGCACGTAATTGGTGACGAAATTAATCAGGGCATTGCCTATTGGGAACGAGAAGGTGTCATCTACCGACCAGGTATCGTGACCATAGCAGGGGAAAAACAATATAAAGTTAAAAAAGTACTTGTCCCCAGTACATATGTTTACCCAGATTATGCAAACAACATCATCATTGATGACCTCGCAATTATTATTCTGAGTGAAGATATCCCAGTCACTAAGAAGGCTGTGCTTGCAACAGAAGAGCAAATGCAACGTTTCGCAAAAGAGAAGTCAAAAGTTGAGTTGGTTGGTTATGGAATTACTCATGGCAGTCAAAGAAATAGACCATATGAAGAAATGATGAACAGGCCGCCAAATAAACTAACAGGCACCTTATTGTCACCTGAAGCGGTGCTTCAGTTCTACGGACGATATCCAAATGTGGATTGGCAAAAAATCAATAAACCAGGAGTTTATGGAATAGTTCAACATCGTGAACTACAGCAAAGTCATATTTGCGATGGAGATTCTGGTTCTGTATTTTTCGTTGAAGAAGATAATGTTCGATATGTACTTGGCACGACAGGACTGGGATTAGTTAACAACAATTGTCCGCCACCAGAAAGATGGTATGGGTTTCCCTCGATGAGTTGGATCGACCCTAACTCTAAGTTGCGAGATTTACTGAAAACTGCTGAGGCGATAGTCGCGGAAGACAGAAAAAGAGAATCTGCTGCTGCAGAAGCAAAGGCTGCAGCAGATCTCATAGCCTTGCAAGAAGCAGAAGCGGCAGCAAAAGCGGCATTGGAGTTAAAGGCTAAACAAGAGGCAGAAGCTAAAGCAATTGCAGATAAATTGGCAGCGGCTAAAGCAGCCGCGCTTAAGAAAACAACAATCACATGCATAAAAGGTAAGTCAGTAAAGAAAGTAACGGCAGTTAAACCAGTTTGCCCAAAGGGTTATAAAAAGAAATGAAACGACTTTCATTTCTACTCTGCATCACAGTATTCAGCTTGATACCACTTACCGCTGTTTCTGCTCCAAAGGTGACTCCTGGCAGTACCTGCAAAGTTTTGAACCAAAAAGTTGTTTATCAGAGTAAGACGTACACCTGCATTAAATCTGGCAAGAAGTTAGTTTGGAACAAAGGTGTTGCCGTCAAAAAGCCAACACCAACACCCACGCCAACTCAATCCTCTTCACCAACACCCACGCCAACAAACGTAGGTCGAGCAAAACAGAGAACTTCTCCTGTTTCTTATCTACCGCCCTCAATTCCAAGCGGGAGAGTTGATGATTGCATGATAAGGGAAGTTTCAAGTCAGACAGGAAGCGGTGCTAGGTCTGGCTTCCCAAGGATCGATCCACCTTTATATGCAAATTCAGGCACGATTAAGTGGGCTTTGGTACCGATTGACTTTAGTGATTTACCAGGTGAAGCAGACTTTTTGATTAGAGTTCAAGAGCAAATGGAACTGACTTCTGCATGGATTGAGATGGTTACCGACGGGAAAGTAAAAGTAATTTGGCAAGTTCAAAAAGATTGGATTCGATTACCAGGAGTTTCCAAAGATTATGAAATCGCCCTTTCAGGAACTGTTCAAAAGCCTGAGATTGCCAAGTTATGGAATACCTTCATCTTTGAGAGTGACAAAGTTGTTGATTATCGCGACGTTCAGGCAGTTCACTTTATATTACCTAAAGGTCAAACTGTTTTAGGAGAGGCAGTAAAGGGTTATGCATGGGACTCAGCTGTAAGGGACTACACAACAAATGAGGGAAGTAAATTTGGCTTCTTTACAGTTCCAGGCGTCTTCTACGATCGCTCAGACTTAGGAAGAACTTACTGGTCGTACTGGGTAAAGGAATACACGCGAGGCTTAGGTGCTGGAGTAATTGGTGCACAACGAGTTTCTTCAAGTTTCCAAACTTATGATATCCAAGGCAGTACTGATGGAGAGAGAGAACTTACTGCTTGGTTCCGCTTCCTACTTGGATGGTTACCAGATGAAAAAATCTACTGCCAACAAGCGTCAAACATCAGCACCGTAGATATAACCCTTGTACCTTTGCCTGAGATTTCAAAGAGCGGAATAAAAATGGTAGTCATTCCGCTACCAGATTCAAAAGCAATTGTTATTGAGTCGCGGCGGGAAACAAAATTTGCATGTCTTACACCTACTGAACGCAATGGGGTACTTGTCTATCTTTATGATGCAAAGCTTGGAAGTACAGAGGAGTTTTTTACCGCGATAGTTCCTTCGGGAAGGAGTCTGGAGAGATATTCCTGTGCTGCAGTGCCAAGCATTGATCCACTTTTGCATGAAGGAGATTCTGTTACCTACGGGGGAGTGACTATTCAACTTTTACTTCATGGCGAATATGACCGAATAAGAATCTCTCGCTAAGACCGCAACAGTTTAGATATTAGATACAAAGCTCCGGCATTTAAATCCACAATTCAAGGGCCTGAATCACATCCAAGGTTTGGACATAGAAGTCGAATTGACTTACCTAAGCGGGTGGCCAGGACTCATTTAAAACGATTGCTTATTGAACAGCCTTAACTAACTGCTCGCTCAGCCATTTACGCAGGTTGTAAGCATCATCAACCATGAAACCATGTCCAAAGAATCCATGAATCGTCCCTGGATACTCCTTGATGGTTACAGGTACTCCGGCTTTTTCAAGAGCAACTGCATAGTTAGCACCATCATCTCGCAAGACATCGTGCTCGGCTAAGCCGATGATTGCTGGCGCAACATTTTCAAAGGTAGTTGCTCGAGCAGGAATGGCATATTTATTGTTCATGTGCGCTTCAGGAACATATGCTTTCCAACACCACTGCATCCCCACGCTTTCTAATCCAAAACCGGTTTCATGCTCAAGGTATGATTTTGATTGAAAATTAGTATCAAGGCATGGATAGATAAGCATTTGGTAGGCCAACTTCACATCACCAGTATCTGCCGCCTTCAATGCAACCGCTGCAGCTAAATTACCTCCAGCGCTATCGCCTCCCACGCCAATCTTTGTTGGATCAATTCCAAAACGATTAGCATTTTTTGCAACCCAAAGCAGACCTGCATAGCAATCATCAAATGGAGTTGGAAATGGATGTTCTGGAGCTTTTTGGTAATTGATACCAATCACTACAAAGCCAGTCTCTGCTGCGATGTTAGACATCTGTGGGGCATATCGAAGTGTCCAGCTAAATACCCAACCGCCGCCATGGAAATAAACAAGAGCTGGCGCATTTGGTTTAAGATTTTTAGGACGATAAATCACGGCATGTAGATCAGCAGTGGGTGAAGTGAAATAAGTGTGTTCGGTGTGCACATCATTAGACACAGGACCTGCGAACATGAGGTAATCAGCAACATCTGCTCGGCGCTCTTCTAAAGTTGCATCAGCCGGTATAGGATTGTTGGCGGCGACATAATCGAGGTAAGCCTTGGTCTGAGGATGAATTGTCATGGTCAACAGGGTATTACAGCCTGAGAGCATTTAAGGTTTTGATTTATAACTCGGGCTTACTCTCGTAAGTGGGTGGCGAGGGACTCGAACCCCCGACCCCAGAATTGAGCGCACGAACCCCCATAAGACTTGATTCTCCCATTACCCTTTTGGAATGCGAATCAAGGGGAGCCTTACCAAAGGACTCTTAGTTGCCCTCACTCT
>NZ_JBIKSG010000013.1:0-23928 GCF_044348745.1 Candidatus Planktophila sp.
ATCTAACTGGCAGTAAAGGATCTGTTAAAGATGGTGAACGTATGCCTTCAAAGCGCAAGCAGGCTATTGATCCGTTAGAGCTCAAAAGTGGTGATTATGTTGTGCATGAACAACACGGTATTGGACGCTATGTTGAATTACTTCAACGCACAGTAGCGGGCGTTACGCGCGAATACTTAATCATTGAATACGCACCGGCAAAACGCGGGCAACCTGGGGATAGAGTTTTTGTTCCAACTGATGCGCTTGAGCAAGTATCTAAATACGTTGGCGGTGAAGCACCAACAGTGCACAGGATTGGTAGTGGGGAATGGCAAAAGGCAAAGGGACGTGCCCGCAAAGCTGTTCGACAAATAGCAGGAGAGTTAATTAGATTGTATGCAGCCCGCACTAGTTCGCCAGGCTTTGCCTTCTCTGCCGATACGCCATGGCAAAGAGAGCTTGAGGATTCATTTTCTTATATAGAAACACCTGATCAGCTTTCAACAATCAACGATGTTAAAGAAGATATGGAACGCCCATATCCGATGGATCGCATTATTTGCGGTGATGTTGGGTATGGCAAGACAGAGATTGCTATTCGCGCAGCTTTTAAAGCTGTTCAAGATGGAAAACAAGTGGCGGTACTCGTTCCGACGACATTATTAGTGCAGCAGCATTCCAAGACTTTTGAAGAAAGGTATGCGGGCTTTCCTTTAAAGGTTGCTGGCATGTCAAGATTTAATACAGCGAAGGAAAGCAAAGAGATTCTCGGTAACCTGGCATCAGGGGCTGTTGATGTTGTAATTGGTACACACCGGATACTTTCAAATGATGTGCAGTTTAAAGATCTAGGACTTGTAATTGTTGATGAGGAACAACGCTTTGGTGTTGAGCAAAAAGAGGCTCTCAAGAAATTGCGCACAACCGTCGATGTCCTGGCCATGTCTGCAACGCCTATTCCGCGCACGCTTGAAATGGCAGTGACAGGTATTCGTGAAATGTCCACTATTACAACACCACCAGAGGAGCGCCACCCAATCCTTACTTATGTGGGACCTGCAGAGGATGCACAAATTGCAGCAGCAATACACCGAGAATTACTGCGTGATGGTCAGATCTTCTATCTTCACAACCGGGTTGAGAGCATTGATCGCAAAGCCTTGCATTTAAAGGAACTTGTTCCAGAAGCACGTATTCGTGTTGCACATGGTCAAATGTCCGAAGGAGAACTAGAGGATGTAATCCTTGCTTTCTGGAACCGTGATTTTGATGTTTTAGTCTGCACGACAATTGTTGAAAGTGGACTCGATATTCAAAATGCCAACACCTTAATTGTTGAACGCGCAGATCGTTTTGGACTGTCTCAACTTCACCAGATCCGTGGTCGTGTTGGTCGTGGCCGGGAGCGTGCATATGCCTACTTCCTCTACTCAGCAGATGAACCACTTTCTGAGTTAGCTCATGAGCGCTTAACAACTATTGCCACAAATACAGATCTTGGATCTGGAATGCGCGTTGCCCTAAAGGACCTAGAAATTCGCGGTGCTGGAAATCTTTTAGGCGGTGAGCAATCAGGCCACATTGCAGATGTTGGCTTTGATCTATACATGCGCATGGTGGGCGAAGCGGTGCAAGAATATAAATCCGGAATCATTGAAACCGAAGAAAAAGTTTCAGAGTGCAAGGTTGAACTACCAATCAACGCACATTTATCCTCAGATTATGTTCCCGGGGAAAGATTGCGCCTCGATCTCTATCGGCGTCTTGCAGATGTGAAATCACCAAGTGATGTGACATCGATTGAAGCGGAGTTAGTAGATAGATTTGGTGAGTTACCGGAGGAAGCTAAAGCATTGCTTGGAGTTGCCGCTTTGCGTGCGCAAGCAAAAGCTGGGAAATTGACTGAAGTTGTGATGCAAGGCAAATTCCTTCGACTTGCGCCATTGGTTTTACCGGAATCTCGGCAGTTACGTCTGACACGTCTGTATCCGGGCTCACTATATAAAGGCGCGGCAAGCACAGTTTTAGTGGCACTGCCGAAGGTTGCCCTGTGGAATCCGTCCCAGAACGCCCCTGTTGTAGTGGATACTTCTCTCCTGGCCTGGGTCGTTGAGGTCCTTAACCAACTAAGCGAAGTATCGAAAGTGAGCTCACCGTGAAGAAGTTTCTTGCCATGATTGCAGCAGCAGCAGCGCTCCTATTGACTGGATGCTCACAAGTTGGAGCAGCGGCAACAGTTGGTGATACAAAGATTACTCAAGCAACAGTGCAAGGCAGTGTTGAGGCAATTCTTGCTGAGCGCGCAAAGGTTGACACCTCTGGGATGCAGTTAGAGACAGGTGAAGAACTCAATCGAGGACAACTTCGTTTCCACTTACTCAGCGCGCTTTTGCGAGCAGTCGGCGCGGACTTGAAGATTGAAGTAACAAAGGCAGAGATCGATACGCGTCGCGCAAGCATCGTCAACCAAGTGGGTGGCGAAGAACAAATGCCTGCAGCCTTGGTAAATGCAGGAATCGCTTCCGATGACCTTGATACATACATTGAGGCAATTTCCTTCTCAGACAAAATTAGTCAATCATTTCTTGCAAGTGGCATCACAGAAGATCAAGTCGGCGGAGAAATTCAAAAGCGCATTGTTGCTAAGGCAAAGGCTCTTGGCGTAACTGTTAATCCACGTTATGGCAAATGGGATGCAGAGAATGCAAATATTGTTGCAGATGATCCAGCATCATCTGCTGTAACTCCATCAGGTAACTAGTACCGGCTATGCAAGGTTCACAACTTCAACGCCTAGTTGAAGTGATGAATACTTTGCGTTCACCCGGTGGTTGTCCATGGGATGCAGAGCAAACGCACGAGTCACTTCTGAAATATCTACTCGAAGAGTCTTACGAATTTGTTGATGCTACGCAGTCTGGTAACCGTGTTGATATGCGAGAAGAGCTAGGCGATGTTTTGCTTCAAGTTTATTTCCATGCGCGCATGGCTGAAGAACACCCGACAGATCCATTTTCTATTGAAGATGTTGCCCAGGGGATTGCTGACAAGTTGATTCGCAGACATCCGCATGTTTTTGCTGGTGTTGAAGTTCACGATTCACAAGAGGTTTTAGAGAATTGGGAAGAGATCAAAAAGAAGGAGAAGGGCCGCACATCCCCACTGGATGGTGTTGCAATGTCCCAACCAGCCCTGCCTTTGGTTGAAAAGTTGTTGTATCGAGCTGAAAAATACAATGTTGCAGTAACAACCCCAGAGAGCATTTCAATCGAGGGGAGTGCTGATGAAGGCTCTGTTGGCCAGGCCCTACTTGCGGTAATTGCCTGGGCACATGCCAATGGGATTGATGCCGAGGCTGCCCTTCGTAAGGAAGCCATGCGTATTGCCGAACAGATAGCTCCTGCGTAACTCGCGGTAGGATTGGCATTATTCAGAACGGTGCCATTTCAGCGTTGAGGTCGGCCAAAGCTCTAAGAACCCAAGGAGATACGCAATGGCAATCATCGAAGCATTAGGTGCCCGTGAAATTTTAGACTCCCGTGGAAATCCAACGGTTGAGGTTGAAATTCAATTAGAAGATGGAACACAAGCACGTGCTGCCGTTCCAAGTGGTGCATCAACTGGCGCATTTGAAGCAGCTGAGCTTCGAGATGGTGGCAAGCGTTACCTAGGTAAGGGCGTCGAAAAAGCAGTTGCTTTTGTTAATGATGAGATCGCTCCAGAAATTATTGGTTTTGATTCACAGGATCAGCGTCTCATTGATGCAGCGATGATTGAACTTGACGGAACAAAGAACAAGTCACGACTAGGTGCAAATGCAATTCTTGGTGCTTCATTGGCCGTTGCTAAGGCATCAGCTGAATCTTCAGATCTTTCACTGTTTCGCTACCTAGGCGGACCAAACGCACATGTTCTTCCAGTACCAATGATGAACATTCTTAACGGTGGGGCACACGCAGATACCAACGTTGATATTCAAGAGTTTATGATCGCGCCAATTGGTGCACCGACATTCCGTGAATCAGTTCGCTGGGGCGCAGAGATCTATCACGCGCTAAAGGCTGTTCTAAAAAAGCGTGGACTGGCAACATCAGTTGGCGATGAAGGTGGTTTTGCTCCAAACCTAGATAGCAACCGCGCAGCACTTGATTTAATTCTGGAAGCAATTGAAGCAGCAGGATTTAAGCCAGGTTCTGAAATCGCACTTGCCATGGATGTGGCAGCAACAGAGTTCCACGAGAACGGTAAGTACAAGTTTGAAGGCGCACTTAAGTCTTCTGATGAAATGATTGCGTATTACACCTCTTTGGTAGATGCCTACCCAATCGTTTCAATTGAAGACCCCCTCAATGAAGAAGACTGGGCTGGCTGGACAGAGATGACTAAGGTCCTAGGTTCACGTATTCAGATCGTTGGAGATGACCTATTTGTTACCAACCCTGAGCGTCTTGCAAAGGGAATTGCTGGAAACACAGCAAATGCACTGTTGGTAAAGGTCAATCAGATCGGAACTCTTACAGAGACAATAGATGCTGTTGACATGGCACACCGTGCTGATTACCGCAGCATGATGAGTCACCGTTCAGGTGAAACTGAAGATACAACTATTGCTGATCTAGCTGTTGCACTTAATTGCGGTCAGATCAAGACAGGTGCACCAGCACGTACTGAACGCGTTGCCAAGTACAACCAACTTCTTCGCATTGAAGAAGAACTAGCTGAGGGTGGGCGTTACGCAGGTCGTAATGCATTCCCACGCTTCAAGGCATAAGCATTAGTTATGGCACGCCGGCAACTTCGATTTGGTCGTCGACGTACCTCTAATCGTTTCTTAGCCTTATTAGCAATCCTGTTTATATTTGCTTTAACTATTGCTCCGCCTGTGAAGAATTACTTCACACAACGAGCACAGATCAGCGCCTTAAAGTCTGAGCTTTCTGCAGATCGCTCTGCACTGCAGAAAGCCAGAGAAGAGTTACTCCTCTGGCAAGATCCTGATTTTGTTAAAACACAAGCACGCGAACGGCTGCACTTTGTATTGCCAGGTGAGCGTCAATACATTGTGACCGAAACCAACTCTGATGGAACACAGAAGAGCACCACAAAAATAGCTACATCACTTGTCGATGGACAACCTTGGTATTCGCGTTTAATTGCCTCAATTAGCGAAACTGGAAATTAATGCGCGAAGCAACCCAATCAGATCTTGATTGCATCCAAGCCCAACTAGGCCGCACGCCAAGAGATGTTCATGCAATTGCCTACCGCTGCCCATGTGGCAAGCCAGCAGTTGTGGAAACCCCACCACGTTTAGAAGATGGCACACCTTTTCCAACTTTTTACTATGCAACCTGCCCTCGCCTCACAGCGGTCATTTCAACCCTTGAAACCACAGGCTTAATGGGAGAGATGAATGAGCGACTTGAAACAGATCCTGAATTAGCAGGTGCCTATCACGCAGCACATGATGACTACATTGCATCACGCTCGGCACTCGGAATAGAAGTTCCTGAAGTACATAATGTTTCTGCGGGTGGTATGCCTAATCGCGTTAAGTGCCTACATTCACTAGTTGCTCATTCACTTGCTGCAGGACCAGATGTGAATCCATTAGGTGATGAAGCGTTAGCAAAGTTGCCAGAGTGGTGGAAGAATAATCCATGCGAGTAGCAGCTATTGATTGTGGAACCAATTCTATTCGTCTTCTGATTGCAGATATAGAGGGAAATGCTTTCCGTGAAGTTGTGCGGGACATGGAGATTGTTCGTTTAGGTCAAGGCGTTGATCAAACAGGACAGTTTCACCCAGATGCAATAGCTCGCACACTTGCAGCGGTCGATAAGTTTGCAGCAGAGATAGCAAAGCGCGGGGTTGAGAAGATTAGATTCTGTGCAACTAGTGCCACACGAGATGCCACTAACCGCCACCTATTTGTGGATGGTGTTCGGGAGCGCTTAGGCATCGAACCAGAGGTAATTAGTGGGGATGAAGAGGCAGCACTTTCATTTGCTGGTGCTATTCAAGATTTAGATCCTTCCAATGGACCATTTTTGGTAGTTGATATTGGCGGGGGATCTACAGAATTCGTCTTTGGAGCCAGCAGCGTAGAAGCGGCTCGAAGTGTGAACATTGGTTGTGTTCGAATGAGTGAGCGTCATTTTGCAAATGATCCTGCAACAGCAGAACAAGTTGAATTAGCACGAACAGATATACAAGAAGCTATTGCTATTGCAGCAGCAGAAGTGCCTATTACGCAAGCAAAAACTCTAGTGGCGGTGGCCGGCACAGCGACAACAGTTGCAGCAGCAGCATTAGAGCTAGATGAATATGATCGATATGCAATCCACTTGGCACGGATAAGTGCTGCACAAACACACGATGCGTCAACCATGTTTTTAAGGAGTAATCGTGAGCAACGCTTAGCACTTGGCTATATGCACCCAGGTCGAGTTGATGTGATTGCAGCTGGTTCGTTAGTTCTTTCAGAGATTATGAAGGCAACAGGTGCAACAGAGTTTGTTGCCTCCGAATCAGATATTTTGGATGGAATGGCTAGATCGCTTGTCAAAGGCTAAATCTTTACCTTTACTAGACAAAGAAATTGTTGGTTGTTACAAGTGTCCTCGTCTTGTGCAATGGCGCGAAGAAGTCGCAGTTGTGAAAAGAAAATCTTATGAGGATCAAGATTACTGGGGTAAAGCGATACCAGGTTTTGGATCAGACAAGCCAAAGTTGTTAATTGTTGGGTTAGCACCTGGTGCACATGGGGCAAATAGAACTGGTCGAATCTTTACGGGAGATTCATCAGGGGATTGGCTCTATGGCGCACTCCACAAAATTGGAATAGCAAAAAAACCAACAAGCACATCAATAGATGATGGTCAGAAGTTAAAGGACACCAGAATCATTTGTGTAGTTAGATGCGCACCTCCGGGCAACAAACCACTTAACGAAGAGCGCGATATGTGTGCACCGTTTTTCTTAAGAGATCTAGAACTATCTATTGCAACGACTAAGGCCATAGTTGGCCTGGGTTCCTTTGCATGGGATGCGATCTTTAAGACCTTGAAGCAAATGGGCCATCCGATAAAGAAAGTGAAGTTCGCTCATGGGGCAACATTGGAATACAGCCATGAGGGACGTGATTACTTGCTATTAGCCAGTTATCACCCAAGCCAACAGAACACTTTTACAGGAAAGCTGACCCGCCCCATGTTGGAATCTGTACTCAAAAAGGGCGGTAGATTTGCCTCCGTTGTTCAATAGTTAGAAATGCCCCGATAGCCCAATGGCAGAGGCAGAGGACTTAAAATCCTCCCAGTGTGGGTTCGACCCCCACTCGGGGCACCAGCTCTTAATACATGCTATTTCAAGTGCATAAAAATTGAACCTTTTTACGGTCTTTAAGTTATGACCATTGGCTTATCAAAAAGGGGCTCCATTGTGAATAACAGCAAAATTCGTCTGGCTACCATCGCGCTGATCGTGGTGGCAATGTTTTCAGGTACGGCTCCTACACAAGCAGCTGCTGCTAAACCCGGAACACCGGTGAAGGCAACTGCTGCAGATACGTTAGTGGTCGGCAAGGTTGGTTTTGCTGACGAGAGTTATTGTAGAAACAACTATTATTATGAGGACACCGTTAGTCGGTATTCTTGTGGAACGTCTTCCTCACCTTCGACCTTTCTCACATCGTGGGCCTTTGCAGTGACCAATAAAAGCAAAACCAAATCTGCTTCCCAAGTTCGAGCACAAGTAACTTTCTTTGATAAGTCTGGAACTATTTTGCTGCAAACTATTGTCACAGTAGCCCGCGAGATCAAACCTGGCAAAGTTTCTTATGCTGCATCTAGTACTACGTATTCTGATGCGGCGATCACAGGAGTCGCAACTGCAACAGCAAAATTGATTAGTCCAAAGTGGATTATTCCCTCAACGAAGATGTATCAAAATCCAATTTCACTCAATACTAAGCCAGCTTCAGCGAAGAAGTTCTGTGGCATTTATGACCCATGTGCAACTGAAGGTGGGCTTTATTCAAAGGGTGCAATTACCGATATCGCCACAGATGGAATTTTTACCCTTAGGGGGCCAGCAGCAACTCTTCACGTAGTTATTGTCTTTTTAAATTTGCAAGGTGAGCCAATTGGCGGGTGGTCTGGGATTAGAGGACCTTACTCCGATCCTGGAGTATGGAATTTCAAAACAGGTTCTCAACTGGTGACTTGGGGGCAAATGATGACACCGTATGAAGTGGCAAACACCGCTACTTATCTATTTGTTCCCCAGATTTGATAACAGACCTTAAGACACTTGGGTCATTGGCAAACATGAATCAATTCTTCAAGAAGTCTATGGTTTTACTCAGCATGTTTGCTCTAATCGGCGGCCAGGCTTTGATAATCCCTGAGGCACAAGCCGCCACCACTTACGTGGACACCACCTTCACCGTAAATGATGAGAGCTATTCAGCTATTGATTTTCAAGCCCCACGTGCAGGTAATTATCAAGTGTCCTTCTTTACCGATGGTGAAGAAGTCGGCGGCGTTGCTATGGTCGTCGCAGACCCTGGGGGAGAGATCTACTCGATCGATTTTTCAACCAATGAACTCCCGTTGATCTTTGCGCTAGATAAAGGTGGGCTTTACACATTTCTCATCACCCTAGGTTTGGAACAACCTGAATCTGAGATAAACATTGTCATTGAAGATGCACAGGCTGTGACAGAAGAAAGTACTCCTGGTTCAACTACAACTACCACCCCGGCCAAGATTGTTCCAAAATACACTCCGAAGAAAAAAGCAGCAACACAAGTTAGCCAGGCTTTGGCCACCAAGTATCGCTACATGTACTTTGTTGAATACGACAAAGTAATGAAGGATGTATTTGGAACTGGTTGGAAAAATGCGGGTGGCTTAATGTCAAGAGATTCAAGATCTGCTCTAGGGGGGAAATTCATTTTTTCCGGCAAACTACCGGCGAAGTATCGAACAAAAATAGAAATTATGGAGTTTGCAAGAGACCAGGATGCAAAGCTCGAGACATTTACCGTTATAAAAAATGAAATAACTACCACAAATGGCGTGAATGTACTGACCTTCACATCTTCAGTGGGAAAGATCCGTGGCAGTAGCAGGTATGTTGCCTTACTTTACATTTATGACAGCAGTACTAATAAAGTTGCATATTATAGAAATGCAGATGTAAGTCTTGACTACAAAATGTCTCTGCTCTGCTCTTCTACTTTATTAACACTAACTACATTGCGCGATACAAGCGTTGGTTTCTTGAAATCTGTTTCGCTACTTTCCACTGCCGTTAATGGAGTTTTTGCCGATGTGATCGGTGATGGAGCATTGGCAAAGATGAATCCTGCCAAAAGAGCTAAGATTCTTAATGCACTACTTAAGATCAATAAAGCCGGAACAATTGCTGACCAGGGGTTAGATCTCATTGAATTTGCCGGGGCTGTCGGTGAAGGTGATCGGGTGAAGATGAAAGTTTTGGTTAAAGGCAAGATAACAAAAGAGCTCAAAAACAAGTTCGAGATTAAGCCATCCTCCAAGGCAGGTGAGTTCTATGTTGTCGTTGATGCCACACGTGAACAAACTGCTGACTTAGTTAAATTCATGGCTACCCAGGGCAATGCAAATGGAGACCTAATCACCGCCACCTGCCGTTAGTAAGCGAGTTTTTACTGAGGCAATCAAAGTAAAGGCAAACATCTATGTATATATTTGTCGCATGAAGTTTACGAAAATTGCACTCATTGCCACCCTGTTCTCAACATTGACTCTCTCAGGCTGCTCTAGCAGTTCATCAGAAGAAGATTCAGACGAGTACAAAATGAATCAGTATTACGACTGCGTTCAGCGCTATGAGAGCAAAGGCATCTATACATCAGATGAAATTGAGAACGTTTGCGGCGGACTTCGTCCCTAGAGCAAGAAAGCGGTAACCATGGAAACAGTTGGAGATTACATTTCACTAATCTTTTTATTGGTATTTGGTATCTGGATTGGATCAATAATTCACACCTACTACATGCGACAGATTCTCACTGAAATCAAAAAAATGAATCAAAGCGGCCCCACCCCTCCTGTAGTTATTCCTAAACCACCGAAGAGCAACGTCTTAATGTATTGCTCAGATTGCGATACCGGATATCGAGCTGATAGAACCGCCTGCCCTGAATGTGGTGGCACTAATCGTTATCTAAAGAACGGATAACTAGTAGCGTCTTTCTTGAATTCGAAAAAATGCAGTCAATTAATCAGTGATCGGAGAAATTATGAGTAGTAGTCAAATGGTTGGAATAAGACTCGGTTGCCTGGCATTAGGTTGGGCCATTGGCGCAGCGCTCTTTGGAACAGAAGCAGTTTGGCTTGGGGATATTAAGAGTTTTGTCTGGTGCGGATTTGCTGGTGGCTGTATTGGAATTTTGTTAACCACACAGAAATAATGAGCTTTTTAACCAATCTGACTAATCAATATTCGACTTATGCAATTCTTCCCATCCGGCTCGGCTACTCAGAATAACTGCTCCAATCCAGACAGCTCCTGCTAAAAATTGCAGGAAAGGATTCCCTGTGCAGTTGTCACCATATTGAAAACAATCCTGCTCATTGACAAATTCAAGGCTTATGTTCCACAGGAAAACAGCAAGGGTGATGCCTGTTAATTGAATGAATAGAAATCTAACAAATGCACGAACTGCATGAGTTGTTCGATTTTGTGCCCGAACGAGATCTTCTAAAGTCGTTTCGGTGCTGGAATTTGCTCTTGGCATCTCGCCGACAGGTGGTTTCTCAGCAGCTTTTGCTTGACTTGTAGCAGCGCACCCAGGGCACTTACTGATGAGATCTGCACGATAAAATCGACCACATTGGTTACACGGTACTGGCGCTGTATTCCAGACGTTTGATTTCGATTTACTCATGCAGCAAATATACGCTCAGAGGTGAACTATTTTGTGAAAAGGATGAGTCAGAAATCTGTGTCTAAGCAAGGCGCACAAATTCAGCCATTTTTTGCATCCAAATGACCATTCACAATGAAACGTGAACACCTAAGAAGTCAAGTTTCCTGATCCTAAGTACTTTGGAAAAAGGAGAAGGTGAGCTGTGCAGGCGATTTCAAGACTGGGGCCTTTAGCCTTGTCTGTTCGCCTTCCTCAATTTACAATTCGGCATGAGGAAAATTTCGCTTATCTTGATGTTGGTAATTGCAATGATTTTCCCAATAACCTATCCGGCATCAGCAGCAGTAACATGGAGCACATCTTCTCCTAATGACAGTTTCAATCGCCCTGATCTGAATTCGCAATACGATCTCACATATGTTTCTGCAACAATTTTTGATAATGAAGTGGATTCAATCTATTTCTATCTTAATTTTAAAAATGTCCCAAGGATAAATCAATATAATGACGGATCCTCATTTGCTGCTGTACTTTTAGATTACAATCTGGATAGTAAAATTGACTTAGAGTTGTATTTATCTGATGTCGCATTATTGACAGATCGCACCCCAGTCGATGGATATGTATATCGCGTTGCTGATAAGTCTTACCCAAAGTGTGATGTTGCAATATTTGCTAATATTGATGAAAGAAAAAATTGGATAGGTTTTGAAGTTTCAAGGAAATGCATAGGGTTGCCAAGCGTGTTTTCAATGCAGGGCTACTCAGACTTTATCGAAGATGATGGTTCGAGTTTTGATTATGCTCCAGAAACTCCTTTTCGTGTAACGCTTCCTGGTGGAACAACTTCCTCGGGTGGTACATCTACAGGTAGTCCGACATACGAGCTGCCTTCAAATGTTGCTAATGAGAGTACAGAAGCTCTTAATTTCTCGCAGGCTCCAGTGGATTTAACCTTGCTTTCAGCAACCCTAAAGCCATCTGTAGTGACCGTTAAGTGCGGCACTGGATCGGGTTCTGGTTGGAGCGCAAAAGTTAATTTGAGTTCAAAACTTAATGCTGAGGGATTTAAGAGTTACGTCATTACAAACCATCATGTGATTGAAGATTGCTTGAGATTAAAGAGAGTTTCCTTGCTCCTAAACAATGGCTCGACGGTAGATGGAACAATCATTTCGTGGAATGAAAGTAGTGATGTGGCTGGAATCGTCACCAAAACCATTATTCCTGGGCTTGAATGGATTGGATCATCCCCAAAACAGGGTTGGTGGGTGGGTGTAATTGGCTCCCCCTTGGGACAAACTGGAATTTTAACGACAGGAATAGTCTCCTCGATTGACAACAATTCAGGAACCTTCACGATGACAGCGGCTATAAACCCTGGTAATTCTGGTGGACCTGTATTTGATTCGACGGGACGCGTCTTGGGATTGGCAACTTCAAAGAATTTGATCTCTGGGACCGTGCTAGCGGAGGGTTCTGGAAATGCTCACGGTGTAACTCTTTTGTGCGGAACAATCGTCTCGTGTAGTCAAGAAAGAAATCCTTGGGGTGCTGTTTCTAAGTTCTCCGCCGCAATCGAGGCAGAAAAGATCAGGCTAGCAGCAGAAGCCAAAGCTGCTGCAGATAAGATCATTGCTGATGCAAAGGCAGCAGCAGAAGCCAAAGCTGCTGCGGATAAGATCATTGCTGATGCAAAGGCAGAAGCGGACCGAATATTGGCTGCAGCAAAAGCAGCCTCTGCGAAGAAAACCATCACCTGCGTTAAGGGCAAGCTGACCAAGAAAGTCACCGCAGTAAAGCCAGTCTGCCCATCGGGATATAAGAAGAAATAGGCAGTTCACCTCAGCAGAGACATTTCTTTAAGGTGCTTTTAAGCAATTAAGCACAAATCTATGTGGCTCCAATGGTTTCCAAGCCGTACGATTATGGTGCTTTAAACCGCCGGAGATTCTGGCGGACCTAAAAAAGGAGAAAAAAGATATGCGCAGTTCAAACCCTGTTCTTGGACGGGCGTTTAATCAGCGTGGATACGCTGCATTCGATCCGAGCACAATTAACTCAGACCCAGCAGCGCTAGAGAATTTGTATAACACACCTGCCGCATCATCGATGCGCACAGGTCGTATGACAATTGATGATGTTGTTACACGTACAGCTATCTTGTTTGCAGTACTTGTTTCAGTGGGAGCAGTTGCTTGGACACTTAACTTCGGAGCCACCGCATTATTGTTCGGCTTCATCGGTGGATTTGTTCTTGCTATGGTAAATATCTTCAGCAAGACAGTTAAGCCAGCACTTGTCATTGCATACGCAGCTTGCCAGGGGCTTGCCCTTGGAACACTTTCACATATGTACAACACCATTTATGACGGAATTGTTAGCCAGGCGATCCTTGTGACAATTAGCGCATTCGCAGGAATGCTCTTTGCTTACAAGAGCGGACGCATTCGCGTCACACCTAAGTTCACTAAAGTCCTAATGACCGCTCTACTTGGCTACTTAGTTCTTGGCTTAGTTTCTTTTGTTGGCTTCATGATTACAGGCACAAGTATCTACAACAGTGGATTTGGATTACTCATTGCTTCAGGTGGAATGGTCCTAGCGGCCTTCTTCTTGATCCTAGATTTCGATTCAATTCAAAGCGGAATCGCAGCAGGAGCTCCTGAATCAGAGTCATGGAGAGCAGCCTTTGGTCTCATGGTGACAATCGTTTGGCTATATATGGAGGTACTACGTGTACTTTCAATCTTGCGTGGAAACGACTAAGTATCACTAAATAGTTAGAGATCTTCATCGAGGGGCTTCAGGTTATTCACCTGAGGCCCTTCGACATTTCTGGTCTCAGGAATTTTGTAGGCAAGTGCAAGTGCAATCAGGAATATTGCGGCAGAGAATCCAAAGGCTGTCCTATAGGAATAAACATCTGAAATCCAGCCAATAATGATTGGTCCAAAGATCATTCCCGCATCCCCAGCCATCTGGAAAATGGCAATTACCTTGCCGCCTTTGCCCTTAATGACATCGCCAACCATGCTCGCAGGTGTTGTGGAAAGAAACGCTCCACCAAATCCTAAAATGATCATTGAAAGCAAGAACATCATGGCGTTCACGGAAAAAGTGAGAACCAATACTCCGACAAAGACAATATTTGCTCCAATAATCGAAGCTGCGCGGCGTCCCTTTTTATCTGAGTAGCGTCCTGCCTTAAAGAGGATAGCTCCCTGCACAATTGCAGATATCGCAAAGCCATATCCAACTACTGCAGTTGTTGAATCTAATTCTTCAGTTACGAAAACCGGCAGGATTGAGGCACGCATCCCAAAGAAAACCCATGTTCCGATAAATGCCAAAACAAGTGCGATTCGGTAGGCGGGCATCGCCAGTGCTTCACGAATAGTTGTTGCAGCTACATCGCTCTGACTCTGCTTCTTAACGCCAATCGAATCTCCCTTGAGGAAGAAAAGAGCTACTAAGCCTGAACAGAACAATAAAATTGAGTAGACAAAAAATGGTGCCCGTAATGAAATTACAGATAGCAAGCCGCCAATTGCAGGACCTGCCATTCCTCCCACAATAAATGAACCCTGATAGACAGATTGCACCTGTCCGCGTTGGTCATCACGCACTGATCGTAAAATTACCGAACTTGCAGCCACCGAAAACATCGAAGAACCCAAGCCACCTGCTGCTCTAAAGAAAAGAAGTTGTTCATAGTTTTGTGCAATTCCAGCCAAGAATGTAAAGAGTGACACCATGAAAACACCAGTTGAAAAGACAGCTCTTTCACCAAATTTATCTACTAAAGCACCTGAGATAAGACCAGAAGCAAACCGAGTTATCGCAAAGGCTGAGACCATCAGGCCAATAGCGGCATTGTTAACGCCAAATGATTTAGCAAAGACAGGGATTGCTGGCATAACAATGCCAAAGCCAACTGCAACAAAGAAAGATGCTGCAATAAGGATGGAAACCTCACGAGGTAGATCTCTAAAGGGTGAGCGAATCAAGCCGAGCACCCTTGACCAAAAGCGTCATTTGGGTGGTTGAGGGACATGAAGGTAAGGTTACTGTGTGAAGTCAGTTATCGCGGAAAACTTAGTAAAGACCTATAACAAAGGTGAAGTCGTTGCACTCAATGGCCTGTCTCTAGATGTGGAGGAAGGCACTGTTTTAGGCGTACTTGGACCTAATGGAGCCGGCAAGACAACAACTGTGAGAATTCTCGCAACTCTGTTGAAGCCAGATTCGGGACATGCAACTGTTGCTGGTATTGATGTCCTGAAGCATCCCGACAAAGTTCGTGAATTGATTGGATTGTCAGGTCAGTACGCAGCAGTTGATGAAACCTTAACTGGCTGGGATAACTTGGTGATGTTTGGTCGTTTGTATCACTTAGGTCGCCAACCATCCATTGATCGCGCCAATGAATTACTAGAACGGTTTGATTTAACTGAAGCAGCTCGACGTCCCATCAAGACATATTCAGGTGGAATGCGTCGCCGACTTGATTTAGCTGCCTCGCTAATTGTTAAGCCAAAAATTTTGTTTTTGGATGAGCCAACAACTGGATTAGATCCACGTGGTCGCCAGGATATGTGGGGAGTCATTCAAGATTTAGTAAAGGGTGGCGTCACGCTATTACTAACTACTCAGTACCTAGAAGAAGCAGATCAATTAGCAGATGAAATTGCAGTTATTGATCGCGGAACTGTTATTGCGCGCGGCACATCAGATGCTTTGAAAAAGCAGGTAGGTGGAGAGCGTTTAGAAATTACAGTTGAAAATGCCGATATCGCAGCAACACAAGAGATCGTTGCAAAGATAAGTGGCCATTCGACACACACTGATTTACGAACAATTAGTGCGCCGGTTCTAAACGGATCCAAAGATCTCATGGATGCCCTGCGCGCCATGGATGAGGCGAAGATTCACCCATTAGATATTGGCTTAAAACGCCCATCTTTAGATGATGTGTTCCTTTCCTTGACAGGCCACGTCGCAGAAGAAACAGTGGCGGAGCCAGTTAAAACAAAAAGAGGGGGCAGAAAGTGAAAAACGCAGCCAGTGATGCATTAGTAATTACAAAGCGCCAGCTTTTGCAGCTTGCCCGAGTACCAGAGCTCCTTGTTTTCTCGACTATTCAGCCAGTTATGTTTGTTTTGTTGTTCCGCTTTGTCTTCGGTGGCTCAATCGATACTGATCAACCTGGCGGATATGTTCAGCTGTTGATGCCCGGAATCTTCGTCCAGACCGTTGCCTTCACCTTGGCTTCAACTGCAATTGGTTTAGCAGAGGACATGAAGAAGGGTTTGATCGACCGCTTTAGATCTTTACCTATTTCACGTGGCGCGGTAATTATTGGTCGCACATTTGGTGATGCACTACTTAACATTTTGGTCCTTGTCGTGATGGCGCTAGCAGGATTTGCAGTCGGTTGGCGTCCAACTTCGGGCATTCTTCAAACGACTTTGGCATTCTTGTTCCTGTTTATGTTCGGCTATGCATTGTCCTGGATTGGTATTTTGGTTGGACTATCAGTTAAAGAGGCACGAACAGTTCAAAGCGTTGGATTCTTAGTGACTTTCCCCTTGACCTTCCTTTCTAATGCATTTGCACCAACAACTGGAATGCCACGAGCGTTGCAGTACTTTGCCGAATGGAATCCAGTCTCAACGATGGTTGCAGCATGCCGCCAATTGTTTGGTCTCGAAAATAGTTTTGGAGCAACTGCTAATTCTTGGCCAAGCCAATATCCACTTGAAACATCACTGTTCTATATGGTGCTATTGATGGTTATCTTTATTCCACTGAGCATTAGAAAATATAAGAACTTCTCTAGCTAATTCTTACCAAGGAAGTAATTGTGGAATCTAGAGTCCCAATTGCTCCTGATTTCTTCTAGAGCAGTACCTTCTTGATCAATTGGAAAGATATTTCCCTCTATTTTTCCGCCTAATTTGGTCATTTGCTCAAGCAAAGCAGCATTTGCCTTCACGTGCTCAAACACGCCTTCTGGGCTGACAAACTCCTCAAGAACTGTGCACCGAGAGTTGTTGTCGCTAAAAAACATGTCATACCTAAGAATGGAATCCTGTTTACGAATGACTTCCATCATTTGAGTAGCTAGTGCGCAGAATTGGTCAAAATTAGATGCATCAATGTGAGGAAACACCGCTACTGCACGAAAGCTACCCATGATTCTCCTTGTAAATAGAGCAAAAGGTATTTACCCTCTACCCGTGTCAGTTTTCTACCCTAAAGCAAGTAAAACTATAGTCGGCCATAAAGCCGTTCGGGAAGCATTACGAGACACACAGACTTATTCATCTGATCTGCAAGGTGATTCAGATGTTCGCGATTATCGCCAATTACCTCTTGAGGTTGATCCTCCAAGACACCATCTCTATCGAGCGGCGTTAGCACCATACTTTGTTAAACCAACAATTGAGTTATTGGTCCCGCAATTTAGAAAAAACACAGAAAATCTCATCACTGATTTTTTCAATCACGAAAATCTCGAGGTTGGACAACACCTTTCTCTGCCATTAGTAATGAAGAATCTTGGAGTTATCTATAACCGCCCCCAAGATGTTGAAGAGTGGATTTCATGGGGACCTGATGTTTGGACAGCTGAGTCAGTAGAGCGCGATGGCAAGGTTTTGCATCGTTATCTCGATGCAATCTATGAAGAAGCGCTAACAAAAAGCAAAGACGACATCTGGAGTCAGATTGCCTATCTTGAAATTGAAGGACAACAGGTATCAGCGGCTGAATTTCGAGGCATTGCTGGCGTGATGTTGGCAGGTGGCCGTGACACCGTTGTGAAGCTTTTTACTGGAATCATGTGGCACTTTGGCCACAAGGGTGAAGATCTTGAATTACTTCGCTCAAATCCAGAGTTGATAGCACCAGCTATTCAGGAGTTTTTGCGCTTTCTTTCTCCGCTGCCAGCCATGAATAGAACGGTTGTGCCAGAAAGCTCGAATACAAATCTGCCAGATGACCGATACGTTGGAATGAGTTTCATTTCCGGCAACTTTGATGAAACGGTCTATTCAAATCCCTTTGAAATAGATTTCAACCGTGGGCGAAACCCACACCTTAGCTTTGGATTTGGCCCACACACCTGCCTGGGTAATCACATCGCAGAGATTGAGGCCAGAGTCTTTCTTGAAGTGATTCTAAATTCCGGGCTTAATTGGAAAGTGACAACAGAGGACATCCGCTACCACCAAGTTCCTTATTTGAAAGTGCCTGATCACTTTGGATCAGTAAGGATTGCCAGAACTTAGTTGAACAACTTTTCACAATATCGTTTAGGCATAAAACTCGGCGGCTAAAATCTCAACTGAGATTTCGCGACCATTTGGTGCTGTGTAAGAAACCTTTGCACCGATTTCTTGATTTAGTACCGCAGCACCAAGAGGTGACTTTTCGCTATAGACATCTAGATCGCCAGATGAAATCTCACGTGAGCCGATCAGAAACTTCATTTCATCTCCCGCGATGATCGCAGTGACAACCATTCCTGCACCAACTTTTCCGTCAGCACTTACTGGCGGTGTTCCGATGTGGGCATTTTCAAGCATTTGCTTGAGTTGACGAATACGAGCTTCCATCTTGCCTTGCTCATCACGCGCAGCGTGGTAGCCACCGTTTTCCTTGAGGTCACCTTCAGCACGCGCTGCTTCAATCTTTGCAGTGACTTCTTTGCGTCCAGGGCCTTCAAGTTGGGTCAGCTCAGCACGCAAGCGATCTGCTGCCTCTTGAGTAAGCCATGTCTGTGTCATAAGGCGTAAAGGTACTGGTTACTTACTTGGGCCGACAACTTGAGACATCAGCATTGACGGCCTGACTACGCGTAGGAACAACACTGACCAGTTCAACTTTTGGCTCACCAGCAGGTATCTCTTCATCTATTTGTCCAACAATATTCTTATAGAAATCACGGGCAATTACGGTGCAGATTGTTGCTGACTTGGGATCTTCACGGTCAACGGAATATCTAACGCTTACTGCTCGATCGCTATCGACGGTAAAGGAAATCAAGAGAACGCGGATGGAAGGGTTTGAGTGATACAAACCTGCCCATGTAATCCAGCCAACACCAATAACTGCGGTGATGAGGGCAACTGCAATCCAACTACGCCCCTTTTTAAGGCCGTAACGGTCGTTGTAGTTGAACGGCTCTGCCGATTGCATGGGATGATTATGGCATGACTAAAGACATTGATATGGGCGCTGCAGGTTCCTTGACCATTACTGTGCTGGTCATTGCTTTTGCACTTTTGATGCGGAGTTTTTATAAGCGTTTCATGGGTGTAGATCGAAGCGATGACTCAACCAAGTAATTTTCTTACTAAGGTATTTCAAGCCCTTGCAGTCTTATTGGTTGCTGGTTTGTTTGTTGGACTGGGGTTCTGGCAGTTACAACGAGCTGCAGACCTTAAAGAGAGTTTGAAGGTTGCCACAACAATCGATACCACTGTTGTTTCTTTAGAGTCAGTAACTTCACCTCGTGAACCAATTCCTGCAACAGCGCTAAACACAACAGTTTCTGTTTCAGGGTATTACATCGCAAACTTTAGAGCTCCTAATCAAGTCGATGGCAATGGAGAGCAATCAGATTGGGAGGTTGCACTTTTACAAGTTGGAACTCAATCGGCAATCTTGGTTGTTCGAGGATTATGGTCAGAGCGTTTGCTCAATCCAGACATCCAGCAATCGATGATCATTGATGTGGAAGGTTTATTGGTGGCAAGCCAATATGAAGATCGTGCCGAAAATAGTGCAGGTGTTATATCCCGACTAGATAGCGCAGTAGTCACATCCCTTACCAATCTAGATTTGTATGACGGATATGTACTTGCTAGCAAAGAATCAATCCGAACAGGACCCCTAGAGCGCACCAGAGTCACACCTGAAAAGCTGACCTCCAAAATCCCTGGTTTTTACTGGCAGCACCTTTCCTACGTTGTGATCTGGTGGCTGATGGCAGGGGTTGTGCTCTATCTGCCCTTCTATCGTCGTAGAGTTACCCCATGAGCGGTGCTATCAAGAGATTTAGGGTTATGGCGCTCGTCGCCGGTGTGATGTCACTGCTGTTGTGGTTTGTAGATCTGCCAGTGGCATATTTACTCAATAATGAGGATTGGAAGTCCAAAGTCGAGTGGATTCCTTTTGTCCACGGCTGGGTTTATGCAGCTTATGTATTGACCGCTATTCAATTTGCAACAAAGGCACGTTGGAACTACAAAAAGATGCTCTGGCTAATTCTTGCCGGCACTTTGCCAATTGCATCATTTGCCGCGGAGCGCAGAGTTGTTCGCCAGTATTCGTAAATTCATAAAGTCGCTTCTATACCCGCTCTATGAGAGGCGTTTAGTTCGATCTTTAGATTTTTCAAAGACACCGCATCACGTGGGTGTGATCCTGGATGGCAATCGACGATGGGCCAAATCAAATCCAACGGTTAATGATCCACATGGCCATAAAGCCGGTGCCAGCAAAATCATTGAGTTCTTGGGGTGGTGCGAAGAGTCTGATGTGAAGGTGGTGACCCTGTGGTTGCTATCGACAGATAATTTCAAGAGATCGCAAGAAGAGATTGATGATCTGCTCACAATAATTGGCAAGACCGTGGATGAATTAGCTGCCACAGGACGTTGGAACATAAAAGCAGTGGGAGCATTAGATCTCTTGCCAACCTGGTTGGCAGAAAAATTGGCAGCCCTTAAGCCGATTCGAAGTGATGGGGTTGAAGTCAATGTGGCCATTAGCTATGGGGGTCGCCGCGAAATAGTTGATGCTGTTAAGAGCTATATGGGCGAAGAGGTTGCCGCTGGCCATTCTCTTGTTGATGCTGCCGCCAAGTTAAGTATCGAAGATATTTCAAAGTACTTATATACCGCCGGCCAGCCAGACCCTGAATTGTTGATCCGCACATCTGGTGAACAAAGACTCGGTGGCTTCTTGTTATGGCAAAGTGCTTTGTCGGAATTCTATTTTTGTGAGGCCTATTGGCCTGATTTTCGAAGAGTAGATTTCTTGCGTGCCTTGCGTTCTTACTCTGTGAGAAAGCGCCGATTCGGTTCATAAATCGCACCCTAAAATTAACTTTGTCTCTTAGCGTGTCTGCACAAAAATTCCACTTCTCAGTTCTACCTTTTATTTGTCCGAAGCACACCCTGCGAGAACAATTAAATCTAGGAGCAAGCATTGGCTGCAAAAGGTCAAAAAGCTAAGAAAACCTTTGTTTTAGATACCAGTGTTTTGCTCGCAGACCCCGGGGCGCTTTATAGATTTGCCGAACATGAAGTCATTATTCCAATCGCAGTAATTGGCGAGCTAGAGACAAAAAGAGACCACCCAGAGCTGGGTTACTTTGCCCGAGCAGCCCTTCGAGCCCTTGATGATTTGCGGGTGAGCCATGGCCGCCTTGATAAAGCGCTAACAATTACTCCAGAGGGTGGCACCCTTTCTGTTGAACTTAACCACACCGATCTTTCAACCTTGCCACATGGTTTCTTGCGAGATGGCACTAATGATTCTCGGATTCTGGCGATCTCGAAAAACCTGATGTCAGATGGCAAGGACGTGATCCTTGTGACCAAGGACCTGCCACTTCGAGTCAAAGCATCTTCTGTTGGCGTTGAAGCTCAGGAGTATTTGGCCGAACTCGTTTCCAATAGCGGCTGGACTGGAATTGAAGAGGTCGATGTCAGCCATAGTGTGATTGATGATTTATATGCCAGTGATTATGCAGACCATGAATCTGCCCACCAACTTCCTGTCCACACCGGCATTGTTCTTCACTCCGAAAAAGGAAGCGCGCTCGCCCGAGTCACCTCAGACAAACGCTTAAAGTTAGTTCGTGGTGATCGCCAAGCTTTTGGATTACATGGCCGAAGCGCTGAGCAGCGAATTGCTCTAGATCTTCTTCTTGACGAGTCCATTGGAATTGTTTCATTAGGTGGCCGGGCCGGAACTGGAAAGTCAGCCCTGGCATTGTGCGCCGGACTTGAAGCGGTTATGGAAAAGCGTCTTCACAAAAAGGTTGTTATCTTCCGCCCGCTCTATCCAGTCGGCGGTCAAGAGCTTGGCTACTTGCCAGGATCTGAAGGGGAGAAGATGTCGCCGTGGGCCCAGGCGGTTTTTGATACTTTGGGCGCACTTGTGAGTCAACCAGTAATCGATGAAATCATCGACCGAGGGCTCATTGAGGTTTTGCCACTGACCCACATCCGTGGTCGCTCACTCCATGACTCCTTTGTAATCGTGGATGAGGCCCAATCCTTAGAACGAGGCGTCTTGTTGACGGTGCTTTCTAGAATTGGCCAAGCATCTCGAGTCATCTTGACCCACGACGTTGCCCAGCGAGACAACCTTCGGGTCGGTCGCCATGATGGTGTGGTCGCGGTGGTGGAAACTTTGAAGGGGCATGAACTCTTTGCCCACGTCACCTTGACCCGGAGCGAGCGCTCGCCGATCGCTGCACTAGTAACAGAATTGCTGGAGGGCCCTGTCGGTAATTAGTTTCTAAATCTGCTTCAGTGCAAGCACATCGGCCCGAAAAAAGCGGCTAAAAACAATGTCACAGTCACAAATGGTGCAATTCGGACATTCCCCTTTCTGACCTGCGGTTTTACCTATCCACAGGCTGACTTGATCCTGAGAATTTACGACTCCCGCAGGCTTTGATTTGCCGATGAGCCCTAACTACCGCACCATAAAGGCATTCCCCTTGAGTATCAGAGCCTCATTTGAGGCTTATGAACTATGGGCAAAGACCGCGGGTGAGGATCCGAGGGTTAGAGATGAACGGAAGGAGAACAGAACGTGAAGACAGCTCAACCAAAAAGCTCGAAAAAGTCAGTAACGATCTGGGGGGCAACCGCCGCCTTGCTACTAGTCGTAACGATTCTTCCAACGGCAAACGCCCTAGAGCTTGCAACTCCTTCCGAGGTTGTTCTAGATGTGAGCAAGATTTCAGCGATTGTCGAGCCGATTGAGTCGGCGACCCAGTTGTTTAACGAGGATGACTTATCTGCGATTGCAGCAGGTGCCATTTTCTCTTCTGAGATCGCCTTGGTTTCAACGGTTAGCCGCCAGGTCGAGTTAGCCCGCACCCCACTAGGTGCCAAGAAGGTGGCAAAATCAATTTTGCTGGATGAATATGGATTTAGCGAAAAAGAGTACACATGCCTTAACACCTTGTGGACTAAGGAAAGTAACTGGAACTACAAGGCTCGCAATAAGAGTTCAGGTGCTCACGGAATTGCCCAGGCGTTACCTGCCAGCAAGATGAATGTGGTTTCAACAGATTGGCGCACAAATCCAGTGACACAGATTCGCTGGGGTCTTCGCTATATCAGCATCAGATATGAGACACCATGCAAGGCGCTAGCAAAACACAAGCGCAGTAATTTCTACTAAGCCCTGAGTTAATAATTAGTTTTCAGGTCTCACATTTATTGTTAGAGGCTTGCTAGTTGAGGCAAAGAAATCATTTCCCTTGTCATCAACCACGATGAAGGCTGGGAAATCAACTACATCAATCTTCCAGACAGCTTCCATCCCTAACTCTTCAAAATCTAAGACCTCAACTTTTTTAATGCAGTCTTGAGCAAGACGGGCTGCTGGTCCACCGATTGATCCGAGATAGAAACCACCATTGCTTTTGCAGGCATCAGTGACGGCCTTTGAGCGATTGCCTTTTGCAAGCATCACCATAGATCCACCATTGGCTTGGAAATAGTCCACATAAGAATCCATGCGACCGGCAGTTGTTGGACCAAAGGAACCAGATGCATACCCTTCAGGGGTCTTAGCCGGTCCTGCGTAATAAACAGCGTAATTCTTTAAGTATTCAGGCATTGGTTTGCCCTCATCCATAAGCGCTTTGATCTTGGCGTGGGCAAGGTCTCGGGCCACAACTAAGGTGCCAGTGAGTGAAAGTCGGGTCTTAACAGGGTGCTGTGAGAGTTGGGCTAACACATCTGCCATTGGCTGATTCAAATCAA